>NZ_VENP01000003.1 GCF_006351005.1 Miniimonas arenae | reverse complement strand
GGGGTCGACGCCGTCGGGCAGGTCGGGGCCGGGCTCGGGTGAGGCGGCGCGCTCGGCGGGGTCGACGCCGTCGGGCAGGTCGGGGACGAGGACCACCCGGGTGCGGTCGACGCGCGCGACGCGCCAGCGCGGCGAGACGGGGTCGGACATGGCATCGACGCTACGAGCGCCGTCCAGCCATTTGCCCGGCCCCACCCCGTTCGCGAGGTGATCTTCGTCCTTTCCCGAGAGGAAGTTCGTCCTTTCCCGAGAGGAAGTCGGTCGCGCCGCGAGACGACCGAAAACCTCTCGGAAAAGGACGGAGAACCTCTCGGAAAAGGACGGAGAACCTCTCGCGAAAGGACGAAGAACCTCTCGCGAACGGGGGGCGGGGGTCAGCGGGCGCGCCGGACGCAGGTCAGCGGGCCTGCTCAGCCGCGCGGCGGACCGCCTCGGCCACCGTCTCGTGCACCTCGGGGTGGAACACGCTCGGGATGACGTACGTCGGGTTGAGCTCCTCCGGCGTCACGACCGCCGCGAGCGCCCGCGCCGCCGCGAGCAGCATCTCGTCGTTCACCGTGTTGGAGCGCGCGTCGAGCAGCCCGCGGAAGACGCCGGGGAACGCGAGCACGTTGTTGATCTGGTTGGCGAAGTCGCTGCGCCCCGACGCCACGACCGCGGCGTGCCGGGCCGCGATGGCGGGGTCGATCTCGGGCGTCGGGTTGGCCAGCGCGAACACGATCGCGTTCGGCGCCATGGCCTGGACGTCCTCCTCGCGCAGGATGTTGGGCGCGGAGACGCCCACGAACACGTCGGCTCCGACGATGGCGTCGGCGAGCGTCCCGGTCAGGCCGCGCGCGTTCGTCCGCTCGGCGATCCAGCGCAGGGACTCGTGCATCCCGGGCCGACCGTCGTAGATGATCCCCTCGACGTCGACCACCGTCGCGTGCTTCACCCCGGCCGCGAGCATCATCCGCAGCACCGCCGACCCGGCCGCCCCGGCGCCGGACAGCACCACGCGGACCTCGCCGATGTCCTTGCCCACCACCGTGAGCGCGTTGAGCAGCGCCGCCGTCGCGACGATGCCCGTGCCGTGCTGGTCGTCGTGGAACACCGGGATGTCCAGCTCCGCACGCAGCCGCCGCTCGACCTCGAAGCACCGCGGCGCCGAGATGTCCTCGAGGTTGATGCCCGCGAACACCGGCGCGACGTTCTTCACGGTCGCGATGATCTCCTCGACGTCCTGGGTGTCCAGGCACAGCGGGAACGCGTCGATCTCGGCGAACCGCTTGAACAGCGCGGCCTTGCCCTCCATCACCGGCAGCGCCCCGAGCGGCCCGATGTTGCCGAGCCCGAGCACCGCGGAGCCGTCGGAGACCACAGCGATCGTGTTGCGCTTGATGGTGAGCCGTCGCGCGTCCTCGGGGTGGTCGGCGACCTGCCGGGACACCCGAGCAACGCCCGGCGTGTAGACGAGGGAGAGGTCGTCACGGTGCCGGATCGGTACGCGGGACTCGATCGTCAGCTTGCCGCCCAGGTGCGCGAGGAAGACGCGGTCGGAGACGCGTCCGATCGTGACGCCGTCGATCGCGCGCAGCGCGTCGACGATCCGCGCCGCGTCGGCCTCGCCGCCGGTGGCAATCGTGAGGTCGACCTGGAGCCGGTCCGTCTCTGACCCGGAGACGTCGACGGCGGTCACCAGCCCGTCCTCCTGCTCCACCACCGTCGTCAGGGTGGAGACGACGCTCGGGCGGGACGGCAGCTCGAGGCGGACCGTGATCGAGTAGCTGACGCTGGGGGTGCTCACGCGTGGCTCCATCGGTAGGCGTGCCGCGGGGTGCCTGACCCCGCCCCTGCGGAGGCTACCCCTTCACGGGCGCGCGGGACGGTCCGACGCGTTCTGGTCGTAGCGGTCGGGCCGGCGTTCGCCGACTCAGACCTCGCCCGGCAGCGCGCGGCGCACCACGATGCGGGTCCACCCGCCCACGAAGATCCGGCTGCCCTCGTCGATCTCGCGGCGCTCCCCCGGCGGCAGCGGCGTCACCGGCAGCGGCTCGCCGACCGGGCTGACGTACGTGCCGTTCGCGGACTGCAGGTCCTCGACCCACCAGCGCTGCCCGTCCGACGTGAGCTGGCAGTGCCGCCGGGACACCCCGGTGTCGGCGCCGCAGTCGAGGTCCGGGTGGATGCCGCGCGAGCGCGAGGGCCGCCCCACGAGCAGGGTCGCGAGCCGCAGCGGGACGAGCGTCGGCATCCCGACGCTCGGCATGGGGTCCTCCGGCTGCTGCTCGGCGTACCAGTCCGGGTCGATCCAGATCTCCGCCACCCACGCGTCCGCGAGCGCCGGCGCGGCCGGCGTGAACGGGACGCCCGACGGCGAGCCCCCCGTCGCAGCCTCGCTCGCCTCGGGTGCGACGTGGGCCGCCGCGGGGTCGGGGTCGGAGGAGGGGTCAGCGCCCGGCTCGGCCGGTCCGCCGTCGCCTCCGCCGCCGCCCTCGCCCTCGGGGGCACCGCCGTCCCCGGTCGATGCGGGCTCACCCTCAGCAGCACCCGGCGCACTCGCCGCCGCAGCGGCCGGGTCGGCTCCCGGGTCCGGCTCGCCCGCCGCCGCCGCCGGACTTCCGCTCGCCGTCGCGCCCGGGCCGGAGGCCTGCCCCGGCGCACCCACGGGCGAGCCGAGGTCGAGCAGACCGCCGGACGCGACGCCATCGGGCGGGGTCAACGGCTGGGGCGCCGTGCCCGTGGTGAAGTCGTAGCCACAGTTCTCGCAGAACAGGGCGCCGGCGGCGGCCGTCGCCCCGCAGTTCGGGCACGCCTGACCCGCGCTCGCCCCGGCGGGTGCGGATGCGGCAGGAGCGACCGGGGCCGGCGACGGCGAGGCCGCCGAAGCGATCGGCTCACCGCACGTGTCGCAGTAGTCGGTGGCCTCCGACAGGTGTCCGTTCGGACAGACGGCGCTCATCGGACCCTCACTTCCGCACGCGGGTGGTCTTCGTGGAGCCCGTGTCGAGCGCCATCTCGTCGAGGCGGGAGGCCTCGCGGCGCAGCCGCACGGTGCCACGCTCCGGATCGTCGATCTCGACGACGCGGCGCAGCCGCGAGGTGGCCTCGTCGTTGCCGGTCTGCTGCGCGAGCTGGACGGCGCGGCCGAGCTTCACGGTTGCCGTCGCCTCGTCGCCCGCCGCCTTGGCCGCGAGACCCTCCTGGATCACCGAGGCGAGCTCGGCCTGGCCCGTGTAGTGCGCGACCTCGGGGCTGATCCGCGCCGTGAGCGACGGGTCGGCTGACCACGTGGCCTTGACCAGTCCGGACGCGGCGACTTGGCCGCCCACCACGACCTGCACGCGCGCCACAAGCTGCTCCGCGCCGAGCGGGCGGGACGGCACGCGGACCGCGACGTGGTACTCGCGCTCCTCGTCGCCCCACGCGCCGGTCGGGTAGTCGCCGGTCAGCGGGTTCACCACGATCCGGCGCGCGGTGAGGTCCTCGAGCGTGGGCGCGACCTGGCGCACGAACAGCAGCTGGGCGCCCTGCGGCGCCCAGACGCGTAGCTGCGCGTCGTTCACGGTGCGCGCCATCGAGGCGCGCATGAGCCGCTCGAAGTCGGCGGGGATACCCGACGGGTCGGCGATGAGGTCGACGGTGCCGAGCAGCGCGGTCGCGATCTGCCGCACCTCCTCGACGATCCACCGGTCGCCCACGCCGCGCGCGTCGCACTGGAAGTGACCCTGCACCGCGGCGATCGCCCGCTGCAGGTTGCCGGCCGGCTCCGACTCGTTCTTGCCGTCGGTGAGGAGGATCGCGTGCTTGCGCACTCCCGCGGGAACGGTCGCGAAGATCTGGTCCGCGAGCATGAGCCACGAACTCATCGCGGTGCCGCCCGTCGCGGTGACCCGCTCGATGGCGCGCTTGGCCTCGGCCCGCGCGGCCGGCTCCATCCGCACGATCTGCACGGGTGCGTTGGGGTAGGGGAACACCCGCGTGGCGACGTGGCTGCCCGCGACGATCGCGAACCACGTGCCGTCCACGATCTGGTCCACCGCGACCGACGCGGCGTACTTGGCGGACTGCAGGTTGCGCCCGGACATCGAGCCCGAGCTGTCGAAGATGATGATCTCCGCAGCGCCGGCGCCCGTCGCGCCGTAGTCCCCCGCGGCGCCCGAGCCGGAGCCCGACGCCGTCACGGAGACGATCGCGTGGACGTCCGTGGCCCCCTCGGGCACGTACTGGTTGGAGAAGACCTCAGCGCTGAACGTCGCCATCGTGCTCCCTCACCTGCTCCTTCGTCGGCCCGCCCAGCCTAGTCGGGCCCACCCACGGGGTCTCGCTCGAGGCCGGTGCGGGGGTCGCCCTCGGGGTCGCCGACGGTGTCATCGCCCGAGCCGCGCGAGCGCGGCCGTCACGTTGTCCCGCCCGCCCTGGCCGTTCGCCCACCGCACGAGCGCCGCGGCCGACTCGGTCGGGTCGCCCTGCGCCTCCTGCACGCTCTGGCGCACGAGCGCCGCGAGCGGTTCCGGCTCGGAGCAGTAGTTCCACAGCCCGTCGCTGCACAGCAGCAGCCAGCCCGGGTCGGCGACCTCCAGCAGCGTGGTGCCGGCCGCGAGGTCCGGAGCGTCCGCGCCGAGCCACCGCGTGATCGCGTGGGCGTGCCGCGCGGCCTCCGCCTCGGCGCGTGGCATGCCGAGCGCGATCATCTCGGCGGCCCACGAGTGGTCGTTCGTGAGCCGCACCGGCGTACCGGCGTCGGGGAACCAGTACGCGCGCGAGTCCCCGAGCCAGGCGACGGCCACCACCGGTCCCTCGACCACCGCGGCGACGTACGTGCACGACGGCGAGTCCTCCCCCCCCGTCGCGGCTCCCGTCAGCGCGGCGTCGGCCCCGGCGGCGTCTGCTCCCTCGGCGGCGTCCGCCCCGGCGGCGGAGCCCTGCTGCGCAGCGCCGTGCGCCGCGGCCCCGCCCGTCGCGACCACGGCGGTGTTCGCGGTGACGGCCGCCCGCGCGACGGCGTCGAGGAGCTGCTGCTCGCGCTCCGGGCCCGGCGTCCGGTCCAGCTGCGCGAGCAGCTCGGTCGCCGCGGCCTCGCACGCGGCGAGGCTGGCGACGTCGGAGTCCCGCGCCGACGACACGCCGTCGCACACCACGAGCACCGCCCCGCCGCCGCTCACGGCGAGCGCCATCGCGTCCTCGTTCCGCGTGTGCACGACCCCGCGGTCGCAGACTCCGCCCAGCCACGGCGCAGGGGCGCTGCGGAAGTGGTCGCGCGGCAGGGCCGCGCGCTCGCCGCACTCGAGGCAGTAGCCGTCCGAGGCAATGGTCCCCCCGCAGCGCGAGCACTCGCGCACGCCGGGGCCGAGCGTCGCCGTCGGGTCGTGCCCGACGGCGGGCGCCGCCGCTGCAGTCGGCGCGCCCGGGGCGGGGGGTGCGCCGGCGGCGGCCGGGTCGCCCACCGGGTAGGCGACGGCGTGGCCCCCGGCCGCGGAGCCAGGCGTCCCGAACGGGGAGGCCCCGGCCAGACCCTCCGGGTTCGACCCCGGCGTCCCGAACGGCGCCGGTGCGGCCTCGCCCGCGGCGCCGCCCGGGTCGTCCGGGGTCTGGGCGCCGACCGGGTCGGTCGCGGGCGTCGCCGGTGCGGCGGGGCCCGCCGGCGCGGCGGACGCCTGGCCGCCGGCGGGCGGGACCGCGCTCGCGCGCAGCGGCGTGCCGCACGCCTCGCAGAAGCTGTCCGTCGCCGGGCCGAGCGCACCGCACACGGGACACGCCAGCGACGGAACGTTCGCCGTCGCGCCGTCGGTGTCCGCACTCGCGGCCGGCTCACCGGGCTCGCCCGGCTCACCAGGCTCATCCGGCGCCGCGGCCGGCTCACCGGGCTCGCCCGGCGCCGCGGCAGGCTCATCCGTCGTGGCCGCGACGATCCCCGGCGCAGGCTCGCCCGCGCCGGCGGCGATGCCACCCGCCGCCGGCTCGGCCCCCGCGGCCCCGCCGCCGGGCGCCCCCTCGCCCGGCCGCACCGCGCCGCGCGCGGGCAGCGCCTGGGTCGGCTGCTCGTCCTGCCCCGACTCCGTCGTCATGTCCTCGTCCACGGTCGCACCTCGTTCGCTCGGTCGACGAGCGCCACGCGCTCGCCCTCGTCGTCGGCCAGCCTCGCGCGGACCCGGTACGCGCGCTCGAGCGCGAGCCGCAGAGGGCGCTCCTGCGCGAGCACACCGCCGGCGCCCCCGAGTCCCACGGCCGAGGGCTGAGCCTTCCGGCCCCTCCCGCCCGCGCCACCAGCACCACCCGAGCCACCCGAGCCGCCACCGGACGCCCCGGCCCCGTCCAGCACGAGCGCCAGCGCGGTCGAGTACGCCGCGATCTCGAGGTCGGCGCGCTGCTCGGGCTCGATCGGAACACCCTTGATGCTGGTCAGCGCGTCGTCGACGCCGGCCAGCGAGCTCGCCGTGCTCACGAGCACGCCGGCCCGACGCGCCCGCGCCACGGGGTAGGACGCGCGGGTGCGGGCCACGAGGTCGAGCGCGCGCAGCGTGCCGTCCACGTCCTGGCGACGCGCGCGGATCCGGGCGAGCCCGAACGCGCACGGCGCGGTGTAGTTCGCGTCCGACCGCGCGCACACCACGTAGAGCTGCTCGGCCACGTCGAGCTCACCGCTCAGCTCGCAGGTCGTGGCGAGCGCGAGCTTGGGTGCGAGCTCGCCGGGCACCTGGCCGTACACCGCGTTGAAGGACGCGCGGGCGGCCACGGGGCTGGCGGCCGCGAGCTCGTGCAGGCCCTGCAGCCACAGGGCGCGCCACTCCCACGGGTCCTCGGCAAGCACCTCGGCGATGCCCTGCTCCGCGAGCGAGGGCTGGCCGGCCTGGATCGCGGCGTGGATCCGCGCGAGGCGCACCTCGACGGTGTCCTGCGCCGCGCCCCGCAGCGCCTGCAGCCGGCCCACCGGGTCGGTCACCCCGGCGAGCCAGGTCGCCATCGGGTCGCCCGGGTCGACCTTGAGCGCAGGCAGCTCGCTCCACGCGAGCGGCGCGTCCACGGCGTCCACGAGCGGCGCCTCGAAGTGCGGCGACGCGGCAGAGAACAGCGCCGGGCTGCCCGGGCCGCGGTCGGTCGCGACCACCTCGCGCAGCACGCCGAGCACCTGGGAGCGCAGCTCGTCCACGCTCGCGAACCGGTCGGACGGGTCCAGCGCGCACGCCTTCGCCACGAGCCGGTAGAAGGAGTCGTAGGTCTGGAACACCGGGGTGTCCGCGACCGACGGCAGCGACGCCGCGAAGGTCGAGGTGTTGCCGCGGAAGTCGAGCACGAGCGTCACGAGCGTGCGACCGATCGTGTAGATGTCCGAGGCGACCGACGGCCCGTCGGTCGGCACCTCGGGCGCCTGGTACCCGACGGTGCCGAAGATCGCCGAGGTCTCGTCGGTCGCGCGCCGCACGCCGCCGAGGTCGATGAGCTTGAGTCCCTCGCCCTGCTGGATCACGTTGTCGGGCTTGAAGTCGCAGTAGAGCAGCCCGTGGTCGTGCAGGTACGCGAACGCGGGCAGGATCTCGAGGATGTAGGCCAGCGCCTGGTCCACCGGAAGCGGGTCGACGACGCCCCCCTTGGCCGCGCGGCGCTCCTCGAGGATCTCGCGCAGCGACTTGCCGCCGACGAACTCCATGACCGTGTAGCCCGCACCCTCGTGCATCACGAAGTTGTAGATCTCGACGATCAGCGGGTGCTCGACCTCGGCGAGGAACTCGCGTTCGGCGATCGCCGCCTCGTACGCGTCCCGGTCGCCCGAGTTCAGCAGGCCCTTGAGCACGACGAACCGACCCGAGACGTTGCGGTCGCGTGCGAGGTAGATCCACCCGAGGCCGCCGTGCGCGAGCGCGCCGACCACCTCGTACTGGCCGCCGAGCAGGTCGCCGGCCTTGAGCTGCGGCTCGAAGTCGAACCGCGCTCCGCAGTGGGGGCAGAACCCCTGGGTGCGGCCGGGCACGCCGTCGCGCGAGCGCCCGACGGCGGTCCCGCAGCTCGGGCAGAACCGCTTGCGCTCGGCCACCTCGGGTCGGGCGAGGACCGCCTTGAGCGGGTCCTCGACGGGCGTCGCCGGCACGGACGTGAGGCCCGCGCCGATGCGCTGCGTCCGCAGCCGCGTCGAGGTGGTGCCGAGCCGGCGCGTGACGCGCGACCCGCGGGCCGACCCGACGGCGGCGCTCGCGAGCCGCGTCGAGGACGACGCCGCGAAGCGGGTCGAGCCCGGGGCGACCTCGGCGGGGGTGTGCCGGCTCGCCGGCCCGCTCGGGGGCGCCGAACCCGCCGAGCCCGCCCCCGCGACACCCGTGCCGAGCGCCGCGGAACCGGCCGCCCGGTGGGTCGCCAGGCCTGTCTGCCCCCCGGCCGGGTCCTGCGCCGGCATGCCGCACACGTTGCAGTAGCCGTCCTCCAGGACACCGGTGCACCCGGGCTGGGTGCACCGCTCACCGGTCACTGGTGCGGTCATCGGGACCTCCCGTGCTTCAGCGGCGCCGTGACGACGTCGGCCAGGTCGACGAGGTCCTCGGCGAGGGTGACGTCGCAGGGCGAGGCGGCGACGGCGTCGCTCGCCTCGGCCAGCGCGGCGCGGACGGTGGGCGAGGCGTCCCGCCCGTTGCCCGCGGCGCGCTCGGTGAGCCGCGCGAGCCGGAACCGCAGCGAGGCCCGCGTGCGCAGCGGCGTGGTGTAGGCGTCCTCGACGGTGTCCATGGCGCGGGCCACCGCCTCGAGCCGTGTGAGGTAGGCCGCGAGCGCCTCGGCCTCGGTGGGCACGTCGCCGAGCCGGGACACGTCCGGCACGGCGAGCCGCGGGGGCGTGGCGATCTCGCGTCGGCACCGCTCCACGAGCTCGGCCAGCCCGGCCTCCCGGGCCTCGAGCTGCTGCGCGAGCGACGTGGCCCGTGCGTGGTCGCGCTGCGCCTCGTGCCGCCGGGCCGCGGCGACGATCGCGTCACGCTCGACGCGCGCCGACGCCACCTCGAGCTCGCCGAGCGGACCGGTCACGTCGGCGCCGCGGGTCGAGTCGGCCGTCACGCGCTCCCACGCACCGCGGACGCGCGCGACCGCCTCGGCCTCGGGCTCGCCGTCGCGCACGAGGTCGCCGCTGCGCACGAGGCTCGCGCGCACGGCCCGCAGGCGCGCGGTGACGTCGGCCTGGTCGGGGTCGAACGCCAGCCGCGTGCGCAGCTGGCGCACGAGCGCGTCGGCGAGCGTGGTGGCCTCGGCGAGCGAGACCGTGCTGGTCGCGGCCGTCGGGTCGCCCGGGACGGGCGCGCCGTCGAGGCGGCCCCAGATCACCCGGGACATCCGCTCGCGGGCGAGCGCATCGGCGCGACCCGAGTCCCACAGCGTGCGCAGCTCCTCCGCGCGGCTGCGCACCGACTCCCACATCGACATCGCCAGCACCACGTCCCCGGTCACCGCCTGCGCGTCCCGGGCGGCCTGCGCGGCGCGGTCCAGGCGGTCCAGCTCGGTGCGGCGGTCCTCGAGCCAGCGGTGCAGCGCGACCTGGTAGTCCAGGAGCGCCTGCTGCCCGATCGACTCGCCGAGGCGGCCGGGCGGGACCGGCGCCGGGACCGGTTCGGGGGCGCGCAGCGGCGGCGCGGTCACGGCGTCCGCCCGTACACGGGCGTCGGCGCCCCGGTCCCGGCGCCCAGCGCGGGGGCGAGCCACCGGTCGTAGGAGGCCTGCCAGCGACCGTCCGCCACGCGCTGCGCGAGCACCGCGTTGACGAACTGCACGAGGTCGACGTCGTCGGCCGCGATCCCCACGCCGTACGGCTCGGCGCTGATGGCGGCGCCGACCACGCTCGCGTACGGGTCCTGCGCCGCGAACCCCGCCAGGATCGTGTCGTCGCCCGTGATGGCGTCGACCTGACCCTGCTGGAACAGCGCGAGGCACTCGGTGTGGGTCGCGGCGGGGACCGCCTCGACGTCGTACTCCTCCAGCCGGGTGAGTGTGGTGGTGCCCGACGGCGCACACACCCGGGTGTCCGGCGCCAGGTCGTCGAACCCCTGGACCGGGGAGTCCGCGCTCACGAGCAGCTTCTGGCCCGCCTGGAAGTACACGGCGGAGAACGCGATCTCCGCCCAGCGGGCGCACGTCACCGAGAACGTCCGCGCCACCACGTCCACGGTGCCGTCCTGGAGCGCCTGGAGCCGCTGGCCGGAGGTGATGACCCGGTACTGGACGTGGTCGGGGTCGCCGAAGATCGCCGTCGAGATGTCGCGCACGACGTCGATGTCGAACCCCTCGATGGCGCCCGTGAACGGGTTGCGCGCGCCCATGAGCAGCGTGTCGGCCGAGACTCCGGCGATGAGCTGACCGCGGTCGGCGATCTCGGCCATGGTGCTGCCCGACGGCATCGCGCCCGCGGCGGGCAGCGTGGCGAGCGGGTCGTAGGACTGCGTCGGGTCCGCGCACTCCGCGGGCGCGGCCGTGGTGGGCGCCGTCGTCGGCTCGGCCGACGCCGTCGCCGTGGGCTCGGGGGTGCGGCCGAGGTCGGACTGGCCGTCCGGACCCGAGCACGCCGCCGTCACCGCGAGGAGCGCGAGGGCAGCCAGCCCCGCGAGGGCGCGGCGCGAGCGGCCGGCGCGGCGACCGCGGACCCGGTCCGCCCGGTCGAAGGTCGTGCGGCTCATCGGTACTCCTCCAGCCGTCGGCCGATACCTCGCCAGCACAGCACCGCCGAGACGAGCCCGGCGACGGCGAGCACGACGCCCATCACGCCGGTCTGCCACTGCGCCGAGCGCAGGCTGTGGTCGGTGGCGTCGGAGAACGCGGTGACCTGCGCGTCGGCCGCCGTGACGAAAGCGTCGTAGGCCGCGCTCGGGGAGTCCTCGGCGCGGCTCGTGGCGAGCGCGACGGCGCCGTTCCAGTCCCCGCCGTCGTCCAGCGCGCGGATCTGTGCGTGCTGCTCCACCCAGGCGTCCAGCAGTGCGACGAGGTCGGTGTCGCCGTCGCCGGCCGCCTCCGCGGCGCGCTCGAGGTCCGCCCGGGCCTGCTCGGTCGCGGCGACGAACTGCTCCTGGTAGGCACCGCCCGATCCGCGGCGGATGAGGGTGAACGCCTCGTCCGAGCGCGCCTCGCCCGCCAGCGACAACGCCTGGGACACCGCGAGCGACCCCTGGTAGCTCGACGTGCGGGTGTCTCGCGCGGTCGACGCCGTGCTCGACGCGACGACCGTCCCCACCACCGTGGCGAGCAGCAGCACGAGGGTCCCCACGAGCGTCGGCACGTTGATCACACGCCGGCTCCGGCGCGCCAGCCAGATCTGCACGACGACGAGCACGGCGAGCAGCGCGAACGAGAGCCAGGCGAGGGCGACGACGCCCCCGACCGCGTTGAAGTCCCGCGCCGTCGCGTCCGCCGTGGTGCTCACGACGGTGTCGATCGGCGCGAGCACGCCCGACGCGAGGCCGCGGGACGCCTGGCCGAGGTAGGCGGCGCCGACCGGGAAGCCCTGCCGGTTGTTCGCGCGTGCCTGCTCCACCAGCCCCGCGTACACGGCGACGTCGCTCGAGGCGCCGGCGAGGAGGTGCTCCGGGTCGTCCGGGGTGTCGCCGAGGGCCGCGAGGCCGGCGGCGCCGTCCGCGAGCGAGGCGTCGTAGGTGGCGCGCAGGTCGGCGGGCTCGAGACCGCCGATGAGGAAGGCGTTGGTGACGGTGCCGTCGGCCGTGACGAGGTTCCCGCGCGTGTCCAGGAGCGCGACCACGCGTTGCCCGCGCTCGGCGACGGCGCCGAGCAGGCGGGACTGCTGCAGCCCGATCGTCAGGCCGAGTGCCCCGACGAGCACCGAGGCCAGCACGGCCACAGCGATCGCGAGCCGGAGCCGGGAGGGCGTGTTCGAGGGAGCCAGGCGGCGCTTCACGCGCTGCTGACCCTGCCGGCCCTGCTGACCCTGCGCGCCGCGCGGCGCCTGCGGGCTCGGCTGCGCCGGCCGTCCGCTCGGCGGCGCCGCTGCGGACGCGCCGACGGGGCCGCCGGGTCGGGGCGGGACGGCGGACCTCGTCATGCGTCCTCCTCGGGCGCGCGGGTGGTCGGGTCGGCAGGGTCGCTGGACTCCTCGGCCGCGTCGGCGACGTCTCCGGGCGAGGCGGGCTCGCCGTCGGGCGCGGGGTCGAGCAGCGCGAGCACGTCCTCGACGTCCTCCTGCGCGGGGTCGACGAGGTCCTCCGGCAGCAGCTCCTGGAGCTGCTCGACCGTCGGCTCCGCGACGTCCTTGAGGCGCCAGGCGTGCCGGCCGATCGCGGCGTCGAGGAGGTTGCGGACGAACCGGGCGTTGCCGAACCCGGACGTCCGCGGCTGCACCGCGACGATCTCCGCCACGCGCGTGAGGCACTCGGGCGTGGGCAGGAAGTCCGCCTTCTCGGCCATCGAGGAGAAGATCGAGCGCAGCTCGTCGTCGGAGTAGTCCTCGAACGTGATGGTCGTCGCGAACCGCGACTCCAGCCCGGGATTCGCCGCGATGAACTCGGCCATCGGCGCGGGGTAGCCCGCGACGATGACGACGAGGTCGTCGCGGTGGTCCTCCATGTCCTTGACCAGCGTGTTCACGGCCTCCTGGCCGTAGGCGTCCGGGCCGGTGCCGCCCTCGGTGAGCGCGTACGCCTCGTCGATGAACAGCACGCCGCCGACGGCGGAGCTCACCACCGCGGTCGTCTTCGCCGCGGTCTGGCCCAGGTAGCCGGCGACCAGCTCGGACCGGTCCACCTCGACGAGGTGTCCCTTCGACAGCAGCCCGATCGCGCGGTAGAGGCCCGACAGGAGGCGCGCGACCGTCGTCTTGCCCGTGCCCGGGTTGCCGACGAACACGAGGTGACGCGTGAGGGTCGGCTTCGTGAGCCCGGCCTCGGTGCGCAGCTTCTCCACCCTGAGCAGCTCGATCTGGCGCTTGACCTGGTCCTTCGCGCGGCCCAGGCCGATGAGCGCGTCGAGCTCGGCCATGAGCTCGGCGAGCGTCTTCTCGGGAACGGGCGCCGGCTCGGCGGCCGCGGCGGCCTGCCCCTGGCCGACCGCGGCCGGGGCGGCCGTGCCCGACGGCGAGCCCGGCACCGCGGTCGTCCCCGGGCTGGCGGGGGCGGGTACGCCGTCCGGGCCCGTCGGTGAGCCCAGCCGCAGCGCCTCGAGGATCTGCTGGACGTCCGGCACGCCGGAGATGTCGAGACGAGGCGCCGGGAAGGCGACCGGTGCGTCCGGCGGAGCGAGCGTGAGCGTGCCGAGCTCGTCCGACGCGAGCGCACCGCGCTGCGCGGCCGCCGCCTCGATCGCGGCTCGCGCGGCGAGCGGACCCGCGGACCCGAGGGTGGCCGCGGCGGCCGCGACGTCGCCGAGCGCGTCCGCGTACTCGGCCGCGTGCCCCGCGGCGTCCCCGCCCGCGAGGACGAGCGCGGTCAGCGCGTCGGTGGGGGCGGACCGCCACCGACGACCCGCGGCGGCGGCCTCGAAGAAGAGGGTGGTCGGCGCTCCCGCGCGGTGCGTCTCGGCGAGCCAGGAGGCGCTCGCCCCCGGCGTCGACTCGGCGACGGCGGCGGCCAGCCGCTCGGCCTCGTCCCGCACCAGCGCCTCGGG
Source organism: Miniimonas arenae (assembly GCF_006351005.1). GTDB lineage: Bacteria > Actinomycetota > Actinomycetes > Actinomycetales > Beutenbergiaceae > Miniimonas > Miniimonas arenae. The sequence continues at coordinate 103,208 of NZ_VENP01000003.1, read as the reverse complement.
CAGCCCGGCGCGCACCCCCGTCGCCACGGCGGCCTCGACCGCGTGGGCGAGCGACGCCGTCGGACCCGTGCCGCCCCCTGCTCCCGCACTCACTCCAGGCTCCCCTTCCCGAACTTGTCCGCGAGGAAGTCCCCGTGCGCGATGAGCGCGTTGGCGTCCTGCCGCGACATCGCGTCGGAGATCTGACCGAGCGTGACGGCGAGCAGGTCGAGCTGGTCGCACAGCAGCATCAGCGAGGTCTTCCCGTTCGAGACCACGCGCCGATCGGCGAAGTCGCGCGGCAGCCGCAGGTAGGAGTCGACCGCCTCGGGCAGGTAGCTCGTGGCCGTCGCGACGACGGTGTGCGCCTCCCGGCTCGCGACGCCCATCCGGTCCAGTCGGGGCACCATCTCCCCCACGCGGACGGCGATCCGGTGCACGCGCGCCGTCACCGCGGCGGGCGCGGAACCCGCGATGCGCTCCTCCACGGCCTCCACCGACGCGAGGATCTCGGCCGAGGTGGGCGGCGCCGGCGGCGTCTCGACCGGCTGTGCCGGGCGCTCGCGCCCGGACATCCGCGCCACGACGTCGTCGAACCAGCCCACGGGTCAGGCTCGACCCAGGTCCAGCGCGCCCGCGCCTGCCGAGAGGTTCTCCGGGATCTCGGTGCGCCGCGCCCTGTCCACGTACTCCTGGGCCTTGGTCGTCTCGCTCTGCAGCACACCGATCGTCTTGGCCATCGAGTCCAGTGCCTGCGTCTTGAACGTCGCGATGGAGTCGAGCGTCGCGTAGATGTTCTCGAACGCGGCCTGCAGCTGCGGCAGCCCGACGCTCGCGCTCGCCGCCTGCTGCTGGATCTGCGCGGAGTTGTCGCGCAGCATCTTCGAGGTCGTCTCGATGAGGCTCGACGTCGTGGTGTTGAGCGCGGTGATCTGGTCGAGGACGAGCTTCTGGTTCGCGAGCGCCTGCGCGACCACCACGGCGGTGCGCAGGGCCGAGACCGTGGTGGTCGTCGCGCGGTCCACGCCCTTGATGAGCTCGAGGTTGTTCTTGAGGATGATGTCCATCGACAGGTAGCCCTGGATGGAGACCGCGAGCTGGGTGAGCAGGTCCTGGTGCTTCTGGCGCACGTAGAACAGCACGTCCTCGCGCAGCGCCTGGGCGCGCTCGGGGTCGGTGACGTCGAGCTCGGCGACGGTGGCCGACAGCCGCACGTCGAGCCGCTCGGCCACGTAGATGTACTGGTTGAGGCGGGCCATGGTCTCCCACAGCTGGCGCTTCTCCAGGTTGAGCGCCGCGTTGTCCTTGCGCAGGGAGTCCTGGCCCGAGTACAGCGACGTGATGATCGCGTCGATCTGCTTCTGGGCGCTCTCGTACTGGCGGAAGTAGTCGTCGATCTTCTCGCCGAACGGCAGGAAGCCGAGGATCTTGCGGCCGAAGTTCTTCTCGCCCGGGTCGAGCTCCTCGACCACACGGCGCAGGTCGAGAAGCGACTTGGAGACCTTGGAGGACTCCGCGACGCCGCCCTCGCGGATCTCGCGCACCGGGGCGTCCAGCAGCCGGTTGGACACGGCGGCCGCGGCGCGGATGTCGGCGTCGCCCATCGTGCGCACGTCGTCCGCCTTGGCCGCGAACTCCGGCGACCGCGTGGCCGACGTGTTCAGCTGCGAGAGGTAGGCGTCCACCTTCGCGTCGAGCGTCGGGATCACCGCGACGTCGACCCGCGGCGCCATCGCCGGGGCCTGCGTGGCGGCCACGGGCTGCAGCGGTGCGGGGGCCTCGAGCGCGAGGACGTCGGCAACGGTGGCGGGCGGCTCGAGCGGTGCAGGCTGGCTGGTCATCACTGTCCTTCTGCAGGGAGGGGCGGTCCGTGGCGGCTTGGCTGGTCCGCCCGTCAATCTACGCCAGGACGACCCTCGTTCGGGCGGGCTGCCGGACGGGTTCGCGGGCAGGGCGCAGGCGTGACGGGCACGCCCTCAGCCTCCGTCACGGGCCGGCTCGTGCGCCATCGGGGACGCCCCTGAGGTGTCTCGCGCGCGACCCTGAGACCCCTGCCGACGGCGGGGTGTGTCGCCGGTGCGTGCTAGGCATGGTCGGTGACCTCCCCCACCGGGAGTCCCGGCGGCGCATCCGGCGACTCCTCTGCAGCGGCCACCCGACCCACCCGCGACGCGCGCTGGCCCGCGTTCGCGGTGTGCCTCGGCGCGGGCTTCATGACGCTGCTCGACGTGACGATCGTCAACGTCGCGCTGCCCTCGATCGAGCACTCCCTCTCCGCCGGCGCGAACGAGCTGCAGTGGATCCTCGCCGGCTACACGCTCGCGTTCGGCCTCGCCCTCGTGCCGGCGGGCCGCCTCGGCGACGTCTACGGCCGTCGCACCCTCTTCCTTGTCGGCCTCGGCGGGTTCGTGCTCGCGTCCGCGGCGTGCGGCCTCGTGACCTCCGGCGTCGCGCTCGCCGCGGTGCGCTTCGTCCAGGGCATCGCCGCGGGCGTGCTCAACCCGCAGGTCATCGCGTTCATCCAGGACCTGTTCTCCGGCGCGGAGCGCGGCCGCGCGTTCGGCATGTTCGGCGCGACGGTCGGGGTCTCGACGGCGATCGGTCCCCTCGCCGGGGGCGCCCTCCTCGCGATCTTCGGCGAGCAGGAGGGTTGGCGCTCGGTCTTCCTCGTCAACGTGCCCATCGGGCTCGTGCTCTTCCCGCTCGCCTGGCGACTGCTGCCCCGCCGGACCGCACCACGCCGGGCCACCGCGAGGCTCGACGTCGTGGGCACGCTGCTGCTCGCCGTCGGGGTCGTCGCCGTGATGTGGCCCTTCGTGAGCTCCGAGCACGGCGGCTCGGGCTCAGGAAGCTCGGGCTCCGGCGGTTCCGGCTCGGGCGACTCGACCACCGCCGCGGCGAGCTCGCCCGCGTGGTGGACGATCGCCGTCGGGCTCGCGGTGCTGGGCGTGCTGGCGTGGTGGGAGCGGCGCGTGCAGCGCCGCGGCGGACTGCCGCTGCTGCCGGGCGGGCTGGTGCGGGTGCCGTCGTTCATGTTCGGCGTGGGTGTCTCGACGCTGTACTTCCTCGCGTTCACGGGCGTGTGGCTGTCCTCGACGCTGTACCTGCAGACCGGCATGGGCCTCACCCCGCTGGAGGCCGGGCTCGTCCTGACGCCGTTCTCGATCGCGGGCGCGATCTCGGCGACCGTGGGCGGGCGGCTGATCGGACGGATCGGACGGCCGCTCGTGGTGATCGGCATCGCGGTGACGGGGGTGGCGCTGGTCGCCGTCGACCTCGTGGTGCGGACGTGGCAGGGGCCGGGCGTCGTGTGGGTGGTGTGCGCCGTGCTGACCGTGGCCGGGCTCGGGAACGGGCTCGTCATCTCGCCGAACCAGACCCTCACGCTCGCGCGTGTGCCGCTCTCGGACGCCGGCGCGGCTGCGGGGGCGCTGCAGACGATGCAGCGGATCGGGGCCGCGGTGGGCGTGAGCGCGAACGCGGCCGCGTTCTTCACCGTGCTCGGGACCAGCGGCGGCAGCTACCCGCAGGCGTTCTCGACGTCGCTCACGATCGTGGTGTCGATCCTCGCGCTCGCGCTGGTGGTCGCGGTGGTCGACTGGCGACGGCGCGAGCACGCGCACGCTCCCGTGCTCTGAGTCGCGCGGCGTCCGGCGACCGACGCCGCGCGCTCGGCGGCGATCGCCTGGACGTTCGCCGGTCCCCAGCGGGCCTCAGGCGCCGGGCGCCGCCGAACGCCGCGCCTTCACGATGTCCTGCAGCGTCTTCAGCATGAGGAAGACGAGGAAGGCGATGAACAGCCAGTTCGCCACCTGCGGGTCGAGCAGCGCCGCGAGGCGCGACCCGAGCGTCACCGTGACGCACGCCCCGAGCCCGACGAACAGTCCGGCCCGCACGTCGAGGTTCTTCCGGCGCAGGTTGCCGATCGTGCCGGAGATCGCCGTCGGGATCATCATGAGCAGCGACGTGCCCTTGGCGAGCAGGTCCGAGTAGCCGAAGAGCAGGATCATCGCCGGCACCACGACCACGCCGCCGCCGACGCCGAGCAGCCCCGACAGCACGCCCGTCGCGAGCCCCAGGCCCACGAGCCCCGCGACGAGCGGCGCGGTCATCTCCACCTCACCCCCGCGCACGGGCACGGTGAAGAACAGCTGCACGGCCACGAACAGCACGAACGCGACGAACGCCCACCGCAGCACCTGCTGCGACAGCCGGGCCAGCAGCCACGTCCCGAGCTGCGCGCCGATCACCGTCCCGACGGCGAGGATCGCCGCGGTCAGCACGCTCACGTGCCCGGCGAGACCGTAGGTGAGGAACCCGACGATCGACGTCGGCACGATCGCGAGCAGCGACGTCCCCGCCGCCATGCGACGGTCGAACGCCGCGAACGCGACGAGCGCGGGCACGATGACGGTCCCGCCGCCGACGCCGAACAGGCCGGACAGCAGCCCGGCGCCGAGGCCGATGAGCACGAACGTGGCCCAGCGCGGGAACCCCGTACGCGTGACGGTCTGCTCGTCGGGCGACGGCATAGGAGGGTCCTCTCGTTCGGACGGCAGGGGGGACGAGGTGCCACCGAGGTCGGCGCGAGCGATCGGCCGGCCGGTGGTCGGCCGTACCGTACGCCGCTCGTGTTACCGGCGGTCGCCGGACCCGATCGACCGGCGGCCACGATCCCACCGTCCCGTCGACGAGCCGCGGCACGGTCGGCTCAGATGACGCCCTGCGCGAGCATCGCGTCGGCCACCCGGGTGAACCCGGCGATGTTCGCGCCGAGCACGTAGTTGCCCGGGTCGCCGAACTCCTCGGCCGTCTCGAGGCAGTTCGCGTGGATCCGCGTCATCACGTCGGTCAGCCGCTCGACCGTGTACTCGAACGACCACGAGTCACGGCTCGCGTTCTGCTGCATCTCGAGCGCCGAGGTCGCGACGCCGCCCGCGTTCGCAGCCTTCCCGGGTCCGAACAGCACACCCGCGTCGCGGAACTCCTCCACCGCGTGCGGCGTGCACGGCATGTTGGCGCCCTCGGCGACGGCGCGCACGCCGCCCTTGATGAGGCGCACCGCGGCGACGGCGTCGAGCTCGTTCTGCGTGGCGCACGGGAGCGCGACGTCGCACGGCACCGACCACACCGAGCCGTCGGTCACGAGGCGCGCACCCGGGCGGCGTGCGACGTAGTCCGCGACACGGCCGCGCTGGCGCTCCTTGACGTCCTGCAGGAGCGCGAGGTCGACGCCGGCCTGGTCGACCACGTAGCCCGAGGAGTCGGAGAACGTCACGACGTGCGCGCCGAGCTGCTGGGCCTTCTCGATCGCGTAGATCGCGACGTTGCCCGAGCCGGACACCGAGACCCGCCGTCCGTCGAGGTCCTCACCGCGCGTGCGGAGCATCTCCGCCGCGAACAGCACCGCGCCGTACCCGGTCGCCTCGGTCCGGGCGCGCGAGCCGCCCCACGTGAGGCCCTTGCCGGTGAGCACGCCCGACTCGTAGGCGTTGGTGATCCGGCGGTACTGCCCGAACAGGTAGCCGATCTCGCGGCCGCCGACCCCGATGTCGCCCGCCGGGACGTCCGTGTACTGCCCGATGTGGTTGGCCAGCTCCATCATGAACGACTGGCAGAACCGCATGACCTCGGCGTCGCTGCGCCCGCGCGGGTCGAAGTCCGCACCGCCCTTGCCGCCGCCGATCGGCATGCCCGTCAGCGCGTTCTTGAAGATCTGCTCGAACCCGAGGAACTTCACGATGCCGAGGTTCACCGACGGGTGGAACCGCAGGCCGCCCTTGTACGGGCCGAGCGCGGAGTTGTACTGCACGCGGAAGCCGCGGTTGATCCGCACGCGCCCGGCGTCGTCGACCCAGGGCACCCGGAAGATGATCTGCCGCTCCGGCTCGCAGAGGCGCTCGAACACCTCGAGGTACTCCGGCCGCCGTGCGACGACCGACTTGAGCGAGTCGACCACCTCGCGCACCGCCTGGTGGAACTCGGGCTCGCCGGGGTTGCGGGCGAGGACGGTCTCGAGAACGCGGTCGAGCGTGGTCATGGCGTGCAGGACTCTCTCTCAGGTGCGGATCGGCGCACACGCTACGCCCGTCGGGGCCCGCACGCCGCGCGCGTCCCGCCGGTGAGACACGCGCGCGCCCGACGGCGAGCCAGCCGTCGCCCGCCGACCTCCCGTCCGCGCACCGTCCGCGCCCGACGGCGAGCCTCGCCGTCGGGCGCGTCGCGCTCAGTCCGCGTCGCCGCCCTCCTCGACCCTCCGCCCCGGGATCGCCGCGACGAGCTCGCGCGTGTACTCCTGCGCCGGCCGCGCGAGCACGTCCTCCGGCCGCCCGACCTCGACGAGCCGCCCGCGGTGCAGCACCCCCACCTCGTCCGCGACCTGCCGCACCACGGCGAGGTCGTGGGAGATGAAGAGGTAGGCCAGCGCGTGCTCCTCCTGCAGCCGCACGAGCAGCTCGAGGATCTGCCGCTGCACGGACACGTCGAGCGCGGAGACGGGCTCGTCGAGCACCACGAGGTCCGGGCGCAGCGCCAGGGCCCGCGCGATCGCGACCCGCTGTCGCTGCCCCCCGGACAGCTCGCGCGGCCCGCGGTGCCGCGCGTCGTCCGGCAGCGCGACGTCCGCGAGCAGCTCGCGCACGCGCTCGGTCCGTTCGCGCGGGGTCCCGATGCCGAACGCCCGCAGCGGCTCGGCGATCACCTGCTCCACCGTGAACCGCGGGTCCAGCGACGCGTACGGGCTCTGGTACACGACCTGGAAGCGGCGCCGCAGCCGCCGCAGCCGCTCCCCGCGCGCGGCCGTGATGTCCTCGCCGTGCAGCAGCACGCGCCCCACGGTGGGCCGCTCGAGGTGCAGCGCGATCCGCGCCGTCGTGCTCTTGCCCGATCCGGACTCGCCCACCAAGGCGAACGTCCGCCCGCGCCCGACGGCGAACGACACGTCGTCCACGGCCGTCACCTCGCGCGGGGTCGAGCCGCGCGGCAGGGTGAACGTCTTGCTCAGGCCGCGCACCTCGAGGACGGGCGGCGCGGGCGGGGACCCGGTCGCCGCGACGGGCCGCTCGCGCACGAGCCGCTGCGAGCCGAGGCTCGGCACGGCCGCGAGCAGCCGGCGCGTGTAGGGGTGCTGCGGTGCGTCGAGCACGTCGCGCGTGCGCCCCTGCTCCACCACGACGCCGTTCTCCAGCACCACGATCCGGTCGGCCCGGTCCGCCGCGGCGCCGAGGTCGTGCGTGATGAGCAGCAGCGCCGTGCCGAGCTCGCGCACGAGAGCGCCGAGGTGGTCGAGGATCCGCTTCTGCACCGTGACGTCGAGCGCGCTCGTCGGCTCGTCCGCGACGAGCAGCCGCGGACCCGCCGCGATCGCGATCGCGATGAGCACCCGCTGGCGCATGCCGCCGGACAGCTGGTTGGGGAACTGCCGCGCGCGCGCCTCGGGCTGGTCGAGCCCGGCCTGCCGCAGCAGCTCCACGGCCCGCAGGCGCGCCTCGCGCCGCCGGGCCAGGCCGTGGATGACGAGCACCTCGGCCACCTGGTCCCCGACCCGCACCACGGGGTTGAGCGACACGGTCGGGTCCTGCGGCACGAGCCCGACCTCGCGGCCGCGCACGCTGCGCCACTCGCGCTCGGACAGGCCGGTCACGTCGCGACCGTCCAGCCGGATGCTGCCCCCGGCCACGCGACCGCCCGCCGGCAGCAGGTGGAGGGCGGCGTGCGCCGTCGTGCTCTTGCCCGAACCGGACTCCCCGACCAGGGCGACCACCTCGCCCGGGTGCACCACGACGTCGACGCCGCGCACCGCGAGCACCTCCTGCCCGTCGCGGCCGCGGTAGGCCACGCGCAGGCCCTCGACGGCGAGCACCGGCTCGCTCGTCGGGTCCCCCGTCGGCTCACTCACCGAGCGGCTCATCGCGCCTCCCCCGTCCGCTCGAGGGCGCGCCCGACGCGGTTCACCGCGAGCACGAGCGCCACGATGACCAGGCCCGGGAGCACGGTCAGCCACCACGCGGTGGCGAGGTAGTCGCGGCCGCCCGCGACGAGCGAGCCCCACTCGGGCGCGGGCGGCGGGGCGCCGTAGCCGAGGAAGCTGAGCGAGGCGATCGCGAGCACCGCGGTCCCGATCTCCAGGGCCGTGAGAGCCAGCACCGGGCCGGCCGAGTTCGGCAGCACGTGCCGCAGGAGCACCGAGTGCCAGCGCACGCCGCCGGCCCGCGCGGCCTCGACGTACAGCGAGGTCGAGGTCCGCAGCACCTGCGCCCGCATGACGCGTGCGAACGCGGCGACGCTCGTGACGCCGACGGCGATCGCGACCTTCACCGTGCCGAACCCGAGCGCCGTGATGAGCGCGAGGGACAGCAGCAGGCTCGGGATCGCGAGCAGCACGTCGACGACCCGGCCGATCGCCTCGTCGACCCAGCCGCGCAGGAAGCCGGCGAGAAGGCCGAGCACCGAGCCGACGACGAGGCCGATCGCGACGGCGACGGCGGTTGCCGAGAGCGAGACGCCCGTCCCGTGCACGACGCGCGTGTAGACGTCGCGGCCCAGGTGGTCCGTCCCGAACGGGTGGGCGGCCGACGGCGCGGCGAGCCGGTCGGCGGGGACGCCCGTGAGCGGGTCGCCCGAGGCGAACAGGTTCGGCACGAGGGCCCAGGCCAGCACGAGCAGCACGACGAGCCCGGCGAGCACGAGGCCCGGCGTGCGCGCGAGCGACCGCAGCCGGGCACCCGCCCGCGCTCCGAGGCCACGGGCCAGTCCGTGCGAGGCACCCCGCGCGGCGGCGGGTTCCATGACCGCGGAGGTCACGCCGTCGGGCGACGGCTCGAGCACCTCGAGCTCCTCCGGGAGCGGTGCGTGGGTGGCGAGCGGCGCCTGGGCGGACGGGGCCGACGGTGTCGACGCACCCGAGCCGGGGCGCCGCGTCGACCCGGCCGACGTGGACGCGGTCGAGGGAGCGGTGGTGGAGGTCATCGTCGGTCTCCTCAGGCGGCGAGTGCGGGGGCGCGCACGGCGATCCGCGGGTCGATGAGCGGGTAGACGAGGTCCACGACGAGCGTCACCGTGACGAACACGAGCGCGGACACCACGACGATCGCCTGCACCACGGGGATGTCCTGGCTGTTCACGGCCGTCACCGCGAGCCGGCCGAGGCCGGCGCGGGAGAAGACCGTCTCGGTCACCACGGTGCCGCCGAGCAGGCCGCCCACGGTGAGGCCGAGCATCGTGAACGCGGGCAGGGCCGCGTTGCGCAGCGCGTGCCCGAGCTGCACCCGCAGCCGGCTCGCCCCCTTCGCCCGGGCGGTCTCGACGTACGGCTCGCCCAGCGCCTCCCGCAGGCTCCGGGAGAGCACCTGGGAGAGCCCCGCCGCGGCGGGCACGGCGAGCGTGACGGCCGGCAGCACGAGGCTCGCCACGCCGTCGTCGCCCATCGCGGGGAAGAGCCCCAGCCGGAACGAGAACACCTGCAGGAGGATCAGCCCGACCCAGAACGTGGGCAGCGCGACGCCGACCGGCGGCAGGGTCGAGACCAGCTGGCGCAGCCACGCCGCGCGGGGCAGCACCGTCGCGACGGCGAGCAGCGCCCCGAGCGCGACGCCCAGCACGAGCGCCACGGCGGCCAGCTGGATCGTGGAGGGCAGGACGCCGGCGACGACGTCCATCGCGGGCCCCCCGACGCGTAGGACTGGCCGAAGTCCAGGCGCAGCGCCGTGACGTACTGGACTCTCACCGGGCGGTCGAGGCCGTACTGCGCGCGCAGCTGCTCGAGCAGGGCCGGGTCCACCGTGTCCGCCTCCCCTCCCCGGGCCGCGATGAGCGCGGCCGGATCGGAGGGCAGCAGGTAGAGGATGAAGAACGAGATCGTCCACGCGGCCCAGAGGACGAAGACGCCCTGGCCCACCCGCCGCAGCAGGTAGCGGGTCACGACCCCGCCCCGCCCTCGACCCACGCGTCGTAGAAGTCCAGCCGCGAGGAGGCCTCGAACCCGAGTCCGTGCACGTGGTCCGCGGCGACGATCGTGGTGGACAGCTCGTACACCGGGATCGCGTGCGCGTCCTCGACGAGGAGCTCCGCGGCCTGGGCGAGGACGTCCTGGCGCTGCGTGGGATCGGTGATCGTGGCGGAGGAGTCCAGCAGCGAGTCGACCTCGGCCGGCTCGCGCTTGTTCACGTTGCGGGCGTTGGCCGAGAAGATCAGCCGGAGCACGTCCGGGTCGGATCGCGTGAGGTTGTAGTAGTCGAAGTCGAAGTCGCCGCTCTCCTTGATCGCCTGCGACTCGGCGACCGTGACGTGCTGGAGGTTGAGCTCCACCCCGATCTGGGCGAGCTGCTGCTGGACGAGCTCGAGCGGCTCGGGGACCTGCCAGAACGTCACCGTGGTGGACAGCCGCTGGCCGTCCTTCTCCCGGACGCCGTCCGCACCCTCGACCCAGCCGGCGTCGTCGAGGATCTTCTTCGCGCCCTCGGGGTCGTAGGCGAGCGCGTCGCCCAGGTCGGTGTAGAGCGGCGTGGAGCGCGACAGCACGCTGGTCGCGGGCTGGTCCTCCTCGGTGAGGAGCGTGGTCGCGACCTGCTCGCGGTCGATGCCCTTGAGGATCGCCTGGCGCACGGCCTTGTCGCCGCCGAGCGGGGAGGACTCGTTCGGGAAGAGCGAGAACACCACGCCCGGGTTGGCGCGGTAGGTGGACCAGAAGCCATCGCCCGCGAACTGGGGCAGGTCGACGGTGGCGATCGCGGCGGTGGCGTCGATCTGCCCCGAGGCGAGGCTGCCCGTGCGCACCGAGGACTCCGGGACCACGGTGTACGTGATCGTGTCGAGGTAGGCGGCGCCGGTGTGCCCGTTCGCCTCCGAGCCCCACGCGTAGTCGGGCACCTTCTCCAGCACGATCTCGGAGTCCTGGGTGTAGGAGGACACCGCGAAGGGGCCCGAGCCGACGAAGTCCCCGGTGCAGCGGTCCTCGGGGGTGAGCTGCGCCGTCGCCGGCGAGAGCAGGCCCAGGCTGAAGGTCGAGGTGGCCTGGAGGAACTGCGCGCTCGGCGCCGCGAAGTCCACCGTCACGGTGTGCTCGTCCACGACCGTGGTGCCCTCGTAGCCGGCGAGGTACTGCGAACCGAGGCTGGCCTTCGCGCCGAGCGCCACGATCGCGTCGAAGTTGGTCTTCACCGACTCCGCGTCGATGGGGGTGCCGTCGGCGTACGTGGCGTCGTCGCGCAGCGTGAACGTGAAGCTGGAGGCGTCCTCGTTCGACTCCCACGACGTCGCGAGCCACGGCACGATCTCGCCGGTCTCGGGGTCCTGCGCCGTGAGCGAGGCGACCGTCTGGCGCGCGACCGCGATGGCGTCGTTGTTGCCGACCTGCTGCGGATCGATGCAGTGCGAGTCGACCGTGATCGCGAACGTGAGGTTGCCGCCCTCGACCGGGGTGGCCTCGTCGGCGCCGTCCGACGCGCCGTCGGTGGCGTCGCCGCTGCCGTCGGAGCCGGCGGTGCCAGGGCTCGCGCACGCGGCCAGGAGCAGGCCGGCGGAGAGCATCGCGGGCACGACGGCGTGGCGAGCGGTCGTGGGTCGGGTGCGCCGGGCGGGCGGCTGGGTCGTGCGCGTCATGGCGGGCGTGCTCCTCGGAGGTGGCGGTCTCGCGGCGTCGGGATCGACGTCGGCGTGAGGCCAGACTCGGCGGGAAGCGGCCCGCTCACCCGGCGGGCACGACGCGTTCCGGATGGTGAGAACGCGCTCCAGGCGGTACGGGACGCCGAGCGCCGGGCACGGCTGCGGCGTTCCGGATGACGAGACGCGCGCCTAGGGCGTTGCGCGCCTCAGGCGAAGTGGTGCGGCAGCGTCGTGGCGCTCGCCGCACGCAGCTCCTCGAGCGCGAGGGTGAGCTCGCCGTCGGGCGTCACGACGGCGACCTCCGCCTCCTCGGTCGTCTCGCCCAGGCGCAGCACGGGGAAGCCGCGCGCCGAGCACAGGTCCGCGAGCGCCACCTCCGAGCCGAGCGGCACGGCGACGAGCGCGCGGGCGCCCGACTCGGCGAACAGCGCCGACGTGAGGTCCACGCCGTCGCGCGCCAGCAGGCCCGCGAGGTCGATCCGGACGCCGACGCCGAACCGGACCGAGGCGTCCACGAGCGCCTGCGCGAGGCCGCCGGTGGACAGGTCGTGCGCGGCGACCGCGACGTCGTCGCGTGAGGCGGTGACGAGGATCGCGCCGAGCGCGCGCTCGGCCGCGAGGTCGACCACCGGCGGCGTGCCGCCGAGGTGGTCGTGCACCACGCGCGCCCACTCCGAGCCGGACAGCTCCTCGCGCGTGGTCCCGAGCAGGTAGACGCCCAGCCCCTCCTCGCGCCAGCCCGACGGCGTGGCGTGCGCGACGTCGTCGAGCACCCCGAGCACGCCCACCACAGGGGTCGGGTTGATCGAGGAGTCGATCCGGCCCGGCTGACCGGTGCCGTTGTAGAGCGAGACGTTGCCGCCGGTCACGGGCACGCCGAGGGTGCGGCACGCGTCCGCGAGGCCGGTGATGGCCTCGACGAGCTGCCACATCGAGTCCGGGTCCTCGGGGCTGCCGAAGTTGAGGCAGTCGGTGACAGCGAGGGGCCGCGCGCCGACCGTCGCCACGTTGCGGTAGGCCTCGGCGAGCGCCTGCTGCGCGCCCGTGTACGGGTCGAGCTTGGTGAAGCGGCCGTTGGCGTCCGTCGCGATGGCGACCCCGAGCCCGGTGGCCTCGTCGACGCGGACCACGCCCGCGTCGTCGGGCATCGCGAGCGCGGTGTTGCCCTGCACGTAGCGGTCGTACTGGTTGGTGATCCACGCCGCGGAGGCGAGGTTCGGCGACGCGACGAGGCGCAGCCACTGCTCGCGGACCTCCGCCGGGGTGCCGGGACGCGGGAGCGCCTCGGCCGCGTCGGCGACGAGGGCGTCCTGCCAGGCCGGCCGCGCGAACGGGCGGTGGTAGACCGGGCCCTCGTGGGCGACGGTGCGGGGGTCGACGTCGACGATCCGGTGACCGAAGTGGTCGATCGTGAGGCGGCCGGTGCCGGTGACCTCACCGATCACGGCCGTCTCGACGTCCCACTTCGTGGTGACGGCGAGGAACGCCTCGAGGTTCTCGGGCGTCACCACCGCCATCATGCGCTCCTGCGACTCCGACATGAGGATCTCGCCGGCGGTCAGCGTCGGGTCGCGCAGCAGCACGTTCTCCAAGTCCACGTGCATGCCGCCGTCGCCGTTGGAGGCGAGCTCGCTGGTCGCGCACGAGATGCCCGCGGCGCCCAGGTCCTGGATACCCTCCACGAGGCCGCCGTGGAACAGCTCGAGGCAGCACTCGATGAGCACCTTCTCCATGAACGGGTCGCCGACCTGCACGCTCGGGCGCTTGGCCGGCACGCCGCCCTCGAACGTCTCGCTCGCGAGGATCGAGGCGCCGCCGATGCCGTCGCCGCCGGTGCGCGCGCCGAACAGCACGACCTTGTTGCCCACGCCCGAGGCGTTCGCGAGGTGGATGTCGTCGTGCCGCAGCACGCCGACGCACAGCGCGTTGACGAGCGGGTTGCCCTGGTAGCACGGGTCGAACTCGGTCTCGCCGCCGATGTTCGGCAGGCCGAGGGAGTTGCCGTAGCCGCCGACGCCGCACACCACGCCGTGCACGACACGCGCCGTGTCCGGGTGGTCGACCGCGCCGAACCGGAGCTGGTCCATCACGGCAACGGGCCGGGCGCCCATCGAGATGATGTCGCGCACGATGCCGCCGACGCCGGTCGCGGCGCCCTGGTACGGCTCGACGTAGCTGGGGTGGTTGTGGCTCTCGACCTTGAACGTCACAGCCCAGCCGCCACCGATGTCGACGACGCCGGCGTTCTCGCCGATGCCCACCAGCAGGTGCTCGCGCATCTCGGGCGTCGTCTTGTCGCCGAACTGGCCCAGGTGCACCTTGGAGGACTTGTAGGAGCAGTGCTCGCTCCACATCACCGAGTACATCGCGAGCTCGGCAGCGGTGGGGCGGCGGCCCAGCAGCTCGACGATCCGGGCGTACTCGTCGTCCTTGAGGCCGAGCTCGCGGTACGGGAGTGCGCGGTCCAGCGTGGCCGCGGCGTCCTCGACCGTGTCGGGCGCGTGATCGGGCAGGTCGGGCAGGTCCGTCGTGGGGATGGCGTCCGGGTTCGCGGGCGTGCTCATGGCGTCCTGTCTGGGGAGGTGACCGGGCCGTCCGCGCGGGACGGCGTGCTCGCGGTCAGCCTATCGCCGCGCCGCCACAGGGCCGCCGGGCGTCCGTGGTCGAGCGTCGCGGCGGCCCCTGCCCGCCGGACGTGGTGTACGTTTCTCGGTTCGCCTGAACCGACCCGAAAGGACCGCGACTCGTGTCTCGATCCACCCTGACCCCCCGTCCCGTCCTCGCCGTCCTCGCGACGGCCGCGCTCGCCGTCGTGCTCACCGCGTGCTCCGGCTCCTCCGACGGCGACGCCACCCCTGCCGCCACCGCCGCCCCCACCGCCGACGAGGCGGAGTCGACCGCTGCCGACGAGCCGACGGTCGCCGAGGAGTCCACGTCAGCCGAGGCGCCCGCCGCCGCCGATGACGTCGCGTCCTGCATGCTCGGCGACTGGGAGATGGACACCGCCGCGATGAAGGAGCAGGTGGAGCAGATGCTCGGCGGCGCCGCAGCCGACATGTCGGTCGACGGTTGGTCCCGCATGACGATCGACGCCACCACCGTGGCCTCCGAGGTCGACACCACCGCGACGTTCGCGACCGAGTCCGACGGGACCGCGATGACGGGCGAGAGCGTCACGAAGGGCTCGAACGCGTTCTCCTACACGCTCGCGGGCGACGTGCTCACCTACGGCGAGCTGATCTCGGCGGACGGCACGGTCTCCTCGACGGTCACGGTGGGCACCGCCGCGCCGCAGACGACCGAGATGTCCTTCGCGGACGTCGGCGCCCTGAGCGCCGGCACGAGCCTCACGGTGGCGTGCGCCGACGACACGCTCACCTTCACCACGGACGCCGCCGGAACCTCCCTCGTGCAGACGTTCACGCGCCGCTGAGCCGCCGAGTCGCGCGCGGCGCCTGCGCCGCGCGCGACTCGCAACTCTGCTCGACTCGCATCCCCCGATCGCGAGAGGACCGCGACTCGTGCCTCGCTCCGCGCCGCACCCCCGCCGGCTGCTCGCCGTGCTCGCCACGGCCGCGCTCGCCGTCGTGCTCTCCGCCTGCTCGGGCGAGTCCGACGCCGAGGACACCCCCGACGCCACCACGACCGACGCGGCCGGCGCCGCCGGGCAGCCGGCCGCCGGCCGCCGGCGACGTGGCCACCTGCATGCTCGGTGCGTGGGAGATGGACCGGTGGGCGACGGGGCGCCTCAGACCACCGAGACGTCCCTGGCGGACGTGCCGAGCACCGACGCGCGGACGAGCGCCACGGTGGTGTGCGACGGCGACCGGCTGAGCCTCACCGTGGACAGCGCGGGAACACCGGTCGTGCTGACGTACACGCGTCGCTGAGCCGCACCCTCCGCGCGGCGCGTCAGACGGTCGAGCCGTGCGTGAGCTCCTCGGCCTCGACCGACTCGTTCCACTCGCGCTTGCCGGCGCGCCACTGCTCGTCCGTGGCGCCGCGGCGCCAGTAGCCGGAGATCGACAGGCGCTCGCGCGGGATGCCGCGGTCGAAGCGCAGGTGGCTGCGCAGCTGCTTCACCCAGCCGGCCTCGCCGTGCACGAACGCGTGCACGTCGCCGGGCAGGTGCAGCCCACGCACCACGGCGATGATCTCCTCCCCCGGCGCGAGGTCGGAGCAGGCGGTGTGCACCCAGCGCACCCGGACGTCGCCGGCCGTGGTCAGCGGGATCTCCTCGCGGGTGTCCGCGACCTCGATCACGACGTCGGCGCTCGCCCCGAGCGGGAGACGCTCCAGCGCGACGGCGATCGCCGGCAGGGCGGACGTGTCGCCGACGAGCAGGTGGTGGTCGGCGTCGGGGTCCGTGGAGTAGGCGCCGCCCGGACCGCGCACCTGGACGAGGCTGCCGTGCCCGTACGGCTCGACGCCGCGCGCCCACGGCCCGGCCACGCCCTCGTCGCCGTGGACGACGAAGTCGAGCGCGACGCGCTCGCCGTCGAACGAGCGGATCGTGTACGTGCGCATCACCGGCCACTCCTGCGCGGGGCGGTGCTCCCGGACGTGCTCGACGTCGTAGGGCCAGCCCAGGTCGACGCCGCGCGGCGGCAGCACCACCTTCACGTAGGCGTCGGCGAAGGAGTTCGTCGGGAACTCGTTCAGCGGTCGGCCCCCGGGGCCGGCCAGCTCGAGCCGCACGAGGTGGGGGCTGACCCACGACTTCGCCACGACCTGCATCTCGGTGACCACACCACGACCCACGTTCCGCACCTCTCGCCACGTCTCAAGTGAGGCAAGCCTAAGCCCGTTCGGAGGTGGGTCGGGGGGAGAGGTGGGCTCGCCGTCGCGCGTCGGGCGCCTCGCGGTCAGGCGGGCGCGGCCGCGGCCTCGCGCGGGGTCTGGGTGGACCCGGACCGGCGCACGAGGTCCTTCTCCGCCACGGGCGCCTCGCCGCTGGCCCGCCGGGCCCGCGCGTACGCCATGGCCTCGGCCTGCCGCTCGCCCTCGGCCGCCGTGGCGATCTCGGCGCGCAGGTGCTCGGGGCCGTACCCGAACGCGTCCACGAGCTGGCCGGCGTAGGGCCGGATCCGCAGCAGCAGCCGCTCCACGTACGACGTCACGGTGCGGGCCCGCTGCGCCGAGAGGCGTCCGTTCACGACGTACCAGGCGAGGTGGCGCTCGATGGTCGTGAGCGCGAACAGGTCGCGCAGCCAGACGAGCACGCGCTTGGCGTCCGAATCGGTGATCGACTCGAGCGCGCCGGTGAACGACTCCCACTGCAGCAGCTCGCCGTGCGCCCGGGCCGCCTCGACGAGCTCGGCCTGGTTGGCGTCGAACGCCGCCGCCTTCTCCGCCGCGGACGCCTTGTGAGTGGGCCGCAGCCGCAGGGCGATCTCCTCGACCATCGTCTCGACGCGGTCCTCGAGCAGCTCGCGCTGCACGGCCGGGTCGCGCAGCTCCTCAGCCGACCGGGCGCGCGAGCCCCAGTCCCGGATCGACTGCGACGCGCGGCGCAGCGGCGTGCGGTGCAGCGCCATGTCGCCCGCGCGCTCCGCGACCCAGCGGGCCTGACCGGCGACGTCCATCTTCGCCGTCGAGCGTCCGTAGTCGGTGAGCAGGCGCTTGCCGACGAGCTGCAGCAGCACCGTGTTGTCGCCCTCGAACGTGGCGTAGACGTCCATGTCCGCGCGCAGCCCGACCAGCCGGTTCGCGGCGAGGAAGCCCGCGCCGCCGCACGCCTCGCGGCAGGTCTGCAACGTCTCGAGCGCGTGCCACGTGGACAGCGGCTTGGCCGCCGCCGCGAGGGTCTCGAGGTCCTCGCGGTCGGAGTCCGTGTCGTGCTCGCCGGAAAACACGCCGTGAAACCGCTCGAGCAGGTCGTTGTGCAGGAGCTGCACCGCGTAGGTCCGCGCGAGCAGCGGCAGCAGGCGCCGACGGTGGGTGCCGTAGTCCATGAGGACCGTCTCGACGTCGGGGTCGGCCCCGGTGAACTGGCGGCGCTGCTCGGCGTACCGGATCGCGATCGCCAGGGCCATCTTGCTCACGACGGCGGACGCGCCGTCCAGCGAGACGCGTCCCTGGACGAGCGTCGAGAGCATCGTGAAGAACCGCCGCCCCGGCGAGGCGATGGGAGAGGAGTACTCGCCGTCGGGCGCGACCTGGCCGTACCGGTCGAGCAGGTTCGTCCGCGGGATGCGGACGTGGTCGAACGCGAGCCGGCCGTTGTCGATGCCGTTGAGCCCGCCCTTGACGCCGTCGTCCTCGCTCGTGACGCCCGGCAGCATCGGGAGGTCGCCGCGCTCGTCACGCTCGCCGTCGGTGTCGCGCAGGGGGACGTAGAACGCGTGCACGCCGTGGTTGACCCCGCCGGTGACGAGCTGCGCGAACACCACGGCCGCGACGCCGTGCTGCGCGGCGTTGCCGAGGTAGTCCTTCCACGCGCCGCGGTGCGGGGTGTGGATCACGAACTCCTGCGAGTCCGGGTCGTAGGTGGCCGTCGTACCGATGGAGGCGACGTCGCTGCCGTGGCCGGTCTCGGTCATGGCGAAGGCCCCCGGCACCGCGAGCGACATGATGCCTGGCAGCAGCTCGTCGTGGTGATGCGCGGTGCCCAGGTGCAGCACCGCCGCGCCGAACAGGCCCCACTGGACCCCCGCCTTGATCTGCACCGACGGGTCGGCGACGATCAGCTCCTCGAACCCGGCGATGTTGCCGCCCGGGTCGTCGGCGCCGCCGAGGCGGGCGGGGAACGCGCGCTGCACCTCGCCGCGGTTGGCGAGCTCACCGATCGCGGCGAGGACGCGGGCGCGGTGGTCGGCGACGGAGAGACCGGGCACGCTCACGAGGTCCGGCTCGGTGCAGACCGTGCGGGAGGCCCGGCGCCGCTCGGCCCAGCGGCCGTCGAGCGCGGCGGAGATGCGCGCGAGCGAGCTCTCCGACAGGGGCTGGGCGGGTGAGGGTGCTGCGGTCGTGGCCATCGTCGGCTCCTTGGCTGCGTTCTCGTGCAGTGTGCGGTCTGCGGGCGGTGCGGGTCTGCGGGCGGTGCGGGTGAAGCGGTCGTGCGGTGACGCGGTTCGCGGGACGCGCTCAGGGCACGGCCGACGGCGTGGCGCCGGTCCCGAGACAGATCCAGCTCGTGATGGTGTCGGCGAGCGTGACGAGCGCCGGATCGGGCGAGCCGTCCTCCGGGGCCGGGCGGGGCGACCCGAGCGCGCCGTCGGACGCGCGCTCGGCGAGCCAGACCTCGGCCGCGCCGCGGACGAAGCCGATCACCCCGGCGGCCCACATGTGCGCCAGCGCCCCCTCGCGGCCGGAGTCGAGCAGCACCTGCTCGAGCTCGGGGACCAGGAGCGCCGCGGCGTCGTCGGCGAGCGTGCGCATCGGGGCGTCGGCGTCCCCGACGTCGCCCGCGCGCGTGACGAACTGGTAGACGGCGGGCGAGGTGGAGATCATCGCGAGGTAGACCTCGACCATGGCGTGCACGGTCTCGCCGGGATCGGCGGCGCCGCGGGTGGCCTCGGCGAGCGCGGCACCGAGGTCGCGCAGGACGGCCTCGCCGACGGCGGCCTGCAGGCCGCTGCGGTCGCGGAAGTAGCGGTAGACGATGGACTTCGAGGTGCCGATCGCCGTCGCGATCTCGTCCATCGAGAGGTCGGGTCCGCCGTGGTGGACCGCGCGGCGGGCGGCTCGGGTGAGCTCGTCACGCCGCGTCGCACGGTGGGTGTCCCAGCGCCGGGCGCGCCCGTCGGCGCTCGGCTCGGGGGCGGGCGACGTCGACGACGCCGCGTCCACGTCGACACGACTCATGAAACTCAGAGTATCAGGTACTTTCGGCCGCGGAACAGGGCTGGCGGTAGGTTGACGCGGTGAGCTCCCCGGACCTGACCACCCCGATCCCGCTCAAGTGGGTCGGCCCGTTGCGCGTGAGCGGCGAGGTCGACGCCGAGCTCTCGGTGCCGCTCGCGACCTACGAGACGCCGCTGTGGCCGTCGGTGGGTCGGGGCGCACGGATCTCGACGCTGGTCGAGGGCGGGATCCGCGCCGTCGTGGTCGACGAGCGGATGTCGCGCTCGGTGCTGCTGGAGGCCGATGACGCCGCCACGGCCCTGGCCGCGTGGCGCTGGATCGAGGGCAACCGCGCCGCGCTGCAGGACGTGGTCGCGACGACGAGCCGGTTCGCCCGGCTCGTCGACCTGCACGCGCAGATCGTCGGCGACCTGCTGTTCGTGCGGTTCGAGCTCACCACGGGTGACGCGTCGGGCCACAACATGGTGACGCTCGCGTCCGAGCGCCTGCTCGACCACATCCTCGGCGTCGTGCCGGGCGTGCGCTACGGCTCGATCTCCGGCAACTACTGCATCGACAAGAAGCCCTCGGCCGTCAACGGCATCCTCGGCCGCGGCAAGAACGTCGTCACCGAGATCCTCGTCCCGCGCGAGCTCGTGGAGAAGCGGCTGCGCACCACGGCGAAGCGCGTCGAGACGCTCAACATCCGCAAGAACCTCGTCGGCTCCCTCGTGGCGGGCGCGCTGCGCTCGGCCAACGCGCACTACGCCAACATGCTGCTGGCCTTCTACCTCGCCACGGGCCAGGACGCCGCGAACATCGTCGAGGGCTCCCAGGGCATCACGCTCGCGGAGGACCGCGACGGCGACCTCTACTTCTCCTGCACCCTGCCCAACCTCATCGTCGGCTCGGTCGGCAACGGCAAGGGACTGCCCGGCGTGGAGGAGGCGCTCACCCGGCTCGGCTGCCGCGAGGAGCGCGAGCCGGGCGCCAACGCGCGCCGTCTCGCGGTGCTCGCCGCCGCGAGCGTGCTGTGCGGCGAGCTGTCGCTGCTCGCGGCGCAGACGAACCCGGGCGAGCTCATGCGCAGCCACGTCGTGCTCGAGCGAGGAGCGGCGCGGCCCGCCGCCGCGTCGGCGACCGCCCCCGGCGCAGGTTCGGCGCCCCTCGCCGATCCAGGCGCGACGGCGTGACTCGCGCCACGAGGGGCGTGGAGATCGCGTGCAGAGTGCCGTCCGGATGCGGCCGCCTGTCGTTCCCGTCGCCGAGGCGGGTCCATAATCGTCGGTGGGCATCACGGGTGCCTGTCACCCCCGAGGTGAGCCACCCGAGGGTGACAGGAGGAGGAGACCAGTGACGACGTCCCTGACCGACGCCGCGACGCCGAGCATCGGCATCCACGACCTCGCCCTCGCGACGTCGCACCACAGCCTGGACCTCGAGAGCCTGGCCGACCACCACGGCATCGACCCCGCGAAGTTCACGGTCGGCATCGGCCAGCACGTCATGAGCGTGCTCGCGGCCGACGAGGACATCGTGACGATGGCCGCGGACGCGACGGCGCGGATCATCGCGCGCAACGGCACCGACGGCATCCGCACGCTGCTGTTCGCGACGGAGTCGGGCATCGACCAGAGCAAGTCGGCCGGCGTCTACGTGCACTCCCTCGTCGGGCTCCCGCCCACCGTCCGCGTGGTCGAGCTCAAGCAGGCCTGCTACTCCGCGACGGCGGCGCTGCAGTTCGCCGTCGGGCTCATCGCGCGCGACCCCTCGCAGAAGGTGCTCGTCGTCGCCTCCGACGTGGCCCGCTACGACCTCGGCTCCTCGGGCGAGTCCACCCAGGGCGCGGCCGCCGCCGCGATGCTGGTGCAGGCGAACCCGGCGCTGCTCGCCGTCGAGAACCCCGCCGGTGTGTACACCGAGGACGTCATGGACTTCTGGCGGCCCAACTACCGCTCCACGGCGCTCGTGGACGGCAAGGGCTCGATCAAGGCGTACCTCAACGCCATCGGCGGCGCATGGCAGGACTACGCCGACCAGGGCGGGGAGCCGTTCGAGTCGTTCGCCTCGATCTGCTACCACCAGCCGTTCACCAAGATGGCGACGAAGGCGCACCGCCACCTCGCCGTCCTCAACGGGCAGAACCCGACCCCGGTCGAGGTCGCCGCCTACCTCGAGGACACGATGCGCTACAACCGGCTCATCGGGAACTCCTACACCGCATCCGTGTACGTGGCCCTCGCCTCGCTGCTCGACCACGCCGACGACCTCACCGGCGCGCGCGTGGGCCTGGCGAGCTATGGCTCCGGCTCCGTCGCCGAGTTCTTCGGCGGCGTCGTGCAGCCGGGCTACCGCGACCACCTGCGCCGCGAGGAGCACACCGCGATGATCGACACGCGCGTGCCGCTGGACCACACCGCCTACGAGGTGCTGCACAAGACGACGCTGCCCGAGGACGGCCGCGAGTACCGCACGACGGCGGAGCGCGCCGGGTCGTTCCGGTTCGTCGGACTCAACGAGCACCGCCGCCTCTACGAGCGCGGCTGAGCCAAGCCTGATCGGGCCCGAGCGCGGCCGAGCCCGTGATGGATACTCCCGATGCAGGGCGGAACTACCGCCCGTTGGGCTTCTCGATGCTGGCCGCCTCGATCCGGCTCACCGTGGGCCTGAACCTCTGGTCCGTCCCTGCCGCGTTCACCGTGGCCGTGGGGTTCTTCATCGTGGTCCTCGGCGCCTACTACCTCGTGCATCGTCGCGCTCGGCCGACCCCTCGGCGGGAGAGCCGGAACCTGCCGTCCTGACCTCGACTCGCCGCCGAGCCGACCCCTACGCCCGCTAGCCCAGGGCTAGAGGTACAGCCCGGCCGAGGGCTGCACGCTCTCCTTGACCGCGCCGCCTGCCGGGAGATCCTGCGGCAGCAGCGTACGCACGACGTCGGCGCTCGGGTCGGTCAGCGCGACGACGCGGACGGCCTGCAGCGCCGTCGCCTCCTCGAAGACGTTTCGCACGAAGCGTCCATTGCCGAACCTGCGCGGGCGCACCCGCGGCAGCAGCGCGCGCACCGCCTGCTCCACCCCCCACGCCAGCGTGAACCCCGCCTCGGTCGCGACGAGCCGGAAGATCGCCCACAGCGCGTCGTCGTCGTAGTCGGCGAACTCGACCGTGGTGGGGAAGCGCGACGCGAGCCCCGGGTTGGCGTCCACAAACCGTCGCATCTCCTCGGGGTAACCCGCGGCGACGACGACGAGATCCTCGCGCAGGTCCTCCATCCCCTTGAGCAGGGTCGCCACGGCCTCGTGCCCGAAGTCGCGATGGGAGTCACGCGGCACCAGTGAGTACGCCTCGTCGATGAACAGCACGCCGCCGAGCGCCCGCTCGAGCACGGCCCGCACCCGCGGCGCGGTCTGCCCGATGTACTCCCCCACCAGGTCGGCGCGGCTCACCTCGACGAGCTGCCCACGGCTGAGCAGTCCCTGCTGGGCGTAGATCCGCGCCACGATGCGCGCCACGGTCGTCTTCGCCGTGCCGGGGTTGCCCACGAACAGCAGGTGCCGGGATCGACCCGTGTCCGGCATCCCGACCCGGCGCCGCATCACCTCGGCCCGCGCCTCCGCGAGCAGCCTCGTAACCTGCTGCTTCACCGGTGCGAGGCCGATCAGCCGGTCGAGGTCGCCCACCGGATCGCCGATCTCGACCTCCTCGACGTGCCCGACGGCGAGCTCGCCGTCGTCGTTCGCACGTGCGGCCAGGGGGCGCGGCGGGCGGCCGGGGTCGGCATCGTCCTCGCAGCCCTCGCCACCGTCGGGGTCTGCGCCCGCGTCGAGCGTCCGGGACGCCGCCGCGGCCCGGTCCGCGAGCGCCCGCTCGAGCGGGTTCCGCCCGCGCCGCACCGTGTGCACCTCCTCGAGGTCCTCGACGAACGGGAAGAGGGGCACGACGTCGGGCATCCGCGTCGGGCTCTCGGGGATCGAGACGGCGTACCCGGACACCCCCGAGCCGAGCGCGGCGACGCGCCTGGCGAGCTCGACCTCCCCCGCCTGCATCGCGCGCACGAGGTAGGTACGCACGTGCGCGCGCACCGTCGCGGCGTCGAACCCCGCAGCCCGAGCCCGCAGCGCGGCCTCGACGTCCGCGGCCACCCCGGGCAGCGCCAGGTCCAGCAGGGGCGGAACCTCGCGGCGCCCGACGGCGAGCAGCGAGTCCGCCACGAACGTCGCCGTTCCGAAGTCGCGCCTCGTGACCGGGTCGAGGACGCGGGTGACGGCGGCGAGGCCCTGGTAGGCCCACGCCAGCGCGTCAGCCGGCCCGGCGACCTCGGGCAGGACCGAGTAGAACGCGTCGTCGAGGTCGTTGCGCCAGTAGCGGTCGACGTCGTCCGGGACCCCGCGACGTGCAGTCGCCACAGGCTCTCGTCCTCGCGGATGTGCGTCCACGCCCTGCGGAGCGCGCTCGCGCGCGCCTCGAGCTGGGGGACCCGCGCGTACGCGTCGAGCAGCGCGACCTGGAGCTCGATCGCGACCTCGCGGTCCCAGCCGTCGACCACGGCCCAGCTCAGAAGGTTGGTCGGCCACCGCGTAGCGACCTCGTAGTAGCGGTAGAGCCGCTGGCGGGCGGGGATCGCACCGGGCTTCAGCCAGGGCGCAACGCGGTCCCACGGGAAGCGCGCGTGGACTCCCGCGAAGATCGGGACGACCCCCGCGAGGAACGCCGCGGACTCCCACGCGACCGGAACGAGGCGCGGCGTGCCCTCGATGTAGGTGCCGCTCGTAGCGGGCACGCGTGACGTGGCGCGCTCGTCGACCAGCAGGCGAGTCAATGTCTCGTCCGCGTGGACGAGTCGCGGCCCGGTGCGCTTTGACTGGAGGGGTGTTCGCATTGACTGGCCAGATCGCGACTCGGTGTGGGCCGGGTGGTATCGCCGCAGGTCAGCGGGGTGCGCGTGCGGCGGCCGGAGACCCGACCAGTCAAAGTGACCGCGCCTCCAGTCAAAGCGTCTGAGCGGCAGGCCGCCCGGGCCGCCCACCGCTCCCTGCCCGCGCGCTGCCGGACGCCCCGCCCTCCCCGGCCGCCCGATCAGCCCTGCCGACCTCGCCCGATATCCCGTACTGTGGGTACTAGGCACTTTGCCCGCCGTAGAGCCACGAGCCACCGAGAGGTCGTCGATGACCAGCGCCCCGTCCTACTCCCCCACCGCCTCCCCCACTGCCTCGTCCGCGGGCTCAGCCCGCCCGACGCCGAACGGCACCGCCGTCGTCGTCGGCGGCAACCGGATCCCGTTCGCAAAGGCGGGCGGCGCCTACGCGGGCGCCTCGAACCTCGACATGCTCACGAGCACGATCGACGGCCTCGCCGCCCGGTTTGGCCTCGCCGGCGCCCGGCTTGACGAGGTCCGTGCGGGCGCCGTGCTCGCGCACAGCCGGGACTTCAACCTCGCCCGCGAGGCCGTCCTCGGCTCCTCGCTGGACGCGACCACCCCGGCCGTCACCCTCCAGCGCGCGTGCGCGACGAGCATCGAGGCCGCGTGGGACGTGGCCAACAAGGTGACCCTCGGCCAGATCGAGGTGGGCGTCGCCGCGGGCGTGGACTCGACGTCGGACGCCCCGATCGTGGTCTCCGAGCGCCTGCGCCGGGTGCTGCTGCGGCTGGGCCGCGCGCGCTCGGTGCCGGAGAAGCTCAAGCTGCTCGGCCAGCTGCGTCCTGCGGACCTCGCGCCCGTCGCGCCGAACGTCAACGAGCCGCGCACGCACCTGTCGATGGGCGAGCACCAGGCGCTCACCAACCTGCAGTGGCAGGTCACCCGCGAGGCTCAGGACGCCGTCGCCCTCGCCTCCCACCACCACCTCGCGCAGGCGTGGCAGGACGGCCTGTTCGACGACCTCGTCACCCCCTACCGCGGCCTCACCCGCGACGCGGCGCTGCGGCCCGAGACCACCGCCGAGGCGCTCGCCGGGCTGCGCACCGTCTTCGGCAACGACCAGCCGAACCCCACGATGACGGCCGGCAACTCCACCCCGCTGTCGGACGGTGCGGCCGCCGTGCTCATCGCCTCGCCCGAGTGGGCCGCGCAGCGCCAACTGCCCGCGCTGGCCCGGATCGTCGACGCCGAGGCCGCCGCCGTCGACTTCGTCCGCGGCGAGGACGGGCTGCTCATGGGCGGCGCGTTCGCCGTCCCGCGGCTGCTGGCCCGCCAGGGGCTCGGCCTCGACGACATCGACCTCGTCGAGATCCACGAGGCGTTCGCCGGCGTCGTGGTCGCCACGACGACCGCCTGGGCGGACGAGGCCTTCGCCGCCGAGCGCCTCGGGCTCCCCGCGCTCGGGACGCTCGACCCGGCCCGGCTCAACGTCGCCGGCTCCTCGCTCGCTGCGGGCCACCCGTTCGCCGCGACCGGCGCGCGGATCGTGGCGACGCTCGCAACCCTGCTGGCCCGACGGCGAGCCGCCGACCCCGAGCGCGAGGCACCGTTCCGCGGGGTCATCTCGGTCTGCGCCGCGGGCGGCCAGGCCGTCGCGATGCTGCTGGAGGCGTGAGCATGGCCAAGGTTCCTGCGCCCCTGCGCGGCGTGCAGCAGCAGGTCGGGCGCACCCTGACGAAGGCGCTCGGCCTCACCGAGCCGGTCTCGCTGCGCCGCACCGACCCCGACCACGTCGACGTGCCGCTCGCGAGCGGACCGGTGCTCGTGGTCGGGACCGGCCCCGACGCCGACGCCCTCGCGACCGCCCTGCTCGGCTGGGGCGTCGACGTGCGGCGGCACTCCCCGCAGGTCGGCGCGCCCGCGCAGCAGCGCTGGGGCGCCGTGGTCGCGGTGCTGACCGACCTCGAGTCGCCGGGCGAGGAGGCCGAGGCGGTGCTCGCCGTCGCCGGCGTGCTGCGCGACCTCGCGCGGTGCGCCCGGGTCGTCACGCTCTCGCGGCTGCCACGCCCCGACGACACCCCCGCCCGCTCCGCGGCCCGCGCCGGCGTGGAGGGCCTCGTCCGCTCGCTCGGCAAGGAGCTGCGCGCGGGCGCGACGGCGAACGGCCTCCAGCTCGCCGACGGCGTCGACGTCGCGGCGCCGGCCGTCCTCGGAGCGCTGCGCTTCCTCGTCTCGGCCCGGTCCGCGTTCGTGGACGGCCAGCTGCTGCCGATCACGTCCGACGGCGTGGCCCCCGCGGACTGGACGCGACCGCTCGAGGGGCTCGTCGCCGTCGTGACCGGTGCGGCACGCGGGATCGGCGCAGAGACGGTGCGCGTGCTCGCGCGCGACGGCGCCCACGTGCTCGGCGTCGACGTGCCGGCCGCGGGCGAGGGCCTGGCGCGCACGATGAACGCGGTGGGCGGCATCGCGCTGCAGCTCGACATCACGGCGCCCGACGCGGGCGAGCGGATCCTGGACCGTGCCGAGCGCGCGTTCGGCGGGCTCGACGTGCTCGTGCACAACGCGGGCATCCTGCGGGACAAGCTGCTCGCGAACATGTCGCCCGAGCAGTGGACGAGCGTCGTGGGGGTCAACCTCGCGGCGCAGCTCGCGATCACGCAGACCCTCGCCGCGCGCGTGCCGGACCTCGTGCAGGTGTCGCTCGCCTCGACGTCGGGCATCGCGGGCAACCGCGGGCAGACCAACTACGGGTACTCCAAGGCGGGCGTGATCGGCGCGACGCAGGCGTGGGCGCCCGTGCTCGCGGCCGGCGGCGGGCGCGCCAACGCGGTGGCGCCAGGGTTCATCGAGACCGAGATGACGTCCTCGATCCCGGCCGTGCCGCGGGAGATCTCCCGCCGCGCGAGCTCGCTGGGACAGGGCGGCAAGCCCGTCGACGTGGCCGAGGCGATCGCGTTCCTCGCCTCGCCGCAGGCCGGCGGGGTCAACGGCGCCGTGCTGCGGGTGTGCGGGCAGAACCTGGTCGGGCGATGAGCGGCGAGACGCTCGACGGCGGCGCGTTCGACGGCGGGTCGACGGCCGGCGCCCCGACCCGCGTCGACCACCTCGCCGCGCTCCCGGCCACCGGGCCGCTGTACGCCGGCGCGCTCGCGCGGGCCGGTCGCGCGATGGTCGCGACCGCCTCGGTCGGGGAAGGTCTGCCCGACCGGGCGCTCCGCGTCGCCGACGTGCACCTGGACCGCGCCCGGCTGGACGCCTACTGCCGGCTGATCGGCGAGACCGCGGGCGAGGCAGCTCCCCCGGGCTTCGTCCACGTCACGCTCTTCCCGCTGCAGCTCGCGCTCATGGGCCGCGCGGACTTCCCGCTGCCGATGCTCGGCATGGTGCACGTCGCCAACCGCGTCGAGCAGCTGCGGGCCGTGCGCACCGACGACGCGCTCGTCGCCACCACGTGGGCGCGCGACCTCGTCGGCCGCCCCGTCGGCTCCGGCGACCGCCTGGGCACGCAGGTCGAGCTCGTCACCGAGGCGCGCGTCGGCCGGCCCGACGGCGAGCTCGTCTGGCAGGGCGTGTCGACCTACCTCGCCAAGGGCGTGCAGCTGCCCGACCTCGCGCTCCTCGACCGGCCCGAGCGCCCGGCCTTCAGCCCGCCCGTGCCCACCGGGGGATGGACGACGGCGAAGCTCACCTCGCGCGAGTACGCCACGGTCTCCGGGGACCGCAACCCCATCCACACCCACGCCCTTGCGGCGCGCGCGTTCGGGTTCCGCGGGACCATCGCTCACGGCATGGACACCGCTGCGCGGGCGCTCGCGGCCCTCGGCCCGCTGCGCGGCGAGGCGTTCACCTGGACGGCGGAGTTCGCTGCGCCCGTCCCGGTGCCCGGGCGGGTAGCGCTGCGGCTCGAGCGCGCGGAGGACCTCGACGTGACAGCCGGCGGCGTGCGGCCCGGCTGGTCGATGACCGCCTGGGACCCGCGCCGGGGAGCGCTGCACCTGCGCTCGGCGCTCGCGCTCGCCTGATCCGTCCCGGGCAGCCCTCCCTGAGCACCCGCCACCCGCGCCCGCATCTCACGATGCGAGACTCCTGGCGGTCCCTGTCCACCACTTTCGTCCACAGGGCTGTGCGCGACGGCGCAGTTCGGCGCCCCGCGGTGTGGAGAAGCTTGGGGACGCGCTGTGGACGCAGATCCGGTCCCCAAACCGGTTGCGGAGCGCCCCGGACGGGAGCACGCTCTCCCTACTCGCACAGCACCGAGGCTGATCGACCGGGAGACCGGACGAACGGCGCAGGAGTTGGACGGGTCGGGTGAACCACCCCGCGCCGGTCCGCCGGAGCGAGACGGCTCACCCGAGGTGACCGACAGGTCGCCGAGCTCGGTGGGAGACCACCAGGACGCCCGACCCGCGTCCGGCTCGGCCGACACCGGACACCGCCCCGCGGTGCGGTGGGTCCTCGGACTCTCAGCACCTCCCGTCGCCGGGTCAGGGCGACGGACCGGGCGAACGACCCGCTTCGGCGGAACGTTCGAACCGCCGGACCGCACCTCACGGCGCGGACCCGCGGGACCGGACCCCGCGGCCCCAGGGCCAGCAGGGATCCGATCGCCGGTGCGGTACACGAAGGCCCCTCCGAACGCTATTCGGAGGGGCCTTCGGCTTGTCCGGGACCAGGCTCGCAAATGCGCCGGGGCGAGGTCCAGGAGGCGCGCCGGAGATCACACCCGGGGTCTGCGCCCGTCAGCGCCTGTCAGCGCGCCGCCGCGACAGTGATGGACCGCCGGTGGACGGCCAGGCCCATGACCGGACCGGGGTCCAGCATCGGGCCGGCTCGGTACGCTCGACGGGCGTCCTCCCCCGCGTCGCCGTCGACGCCTCGCGTGCTCCCGACCACCGACCAGCTCGTCGAGATCGTCGCGCCGCTAACCGCCGAGCGCGGCGCCGTGGTCGAGGTGACGCGACTGACCGGCGGGATGTTCGCCGTCGCGCACACGCTCGAGTTCGCGGACGGCTCGCGCGCCGTGATCAAGGTGAGCGACGCCGACCCGGCGCGGCTGTGCCGGTACGAGGTGGGCATCGCGCGGACCGAGGCCGAGACCTTCGAGGTGCTCGGCGAGCGCGGGTTGCCGGTCCCCGCGGTGCTCCTCACCGACTTCTCGCGGGAGCGGTTCGTGGCGGACGTCGTGGTGACCAGCCACCTGGCCGGTACCCCGTGGAACGTGGCCGGGCTCGACGAGGCGAGCGACGCCGTCGTGCGCCGCGAGCTGGGCGGGCTGATGGCGCGGCTGCACCGGGTCGGGGCGCCCGCGTTCGGCTACCCCGCGCCGGAGGCCGGGCTGCGCGCGGCGGACTGGCGCACCGCGTTCACGCTCATGGTCGAGGGCGTGCTCCAGGACGCCGCCGACACGGGCACCGAGGTGTCCGCGGACGCGGTTCGCGCGGCGCTCGCGCGGCACGGCGGGGCGCTCGACGTCGTGACCCGGGCGGCGATCGTGCACAACGACCTGTGGCCGGCCAACCTGTTCCTCGACGTCGGGAGCGACGCGGGCGGCGACGAGGGCAGCAGCGCGGCCGACGGCGAGCGCGAGCCGCGGATCGTCGGCCTCATCGACACCGAGCGCACCGTGTGGGGCGACCCGTTGCTCGACCTCGTCGGCGCCGACCAGTTCGGCCTGTGGCACGTCGACCCCGACCTGCTCGCCGGGAACACCGCCGCGGGCGGCGTGCTCGCGGCGGAGCTGGCCTCGCCCACCGGGGCCGCGCGGTTCGCCCTCTACCGGCTGTATCCCTCGTGCTCGTCGCGGAGATCCCGATCCGCGGCTACGAGGGCGAGTGGGTGGCCGGGCACCGCTCGGCCGCCGAGGCGGTCCTCGCGGCCGCGCTCGACCTGGTCGCCGAGCCCGCGATCACCGCGCTGCCCGACGCCGAGCGGTAGCGGTCGGGCGGGTTCAGGCGGCCGCCTGCGGGCTGCCGCTGCCACCGCCGGCCGCACCGTGTCCGTGCCCGCCGTGGCCCCCGTGGACGCCCGGCACGGCCGCGGCCACGCGCTCGAGCAGGTCCTCGCGAACCACGCGGCGCAGCACCTTCCCGATCAGCGAGCGCGGCAGCTCGGGCAGGACCACCACGTCGCGCGGCACCGCGTAGCCCGCGAGCCGCGACGAGGCCCACTCCCGCACCTGCGCGAGGGTGAGGGTGGGCACCGAGCCGTCGAGCACGACGGCGGCCACCACCTTCTCCCCCAGGTCGCCCGCCGGCATGCCCACCACGGCGACGTCCGCGACCCCGGGCATCTGCCGGAGCCGGTCCTCGACCTGCGACGGGTACACCTTGAACCCGCCGGTCACGATCATCTCCTTGATGCGGTCCACGAGCGTGACGAACCCGTCCTCGCCCACGACGACGATGTCGCCGGTGCGCACCCAGTCGCCCTCGAGCAGCTGGTGCGCCGTCTCCTCAGGGCGGTTCCAGTACCCGGCGAACACCTGCGGACCCTGGATGAGCAGCTCACCGCGCTCGCCCTGGGGCACCTCCTCGAGCGTGTCCGGGTCGACGACCCGGATCGAGGTGGCCGGGAACGGGATGCCGAGCGCCCCCGGCCGCCGGGCCTCCGACGCCGGGTTGCCGAGCGCGACGGGGGCCGTCTCCGTCATGCCGTAGCCCTCGATGGCGTAGCCGCCGGTCGCGTCCTCCCATGCCGTCGCGGTCTCCGCCGGCAGGGGCATCGCGCCGGAGAAGGCGAACGAGAACGAGGTGAGGTCGACGCCCTGGGCGCGGGCCGCCGTCGTGAACCGGTCGATCATCGGCGGGACGGCGGGCAGGAACGTGCCCGGCCGGCGCTTCTGCGCGGCGATCATCGCGGCGGGGTCGAACTTCGGGAAGACGACGAGCGTGGCGCCCGTACGCACGCCGTAGACGAGGCACAGCGTGAGCCCGAACGCGTGGAAGAACGGCAGCGCGCCGTACACGGTCTCGGTGCCGCCGCGCACGGCCGTCCACTCCTGGCACTGCGCGGCGTTGGCGACGAGGTTGCGGTGCAGCAGCACGGCGGCCTTCGGCGTGCCCGTGGTGCCGCCGGTGTACTGCAGGAGCGCGACGTCGTCGGGCGCAGGGTAGGGGTGCTCGGCACGCAGGGGCGTGGCGGCCAGGACGTCCTTCCAGCGCCGCACGCCGCGCGGGACCGGGCCGCGCAGGGCCGCGCGCTGCTCGCGGGCCGCGCGGATCGGCACGCGCAGCGCGAGCCGGGAGGTCCGCGGCAGGTCGGCCGAGAGGTCGACGGCGATCACCGTCTCGAGCGCGCTGCTCGCCTGGGCCTCGAGCGCGGCCGGCACGACCTTCTCCCACACGAGCGCGAACCGCGAGCCGGAGTCCGCGATCTGGTGCGTGAGCTCCTCGGTGGAGTACGTGGGGTTGTGCTCGACGACGATCGCCCCGATCCGCAGCACGGCGTAGAAGGCGACGACGTGCGTGGTGCAGTTGGGCAGCGCGATCGCGACGCGGTCGCCGGGCCGCACGCCCAGGTCCAGGAGGCCCTGGGCGGCGCGGGCGACGTCGGCGGAGAGCTCGGCGTACGTGCGGGTGGCGCCGAGGAAGTCCACGGCGATCCGGTCGGGCCAGCGGTAGGCCGCGTCACGCAGCTGGTCGGGGACGGACGTCGCGAGGACGTTGGGCCAGGAACCGGCCAGGCGCAGGGGTGGGAAGGTGGTGTCGCCGCTCACTACGTCAGCGTAACTTACGCAACCGTAGGTTTTCCTGTGAAGGAGGTCCCGCTCCGTGGTGTCGAGCGGACTCAGGCGGTGGCGAGCAGCGAGCTGATCGCGGACGTGAAGAACCGCAGCCCGTCGAGGCCCGACCGGGGGCCGGCGCTCGCGTCCGGGCCGAACCCGGGCTCGACGGCGTGCTCCGGGTGCGGCATGAGGCCCACCACGTTGCCGCGCTCGTTCGTGATCCCCGCGATGTCGCGGCGGGAGCCGTTCGGGTTGCCGCCGACGTAGCGGAACACCACGCGCCCCTCGGCCTCGAGCTCGTCCAGCGTCCGCTCGTCCGCGACGTACTGGCCGTCCTGGTTCTTCAGCGGGATGACGATCTCCTCGCCCGCGGCGAACTGCGACGTCCACGCGGTGGCGGTGTTCTCCACGCGCAGACCCTGGTCCCGGCAGAGGAAGTGCAGGTGGTCGTTCTTGATCATCGAGCCGGGCAGCAGGTGCGACTCGGTCAGCATCTGGAAGCCGTTGCAGATCCCGAGCACTGGCAGACCGCCGCGCGCCGCGTCCACGACGGCGTTCATCGCCGGGGCGAACCGGGCGATCGCGCCGGCCCGCAGGTAGTCGCCGTAGGAGAACCCGCCCGGCAGCACGACGGCGTCCACGCCGTGGAGGTCGGGGTCGCCGTGCCACAGCGTGACGGGCGTGGCGCCCGCGAGCCGGACGGCGCGTGCCGCGTCGCGGTCGTCGAGCGTGCCGGGGAAGGTGATGACCCCGATCCGGGCGCCGACGGCGGCGCCGGTGCCGCGCTCCACGGCTGGCTGCTGCGCCATCAGGCTTCCTCGGCGACGCGGACGACGTCCTCGATCACCGGGTTGGACAGGACGGTCTCCGCGGCGCGACGCACCTCGGCGAGCAGGTCCTCGGTCACCGGACCGTCCACCGTGAGCTCGAACCGCTTGCCCTGGCGGACCTGGCTGATGCCGGTGAAGCCGAGCCGGGGCAGCGCCCCGTTCACCGCCTTGCCCTGGGGGTCCAGGATCTCGGGCTTGGGCATGACCTCGACGACGATGCGCGGCATGGTTCGCTTCCGACGGAGCAAAGGGGGGCGGCTCCGATCGTACCGGGCGCGCTGGGCCGAGACACCTGTGCACACAGCCGCGCGGTCACGCGACGCGGTGACAAGATGGCCCCATGAGCGTGAGCCCCGAGGACCCGCAGGCGCCTGCCGTTCCGCCGCCGCCCGCCCGCTCGATCTGGGCAGCCCCGCTGCCCACGCCGTCGGAGCCCGAAGCGGCGTCGGAGCCGGAAGAGGCGTCGGATCCCGAAGCGGCGTCGGAGCGGGACGCGGCGTCGGAGCCGGAAGAGGCGTCGGATCCCGAGGCGGCGTCCGCTTCTGACGAGCCCGCCGCGCCGGCCGAGGTGACCGAGTCCTCGTGGGGTGAACCGCAGACGTCCGAGCCGGTCGACACCACGCTGCCAATCGACGCCGTCCGCCCGCAGGGCGAGGCCGTCGAGGCGGAGCCGGCGCCCGCGCCGGAGGTGGAGACCCAGCCCTGGCCGACGCCGGAGCCCGCCCCTGCTCCCGCTGCGGAGGAGGAGTCTGCGCCGGCGTCCGAGTCGCAGGCCGCCTTTGAGCCGGAGCCGGCCCCTGAAGCAGAGCCCGCTCCCGAGCCCACCCCCGAGCCCGAACCCGAGCCCACACCCGAGCTCGAGCCCACGCCCGAGCCCACCCCTGAGCCCGAGCCCACCCCTGAGCCCGAGCCCACCCCCGAGCCCGAGCCCACCCCTGAGCCCGAGCCGGCTCCCGAGCCCGAGCCGGCACCCGAGCCCGAGCCGGCGCCCACGCCGATCCTCGACCCGGCGCCGAGCCAGGCGCCCTCGTGGTACCCCGCTCCCCCGGCGCCGCCCGAGCCCACCCCGGCCCCGCCGCTCTCCCGTGAGGAGCAGCTGCTCGCGGCCGCCGTCGCTCCGCTCCCCGCCCTCGCGGCCGGCGCCGCCGCCCGCGGCGTGGACTGGCAGTCCGCGAACGTCGAGTGGTCGCAGTCCGGCCCGCAGCACTCCGGCCGGGCGTACCTCACGTCGTCGAACGCCGGCATCGTCCGCCTGGACCTGCCCGACGAGACGGTCGCGGCGCTCGCCCAGCTCCGCGCGGAGCTCGCCACCCCCGAGCGCGGTGCGTGGCTGTCCGCGCTCGTCGGCGTCACGCCCGACGGCGGCCGCACCGTCACGTACGAGTGGGACGCGCGCCCGTACTGGAACGCCACCGGCGTGCGCATGGTGCCGCAGGCTGCGGACGCGGTGCCCGCCGTCGCGATTCCCGACGACGAGCAGTGGCTCGCCGACCTGCAGACCTACCCCCGCTCGCCCGAGCACCTGCCGGAGTGGCTGCGGAACTCGACCGCGAACCCGGGCGCGGCGTTCGCCGAGCTCGCGCGCCGCTTCGAGCAGGTCGGCTACCCGCGTGAGGCCGTGGTGCTGCCCGGCGTCGCGGGCGACGGCCAGACCCCGCTCGAGGGCGCGATGGAGGTGCGCCAGAGCGGCGCCCGTCGGTACGAGATCGGTGTACGGGACTACGGCACGTTCGAGCCGTTCGCGTCCGTGCCCACCGAGCGCGAGGCGTGCGAGTGGCTGTGGAGCTACCTGTCCGCGGCCCCGCCCGTGGCGACGGCCGTGCCCCGCTACGACCTCGAGCAGCGCTCGGCCTCCTACCGCCCCGCCTACGCGCAGCTGTACGCGCAGCTGCAGGCGGGCGGCGGCGCGACCCTCACGGTGCTGCCGCCCGGCGTGGCGCTGGACCGGATCGGCGCGCTCGACGGCGTGTTCCTGTTCCCCTGGGCGACGCCGATGCCGAACCGCTCGTTGCCGCCCGTGACGAGCAGCAACGCGCGGCTCTACCAGTTCGTGACGATGCAGCCGCTGCACGTCGAGGCCGAGATCGTCCAGCCCTGGTTCGGTCAGCCCGGCGGCTCGCTGCGATTCCGGATCGCGGCGGACAACACCGGCGTGCGCCAGCTCCTGCGTGGCGGCCAGCTCGTCGAGGTGACCGTCGGTCCCTGACCGAGGCTCCGCCGTCGAGACCGGGCACGGTCGCCGCCGGTCGGCGACGGCACGTGGCCGCGCGCGACCCACCGCGGCGGGCGGCGTCAGACCCAGCGCCGCCCGGTGAGCCGCTCGTAGGCCTCCACGTACCGCGCCCGCGTGCGCTCGACGACGTCGTCCGGCAGGGCCGGCGGTGGCGCGTCGGACGCGCGGTCCCACCCGGACGCGGGCGACGTGAGCCAGTCGCGCACGAACTGCTTGTCGAAGCTCGCCTGACTGCCGCCGGGCCGCCAGGTCGCGGCGTCCCAGAAGCGCGAGGAGTCGGGCGTGAGCACCTCGTCGCCGAGCACGAGGTCCGGACCGTGCGGGTCGGCGCCGAGCTCGATCTTCGTGTCCGCGAGCACGATGCCGCGGTCCGCCGCGATCTCCTCGGCGCGCGTGTAGAGCGCGAGGGTGGTCGCGCGCAGGCGGTGCGCGACGTCGTCGCCCACCATCTCGACCACGCGCTCGAAGGTGACGTTCTCGTCGTGCTCGCCCATCGCGGCCTTCGCGGCCGGCGTGAACAGGGGCGCCGGCAGCGGCGAGCCGTCCACCAGGCCCTCGGGCAACGGCAGCCCGCACACCGAGCGGCTCTCCCGGTACTCGACCAGGCCCGAGCCCGTGAGGTAGCCGCGCGCCACGCACTCCACCGGGTACATCTCGAGCCGCCGGCACACCATGGCGCGCCCGGCGACCGACTCGGGCACGTCGAGCGAGACGAGGTGGTGCGGCACGACGTCGGCCAGCCGCTCGAACCACCACACCGACAGCGCGGTGAGGATCGCGCCCTTGTCCGGGATCGGGGTCGAGAGCACGTGGTCGTACGCGGAGATGCGGTCGCTCGCGACCACGAGGACGACGTCGTCGCCCCAGTCCGGGTTGTCGGGCGTCGGCACGTAGAGCTCGCGGACCTTGCCCGCGGCGACGTGCCGCCATCCCGGGAGGGGTGCGTTCGCCGTCGTGCCTCCCGCCGCGCTCGGGCCGGTGGCGGAGGGGTCGACGGCCGGCTGGCCGGCGGGGCTGGGCGCGCTGGGCTGGCTCACGCGGGAAGTCTCGCAGAGCCCGGGCCCGCGCGTCGCGCCACGAGCACCGTGGCCACCGCCAGCGCGAGGCACAGCAGGAACGCGGCCGCGAACGAGGTTCGGCCCGAGCCCACCGAGGCGAACACGAGACCCGTCACGGCCGTGATCGCGGACCCGCCCACAGCGTCGGAGATCGACAGCGCCGAGGAGTTCAGGCCCTGGTCGCGGGGGGTGGAGTACGCGAGCACGAGGGTGGACAGCCGCGGCATCGCGAGCCCCATCCCGATCCCGCCCACGAGCCACCCGACCAGGGCGCCGGGCACGCCGAGGTCCGCGAGCGCCGTCGTGATCTGGATCGCGACGCCGGCGGTGACGAAGCACGCCCCGGCGACCAGCAGCCGGCCCGACGCGACGCGCCCGCCGAGCCGCGCCTGCGTCATCGAGCCGAGGAACCACGCGATCGCGCCGACGGTCAGCACGAGGCCCGCGTTGCCGGGCGTGAGCCCGTACTCACGCTGCAGCATCAGCGGGAGATACACCTCGGTGCCGAAGTACGCAGCGGCGAGCGTGCCGCGCGCCAGCACGGTCGCGGGCAGGCCGCGCCCGGCGAGCAGCGTGCGCGGCGGGAGCAGCGGACGCACCGCGAGGGCCACGACGGCGAGCCCGCCCGCCGCGAGCAGCCACGCCACCGGCGAGGGCAGCAGCTCG
The DNA here is from genome assembly GCF_006351005.1 of Miniimonas arenae. Classification (GTDB taxonomy): domain Bacteria; phylum Actinomycetota; class Actinomycetes; order Actinomycetales; family Beutenbergiaceae; genus Miniimonas; species Miniimonas arenae. Next base: position 66,475 of record NZ_VENP01000003.1, on the reverse strand, counting down.
GACGTGCTGCCCGTACCGACCAGTGCGAGCGCGACGACGACGGCGAGCAGGACGGCGAGGACGGTGCTCGGGGCGTTCCAGCCGGGGGTGGGGTCGGGGGTCGCTGCTGCGTCGGCGTCGGCGTCGGCGTCGGCGGCGGGTGCTGCCGGGGCGTCGGGGGCGAGCTCGGCGGCGGCGCTCGCACCGACCGCGGCGCCCTCCGGCGGGACGCCGAGCACTGCGGGCCGGGAGTCGTCCGTCGGCGTGCCCTGCGCTCCGGACGGGCCGGTCGCGGCCGCGCTCTCCGCCGCGCGCTCGGCCTCGATCTCGCGCAGGCTGCGCAGCACGGGCAGGAGCAGCGCGAGCGCGGGCACGATGAGCAGCGCGACGCCGAGGAACACCCAGTGCCAGCTCCACACGTCGGCGATGACCCCGGCGAGCAGCGGCCCGATCATCGACGGGAGCACCCAGCCCGCGGAGAACAGCCCGAACACGCGGGGGTGCAGCGGCGTGGGGAACGCGCGCGCGACGAGCACGTAGAGCGTCACGGTGATCGCGCCGGAGCCGAGTCCCTGGAGGAAGCGGCCGAGCACGAGCACCGGCATCTGCTCGGCGGTGCCGGCCACGACGAGTCCGACCACGAAAACGCCGGTCGCGGTGACGAGCGGGAGTGCGGGTCCACTGCGGTCGCTCCACCGGCCCGAGACCACCATGGCGATGACCGACGCCGCGAGCGTCGCGGAGAACGCCACGCTGTACAGCCGCGCGCCGTCGAGGTCCTCGGCCACCACGGGCATCACGGTCGTCACGGCCATCGCCTCGAACGCGGCCAGCAGCACGAGCGCGAGGGAGCCGAGGCTCGTCCAGCGCAGCCGGGGGTCCCACAGGGACGTCGGCGCGGGCCGACGCCCCGCCGAAGGTGCGGTGCGTCCAGGGCTGCCGCTCGCCGTCGTGCCGCCCGTCATGCGTGCCGTCCCTCCTGGCCCACCTCGCGCGCGCCGACCATCCATCGTGCCACCGGCGCACCGGAGTCGCGCAGGCGCGAGACGCCCCGGCGCACGCGCGCGCTCCTCGGGCAGAATGGCGACCATGACTGAGGCTGTGGCTGACATCGGAGTGACCGGTCTTGCGGTGATGGGCTCGAACCTGGCCCGGAACCTGGCGCGCAACGGGTACACCGTCGCGCTGCACAACCGCTCGTGGTCCAAGACCGCCGCGCTGCTCGAGGCGCACGGGTCCGACGGCGAGTTCGTCGCGAGCGAGTCCGTCGCCGACTTCGTGGCCTCGCTCAAGCGGCCGCGGACCGTCCTCATCATGGTGAAGGCCGGTGCGGCGACCGACGCGGTCATCGAGGAGCTGACGCAGCACCTCGAGCCCGGCGACATCATCGTCGACGGCGGCAACGCGCACTTCCCGGACACGATCCGCCGCGAGAAGGACCTGTCCGCGCGCGGGTTCCACTTCGTCGGCACCGGGGTCTCCGGTGGCGAGGAGGGGGCGCTGAACGGCCCGGCGATCATGCCCGGCGGCACCCGCGAGGCCTACGACACCCTCGGCCCGATGCTCGAGAAGATCTCCGCGCACGTGGATGGCGTGCCCTGCTGCACCTACATCGGCCCGGACGGCGCGGGGCACTACGTGAAGATGGTGCACAACGGCATCGAGTACGCCGACATGCAGCTCATCGCCGAGGCGTACGACCTGCTGCGCACCGCGCTCGGGCTGTCCGCGGCGGAGATCGGGGAGATCTTCGCCGACTGGAACACGGGCGACCTCGAGTCCTACCTCATCGAGATCACCGCGACCGTCCTCGCGCACACGGACGCCGAGACGGGCAAGGCGTTCGTCGACGTGGTGGCCGACCAGGCCGAGCAGAAGGGCACCGGCCGCTGGACGGTGCAGTCCGCGCTCGACCTCGGGGTCCCCATCACGGGCATCGCCGAGGCGACGTTCGCCCGGGCGCTGTCCGGCTCCGTGCCGCAGCGCGAGGCGGCGCGGGCCGCCGACCTCGCCGCCGCGACCGCCGGCTGGGACGTGCCCGACCGCGACGCGTTCATCGAGGACGTGCGCCGCGCGCTGTACGCCTCCAAGGTGGTGGCCTACTCGCAGGGGTTCGACCAGATCGCCGCCGCCTCCGCCGAGCACGGCTGGGACGTGGACCGCGGCGCGTGCGCGCGGATCTGGCGCGGCGGCTGCATCATCCGCGCCCGCTTCCTCAACCGGATCACCGAGGCCTACGAGCGCGACGCGAACCTCCCGCTGCTCATCGCCGACGAGTACTTCGCGTCCGCCGTGTCGAACGGCGTGGAGTCGTGGCGCCGCGTGGTGTCCCAGGCCGCGCTCAACGGCGTGCCGGTGCCGGCGTTTGCGTCGTCGCTCGCGTACTACGACGGCGTGCGGGCCGAGCACCTGCCAGCCGCGCTCATCCAGGCGCAGCGCGACTTCTTCGGCGCGCACACCTACCACCGGGTGGACAAGGACGGCGTGTTCCACACCGAGTGGTCGGCCGACCGCAGCGAGACCCAGCAGTCCTGAGGCCGCTCGGCCGGGCCCGGTTCCGCGCGGCGGGGCCGGGCCCGCTTCACGTCGGGAGGGCCGGAGCCCGCGCTGGGAGGGGGCCATCCAGCGCAATCGGGCCCGCATCGAGGGCGATCTCGCGGTCTGTCGGTGCACTTTGACTGGTCGCCCGTGCGCTCTGACTGGTCAGATCCCCGACGCGCCTCCAGCCATGGCGCTGACCTGCGCAAACGCTCAGCGGACTCGGGCCGAATGCGATCCGGCCAGTCAAAGTGACGCGGCCACCAGTCAAAGTGTCAGAGAGCTCGGCGGGGCGGCGGCTGGGGATCACGCCAGACGCCCTCCGGGGACGGAGAACGGACGTCTCCGGGACCGACCAGAGGACGCTGAGGGTCTGTTCGGAACGGGTGGGCTGTGCGAGGGCGCCTACACGTACAGTGTCGACTCGCCAGGTGTGCTGGAGTGCCGGACCGAGGATGGTGGGTCGTTCCTGACGGAGCGGAACCCGTTGTACGAGCGGGGGCTGTGGTTCGCCCTCGTTGCCGGCATCGTCACCGTTCTGCACCTGCTGCCGTGGACCCGCATCGTGCGACGACTCAGTCGGACGAGTGAGTCCGAGGTCGAGCCCAGATAGGCGGAAGCCTCCTCGCGGGTGGGCACCATGGCCTCCGGGCCGGGTCTCGCGCCGGCGCCGCGCTCCGCTCAGCCTCGTTCCGCGCTGCGGGGCCCGGCCCGCTCGCGCGCGTCAGTCCCTCAGGCGCGCGAGGAAGTCCGCAACCGTGCGGGCAAGCACGTCGCCCTCGCCGAGCACCGGGTAGTCCGGATCGGTGGGATCGAGGCGGGTCACGACGTCGCGCAGCGCCTGGGCGTGCACGGGGTTGCCCCGCCAGTAGGGCGCAGGCACCGCGAGGACGGCCATGAGCAGGTCGCCGGGGTAGAAGTCACCCTCGGCCAACGGGTTCTCGCCCAGGACCCCGAGCGCCAGCGGAACGGTGACGGGCAGCGCGACCTGCTGCGCGACCAGCAGGCGCAGCGCCTCGGCGTCGAGATCGACCAACGGGACCGAGCGCAGTGCGTGGGCGGTGCGAACGAGCCGCGAGGCGTCCTCGGGTGCCGGCGGCCAGGCCGGGGGGTCCAGCTCGTCCAGCGTGCGAGCCCCGAGCTCGCGCGCGACGGCGCGCAGCGCCTCGCCGCCCTGCTCGGGCGAGTCGTTCGTCATGGCCACGGCAGATACCCCTTCGAGTGGTCGAACAGCCTGCTCGCCTCGGACAGCTCCTCCTGGGCGGCCTGCCTCGCCTCGGGCGAGAGTCTCGAGTCGCCGAGCATGCGCTTGAGCTTCGCAATCCGGTTCCACAGGCCCTGCTGGGCGTTCCTGACCTCCTGCACGTGGTCCCAGGGCGTGCCGTCGGACTTCCGCGCCACCACCTCACCGGCCCGTTCGCGGCGCGCGGAGTCCAGGTCGCGCTCGGTGAGGTGCTCCTTCTGGCGGTCGGTCGGTGTGCCGCGTTCGCCCTTCGTGGAGGGCCCGGACTCCGACGCGCGGGACTCCATCACCTCCACGCGCGAGTCCGAACCGGCGTGCTGCGCGAGCGACGTCGTGGCCGCCGCGGTCATCGTGGCTCCGGCCGCGATCACCCCGGCGGCCGCGATGTTGATCGGGACGCCGGCCAGCGCGCCGACGCCGGTGGCGTCGAGCGCCACACCGCCCACCTCGCCGGTGCCGCCGAGCACCATGAGGGCGATGCCGCCGAGGAACGCGGCGGTCTCCCCCGGGTGCTCGATCATCGCGTTGCCGAACGAGGCCACCGAGTTCACGACGGCGGCGGAGACGTCGTAGGCGCGCTCACCGAGCCACGTCGCCGCGTCGCCGAGCGCGTCACCGGCCTTGTCGAGCCAGGACGGCTCCTCGGGTGCGTCCGCGAGCGCGGCCCGCACACTCGCGGCGGCCGTATCCCCGGCTCGCACGAGCGACTCGCGCGCGCCCTGGAGCGTCTCGCGCGCCTCGGCCCGCACCGCCTCGCCGGGATCGCTGAACGGCGGGAGCGGCGTGGGCGCCGTGCCGCCGGTCCGCTGCGCCTCGGCGAGGTCACGGTTGTACCGGTCCACGCCGTCGTTGTAGCGCGTGATGGCGGCGTCGGTCAGCGCGTCGCCCTCCGCGTACCGGGCGATCGCGTCCCGGGCCTTGCCCTGCGCCCACTGCAGCGTGTTCGTATAGGAGTCCACGGCGCTGGCGGCATCCTCGAACGCCACCGACGCGTCGGACCACCGCGAGGTCTGCGCGTGATAGGTGGTGCGGAAGGCGTCGGCAGCGTCGCCGTGCCAGCCCGCATCGGTGGTGATCCCGCTGAGCCCGGTGAACGCGCTCTCGAGCGACTCGGAGAACGCGCGCAGCTCCCACACCCGGTCCGCCATGGTCGAGACGTTCCCGGGAATCAGTGCGACCGGGTCGGTGGTCTCCCCCAGCTCGGTCATCGCGTCGCCGGGTCCTCTCCCGTGTCGCGCCCGATCACACCGGCGAACCCGGCCGCGTACGCCTCGTCGGTCGCCCGGTAGGTGTCGCGCACGTAGACCAGCCGATCGATCACACCGCCCACGTCGTCCAGCAGGTTCGTCACCCCGATCTCCCAGCGCCGGCAGAACTGGCCGAACACGTCGCTCAGCTCGCCGTGCCCGACGTCGGACCCCCCGACCTGCAGGTCCTCCACCTTCTTCGTGGCCATCTGGTCCATCGTGTCGACGATGCCGTTCACGGCGTCGTCGAGCGCCGTGAGGTCCACCCGGAATCCGTCCGTCACGCCGCGCCTCCTCCGGCCTCCGCCCGCCGACCGCCGACGTCGGCGGATCGCCCCCGCGGACGATACTCCGCTCCGCTGCGAGCAACGCTCGCGCTGCACCCCGGGGCGCGTCGGCGGGACGACGGCCCGACGGCCCGACGGCGATGCTCGCCGTCGGGCCCGTGCCTACCTTTCCGGGGGTGGCGCCGGCACGGAGCGGGCGGCGGCCGCGTCGATACGCCCCGCCTCGTGGTCGAGCCACTCGCGGCGGAGCGTCTCGACTCCGATCCCCACCGCGACGAGGCACGCCCCGAGCGGCATGACCGTCCACTGCAGCACCAGCATCGTGCCGCTGAGGAGGGGCACGACGCCGGCCGGGTCGCTACCCGCCAGCCCCGCTACCCAGATGATGAACCGCCCGGAGTACGCGATCAGCACGCCGCCCACCAGGCACAGCAGCACTCCCGCACCGATGAGCTTCGTCGCCCGAGCACTCACCGCGAACCTCCCCCGCCTCGCCGGCACCGACGCCTCACCGTCGAGGCGTCCCGTCAGCACCCTGTCCAGGGCGCGCCCACCGGGAGGCGGGACGGGGGCCCGACGGCGATGCTCGCCGTCGGGCCCTCGTCGTGCGAAAGGTCGTGGTCAGCTCTCGGCGAACACGACCGTCCCGGTGCGCTCGACCTCGGCCTCGAGGTCGGCCTCGAGCTCGCGGACGATCGGCAGCACGCGGGTGCCGAACGCCTCGACCTCCTCGATGAAGTGCAGGAACCCGAGCAGCAGCAGGTTCACGCCGCGCTTCTTGTACTCCACGATCCGCCGCGCCACCTGCTCCGGGTTGCCGATGAGGCGGGTGCGGAAGCCGTCGTTGTACTGCACGAGGTCCTCGAACGAGGAGTCGGCCCACATGCCCTTCTTGTCCGACGTCGCGGCGCCGGCCTGCTGCACCGACCTGCCGAACGCCTTGACCGAGTCGACATCGGCCTTCGCGATGATCTCGCGCAGCTGGTCTTTCGCCTCGGCCTCGGTGTCGCGGACGATCGCGAACCCGTTGAGGCCGAACCGCACGGTGCGGCCGTGCTCGATCGCGACGCGGGTGACGTCGTCGTACTGCTCGGTGAACCCGTCGAAGTCCTTGCCGTTGGAGAAGTACCAGTCGGCGTGGGCGCCGCCGTTGAACCGCGCGGCCGTGGAGTTGCCGCCCTGGAAGATCTCCGGGTGCGGCCGACCCTCGACCGGGTACGGACCGGGGCGCAGGGTGAAGTCGTTGACCCGGTAGAAGTCGCCGTGGAACTGGACGTTCTCCTGCGTCCACAGCGCGCGAAGCACCTCGATGAACTCGGCCGAGCGGCGGTAGCGCTCGTCGTGGTCCAGCCACGGCAGGCCGAGGCGGGTGTACTCGTCCTTGAACCAGCCGGACACCACGTTGACGGCGGCGCGGCCGTGGGAGAACTGGTCCGCGGTGAGGAGGAACTTGGCGAGCACGGCCGGCTCCCAGAGCCCGGGGTGCACGGCGGCGATGACCTTGAGCTTCTCGGTCGCGAGCAGCAGCGCGAGCGAGATCGAGGTGGACTCGTGCTGCTGCGCGGCCCCGTAGGAGGACAGGTAGCGCACCTGGCTCAGGGCGTACTCGAAGCCGACGCGCTCGGCGGTCTGCGCGAGCCGGACGTTGTAGTCCAGGCTCCAGTCGGTGCGCTGCTCGATGGTCGAGACCACCAGCCCGCCCGAGACGTTGGGCACCCAGTAGGCGAACTTCAGCGGCTCACGCACGAGGCGGGCGGAGTCGGACATGGTGTGCTCCTCGGAGACGGCTCCCGCCCGCGCGGGTCACGCGGGCTGGCGGCGAACCTAGCCGCGGGGCCGGGGCGCACGCGCGAGTGAGCGGGGTGTCCCGGATCGTGGACACCCCGCTCGCTGCTCGTCCGCTGCCCGCTGGCCGCTCGCCCGCTGGCCGCTCGCCCGCTGGCCGCTCGCCCGCTACCGCGGGCGGCCCGTCACGCCGGGTCGAGCTCGAGCCGGTCGAGCTGCGCGAGGACCGCCTGCCGAAGCGCGGCCGGCGCACCGAGGTCACCGAGGAACCGGGCGTTGCGGGCGAGCTCGCTGCGCCACGCGACCGGGTCGATCGTGAGGAGTGCGTCGAGGTCGTTCTCGCTCACGTGCAGCCCGCTGAGGTCGAGGTCCTCGTGCGTGGGCAGCACGCCGATGGCCGTGGACCGGCCGCGCGCCGTGCCCTTGACCCGTCCGGCGATCCACGCGATGACGCGCGAGTTCTCCCCGAACCCGGGCCACAGGAACCGACCGGAGGCGTCGCGGCGGAACCAGTTGACGCCGAAAACCGCGGGGGCGCCGTCGCCGAGCGAGCGCCCGACGGCGAGCCAGTGCGCCATGTAGTCGCCCACCGCGTAGCCCGTGAAGGGGAGCATCGCGAACGGGTCCCGGCGCAGCTCACCCACCGTGCCTTCGGCCGCGGCGGTCCGCTCCGAGGCGACGGTCGCGCCCAGCAGCACGCCCGACGTCCACGAGTCCGCCTGCACCACGAGCGGCACGTTCGAGGGGCGGCGTCCGCCGAACAGGATCGCGTCGAGCGGCACGCCGGCGGGGTCGTCCCAGCTCGGCGCCATGGTCGGGCACTGGGCGGCGGCCACGGTGAAGCGCGAGTTGGGGTGCGCGGCGGGCCGGCCCGACTCGGGCGTCCAGTCGTTGCCCTGCCAGTCGGTCAGGTGCGCGGGCACCTCGTCCGTCATGCCCTCCCACCACACGTCGCCGTCGTCGGTCAGCGCCACGTTGGTGAAGATGACGTTCTCGCGCAGCGTCTCCATCGCGATCGGGTTGGTCGACCAGCCGGTGCCGGGCGCGACACCGAAGAAGCCCGCCTCGGGGTTGATCGCGAACAGGCGTCGACGACCCTGCTCGTCCTCGCGCGGCGCGGCCCAGACGATGTCGTCACCGAGGGTCTCCACGCGCCAGCCCGGGATCGTGGGCTGCAGCATCGCGAGGTTGGTCTTTCCGCACGCGGACGGGAACGCGGCGGCGAGGTGCACCGCCTCGCCCTGCGGGGAAGTCGCCCGGATGAGCAGCATGTGCTCCGCGAGCCAGCCCTCCTCACGCCCGAGCACCGAGGCGATCCGCAGCGCGAAGCACTTCTTGCCCAGCAGCGCGTTACCGCCGTAGCCCGAGCCGAAGCTCCAGATCTCCCGGGTCTGGGGGAACTGGACGATGTACTTCTCGTCGTTGCAGGGCCACGGCACGTCCGCCTCACCCGGCGCCAGCGGCGTCCCGACGCTGTGCACCGCGGGCACCCAGTCGGCACCGGCGTCGATCCGGGCCAGTACGTCGGCGCCGATCCGGGTCATGATCCGCATGCTCACCACGACGTACGGCGAGTCCGTGATCTCGACCCCGAAGCGGGCGAGCGGCGAGTCCACCGGACCCATCGAGAACGGGATGACGTACATCGTCCGGCCGGCCATCGCGCCGGCGAACAGGCCGTGCAGCGTCTCGCGCATCTCGGCGGGGTCGCGCCAGTTGTTCGTGGGGCCGGCCTGCACCTCGGTCTCCGCGCAGATGAACGTGCGACCCTCGACGCGGGCGACGTCGCTCGGGGTGGAGCGCGCGAGGTAGGAGCCCGGACGCAGCTCCTCGTTGAGCTTGATGAGGCTGCCGGCGGCGACCATCTCGTCCAGCACGGCCTGGTTCTCGGCGGCGCTGCCGTCGGCCCAGACGATGCGCGACGGCGTGGTCAGCTCCGCGATCTCGGCCACCCACGCGGCGAGGTCGGCGCGCGAGGTGGGCGTGCCGACGACGGCGGGGCTCGCCGTCGGGCGTGCGGGTGCGGTGGTGCGGGACGACGTCGCGGTGGCGCTGGGGATGCCCGACGGCGCGGTTCTGGCCGAGGCAGTGCTGGACGACGTGGCGGCGGGATCGGTGGCGCGCCGGGCGGTGGCGGGGCCGGACAGGGTGGCGGTCACAGGAGTCTCCTTGGTGGAGCGGGCGAGGGGGACGGGGCGGGTGCTGCGACACGTCCAGCGTGCGCGCCTCGCCACCCCTCGACCACCCCGTTCCCGATGCAACTTCAGCGGAAGTTGCACTATGGTCGCGCCATGGCGAACGAGACGGCGCCCAAGCCGTACATCGACCCCGGGAAGTCGCCCGAACCGTCCGGCGCGATCTCCGACACCCTCACGCTCGGCCGACGCCTGCGGCACTTCCGAACCCGCTCGGGCCGCACGCTCGCGAGCCTCGCGGACGCGACCGGCACCACGGCCTCGCAGCTCTCGCACATCGAGAACGGGCGCCGCGAGCCGCGCCTGTCGCTGCTGCAGTCGCTCGCCCGGGAGCTCGGCGTGACGACCGCCGACCTGCTGTCCGACGAGCCCCCGCCGGACCGGCGCGCGCGCCTGGAGATCGAGCTCGCACGGGCGCAGGCGGGAGCGCTGTACCGCGGCCTCGCCGCACCGGTTGTTCGTCCCACGCGCGCCGTCCCCACCGAGGTGCTCGAGTCGCTCATGGCGCTGCACGGCGAGCTCGAACGGCGCGCGCGCGAGTCGGTGGCCACGCCCGAGGAGGCCAGACGCGCGAACACCGAGCTGCGGCTGCACATGCAGCGCCTGGACAACTTCGTGCCGGAGCTGGAGGAGCTCGCCGAGTCGGAGATCCGCAAGGCGGGCTACGACGGTGGCGCCGTCACGCACCGCACGGTCGCGCGGATGGCGCAGCGGCTCGGGTTCACCCTCATCCACACCTCCGACCTGCCGACATCGACCCGGACCGTCACCGACCTGCGCAACGGGCGCATCTACCTGCCGCCGGCGTCCATCCCGGGCGGGCACGGGCTGCGCTCGCTCGCACTGCAGGCGATGGCGCACCGGCTGATCGGCCACGAGCGCCCGACCTCCTACGCCGAGTTCCTCCGCCAACGCCTCGAGATCACCTACTTCGCAGCGGCGGCGCTCGTGCCACTCGGTGCCGCCGTGCCGTTCCTCGAGAACGCCAAGCGCGAGCGGGACGTCGCGATCGAGGACTTCCGCGACACGTTCGGCATCACGCACCAGTTCGCCGCGCAGCGGTTCACCAACCTCGCGACCCGCCACCTCGGGTTTCCCGTGCACTTCGTGTGGGTGAGCGGCGACGGCACGCTCATCCGGGGCTGGGAGAACGACGGCGTGGACTTCCCGCAGGACGCCTGGGGCACGATCGAGGGCCAGACGGTGTGCCGGTACTGGGCGTCGCGGCAGGCGTTCGAGAAGGGCGACCGGACCACCGAGCACCACCAGTACACCGACACCCCGGGCGGGACGTTCTTCAACGCGACGCAAACGGGCTCGGCGGCCGGCACGGTGGCGGGCGCAGCGCCCGGGGCGCCGGCCACGTTCTCGATCACGGTCGGCGTGCCGTTCCAGCACGCGAAGTGGTTCCGCGGCCGGGACACCAAGATCCGCACGCAGTCGCGCTGCCCCGACCCGTCGTGCTGCCGGCGGCCCGACCCCGCGCAGTCGCAGCGGTGGGCCGAGCACGCGTGGCCGAGCGCACAGGTGCACGCGCAGGTGCTGCGCCCGCTGCCGACCGGGACGTTCCCCGGCGTGAGCGACGCCGACATGTACGCGTTCCTCGACCGGCACGCGCCGGCGGCATCGGCGTCGGCGCACGGGGCGGACCCGGTCGCATCCGCCGGCCCGGCCTGACTGCGGCCTGCCCGACGGCGAGCCGAGCCACCCCACGTCGGCCGTCAGCCGGCGGCGAGCCGTCAGACGGTCGCGTCCGGAACGCGGACCTCGCCGCGCTCGGCGGATGCCGCGATGTCCGTCCGGTGCTGACCCCCGGGCAGGCCGATGCGCGCGAGGGCCTCGTACGCCGTCGTGCGTGCGTCCGCGAGCGTCGCGCCCGTGCCGACCACCGAGAGGACGCGACCGCCCGAGGCGACGAGCGCGCCGCCGTCGTCGAGCGCCGTCCCGGCGTGCAGCACCCAGGCGCCCGGCACCGCCTCGGCCTCGTCGAGGCCGGTGAGCGCGCCGCCGGTCTCGACCGCCGCCGGGTAGCCAGGGGCAGCGACCACGACGGTGACCGCGGCGCCGTCGCGCCAGTGCAGCGCCACCTGGTCCAGGCGCCCGGTCGCGGCGGCGAGCAGCACCTCGTCGAGCGGGGTGTCCAGGCGCGCGAGAACGACCTGTGTCTCGGGGTCACCGAACCGCGCGTTGAACTCGATGACGCGCAGGCCTCGCGAGGTCAGCGCGAGGCCGCAGTAGAGCAGTCCGACGAACGGGGCGCCACGCCGGGCGAGCTCGTCGATCGTCGGCTGCGCGACGCGCGTCACCACCTGCTCGGCAATGTCCTCGGGCGCCCAGTCCAGCGGCGAGTAGGCGCCCATGCCACCGGTGTTGGGGCCGGCGTCGCCGTCGTAGATGCGCTTGAAGTCCTGCGCGGGGGCGAGGGGGAGGACGGTCACGCCGTCGGACAGGCAGAACAGCGAGACCTCCGGACCGTCGAGGAACTCCTCGACGACGACCGCGCCGCCCACCTTCGCGAGGCACTCCGCCGCGTGCGCAAGGGCCTCCTCGCGCGAGTCGGTCACGACGACGCCCTTGCCGGCCGCGAGCCCGTCGTCCTTGACCACGTGGGGCGCACCGAACGCGTCGAGCGCCTCGGCAACCTCGTCGAGCGTGGTGCACACGTGCGCGAGCGCGGTGGGCACGCCGGCGGCGGCCATGATCTCCTTCGCGAACGCCTTCGAGCCCTCCAACCGGGCTGCCGCAGCGTCCGGTCCGAAGACGGGGATCCCGACGGCGCGCACCGCGTCCGCGACGCCCGCCACCAGCGGTGCCTCCGGGCCGACGACGACGAGGTCGGCCGCGAGCTCCTGCGCGAGGGCGGCGACCGCGTCCGGGTCGGTGGCGACGAGTGCGCGGTTCTCGCCGAGGGCCGCCGTGCCTGGATTGCCCGGTGCGACGACGAGGTCAGCGCCCGCCTGGGCCAGCGAACGGGCGAGGGCGTGCTCGCGGGCACCGGAGCCGATCAGCAGGATCTTCACGGGTGGTCAGCCTACCGAGCCGGATGCTCCCGCCGGGCTCGCGTCCCACGTGGACACGGCCACCGCCACGTCCACCCCAGACGCGCCACCGCGCCCCGCCGCGCGTCCCACGTGGACACGGCCACCACCACGTCCACCCCAGACGCGCCACCGCGCCCCGCCGCGCGTCCCACGTGGACACGGCCACCACCACGTCCCGGGGCGCGGCGTCAGGGCTCGCCGTCGGGTGCGTCCGGCGGCTCGAGCGGGAAGACGTCGACGTGCGTGCGCACCCGGACGGCGTCGGCGGGCGGTGTGCGGTCCCGCGCTCGGTCGGTGTACCGCTCGACGACCTCGACGAGCTCCGCGCCCAGCTCCTCCATCTCGGTCGGCGTGATGACGAGGGTGCCCGAGGACAGCAGCCCCGAGGTCCCGTCGAGGTCGCCCTTGAGTGCGTTGGCCCACGCCGTGAGCGCCCCCGCCCGCTCGGCGATCACCTGGTGCAGCAGGGCGCGGGCGGCGCCCTCGGTCGCCGGATCGCGCAGCAGCTCCGGAGAGCTCATGTCGAACCCGACCGCGCGCCACCATCGCTCGCGACCGCCCGAGGCGGCGTCCGGGTCGTCCTCGACGAACCCGTGCCGCTCGAGCTGGCGCAGGTGGTAGCTCGTCTGCCCGCTGCTCTCGCCGAGCGCCCGCGCCAGGCTCGACGCGGTCGCCGAGCCGCGGCGCTGGAGCTCGGAGTAGAGCGCCATCCGCAGCGGGTGCGCGAACGCCTTGAGCGCCTCCGGGCCGACGGAGAAGCCCCGACGGCTCGGCTCGTCCGACGACGGGCCCACGACGTCGCCGCGCTCGCTCTTGTCATCCGACATATGCAGAGATACCTTTGCATAGATTCCTTTGCAGAGGATCCTCTGCACCGCCAGTCTAGAAGAGGAGAGGCCGCCATGTCTGCTGCCGAGACGGTCGTCGAGCGCGGTCCCGTGTCGCCCGAGCCGTCGGGGTCGCCTGTCCCACAGGAGCCGCCGGTGTCGCCGGAGCCATCGGTGTCGCCGGAGCGGCCGGTCCCGCCGCAGCCAACGGAGCCGTCGGTGTCGCCCGAGACCACGCCCACGCGCCGCCCCCTCGGCCGCCCCTTCGCGGCCCAGCTCACCTCCACCGGCCTGGCGAACCTCGGCGACGGCGTGCTCGGCACCCTCGCGCCGCTCGTCGCCCTCACCCTCACCACCTCGCCCGCGCAGATCTCGCTGCTCCAGGCAGCGGCGTGGCTGCCGTGGCTGGTCCTGGGCATCGTCGCCGGAGCGGTCGTCGACCGGCTGGACCGCCGCACCGTGCAGGTCGTCTCGCTCCTCGTGCGCGCCACGCTCCTGGCCACCGGCGCGTGGCTCGCCGCCACCGACCGCCTCTCGATGACTTCACTGCTGGTCCTCGTGCTGGTCTACGGCGTCACGGAGGTCTTCGCCGACCTCGGTGCGACCGCGATCGTGCCCGCCCTCGTCCCTCGCGACCGCCTGTCGGCCGCCAACGGCCGCATCCTCGGCGTGCAGCAGGTCGCCAACGCGTTCGTCGGGGCGCCCCTGGCCGGGGCGCTCCTCGCGATCGGCGCCGGCGTGGCCTTCGGCACCTCCGCGGGACTGGCCGCGCTCGCGGCGGTGGTGCTCGCCGTCGGGCTCCGCGGACGCTTCCGCGCGGAGGCGACGAGCACGCGCACGACGGCGCAGCCCACCTCCTCCCCCGCCCGCGCCCTGCGCGCGGGGCTGGGTCAGGTGCGCGAAGGACTCGCGTTCCTCCTGCACCACCCGGTGCTGAGGCCGCTCACGATCACCTCGGCGGTGCTCAACATGGCGAGCACCGCGTACTTCGCGGTGTTCGTGCTGTGGGCGGTGGGGCCGGGGTCGCCGATGGGGCTGACGCCGCAGCAGTTCCCTCTGCTCACGCTCGGGCTGGCGGCCGGTGCGGTGGTGGGATCGCTGCTCGCGGAGAAGGTGCAGAACCGGTTCGGCGAGATGCCGACGCTCGTCACGACGCTCACCGTCAACGTGCTGCTTTTGCTCGTCCCGCTGCTCTGGCCGTCCGGATGGGCGGTCGCGGGCGCACTCACCGTGGTCGGCTTCCTCAACACGATCGGGAACGTCGTCTCGATGTCGCTGCGCCAACGGATCTCGCCCAGCGCGATGCTGGGCCGGATCGGCGGGGCCGGGCGCACGCTGTCCTACGGCCTCATGCCCGTGGGCGCGCTGGTCGGCGGGCTCGTCGCCGAGAGGTGGGGGCTGCCGACGACGTTCGTGGGCGCGGTCGTCGTGTCGCTCGTGGCGTGCGGCTACGTCGCCGCGCGGGTGCGGACCTCGACGGTGCGCGACGCCGAGCGGGCTCACGACGAGCGCCCCTGACACAAGCGCGCCGCCGTGACGCCTCAGTCGTCGAACCGCCGCAGCTCCTTGCGCACCGTCGGCCAGACCTCGAGGAACGCCTCCTGGAGCTCGCGCTCCTTGTCGCGCTCGGCCGCGATGAGCAGGCCGAGTGCGAGCCCCTCCTCGCTCGTCACGTCGGGCTCGGCGGCGAGGTCGCGCAGCACCTCCTGCGACACGGCCGCGTCGTGCACGTCGCCCAGCACCGTGGTGACCTTCTTGAGCGCCTTCGCCAGCCGCCGTGCCCGCTTGCTGCCGGTCGCGGCGAGCGCGTCGGCCGCGTACCGCGCGCGCTTCGCGTGGATCCGCACGCGGTGCCACCGCTCGGCGTCGACCGCGAGGTCGAGCGTGTCGGCCTTGCCGCGCAGCCGGCGTCCGGCGTCGGTGACGAGCGGCCGGAGCCCGCGCGCGACGTCGTGCGTCGCCACCGCGGTCGTCAGCGGTTCGCGCGCCGCCGCCACGAGCGCCTCGAGCAGCTCGAGGTAGCGCCGCGTCCGCAGCTGCGCGAGTGCGGCGGCGTGCGCCGTCTCGTACCGCTGGGTCAGCAGCCGGTCCACGACGCCCGCTGCGGCCTCGGCGTCGTCCGACCCGAGCCGCTCGGCGTCGTGCTGGAGCAGCTCGCGCTGCACCTCGGCGTCGCGGGCCTCGCCGAACGCGCCGGCCACCCACGACAGCTCCGACCGCAGCGCGTCGCGCCAGTCCTCCTCGAGCAGCGGCGCGAACGTACGCAGCGCGCTGCGCAGCGTGCGGGCCGCGACGCGGAAGTCGTGCACGCCGTCGGGCTCGCCGAGGCGCACCGCGACGTCGGCCCACAGCAGCGCCTGGGTCTGGCTCGCGAGCACGGCCCGGAGCGCCTCGCGGGCCGAGCCGTCGCCGTCGTCGCCGTGCTGATCGGCCGGCACCACCACGTCGGCCGGGCCCAGCGCGGCCGCGCCGAGCGCCTCGACGCCCTTGCCGCTCGGACTCGGCGTCGCGCCGACGGCCTCGAGCGCCGCGGAGAGCGCGGCCACCACGGCGTCGCTCCCCTCGACCGGTCGGCCGTCGGTTCCCGTGGCCGCCTCGACCTCGACCTCGCGGAACTCGATGCCGCCACCGGGGCCGTCCTGAGCGTCCGTGGTCTCGGAGCCCTCGGGTTGCGCCGCTTCCTCGGCCTCGTCGAGGCCCAGCCGCGCGGTCTGCACCGCGTCGTCGCTGACCTCGACGAGCGCGGCCCCCGCGGCGTCGCGCACCACCCACGTGCGCCGCAGCGTGCGGACCTGCGCCAGCGGGCGCACGGGTGCGTCCCGGACGAGCGCCGCGACCAGGTCGTGCAGCTCGGCGGGCGGGTCACCCACCTCACCCGCAGAGAGCGGAGCGCCGAGCTCGAGCCGCTCCGCCACGCCGTCGGCGGTCTCGTCGTGCGGCTGCGGCAGCTTGAGGTGCCAGCCCGCGTCGCCGCCGCCCTCGCGCCGGCGCAGGGTCACGCCCCAGCGCGCGAGCCGGAGGTCGAGCGTGTCGTGGTAGACCGCGACGAGCTCGACGGCGTCCGTCGCCTCGACCGAGGCGACCGCCTCGGTCGAGGCGTGCTCGCCGACGGGCGCGTCGGCCTCGGACGCACCGCCCCGCCGCACGTCGGCGACGAGGGAGGCGACGACGTCGGGCGCCGCGTCCGCGGGCAGACGAACCTTGAGCTCGCGCTCGACGTGGGCGGAGGGCACGAGGTCAGCCGATCCAGGCCTGGAGCGGGCCGCGGATGAAGTAGAGGACGAACAGGACCGTCGCGATCCACATGAGCGGGTGGACCTGGCGGACCTTGCCGAGCAGCACCTTGATGAGGACGAACGACACAAAGCCGGCGCCGAGGCCCACCGTGATCGAGTAGGTGAACGGCATGAGGATGATGACGAGGAACGCGGGGATCGAGAGCTCGAGCTTGCGCCAGTCGATGCCGGTGATCTGGGTCATCATGAGGAACCCGACGAGCACGAGCACGGGCGTCGCGGCCTCGAAGGGCACCATGTCGACGATCGGCGACAGGAACGTCGTGAGCAGGAACGCGAGGCCGGTCACGACGGAGGCGAGCCCGGTCCGGGCGCCCTCGCCGACGCCGGCCGCGGACTCGATGTAGGCGGTGTTCGAGCTCACCGAGCCGGCCCCACCGGCGATCGCGCCGACCGAGTCGACGACGAGGATCTCGCGGGTGCGCGGCGGGTTGCCCTTGGCGTCGAGCAGGCCCGCCTCGCCGCCGATCGCGACCATCGTGCCCATGGTGTCGAAGAAGTCGGCGAGCAGGAGGGTGAAGACCAGCAGGACGACGGTGAGGAAGCCGACCTTCTCGATCGAGCCGAACAGCGAGACCTGGCCGATGAGGGAGAAGTCCGGGACGGCCACGGGGCTGTCGGGCCAGACGGGGGCGTTGAGGCTCCACCCGCCCGGGTTGTCCGCGCTGCGGAAGCCAACCTTCCCGAACGCCTCGACGAGGAACGCGAGCACCGTCGCCCCGACGATCGCGATGAGCAGCGCGCCGCGCACCCTCTTGATCCACAGCACGATCGCGGTGAGGAGCCCGACGACGAACACGAGGAGCGGCCAGCTCGCCACGGAGCCGCCGATGCCGAGCTCGACCGGGGTCGCCTGCGACGCGGGGATCCGGACGAAACCGGAGTCGACGAGGCCGATGAACGCGATGAACAGGCCGATGCCGACGCTGATGGCAACCTTGAGCTCGGCCGGGACGGCGTTGAAGACCGCCTCGCGGAACCCGGTCAGCACGAGGATGAGGATGATGAGGCCCTCGAGCACCACGACGCCCATGGCGTCGGCCCAGGTCATGTCGGGCAGCATCGCGATGGAGAAGGCGACGACGGCGTTGAGGCCGAGCCCCGCGGCCATCGCGATCGGGAAGCGCGCGACGACGCCCATGAGGATCGACATCACGCCGGCGACGAGCGCCGTGGCGGCCGCGACCTTGGCGACCGAGGTGGCCTCGTCACCGCCCAGGAACGAGCCGGTGCCGTCCGCCACCGTGCCGATGATGAGCGGGTTGAGCACCACGATGTAGCTCATCGCGAGGAACGTCACGAGCCCGCCGCGGACCTCGCGGCCGATGGTCGAGCCGCGCTGGCTGATCGAGAAGTACCGGTCGAGGAAGCCCGAGAAGCCCGAGGGGCCCGTCGAGGGAGTGCCAGGAGCGCTGGTCGTGGTCGTCACGGGGCAATGGTGGCGTACGCGGGGGCTCGACGCTAAGTCGGAGGTCCCGGGGGTGGGGCTGGCGGTGGTGGTCGGCCGGGGGTCAGCTCAGGGTCCGGCCCGTCTCAGGCCAGGATGTCGTGCCGCGCGATGGTGGCCTCGCGCTGCGGCCCGACGCCGATCGCCGAGATCCGGGTGCCCGAGATCTCCTCGAGGTGCTCGACGTAGCGCTGCGCGTTGGCGGGCAGGTCGTCGAACGTGCGGGCGCCGGAGATGTCCTCCCACCAGCCGTCGAGGTGCTCGTAGACCGGTACCGCGTGGTGGAACGCGCTCTGGTCGGCGGGCATCTCGTCGTACCGGGTGCCGTCGACGTCGTAGGCCACGCACACCGGCACCTTCTCCAGGCCGGTGAGCACGTCCAGCTTGGTGAGCACGAGGTCGGTGAGCCCGTTGACGCGCGAGGCGTACCGCGCGATCACGGCGTCGTACCAGCCGCAGCGACGCGAGCGCCCGGTCGTGACGCCGTACTCGCCGCCGGTCTTGCGCAGGAACTCGCCCATGTCGTCGAGCAGCTCGGTGGGGAACGGTCCCTCGCCCACACGCGTGGTGTACGCCTTGATGACGCCGACGACGGAGTCGATGCGGGTGGGCCCGATGCCCGAGCCGGTGCACGCACCGGCGGCGGTCGCCGAGGAGGAGGTGACGAACGGGTAGGTGCCGTGGTCGACGTCGAGCATGGTCGCCTGACCGGCCTCGAACAGGAGCGTCTCGTCGCGGTCCAGCGCCTGGTTGAGCACGAGCGAGCAGTCCGCGACCATCGGTTGGAGCCGGTCGGCCCACGCCAGCAGCGCGTCGACGGTCTCCTCGACGGTGACCGCGCGGCGGTTGTAGACCTTGACGAGGATCTGGTTCTTGAGCTCGAGGGCGCCCTCGACCTTCTCGTGCAGGATCTTCTCGTCGTAGAGGTCCTGGATGCGGATGCCGACGCGGTTCATCTTGTCGGCGTACGTCGGCCCGATGCCGCGGCCCGTGGTGCCGATCTGGCGCTTGCCGAGGAAGCGCTCGGTCACCTTGTCCAGCGTGCGGTTGTACGGCGGGATGACGTGCGCGTTCGAGCTGACCAGCAGCCGGGAGACGTCGATGCCGCGGGTCTCGAGGTGGTCCAGCTCGGAGAACAGCACCTGGAGGTCGACCACGACGCCGTTGCCGATCACCGGCGTGACGCCGGGGCTGAGGATGCCCGAGGGCAGCAGGTGGAGGGCGTACTTCTCGTCGCCGATCACCACCGTGTGGCCCGCGTTGTTGCCGCCGTTGAACTTCACGACGTAGTCGACGCGCGAACCGAGCTGGTCGGTCGCCTTGCCCTTGCCCTCGTCGCCCCACTGGGCGCCGACGACGACAACTGCTGGCATGAGCTTCTCCTGGTCGGATGCGGTGAGCGATGGTGCGGGTGGTGCTGGCTGTGGTGGTCTACCCGGCGGTCTCGACCGGCGGACCCATGGGGACGCCGTCGCGCAGGGCGAGCGCCGCCGTCGGGTCGGACTGGGCGACGAACTCGGCGATCCGCTCGGCCTCCTCGTCCTCGCCGATCCGCGCGGCGGCCTCGCCGAGGGCGAGGAGCGCGGCGAGGAAGCCGCGGTTGCTCGGGTGGCTCACGGGGACGAGGCCCTGGCCGCGCCAGCGGGCGCGGCGCAGCGCGTCGAGCCCGCGGTGGTAGCCGACGCGCGCGTACGCGTAGGCGGCGACGGCGTCGGGACCGTGCGCTCCGGCGTCGAGCTCGGCGCGCGCGAGCAGGGCCCACGCGAGGGAGGAGTCGGGGTGCGCGACGGCGGCGGCGCGCAGGGCGGCCGCGTCGTCGGTGCGGACGACGCCGTCGTGCAGGCCGAGCTGGTCCGCGACGGCGAGGTCGGGGTGGTCCGCGGGCAGCAGCGTCGCCGGCGGACCGACGGGGACGGCGGTACCGAGGGTCTCGTGACTCACGGCCGTCATCCTGCCACTCCCCTGCGGCGCAGCCTCGGCCGAGCCCACCGAGGGGCCGGCGCTGACGGCCTGCACCTCGGCTGCAGACACGCCTCGGGGCGGAGCGTCACCGCTCCGCCCCGAGACACGTCGTGCGTCAGTCGCTCAGTCGATCGCTCGTCAGGACAGCTTGGTCCCGGCGCTGCGCAGCTGCTGGCAAGCCTCGACCACGCGGGCTGCCATGCCGGCCTCGGCGAGCTTGCCCCAGGCGCGCGGGTCGTACGCCTTCTTGTTGCCGACCTCGCCGTCGATCTTGAGCACGCCGTCGTAGTTGCTGAACATGTGGCCGGCCACGGGACGCGTGAACGCGTACTGGGTGTCGGTGTCGATGTTCATCTTGACGACGCCGTGGTCGACGGCCGCGGAGATCTCCTCGGCGGTCGAGCCCGAGCCGCCGTGGAACACGAGGTTGAACGGCTTGTCCTTACCGAGCTTGGCGCCGACGGCGTCCTGGATCTCCTTGAGGATCTCCGGACGCAGCTTCACGGCACCCGGCTTGTAGACGCCGTGCACATTGCCGAACGTCAGAGCCGTGAGGTAGAGGCCCTTCTCGCCCGAACCAAGCACCTCGACCGTACGCAGGCCGTCCTCGACCGTGGTGTACAGCTTCTCGTTGATCTCCGCGACGTGGCCGTCCTCCTCGCCGCCGACCACGCCGACCTCGATCTCGAGGATCGTGCGTGCCGCCTGGGAGAGCTCGAGCAGCTCGGCCGCGATCGTAAGGTTCTCCTCGATCGGAACGTCGGAGCCGTCGTACATGTGGCTCTGGAACGTGGGCAGGCCGCCGTTCTTGACCTGCTCGGCCTCGATGGCCAGCAGCGGCTTGACCCAGGAGTCGAGGTTCTTCTTCACGCAGTGGTCGGTGTGCAGCGCGATGGTCACGTTGTAGTTCTTCGCGACCTCCTTCGCGTACGCGGCGAGCGCGAGGGAGCCGGTGACGCGGTCGTTGATCGTCGAGCCGGACGCATACTCGGCGCCACCCACCGAGACCTGGATGATGCCGTCGGACTCCGCCTCGGCGAAGCCCTGGATGGCGGCCGTGACCGTCTGGGAGGAGGTGATGTTGATCGCGGGGTAAGCGAACGAGCCGGCCTTGGCCCGCTCGATCATCTCGGCGTAGACCTCGGGGGTTGCGATGGGCATGGAAGATGCTCCTTGAGTTCAGGTACTCGCTGGGTGATCGCCAGATCGTGGTCAAGTCTGGCACGGTCGCAGGTCGGGTGGCTCGGGACTTGCGTCACCCGTGCTGGCTCGACGGCTCGGGCTGCTCGGGCCCCTCGGGCTGCTCGGGCAGCGGAAGGTGCTCGCGCGCCCACGCGTACATCCCGATCGCCGCGGCCGCGCCGGCGTTGATCGACCGCGTCGATCCGTATTGCGTGATGTGACGGACCTCGTCGCAGGCCGCGAGCAGCTCCGAACTCAGCCCGGTTCCCTCGGACCCGATCACGAGCATCGCGTGGCGCGGCAGCCCGCCGCGCTCGAGCGGCACCGAGCCGGGCACGTTGTCCAGGCCGACGACGGCGAGCCCCGCCTCGCGCGCCCAGCGCGCCAGCTCCGCCGGTCCCGCGTGGTGGTGCACGTGCAGGTAGCGGTCGGTCACCATCGCCCCGCGCCGGTTCCACCGCCGCCGCCCGACGACGTGCACGCCCGCCACGTTGTACGCGTTCGCCGTACGCACCACCGAGCCGATGTTGAGGTCGCGCGTGAGGTTCTCCCACGCCACGTGTAGGGGTGCGCGCCGGGTGTCGAGATCGGCGACGATCGCCTCGACGCGCCAGTAGCGGTAGCGGTCGAGCACGTTGCGGCGGTCGCCGTTCGTGAGCAGCTCGGGGTCGTAGCGGTCGTCGAGCTCGCCGTGCTCGCCGGTGGGCCAGGCGGCCGGGCCGCCCGGCCAGGGCCCGACGCCGACGGCGAGCGCGCCGTCGCGCTCGTGCTCGCAGTCGGGCGCGGGGTCGGGTTCGGTGGCCACGCCTCATCCTCGTTCACCGCAGCCGCGGTTCCGGTCTGCCCGGCGCACGCTGCATGGACACCGTCACCGCCACGTCCGCCCCACACGCGCCACCGCCACCGCCACGTCCAGCCCACACGCGGCAACCACCCGCCCGCCGAGTGCGACCTGCCGACCCCACCGACCCCACCGACCCTCGAGAGGCGCGCCGAGCGCCGGCGAGCGTCGGCGGGAGGAGGCGGCGCCGTCGTGCACGTGTGCGGTCCGTGTGAAGAGGTGATGAGATCGCCCACGGGCAGGATCCTCGACCCACCGGCGCGGCTACCGTGGTCCGGTGCCCCTCCTCGATCTCGCGCCCCTGCTCGCCGACGCGTCCACCCACACCGGCGAGATCGTCGCGCTCGGACCGGACTGGCTGAACGCCGAGAGCCTCATCGAGCGGTTCGGTGATGCCGCACTCATCGGCATCGTGGCCGTGATCTTCATCGAGACCGGGCTGCTGTTCCCCTTCCTCCCGGGCGACTCGCTGCTGTTCACCGCAGGGGCGCTCGTGGCGCAGGACGAGCTCACGATCAATCTGCCGCTGCTGCTCGCGCTGCTGTTCGCGGCCGCGTTCCTCGGGGACCAGCTCGCGTACTTCATCGGGCGCAAGTTCGGATCCCGACTGTTCAGGAACCCCGACGCGCGCGTCCTCAAGCCGCAGTACATCCAGCAGGCGCACGACTACTTCGAGAAGTACGGCGGTCGCACGATCGTGCTGGCGCGGTTCGTGCCGATCGTCCGCACCTACGCGCCGGTCGCCGCCGGGATGAGCCGGATGAACTACCGGCACTTCGTCTCCTACAACGTGATCGGCGCGTTCGTCTGGACCGTCGGGATCACGCTGCTCGGGTACGGGCTCGGCAACCTCACGTTCGTGAAGGAGAACATCGAGGCGATGCTCGTGGTGATCGTGCTGATCTCGGTGCTGCCGATGGTGGTCGAGATCTGGCGCGCGCGACGCGAGGCGAAGACGTCGCCCGGTGAGGCCGCGCTCGACGTCGCGACCGGTCAGGCGCTCTCCGAGGACCCCGAGGCTCCCGGCGAGCGGTAACGATCCGCGCAGGCACGACGGCGTGACTCGCGATCACTGACACGGTCGCGCCGCGTGCAACCCAGTGCACGAACGCACGCCGCGGTCGATACTCCTCCTCATGACGAGCACCACCCGGCCGCTGGACGCGCTGCGGACCGGCCACGTCCGCGCCCGCGCCCGGACGTCCGCGACGCGGCGCCCTAGGTTCTCGGCGCGAGGCGCGACGGCGTGGCTCGCCGTCGGACTGGTGGTCGCGGGGAGCGCCACCGGATGCTCGAGCGACGGCGACGGCGACGGCGACAGCGACAGCGACGAGCCACACCTCACGGTGCTCGACGGCATCCGGGTGACGAGCGAGGAGCCCGACGGGTTCGAGGGACCGCTGACCCAGCTGCTGGGGTGGGCGGGTGCGATGGGGCAGAGCCCGCAGGAGTACGTGGACCAGCAGCGTCGCTGGCAGGACGCCGTCGCCGCGTGCATGACCGAGCAGGGGTTCGACTACGAACCCGTCCTGCCCTCGGTTGCCGACATCGCGGTCGTGACGGATGGCCTCGTACCCGGCAGCGAGGAGTACATGGCGCAGTACGGGTACGGGATCTACACGCGCCCCCCCGCACCCCGGGGCGACCTCGTGGTGTCGGGGAACGGCGGCATGCCGGGCGGTCGGCCCTCATCCCCCACCGCTGCCGCGGCGTGGGACGAGGCGCTGTACGGCGTCGCGGTCGCGGTCGCGTGGGACGAGGACGGCAACGTCGTCGCGTCCACGTCCGAGGGAGGGTGCTCGTCCCAGGCGTCCGGCTACTCGTTCGACGACGGAACGCCCGAGCAGGCGCTGCTGGACGAGGTCGACCGGTTCTTCGAGGGGCGCGCGGACGACCCGGCCTTCGACGACCTCAACCGCGAGTGGGCCGCGTGCATGCGCGAGTCCGGCTACTCCTACGCGAGCCCAGCGCTCGCCATCAAGGACCTGCGCAGCACCTTCGACCCCGAGAACACCGGCACGATCTCGTGGGACGAGAACGAGGACGCCGATGTGCTCGCCGAGCTGCGCACACTCGAACCCGAGATCGGGGCCGCCGACTTCGCGTGCCGACAGGTGGTGGACTACGTGCCGCGGTATCGCGTGATCGCGGTCGGCCTCGAGCAGGAGTTCCTGGACCGCTACCGGGACGCTCTCGACGCGCTCGTCGAGCGGGCCGCGGGCGGGTCAACATCGCCGACGACGGCGTCGCCCACCTCTCGCTGAGGCAGAGATCCTCTCGCAGGCGGCAGAGATCCTCTCGCGCACGCCAAAGATCCTCTCGCGCACGCCAAAGATCCTCTCGCGCTCGCCAAAGATCCTCTCGCGCACGCCAAAGATCCTCTCGCGGGGGACAGCGACGTCAGCGGGTAGCGGGCAGCCCCAGGTCCTCCGTGTCGAGGATCCAGATGTACGGCAGGCCCGTCTCCGCGACCGCCTCCCGCGCGCCCGTGTCGCGGTCCACGACGACGGCGCACGCCACCACCTCGGCGCCCGCGGCGCGCAGCGCCTCGACGGCAGTCAGGACCGAGCCGCCCGTGGTGGAGGTGTCGTCGAGCGCGACGACGCGCCGACCCGCGACGTCCGGCCCCTCGACCTGGCGCCCCATCCCGTGCTCCTTGGCGGCCTTGCGCACGACGAAGGCGTCGAGCTCGAGCCCGCGCGACGCGGCCGCGTGCAGCATCGCCGCGGCCACGGGGTCGGCCCCCATCGTGAGGCCGCCGACGGCGTCGATGTCGTCGGGCCCGAAGCCCTCCTCCTCGAGCCGGTCCAGCAGCAGGTGACCGATCAGCGGCGCGGCCTCGTGGTGCAACGTCGCCCGCCGCATGTCGACGTAGTAGTCGGCCTCGCGCCCGGACGCGAGGGTCACCCGCCCGTGCACGACGGCGAGGGTGCTCACGAGCTCGGCCAGACGTTCCTTCGGGGTGCTCACGGGCGGCAAGCCTAGTAACGACTCAGAACCGCCGGCTGACGCGGCGCACGAGCGAGCGCGGCGCGAGGCGCAGGCCCAACGACGCCAGCCGGTACCGCAGCGACGGCGTCACCTCCGCCTTCCCCGCGGCCACCGCCGCCAGCGTGTCGGCGACCACCCGGTCCGCACTCAGCCACGCGAACGCCGGTGCGCCGCTCGCCTTCCACCCTGCGCGCTCGTGGAACTCCGTGCGGGTGAGCCCCGGGTTGACCACGGTCGCGGTGACGCCCGTGCGGGCCAGCGTCCGCGCGAGCCCCTCGGTGAACACCCGCACCCACGCCTTGTGCGCCGAGTAGGTCCCGGAGGTCATGACGCCAGCGACCGAACCGACGTTGACGATCGCTCCGTGGCCGCGCGGCACCATCGCGTCGCACGCGGCGCGGGAGAGCACGAGCACTGCGCCGACCATGGCTGTGAGGGCGTCCACCTCCTCGCGCGCGGACGTGCGCAGGAACGACCCACCCAAGCCGTACCCGGCGTTGTTGACGAGCAGGTCGACCGGTCGCTCGCCGTCGCGCACTCGCTCGGCCACACGCTCGACGTCGGAAGGGTGGGCGAGGTCGGCCGTCATCACCTCGACCTCGACGTGCGCCGCGGCACGGAGCTGGGCGGCGAGCGTCTCGAGCCGGTCCGTGCCGCGCGCGACGAGCACGAGGCCGTGTCCGGACTCGGCAAGCTGCCAGGCGAACTCGCGGCCGAGCCCGGCGCTCGCGCCGGTGATGAGGGCGGTGGGCATGGTGCCCATGCTGCCGCACGCCGACGCCGACGCCGAGCCGTGAGCGTCGGTCCTCCCGGATACGGTGGAGCCATGCGGATCGCCACCTGGAACGTCAACTCGATCCGAGCGCGCGTGGACCGGGTGACGGCCTGGCTCGAGCGCTCGGACGTCGACGTCCTGGCGATGCAGGAGACCAAGTGCAAGGACGCGCAGTTCCCCGTCCTGCCGTTCGAGGCCGCCGGCTACGAGGTCGTCCACCACGGCCTCAACCAGTGGAACGGCGTCGCGATCGCGTCGCGCGTCGGGGTGTCCGACGTCGAGCCGGCCTTCCCCGGTCAGCCCGGCTGGGGAGAGCCCGCCGCGGCGGAGGCGCGGGCGCTCGGCGCCACGTGCGGCGGGGTCCGGGTGTGGAGCCTGTACGTCCCGAACGGACGCGAGGTCGCCGACCCGCACTACGTCTACAAGCTGGGCTGGCTCGCGGCGCTGCGCGACGCGGCGAAGGAGTGGACGAGCCCCGACGCGCCGCCCACCCTTCTCGTCGGCGACTGGAACGTGGCGCCTCGGGACGAGGACGTGTGGGACCCGGCCTTCTTCGAGGGCCGCACGCACGTCACAGCGCCCGAGCGGGACGCGCTCACGGCGCTCGAGGACGTCGGCTTCACCGAGCTCACGCGCGCCTACACCGAGGGTCAGTTCACGTACTGGGACTACACCCAGCTGCGGTTCCCCAAGCGCCAGGGCATGCGGATCGACCTCGCGTACGGCTCGCCGTCGGCCGCGGCTCATGTCGTCGGTGCGGCGATCGACCGCGAGGAGCGCAAGGGCAAGGGCGCGAGCGACCACGCTCCGGTCGTGCTGGAGCTCGACACGTGAGCGGTCGCTCCTCGGACGACCGCCCGGACGTCCCGCCGGTTCCCGTGGTGCCGCAGGCGCCCGGCGCCGCGCCCGCGCGCAGCCCGTACGCGCATCCGGTCACGCCCGCACCGGCGCACACGGATCCGGGCGCCACGTCCTACGGCCCGACGACGGCGTCACCGATCTCGCCTGCACCGCCCTCGGCTCCGGCCCCGGGTTACGGCTTCACCGACCCGAAGCGCTCGCCCTACGCCCCGCCCGAGACCGGCCCGCGGCCGCCCGACCTGTCCACCCCGCATGGTGTCGGCCCGGCCGAGGTGATGCCCGAGATCGCCAAGCCGCCCCTGGACCCGGTCTCCGTCACCGCGGTGGTGAGCGGCGCCGTCGGGCTCGGTCCGGTGGCCGTGGTGCTCGGCGCGCTGGGGCTGCGTCGGACCTCGACGCGCTGGCTGCGCAGCACGACCATCGCCGGCGTCGGGCTCGGCCTCGGCGTGCTGGGGACGATCGGCTGGGGGGTGCTCGCCGTCGTCGCCGCGCTGGGCGGGTTCGGTGGGGCGTCCGCGGATCCGGTCCCGGGCGACGTCGACGCGCCGCGGACCGTGCAGGCCAGTGCCCTCGCGCGCGGCAACTGCGTTGAGCACCTGCCGCCGCAGCAGGAGGTCGGCGAGCTTGCGCTCGTGCCGTGTGCGCAGCCGCACCTCGCGCAGGTCGTCGACGTCACCACGCTCGACGTCGACACCTACCCCGGTCCGGACGCCGCCGTCGAGCAGGGCGAGGCGGCGTGCGCGACGGCGTTCGGCGCGTTCGACACCGACGACGCCGCGTTCCTCGAGTGGTGGCTCGTGCCGAGCCCGGCGGCATGGGACGACGGCGTGCGCACCGTCGCGTGCCTCGTGCGGTCCACCCAGGGTCAGGTCGAGACCGACCTGGTGAACTGACGCGGCCGGTAGGTTGCTCGCATGACGACGCCGTACGGCCGCGACCCCGACGCCGGCCCGCCCGCGCAACCTCCCGTCCAGCCGGGTGCGCAGGCCGGGCCGCAGCAGCCGACGACGCCCCCCACCTCCGCGTGGGGCGTGCCGGGGGCCGGCGCGCCGGCGGCGCAGAGCCAGTCGCAGGCCCAGGGTCCGACGCCCTCCGCGCAGTGGTCGGGCGCCCCGCAGCAGGGATACCCGCAGTCGCCGCAGGCCGGCGGACCGCAGGGCTACCCGTCGGCGCAGCCGTCCGCCGGACAGCAACCCGCAGCCGGCCGGCAGGGGTACGCACCGCAGCAGGGCTACGGCCAGCAGCAGCCGACGGCCTACACCGCGCCGCAGTACGCGGCGCAGAGCCCAGCCGCTCGCCCGCCCGGAGCACCCGGCGCGCCGGGAGGCGGTGCACCCACCGGCCCCGCCACCCCACCGGCCCGGCGCACCGGCAACCCCGGCGCGGGTCTGGGCTGGCTCGGCGCCGCGCTCGGCCTGCTCGTCGGCTTCGTCGGGATCGTGCTGGGCGCCATGTCGATCAGCCGGTCGCGCGCGGCGCGCGCGAGCATCACTCCCGGGGTCGTGGCGGTGCTGGTCGGCGCCGTTCAGGTCATCGCCCTCATGGTGACCATCGGGCTGCTCATCGCGCGCGGGCTCGGCGGGTCGGTGATGGGCAGCAACCCGGGCGACACCGACTCGGCGCGGGAGATCGAGGTGACCGAGCTGTCGCTGGGCAACTGCATCGAGGAGATGACCTGGGACGGCGCGCCGGTGCTGCAGGTCCCGTGCGTGGACGCCCACACGGCCGAGGTGATGTCGCAGTTCGAGGCGAGCGGCAACGCCTACCCGGGCGAGGACGAGCTGTGGGACCAGGCGCAGGACAGCTGCACCGGGATGACGGTGCCGAGCGGGGTCGACACGACGAACCTCTTCTACGACGCGGTCGTTCCCACGCTCGACGACTGGGACAGCGGGCACCGGATGGTGTCGTGCCTCCTCGTGAGCGACGGCGCCACGATGTACGGCAGCGCGACGGCGGGCGACCTTCGCGTGCAGTGAGGCGACGGACGCGCTGAGCGTGCGCTCGCCGTCGGGCGTCTCACGCGTCGACGAGCAGCCGCTCCGCGGTGGACCGGTCGGTGACGATGCGAGTCCGACGGCCCGATCGGGATGCCCGACGTCTTCGTGCGCCTCGACGACGAGCGCCAGGAGGTCGAGGGGTTCGGCGCCGCGTTCAACGAGATGGGCTGGCTTGCGCTGGCCCACCTCGAGGAGAGTCCCAGCGCACCGAGATCTTCCGCGAGCTCTACGCGCCGGGGGTCGGCGCGGGCCTCACCACGGGCCGCCTGCCCGTCGGCGCCAACGACTTCTCGCGCGACTGGTACTCCTACGACGAGGTCGCCGGTGATCTCGAGCTCGAGCACTTCAGCGTCGCGAACGACCTGGACACCCTCGTGCCGTTCGTCCGCGCCGCCCAGGTCTTCCCGAGCTCCACCTGGGCGCCGTCCCGGCGTCGGGGTGCAGTGGCACGGCAAGGGCGCCCTGCCCTTCCTGCACCCCGAGCTGCGGATCTACCAGACCGAGCAGGAGTGCGGCGACGGCTGCAACGACTGGCGCTACGCCCGCTACTCCTGGGACCTCATGACGCGGTTCCTCCTCGGCGGAGCCTCGGCCTACCACTACTGGAACATCGCGCTCGAGAGCGGCGGTGTCATCCGATGGGGCTGCTACCAGAACTCGCTCGTCGTGGTCGACCCGGCCACGCGCACGTACGAGTACACGCACGAGTACTACGTGCTCAAGCACGTGAGCCACGCCGTCGCGCCCGGCGCCCGGCTCGTCTCGACGCTCAGCTACACCGGGTACGAGAACCAGCTCGCGTTCCGCAACCCGGACGGCTTGCTCGTGCTCGTCGTCCAGAACGACGGCGGGAGCGACCTGCCGATCTCGATCCTCGTCGGCGACCAGGTCGTGCGGCCGGTGCTGCCGGCGGACTCGCTGAGCACGTTCGTCCTCGAGGTCTGACGCGGTGGGCACTCGACCGCTGCAGGATGTGTCCTGCTAGGTGGGTCGCAGGTCGACGATGCGAAAGACCTGCTTGACGTCTTACAGACGCATCGGCGTGCCCTGTGCCACCATGCCGCCATGCGGAAGCGCCCGCGACTCTCGACCCCCCGTGTGGCTGCCGTGCTCGTGACTCTCGCACTTGCGAGCTGCACCTCACCCTCCTCGCCGGAGTCGCAGGTGACGCCTGCAACGGTGACGGCTTCCGCCTCATCGGCCACGGCGGCCGCCAGCGTCTCCGCGCGATCGTCAACCACGGCCGCCAGCACCGCGATCCACACCAACGAGCCGACTCCCGCCGTGACGCCGACACCAGCGCCGCTCCTGACGTTCGATCCCACCCTCTCCATCGAGACCACCGGCGATCTGTCCGAACTGGCAGGCGCGCCCCAAGATTTCGTCGACTTCGTCGCGTCGATGCTTGGAGCGGCGGACACCTGCAGCGTCACCGTGGGGGTTGACGCGGTGGATCCGGCTGGGTGGGCCGTCGGCTTCTGGGAGGCTTGTGGCGGAGCCGCCACCATCTGGAAGCGTACGGACGTTGGTTGGGTCGAGGTGGCCGGTAGTCAAGACCTCTGGTCCTGCGACGACCTCGAAGCCGCCAAGGTGCCCCCGGAACTGCTGACGTCGAGAACCGGAAAGCCCTCGCTGTGCTACGACACCGACGGCACGCAACCGTACGACGGGCAGTAGGAGGCCCTCGCGTCAGAGCGCGGCCAGCTCCGGCGCGAGTGCGGCGATCCCGGCGTACACGTCCTCCTCGAGGGCGAACAGCGTACCCGGGATCGGGGCGTGCACCACGATCTCGGTGATCCCGACCTCGGCGTACGCGGCCGCAGCCTCGCCGAACGCGGCCGGGCTCGCCGTCGTGTCCTCCGGGAGAAAGCCCGTCAGCAGGATGCGCTCGATCGCGCCCGGATCGCGCCCGACGGCGTCGCACGCCTCCTCCAGGCGGCCCACCTGGGCGCGCACCGCGGCTCGCGAGATGTCGGGCGTGCCGCCCTCGAACGTCGCAGGATCGCCCGTCGTGACCCACGCCTGACCGATCTCCGCGGCGAGGCGCAGGCCGCGCGGACCCGTCGCGGCGACGGCGAACGGCACCCGCGGCGCCTGGACGCACGCGGGGATCGTGCGGGCCTCGACCGCGCGGTAGTGCGCGCCGTCGAGGGTCACGCTCGGCGTGGTGAGAAGGACGTCGAGGTGGCGCGTGAACTCCTCGAACCGGTCGTGCCGCTGTCGCGGGGTGAGCGCCGGCGTCCCGAGGATCGCGGCGTCGTAGCCGTCGGTGCCGGCGCCGAGGCCGAGCGTGAGGCGGCCGGCGCAGATCGCGTCGAGGGTGACGAGCTCCTTGGCGAGCGTGACGGGCGTGCGGAAGTTCGGCGTCGTGACGAGCGTGCCGAGTCGCAGCTCGGACGTGACGGACGCGGCGAGCGAGAGAGTGAGCAGCGCCTCGTACCAGGTCCCGTCGCGGAACGGCTCGCGCCAGTTGAGGTGGTCGTAGGTGTAGCCGGCGTGGAAGCCGAGATCCTCGGCCTCGCGCCAGCGCCGACGGGCCTCGCCCGGCTGGTGGACGGGCAGGATGCAGGTACTCAGCCGCATCTCGTCACCCTACGGGTCGGTCGCGGTCGTTCTGTGGAGCGAACTCAGCGGTCGGTGCCGGCCCGCCGCCCGAACCCAGCCACCGGCACACATGGCTGGCACGACCGACCCTTCGGCACTGGTCGCTGGCGCCACCAACCCCACCGACACAGACCGCTGGCACCGGGCACCCCGTCCCGCCGCAGGGTGGCGCCGTGGCGGGCACTGCGGGGACCTGTCCTCCACCCGGCCCTCGATGAGCGAGGTGGCGCGGCTCGCGGGCGTCTCCCCCGGCCTCTCCGTCGGCTTGAAGCGCTCCATTTGATGCGCTTCACAGCATGCGCCCGGGCGGAGGGCTGTCACCCCTCGGTTGAGAGGTTCTCCCGGGCCGCCGGCGAGACCCGCTACGCCACCGGCGCCTCGGCTCCGACCCGCAACGTGAGCCCCGCGGCGTCGCCCGCCACGCGGTCCACCACCACGGTGTCGCCGTCGTGCACCTGCCCGGCCAGCAGCAGCCGCGCCAGCGCGTCGCCGATCTCGCGCTGCACGAGCCGCCGCAACGGCCGCGCGCCGTACGCGGGGTCGTACCCCTCGAGCGCGAGCCACTCGCGCGCCGCCGGCGTGACGTCGAGCCGCAGCCGACGGTCCGCGAGCCGCGCCGCGAGCCTGTCGATCGAGAGGTCCACGATCGCCCCGAGCTCCTCGAGCGTGAGCGGCTCGAAGATCACCACGTCGTCGAGCCGGTTGAGGAACTCCGGCTTGAACGACGCACGCACGGCGCCCATCACGATCTCTCGCTTGGCCTCGTCCGACAGCGTCGGGTCGACCAGCGCCTGCGAGCCGAGGTTCGACGTCAGCACGAGGATCACGTTGCGGAAGTCGACGGTGCGACCCTGGCCGTCGGTGAGCCGACCGTCGTCGAGCACCTGCAGCAGGATGTCGAACACCTCCGGGTGCGCCTTCTCGACCTCGTCGAGCAGCACCACCGAGTACGGCCGACGCCGCACGGCCTCGGTGAGCTGGCCACCCTCCTCGTATCCCACGTACCCCGGAGGCGCGCCGACCAGGCGCGCGACCGCGTGCTTCTCGGAGTACTCCGACATGTCGATGCGCACCATGGCGCGCTCGTCGTCGAACAGGAAGTCCGCGAGCGACTTCGCGAGCTCCGTCTTGCCCACGCCGGTCGGGCCAAGGAACAGGAACGAGCCCGTCGGGCGGTCGGGGTCGGAGATGCCGGCCCGCGAGCGCCGTACCGCGTCGGACACGGCGGCGACCGCGGCCCGCTGCCCGATCAGCCGCTGCCCCAGCACGTCCTCCATCCGCAGCAGCTTGGCGGTCTCGCCCTCCAGCAGTCGGCCGGCGGGAATGCCGGTCCATGCGGCGACCACCTCGGCCACCTCGTCCGGCCCCACCTTGTCCGCGATCATCGGCTCGACGGCGGAGGCACCCGTCCCGTCGTGCGCCTCCTCCTCACGCTCGGCGGCCAGGAGCTCGGCCTCGACCGCCGGGATCTCGCCGTACTGCAGCCGGCTCGCCGTCGTGTAGTCGGTCTCGCGGACCGCGCGGTCCAGCGCCGTGCGCAGCTCGTCGAGCTTGACGCGCAGCTCACCGACCCGGTTGTGCCCGGCCTTCTCGGCCTCCCACCGGGCGGTGAGCGCGCCGAGCTCCTCGCGGGCGTCGGCCAGGTCGGCACGCAGCCGCTCCAGCCGCTCGCGGGACGCGGGGTCCTCGGCCTTCTCCAGCGCGAGCTCCTCCATCTCCATGCGCGTGACGGAGCGCTGCAGCACGTCGATCTCCACGGGCGAGGAGTCCAGCTCCATCCGCAGCCGCGAGGCGGCCTCGTCGATCAGGTCGATCGCCTTGTCCGGGAGCTGACGTCCGGTGATGTAGCGGTCGGACAGCGTCGCGGCCGCCACGAGAGCCGAGTCGGCGATGGTGACCTGGTGGTGCGCCTCGTAGCGCGGCGCGATGCCGCGCAGGATCGCGACGGTGTCCTCCACCGACGGCTCGCCCACGAACACCTGCTGGAACCGGCGCTCCAGCGCCGGGTCCTTCTCGATGTTCTCGCGGAACTCGTCCAGCGTCGTCGCGCCGATCATCCGCAGCTCACCGCGCGCGAGCATCGGCTTGAGCATGTTGGAGGCGTCCATCGCGCCCTCGCTCGCGCCGGCACCCACGACCGTGTGGAGCTCGTCGATGAAGGTGACGACCTCGCCGTCGGACCCCTTGATCTCCTCGAGGACCGCCTTGAGCCGCTCTTCGAACTCGCCGCGGTACTTCGCGCCCGCGATCATCGAGCCGAGGTCGAGAGAGATGAGGCGCTTGCCGCGCAGGGACTCGGGGACGTCGCCGTCGACCATCCGCTGCGCGAGGCCCTCGACGACCGCGGTCTTGCCGACGCCGGGCTCGCCGATGAGGACCGGGTTGTTCTTCGTGCGGCGCGAGAGGACCTGGATCACCCGCCGGATCTCGGAGTCACGCCCGATGACGGGGTCGATCTTGCCCTCGCGGGCGCGCGCCGTGAGGTCCTGGCCGTACTTCTCCAGCGCCTGGAACGACCCCTCGGGGTCGGGGCTGGACACCTTGCCCGCGCGGATCGTGGGTAGCGCCCCGGCCAGCGCGTCGCGCGTGGCGCCGACGCCCCGGAGCGCATCGCCCGCGCTGCCCTGGCTCGCCGCGAGCGCCATGAGCAGGTGCTCGGTGGACACGTAGTCGTCGCCCAGCGCGCGCGCCTCCTCGCCCGCGGCGGTGAGCACCGCGAGCAGCGGGCGGGAAGCGGTGGGCTGCGACGCCGTCGCGCCGCTCGCGGACGGCAGCGCGGTGAGGACGCCGCGCACGCGCTGCGCGAGTGCGGCGCGGTCGGCGCCCACGGCGCTGAGGAGCGCGACGGCGATCCCGTCGGTCTGCTCCAGGAGTGCGGCCAGGAGGTGGGCCGGCTCGAGCGAAGGGTTGCCGGCCGCGGTGGCGGCCTGCAGCGCCGAGGCGATCGCCTCTTGCGACTTGGTGGTGAGCTTGTCGTTCATGCTGCTCCTTGGTGCGGGGACACGTCTCTGCGAGGGACAACCTCCGGCAAGTTGAGTGTATTCCGCTCAAGTTGCTGTGGCGAGGGTGATCGTGGCGGCTCAGCTCGCGCTCGCGGGACCGGGCGCCGACGCGGCGGCGATCTTCGACGTCGCCTACGCGCCGCTGCCGTTCCTGTCCTGGCTGCCGAACCTGCTGGTCGCGGTGTGGCTGATCCGGCGTCGGGGACTGCCGTCGTACCGGATCGTCGCCCAGCCCGTGGCCGCGTGAGTGCGCCGGGGGGCGTGCGCCGCGCGGCCCCGGACCACCGAGCCGCGGGCGACCTCATGTGCCACGATCACCCCCATGCGCCACCGTCGTCTGCGATCTGCCGTCACCGCTGCCGTCACCGTCGCCGTCGCCGCCCTCGCTCTGGCCGGGTGCGTGCGCGCCGACGCCGAGCTCGAGGTCGACGGCCGCAACGACACCGTCACGGGCACGATCGACATCCTCGTCCCGCTCACGGAGAACTCCGACGCCGGGCGGCAGGCCGCCGCACAGCAGGCGACAGCGATCGAGCAGCGCGTGCTGCCGGGGATCCGAGACGTGACGGGCGTCGAGGCGGCGCCGGAGGAGGAGGACGGCTACTACGGCACCGAGCTCGACCTCGAGCGGGTCTCGATCGAGGACCTCTATCTCGGCGACCCGACGGCGGAGGGTGCGCTCCCGATCATCGAGCGGCAGGGCGACCGGTTCGTCGTGCACGCGACACTGGACACGACCGGGCAGGAGGGCGTGCCCGCGCCCGGCGCCGCCGGTGAGCGTCCGGCCGGCGCCGCGGAGTCGACGATCACGATCGCGCTGACGTTCCCCGGCCCGGTGCAGGAGGTGCGCGGCACCGAGGAGGCCGCGACCGTCGACGGGAACACCGTCACGTGGCTGTCCTCCTGGGACACGCCGCTCGTGCTCGACGCCACCGCCTCCGCGACCGCCGCAAGCTTCCCGCCGTGGATCTGGGAGGGGCTCCTGTGGGGTGGCGGCGGCCTCGTCGTGCTCGCGCTGCTCGGGCTGCTCACCGTGTGGTGGCGCAGCCGGAACGACTGATGGCGTCCGACGAGGTGCCCGGCGACGCGTCCGACGCGGTGCCCGAGGCGGTGTCTGACGCGGTGCCCGACGAGATGCCCGACGCCGCCGAGATCCGGGTCATCCACGTGTCCGCGGGCGTGCTGCTCGACCCCGCCGACCGCCTGCTCCTCGTCCGCAAGACCGGGACTGCGGCGTTCATGCAGCCCGGCGGCAAGCCAGAGCCGGGCGAGTCGCCCGACGCCGCGCTCGTGCGCGAGATCGAGGAGGAGGTCGGCGTGGTGCTCGACCGCTCGCGGCTGGAGCCACTCGGCCGCTTCCGCTCCAGCGCCGCCAACGAGCCGGGTCACGCGCTCGTCGCGCACGCCTACCGCGCGCACCTCACCGAGCAGGAGGCCGCCTCGGTCCGCACGGCCGCGGAGATCGCCGAGGCCGTCTGGGTCACGTGGCACACCGCCCCGCTCCTCCCGCTCGCGCCGCTCACGCGGGACCACCTGCTGCCCCGGGCGTGGGCCGAGCGGTAGCCGGGCGTCCGCCCGCACGGTCGCGGGTAGCGTGCCGCGCGTGACCGATCGCTCGCCCGACCCGCACGACGGCCGCTCGCCGTCGGCGCAGGTCCGCGACCTGGTCACGACGGCGGTCGCCGCCCTCGTCGCCGCCGGCGTGCGGCCCGAGGTGCTCGGCCGCCCGGTTCCGGCGCGCCGCGTGCTCGGCGTCGAGGTGCGCCGGCCCCGCATCGTGTCCGACGGCGACGTCTGGCGACTCGGCTCGGTCCTTCTCCTGCCCGACGGCGGACTTGCCCTGGCCGGTCAGGTCGTCCGCGCGCGCGAGGAGGTCCGCCGCGGGTACACGGCCGAGTCGACGCGGGCGCGTGCCGACCTTGCGGCGGCCGCATCCCACGGCGGAGTTCCCGACGGCGTGGCGGTGCACCTCGGGTGGCGGCTCGTGGACCTGGCTGCTCTCGACCGCACGGCGCCCGAAGACGGCGACGGCGACGCGGCCGGCCCGCGCAGTCGCGACGGCGAGAGCAGTGACGACGGCTACTGCGTCGGCGACGGACACGGCGCAGCGGCCAGCCCGCTGTCGGTGCGCGACGGGCAGGTCCTCGTGGCCTGGAGCCCGTCCGCCGCGCCGGTGCCCCTCGAGCGGTACATGCGCGAGCGGGTCGCACTCGCGGTCGACGCCGCAGCGGCCAGCTGAGCTCCGCACCTTCTGTCAGCCACTCACCCCACCATGAGAACGGCCCACCGCGACCAGAACGGCCCATGGCGAGCCCGACCCGGCACCGCCCCACAGTGAGAACGGCCCACCGCCACGAAACCGGCCCGCAGCGGACCGTTCCCGTCGCCACGGGCCGTGTTCGGCGACACGACCGACAGAGGAGAGCCGCCCGACGGCGAGAACGGCCCACCGCGACCAGAACGGCGCATGGCGAGACCCGACCCGGCACCGCCCACGGTGAGAACGGCCCACCGCGACGAAACCGGCCCGCAGCGGACCGTTCTCGTCGCCACGGACCGTTCTGGATCGCAGCGAACCGGAGCGGACGGGCGCGAACCGTCTCTCAGGCGACCGGCACGGCCGGAACCGGCGGCGCGGGCCACGGGTCGGCCAGCTCGAGCAGCCGCGCGAGCTCCAGCACCGTCGGGTCGCCGCCGATCCGCCCCGTCAGCATCGCGCCGAACGGCAGCTCGACCCCGCCGTCCTCGACCGCCGCGCGGTGGATCGGCACCGACACCGACGGACGGCCGCAGATGTTCGCGATCGACGTCCACGGGGTGAACCGCTTCTGGTCCTCGAAGTCGCGTGCGGGGTCGGCATCGTTGCGGATGGCGCCGACCGGCGCGGGCGGACCCGCGAGCGAGGGCGTGATCACGGCGTCGAACGAGTCCCAGGCGCGCGCCGTCGCCCGGGCCACGCGCTGCGCCTCGGCGACAGCGGTGGCGTACTGCGCACCCGTGACGCCCCGCCCGATCTCGCGCAGCCACCGCGTCAGGGGTTCGAGCATCGGTTCGGCCTCGTCCGGCACCGGGAGCGTCAGCGCCCCGACCGACCACAGCGGCATGAACGCCATCCACTCCTGCGGCGTGAACGGCACCGGCGCGGGCTCCACCGACAGTCCCAGCCCCTCGAGCACCCCCGCCGCGCGTTCGGCTGCGGCCCGCGCCTGCGGATGCACGACGGCGTCGCCCGCCACCACCGGTTCGGTCAGGATCCCGAGGCGCAGGCGGCGCTGGCGCAGGCCCAGCGCAACCGCGTCGAGTCGCCCGCCGTAGTCGGGATCGGCCAGCTCGGCGTACTCGAGCAGCGGAAGCAGCCCTCTCTGGTCGAGGCTCGGCACCACCTCACCGGGCCAGGCGCGGCACAGCACGTCGAGGGCGAGCGCCGCGTCCAACACCGACCGGGTGATCACCCCCTGCGTCGCGAGCCCGTTGCCGTCCACGCCGAGCGGTCCGTTGCTCACCCGTCCCCGTGAGGGCTTGAACCCGACCAGCCCGCAGCTGGCGGCCGGGATGCGAACCGAGCCTCCGCCGTCGGACGCGTGCGCGATCGGAGCGATGCCTGCGGCGACCGCCGCGGCCGCGCCCCCGCTCGACCCACCCGCGCCGCGTGTGAGGTCCCAGGGCGTGCGCGCCGCGACGATCTCGCCACCCGGTCCGGTGCGCGGCTCGGTGTACGGCGGGAAGCCGAACTCGGGCGTCGCGGTCTTGCCGATCATCGTGGTGCCCGCCTCGCGCAGGAGGGTCACGGTGCCGTCGTCGGCGTCGGGGACGATCGGGTGGGCGGCGAGCAGCGCCGCGCCGACCGACATCGGGACGCCGGCCACCTGGTTGAGGTCCTTGATCGGACACGGCACGCCGGCGAGCGGGAGCAACGCCGCGAGCAGACGATCGGCGTCCGCCGCGGGGACGTGGACCGACTCGCCGTCCGGCGCCACGCCGTCGTACCCGTTCCGCCGAACCGCGGCCACGCGCTCGTCGACGCGGCTCGCCTGCTCGAGCGCGAGCTCGGGCGTGACCCGGACGAACGCGCCCACCACCGGGCCGAGCCGGTCCGCCCGGGCGAGCGACGCCGTCGTGATCTCGACGGCGGACACCTCCCGGGCGCGGACGGCGGCGGCGATGTCCCTGGCCGAGGAGTCGAGGAGGGCGTCGATGCTGCTGCTCACGCCCCGACGCTAGTCGAGAAGCGGGCGCGCGCTCCGGCGGGGGCGGGGGCTCACCCGCACGGGGGGCGCCGCGTGCCCGACGCCGGCGCTACCGTGCACCATGCCCCGTCTGCGCCGCAGCGACACCGCCGGCCCCGGCTTCCACCGTGTCCGCAGCGGTCGAGGGTTCACCTACCGCGACCCCGACGGCGCCACCCTGCACGACGCCGAGCTCCGCACCCGCTTCGACGCCCTCGCCATCCCGCCGGCGTGGACCGACGTGTGGATCTGCCCGTATCCGAACGGTCACGTCCAGGCGACCGGGGTGGACCAGGCTGGCCGTCGGCAGTACGTCTACCACCCGACGTGGCGGATGCGGATGGACGCCATCAAGTACGACCGCGCCCTCGCGCTCGCCGAGGTGCTGCCCGCTGCGCGGCGCCGGGTCACGATGGACCTGCGGCGCGAGGACCTGTCCCGCGAGCGGGCGCTGGCGGCGGCGTTCCGGATGCTCGACGTCGCGAACCTGCGCGTCGGCTCGGAGAAGTACGCGCTCGCGCACGGCAGCTTCGGCCTGTCCACGCTGCTCGCGGCGCACGCGACGGTGAGCGGCGGACGGGAGGTGCACCTGCGCTTCCCGGCCAAGAGCGGGCAGGAGTGGAGCAGCGACGTCGTCGACCCCGACCTCGCGGCGTTCGTCGCTCGCCTCAAGCGCCGCGGCGGGCGCGCCCGCCTGCTCGCGTGGCAGGACGCGAAGGGCTGGCACCCGCTCTCGGCCGAGGAGATCAATGCCGATGTCCGCGCGCGCACCGGCGGTGACTTCACCGCCAAGGACTTCCGGACGCTGCACGGCACGGTCGCCGCAGCGATCGAGCTCGCCCGGCGCGGACCGCAGCCGACGACGGCGAAGCGCAACCGGGCGGTCGCCGCAGCCATGCGCGCCGCGGCCGAGCAGCTCGGGAACACGCCCGCGATAGCGCGTGCGTCGTACGTGGACCCCCGCGTCGTGGACTCCTACGACGAGGGCCGGACCATCGACCCCGCACGCCTGGGCTCGGCGGAGTCCGAGCTGCTGGTGCTGCTGCACGGCTGACCGCCGCTCGCCACCCGCCACCCGCCTCCCGCCACCCCTTCGCGAGAGGAAGTGCGTCCTTTCCCGAGAGGAAGTCCGTCCTTTCTCGAGAGGAAGTTCGTCCTTTCGCGAGAGAAACTCCGTCCTTTCGCGAGAGGAAGTCCGTCCTTTCGCGAGAGAAACTCCGTCCTTTCGCGAGAGAAACTCCGTCCTTTCCCGAGAGGAAGTCCGTCCTTTCCCGAGGTGTTCTCCGACGCCGAAGCGAGCGAACATCACCTCGCGAAAGGACGAACATCACCTCGCGAAAGGACGAAGATCACCGCGCGAACGGAAGCGCCCGACGGCGAGCCTCGCCTCAGTCGGAGAACGGCACCTTCACCTGGAGCGCTCCGGGCTCCACGCTCACCCGCAGCGCGACGGCCGTGCCGAACGCGTCGCCGTCGAGCTCCACCTCGTGCGGCTCGGTGAGCCGCAGGTCGAGCGTGCGCGCCGTCGAGTAGACGAGCGCGCGGCTCGGCCGCTCGGGCGCGTTCTTGCGCCACGGCAGTCGCCGCAGCACCCCGTTGTCCCAGATCACGCGGGAGATCGCCTGCAGCCAGCCGAGCAGGCTGCCCGGCCGCAGCACCACGACATCGAGCACGCCGTCGTCCACCGCGGCGTCCGGCAGCAGGAGGATCCCGGCGGGCAGCGACCCGCAGTTGCCGACGATCACGGTGTGGGCACGCACGCGGCGCGCCTCGCCGTCGTCGAGCCGGAGGGCGAACTTCAGCTCGTTGGGGTCGCGCAGCACCTTGCTGATCGCGTGCACGTAGGCGAGCCAGCCGGCCTTCGCCTTGAGGTCGTCGTCGGTCTCCGACAGCATCCGCGCGTCCAGGCCCATCCCGGCCATCACGACGAACGCGTGCTCCTCGGTCTCGCCGTCCTCGCGGCGCAGCCGCGCGAGCGCGACGTCGATCGCCCGGTCGTCCCCCGTGAACGCGACCCGCAGGGCGCGCTCGGCGTCGGACAGCGTGAGGTCGAGGTTGCGCGCGAGCAGGTTCCCGGTTCCCGACGGCAGCAGCCCGAGCGACGTGCCCGTGCCGCGCAGCGCCTCGGCCACGGCACGGACGGTGCCGTCGCCGCCGGCCGCGACCACGACGTCGACCCCCGCGTCCAGCGCCTCGCGCGCCGGCCCCTGCCCGGCGTCCTCGACGGAGGTCTCCAGCCAGAGCGTGGGCTCCCAGTCCAGCTCGGCCTCGAGCGCGCCGACGATCCTCTCGAGATCCTCCCGGTCGACCTTCACCGGGTTGTGCACGACTGCCGCCCTCTGCTTCTCCGTCACCCGGCCAAGCCTAAGCGAGGGGCCCGGACCGACCTTGACGACGGCTGCGCGCCGGGGGCTCGAGGCAGCGCGCGGCCCGCACAGCCGCGCCCGCGGTGGACACGGCGACCGCCACGTCCACCCAGACCGCGCCACGGCCCGCACAGCCGCGCCCACGGTGGACACCGCGACCGCCACGTCCACCCAGACCGCGCCACGGCCCGCACAGCCGCGCCCACGGTGGACACGGCGACCGCCACGTCCACCCAGACCGCGCCACGGCACGCGCAGCCGCGTCCCATGTGGACACCGCGACCGCCGCGTCCACCCGGACCGCGCCGCGACGGCCCGGGCCGCACACGCAGGCGTCACCTCCCGGTCACACGCGCCGGGTAGCCTGCCCGGAGCGCACCGGGCCGACACGACACCGACCTCTCGAGGAACCGTGGCCCGGAACCGACACCGACGACGATCACCAGGGAGTCCGTCATGTCCGAGCCCACCCCCCACGCACCAGCCCCAGCCCAAACACCGAAGATCCCCACCCCCTTCGACCCCCTCGACGCCGTCCTCTTCGACCTCGACGGCGTCCTCACGCCCACGGCCGAGGTGCACATGCTCGCCTGGGCCCGCCTCTTCGAGCCGTTCCTCGCCGCCCGCGGCGTCGCGCCCTACACCGACGCGGACTACTTCGCCTACATCGACGGCAAGCCGCGCTACGCCGGCGTCGCCAGCCTGCTCGCCTCCCGCGGCATCGTCGTGCCCGACGGCGAGCCCACCGACTCCCCCGACCTCGACACGGTCTGCGGTCTGGGGAACAGGAAGAACGGCGTCTTCACCTCGGTGCTCGCGTCCGACGGCGTGGCCCCCTACCCCGGTTCGGTGGCCTTCCTCGACGCGGTGCAGGCGCGCGGGGTCGCCGTCGCCGTCGTGTCCTCGTCGAAGAACGCCCGCCCGGTCCTCACCGCGGCGGGCCTCATCGACCGGTTCGAGGTCATCGTCGACGGCGTGGTCGCGGCCGAGCACGGCATCGCCGGCAAGCCCGCGCCGGACACGTACCTCTACGGCGCGGAGCTGCTCGGCGTCCCCGCGACACGCGCGGTCGTCGTCGAGGACGCGCACTCGGGCGTCGCGGCCGGACGTGCGGGAGGATTCGGGCTGGTGCTCGGCGTCGACAGGGGGGCGGGGCACGAGGAGCTGCTGGCGAGCGGGGCCGACGTCGTGGTGGACGACCTCGGGGAGCTCGTCGTCGGCCTGACGCGGAAGGACTGACGCATGCGCCGTGCGACCACCGAGGACCCGCTGGACCGGACGCGTTTCCCCGCCGACCCCTGGGCGCTGCGCGAGGTGCGCTACGACTCCGGCGACC
Source organism: Miniimonas arenae (assembly GCF_006351005.1). Taxonomy (GTDB): domain Bacteria; phylum Actinomycetota; class Actinomycetes; order Actinomycetales; family Beutenbergiaceae; genus Miniimonas; species Miniimonas arenae. Next base: position 24,444 of record NZ_VENP01000003.1, on the reverse strand, counting down.
TCGGCAAGACCGAGACGCTCTTCGCCGTCGGGAACGGGTACCTCGGGCTGCGCGGCAACGTCGAGGAGGGCCGCGACACCTACGCGCACGGCACGTTCATCAACGGCTTCCACGAGATCTGGCCGATCCAGCACGCGGAGGACGCGTACGGGTTCGCGAAGGTCGGGCAGACGATCGTCAACGTCCCCGACCCCAAGATCATGCGGCTCTACGTCGACGACGAGCCGCTCCTGCTCACGGTCGCGGACCTCGAGCGGTACGAGCGGACGCTCGACTTCCGCGACGGCGTGCTGACCCGCGAGGTGCTCTGGCGCACGCCGTCGGGCAAGCGGGTGCACCTGCGCTCGCGCCGGATGGTCTCGTTCTCCGAGCGGCACCTGGCCGTCATGGACTACGAGATCACGCTGCTGGACGCCGACGCGCCCGTCGCGATCTCGTGCCAGATCCTCAACCGCCAGGACGGCCAGGACGAGTACACCGGTCGCACGGTGAACGGCCACGGCCTGGTCCCGGGCGCGACGTTCGACCCGCGCCGCGCGGCCAGCCTGCGCGGACGCATCCTCGAGCCGGTGCTGAACTGGGAGGGCGACGGGCGGTCCGTGCTCGGCTACCGCGTGGCGGCGTCCGGCATGACGCTCGCCGTCGCGGCCGACCACTCGATCGAGACCACCGACTCCTACGAGATCCGCACGCAGACCGGCGACGACCTCGCCAAGCACGTGTTCCGCATCGACGCGACGCAGGGCACGACGACGAGGATCACCAAGGTGGTCAGCTACCACACCTCCCGTGGCGTGCCCCCGCCGGAGCTCGTGGACCGCTGCCGCCGCACGCTCGACCGGGTCAAGAGGGCCGGGACCGAGTCGGTGTTCGCCGCGCAGCGCGCGTGGCTGGACGACTTCTGGGCCCGCAGCGACGTCGAGATCGGCGGCCAGCCGGAGCTGCAGCAGGCCGTGCGGTGGAACCTGTTCCAGCTGATCCAGGCCTCGGCCCGCGCGGAGGGCACGGGCATACCGGCCAAGGGCGTGACCGGGTCGGGCTACGACGGGCACTACTTCTGGGACACCGAGATCTACGTGCTCCCGTTCCTCACCTACACCTCCCCCGCGTTCGCGCGGAACGCGCTGCGGTTCCGCTACACGCTGCTGGACGCCGCGCGCCGGCGCGCGTGGGAGCTCAACCAGCGCGGCGCGCTCTACCCCTGGCGCACGATCAACGGCGAGGAGGCGTCCGCCTACTACGCGGCGGGCACGGCGCAGTACCACATCGACGCCGACATCTCCCACGCCGTGTCGCAGTACGTGGCCGCGTCCGGGGACCGCGCCTTCCTCGAGCGCGAGGCGATCGACATCCTCGTGGAGACCGCGCGCCTGTGGGCGGACCTCGGCTTCTGGCGCCGATCGGCGGGTTCGGACGGGCGCGAGGAGTTCCACATCCACGGCGTCACGGGTCCCGACGAGTACACGGCCGTGGTGAACGACAACCTCTTCACCAACGTCATGGCGCGCGCCAACCTGCGCGCCGCGGTGCGCAACCTGCGCCGGATCGAGCGCGAGGACCCGACGGCGTACGTCGCAGTCTGCCGTCGGCTCGCCCTCTCCGCGGAGGAGATCGAGGAGTTCCACAGCGCGGCCGAGGCCATGCACGTCCCCTACGACGAGAACCTCGGCATCCACCCGCAGGACGACGACTTCCTGTCCAAGGAGCTGTGGGACCTGCCGAACACCCCGCCGGACAAGCGGCCGCTCCTGCTGCACTACCACCCGCTCGTCATCTACCGCCACCAGGTGCTCAAGCAGGCCGACGTCGTGCTCGCGCTGTTCCTCCAGGGGGACGAGTTCTCCTTCGAGGAGAAGCTGGCCGACTTCGAGTACTACGACCCGCTGACGACCGGCGACTCGACGTTGTCCGCCGTCGTGCAGTCGATCATCGCCGCGGAGGTCGGCTACTCCGGGCTCGCGGAGGCGTACTTCTCCAGCGCGGTGTACGTCGACCTCGCCGACCTGCACCACAACGCCGACGCCGGGGTGCACGTCGCGTCGCTCGGCGGCGTGTGGAACGCCCTCGTCGCCGGCTTCGGCGGGATGCGCGACTACCTCGCCGAGTGGAGCTTCGACCCCCGGCTGCCCTCCTCGTGGGACCACCTCACGTTCCGCCTCTGCCTGCAGGGCAACCGCCTGCGGGTGCACGTGCTGGAGGACTCGATCACGTTCGACCTCGAGGCCGGCGACGACCCGCACCTGCGGCTCGTCGTGCAGGGCGAGGAGGTCGTGGTGGACCGCGGGACCACGCTCACCGTGCCGCTGCGGCGCTTCGACGAGCGCTTCGGCCGCCCGTCCGTGCGCGACATCGAGGGCTCGGTCCGCGAGGACGGCTCGGTCATCCGCGCGACCGTCCCCTCCCACCCGTCCCACCCGGAGCTCGAGGTCTGGGAGGTCGACCGCGGTCCCGTGCCCGGGTCGTGAGCGTGGTCCGCAGCCAGGGATCAGCCGGTGTGAGCCGGCAGGCGCGCGGCTCGTAGGCTCGACGCCATGACGCAGCCCGGACACGAGCACGACGACCCCTACCTCTGGCTCGAGGACGTCGAGGGCGAGGCGGCGCTCGCCTGGGTGCGCGAGCGCAACGCCGAGGCCGAGACGTCCCTCGCCGCGACGGCCGAGTTCGCCCGCACCGAGCGCGACGTCCTGGAGGTCCTCGACTCCACCGACCGCATCCCGGTCGTCGCGAAGGCGGGCGAGCACCTCTACAACTTCTGGCGCGACGCCGAGCACGAGCGCGGGGTCTGGCGGCGCACCACCCTCGACTCCTACCGGACCGCCGAGCCCGACTGGGACGTGCTGCTCGACCTCGACGCGCTCTCAGCCGCCGAGGGCGTCGACTGGGTGTGGCACGGTGCGTCGATCCTGCGCACCGGGCCGCTGGCGTACACCCGCGCGCTCGTCGACATCTCGCGCGGCGGCTCCGACGCCGACGTCACGCGCGAGTTCGACCTCACCGCCCGCACCTTCGTCACCGTCGAGGACGGCGGCTTCCACCGCACCGAGGCCAAGGGCGGCGCGAGCTGGATCGACGGCGACACCCTCTTCGTCCAGACCGCGGACGACGGCGAGCCCACCTCCTCCGGCTATCCGCGGCGGGCGCGGCGGTGGTCGCGCGGACAGGCCCTGGCGGACGCGCCGATCGTGTTCGAGGGGGCGGCCGAGGACCTGTACATCTCGGCGCACCACGACCGCACGCCCGGGTTCGAGCGCGACTGGGTGTCCCGCGCGCTCACCTTCTACACGAACGAGCTGCTCGAGCTGCGACCCGACGGCAGGCTCGAGCGCCTCGACGTCCCCGACTCGGCCGAGGCGGGCGTGCACCGCTCGTGGCTGCTCGTGGAGCTGCGCGAGGAGTGGGACCTGCGCGAGGCGGGCGGCGTGCGCCACCCCGGCGGGTCGCTCGTCGCGTTCGACTACGAGGCGTTCCGCGCGGGCAGCCGCATCGGCACCACGCTGTTCGCGCCGACGCCCACGACTGCGCTCGTGGGCGCCTCGTGGACCCGCTCGCACCTGGTGCTCAACGTGCTCGACGACGTGAAGAACCGGCTCGAGGTGCTGACGCCGCCCGCGACCGGCCAACCGACCACCGCCGCGACCGGCCACCCGACCACCCCTGCCGACCACGCGCCCGAGGCGACGCCGCCCGCGGGAGCCGCGTGGCGCCGTCGTGCGCTGCGGGCCGCCCCGGCGATCGGCACGGTCGCGGTCGGCGCCGTCGACCGCGACGACCCCGGCCCCCTGGGCGACGCGGTGTGGCTGACGGCGACGGACTACCTCACGCCGTCGACCCTCTCGCTCGTGGTGCTCGACGGCGAGGGCGGGGTCGAGCGCACCGAGGACCTCAAGGCGGCGCCCGCCTTCTTCGACCCAGGAGGCCTGGAGTCCGAGCAGCACTTCGCGACCTCCGCCGACGGCACGCGCGTGCCGTATTTCCTCGTCCGGCCCACGGGGCTGCCGCTCGACGGCACGGCGCCGACCCTCCTGTACGCCTACGGCGGCTTCGAGATCTCGCTGACCCCCGGCTACTCCGGCGCGCTCGGGCGCGCGTGGCTCGAGCCGGGCGGGGTGTACGCCGTCGCGAACATCCGCGGCGGCGGGGAGTACGGACCGGGGTGGCACCAGGCCGCGCTCAAGGCGAACCGGCACCGCGCGTACGAGGACCTGGCTGCGGTCGCGCGCGACCTCGTCGCGACCCGGATCACCTCTCCGGCGCACCTGGGCGTCCAGGGCGGCTCGAACGGTGGGCTGCTGACGGGCAACATGCTCACGCAGTACCCGGAGCTGTTCGGCGCCGTCGTGATCCAGGTGCCGCTGTTGGACATGCGCCGCTACCACCTGCTGCTCGCGGGCGCCTCGTGGACGGCCGAGTACGGCGACCCCGACGTGCCCGAGGAGTGGGAGTTCCTGCGGACGTTCTCGCCGTACCACCTCGCCGCGGCGCAGCCGGACCGGCCACTGCCGCCCGTGCTGTTCACCACGTCGACCCGCGACGACCGCGTGCACCCCGGCCACGCGCGCAAGACGGCCGCGCTGCTGCTGTCCCAGGGCAAGGACGTGACGTACTACGAGAACATCGAGGGCGGCCACGGCGGCGCGGCGACGAACGCGCAGGCCGCGCACATGGCGGCGTACGCGTACGAGTTCCTGCGGCGCCACCTCGGCGGGCCGGAGCGGCCAGGCACCGGGGCGTAGCGGGCCACCCGAACCCGGGTCCGCGCGCTCGTTGGGTACCATGCCAGAGATCTGAGGGCCCGATCGGCCTGACGGAGTGCGACGGGCGGCCGCCACACCGCACGGTCGTGCGCGATGGTGCAAGGGGGAAGTGGCATGGCTGTTCCGCACGCAGAATCCTCCGGAGGGTCGCTCGTCGACCTGACCCGATATGCCGCGCTGCGCCGCCGTGGCACGACGATCGCCCGCTCCTACCGCCTGTCCGTGGCGGACGTCGAGGACGTCGTCCAGGAGGCGCTCGTCCGGATGCTCCGCGTGCCGACCGAGGGCGACGCCGCGCCCCGGCGCTACGAGGCCTACTTCGACTCCACGGTGCGCCACCTCTGCGTGGACTTCCTGCGCACGCGCGGCCGCGAGAGCGAGCTGCCCGAGCCGGACGAGGTGCCGGCCACGCGGTCGGAGCGCCTCGAGCAGCAGATGCTGGTGCGCGAGGTGCTCGCGGGGATGCCCGCGTCGGCGCGCAACGTCCTCGTGAAGAACCACCTCGACGGTCGCTCGGTGAAGGAGATCTCCACCGAGCTCGGGATCAGCGAGAACGCGACGTCGGCCATGCTCTACCGCGCGCGTCGGGCGTTCCGCGAGGCCTACGTGCGCTCGCACCTGCTGCCCACGGACAACCCCGAGTGCGCCGCCGTGCGCGCTCTCATGGTGGACGCGGCCATGGACCCCGGTTCGGAGAACGCCGCGATCGTCGACGCGCACCGGCGCGACTGCGAGGACTGCGAGGCGCAGTACGCGTTCCTCGTCGGCGCGCGTTCGGCCGCTGCGGCCGCGCTGCTGCCGGGCGGACTCGCCGCGGCGACCGCAGGCGCCGGCCTGGCGTGGCTGGGCTTCCTGCGACCGGGTGGGCGAGGCGTGTCCTCCGGCCGCTCGTCGGGCTCGTCGGCGGCCGGCGGTGCGGGCGGAGGCGGACTGGGCGGCGGGGCGATCGCGGGTCTCGTCGCGGCCGGCCTCGTCGCGGTGGGCGCGCTGACCTGGGGCATCTCCGCGGCGCTCGGCGGTGGTGACGACACCGCCGCCGACCCGGGCGTGAGCGCGCCGGCGGGCGGCGGTGCTGGTTCCGGTGCGGGTTCCGGTGCGGGCTCTGGTGCCGGCACGAGCGGGTCGGGGTCGGGGACGGGCGGCAGTGGGGCCGGGGCCGGCAGCGACGCCGCGGCAGGCGCGAACGGCGCAGGCACGACGGCGAACGGAACCGACCCGACGTCGGGTGCGGGCGCGCTCAGCGGCGGCACGGGAGCGGGAGCCGGGAGCGGCGCTGGTGCTGGAACCGGCGCCGGTGCTGGAACGGGCGCTGGGGCGGGAACGGGCGCTGGGGCCGGAACTGGGACGGGAACCGGCACGGGGAACGGAACCGGCACGGGCACGGGGGGCGGTGGTGCGACCACGGCGCCGACGACCGAGCCGACCACAGCTCCCACGACCGAGCCGACGACAGAGCCCACCACCGAGCCCACCACCGAGCCGAGCCCGACACCGACGACGCCCCCGGCGCTGTCCGGCGCCGAGCTCCCGCCGTTCACCGAGACTCCTGAGGCCAACGGTCCGTGGACCGTCACCGTGAACGGCGGCGAGAACGGCCTCGCGGCGCCCACGCTCACGTACACCCTCGGGCCGAGCGGGTCCGCCGCCGATGCCGACGGCGACGGGGCCGACGGCGACGGGGCCGACGCGGCAGCCGCCAGCAGCGCGACGGCACGCGCGGGCGCCCTCATGAGCACCCTCGCCGCCGGGACGGACGGGTCCGAGTTCGCCGTCGCGGCGGCGGCGCCGCAGCGCCTCGTCGACGCGTTTGCCGCGTTCGACGACCCGGCCGACCCGCGCTGCGTGGCGTCCGGCGACGACGTCGTGGTCTGCACGCTCGCGCCCGTCGCGCCGCACGCGACCGACCAGGTCACCATGACCCCACCCGTCTGGACCGCGGGGCGCAGCCTCACGGTCGAGCTTTCCGACGACGTGCGCGAGCCGACCGGCGCCACGACTACCGTCGGGGCGCAGACCTCCGACGTCGAGAAACAGAGCATCGGACTGGAGGTCAGACCGCCCGAGGGGTCCGGGTCGCCGATCGGGATCTGGCTCGACGGTGGGTACGCGTCGGAGGCTACGCTCGTGGCCCCGGTCGTGACGTTCACGCTCGACAGCTCCGGCCGGCTCGACCTGCCCGAGACCCCCGACTGGCTGCGGTGCAGCGAGAACGCGACCGCGACCACGGTCGTCTGCGAGCTGCCCGACCAGCCCTGGATCAACATCCCCGTCGAGTTCGACGGACCGTCCGTCGTCGGCAACACCGAGGCCGTGACGGTGACCGTGCGCGCGAGTGCCGCGAACCAGACCGAGGCGGCGTCCGCTGTCGTGCGCGTCGCGGCGCCCCCGGTCGAGGTGGGCGTCGACGCGCTGCCCGAGGTCGCCGAGCCGGGCACGGTGATCACGGGGTCGATCAGCGCGCCCACCGTGCTGCTGGCCAGGACGACCCTGTCGCTCACCGCCGCCGGTGAGGAGAAGCCGGTGCTCGCCGTCGGCGACCTGCGGATCGAGCGGGACGGCTCGTTCGCGCTGACGCTGACCGGCACGGGCGCGACGCTTGACGGCGAGCAGCGCCTCCTCCTCTCGGTCACCGTCCCGGGGCTCGAGCCGTTCGAGTTCCCGCTGCTCGGCCGCGTGGCACCGGCCGAGGAGCCGTCAGCGTCGCCGAGCGCGCCTGAGTCGACCGGGGAGTCGACGCAGGACCCGACGGAAGGGCCGATGGTGGACCCGACCGAGCCGACCGACGGCGAGCCCACCGGGGAGCCCGGCATCCCCACCGAGGACGCGGCCGAGGTCCCGACCGATCAGCCGACCGAGGTCCCAACAGCGGACCCGACCGACGAACCCACCGAGGTCGCGGCCGACTGACGCTGGGCGCCCGGCACGTCCGAGCGACGCCGGAGCAACGTCTGTGCGACGCCGGAGGAACGCTGTGGGACGCCGGAGGAACGCTGTGCGACGCCCGCAGGCCGAACCGGGCCTCGCCGTCGAACCCCGCGCTCCCCACCCCTGCGGGCGGGCCGCCATGTCGGTGGCGCGGGTTACGCTCGCGACTTGCAGCCGGACGAGGCAGGGAGCAGGGCATGACGCGAGTGCTCGTGACGGGTGCGACGGGCTTCGTGGGCTCGCACGTCGCCGACGCGCTGGTCCGCGAGGGCCACGAGGTACGCGCGATGACCCGCCATCCGGACACCTACGAGGGCGCGGGGGACCCTGTGTTCGGCGACGTCGCCGACCCGTCCTCGATGGCGGCGGCACTCGAGGGCGTCGACGCGGCCTACTACCTCGTGCACTCGCTGGCGTCGGCGGACTTCGAACGGCTCGACGCCGAGGCGTCCCGCACGTTCGGGGCCGCGGCCGCCGAGGCGGGGCTCCGGCAGATCGTCTACCTGGGCGGCCTCGGGCGCGACGACAGCACGCTCTCGGCGCACCTGCGCTCGCGGCGCGAGGTCGAGCGGCTGCTCGCCGACGGGGGCGTGCCCCTGACGGTGCTGCGCGCCGCGATCGTCATCGGCCACGGCGGCATCTCGTGGGAGATCACGCGCCAGCTCGCGGTGAACCTCCCGGCGATGGTCGCGCCGCGCTGGGTCAGCACGCGGACGCAGCCGATCGCGCTCGAGGACGTGGTGCGCTACCTCGTCGGCGTGCTCGACAACCCCGACGCCATGGGGCGCGTGTTCGAGGTCGGCGGCGCGGACGTGCTGACCTATGCGGACATGATGCGGCACGTGGGCAAGCATCTGGGCAAGCCACTGCCGATCCTCACGGTCCCGCTGCTCACGCCCCGGCTGTCCTCGCACTGGCTCTCCTTCGTGACCGACGTCGACACCGCGACGGCGCGCACGCTCGTCGACTCGATGGACGTCGAGGTGGTCGTGAGCGACGACTCGATCCGCCGCGTCGTGCCGGGGGAGGTCCTCGGCTACGCCGACGCCGTGCGGCACGCGCTCATCGCGCGCGAGCAGGACCGTGGCGTCGACTGAGCACGGGACGCCCGACGGCGAGCCACCCCTCCCGCGCAACCCTCATCTCGCGCCCGGCGCAGGTTCGCCCGACGGCGAACCGCCCCTCCCGCGCAACCCACACCTCGCGCCCTTCGCAGGTTCGCCCGCGGACCCCAAGTCCCATCTGCACCCCAGTAGCGCGCGACGCGCCGGTCGGGCGCACCGCGTCGTGCGTCGGGTGTTCGTCGAGGAGGCCCGGCCGACCCCGGAGACGTCCCCCGCGGCACTGCGCCGTCGCCGGGTCGTGGTCGCGGCGACCCTCCTGATCGGTGCGCTGCTACTGGGACTCTCGTTCGCCGTCGAGCAGGGTGAGGCGCTGTTCTACCCGCTGACGATCGGGCTCGCCGCGACGTGGGTGGTGGGCGCGTTCGCGTCCGGGCCGCTGCACCTGGGCCACATCGTGTTCCGCGACACGCTGCGCCGGCCTGTGCTCACACCGATCGCGGTCGGGCTCGGGCTGGCGGCGGTGTTCATCGTGGGCGGGCTGGCGATCCGGTCGGTGCCCGCGCTCGCGACCCTCACCCAGGACGTGCTGGGGTACGCGAGCGACGGGGTGCTCGCCGTCGTCATCGCGATCACGCTGCTGAACGGCGTGGCCGAGGAGCTCTTCTTCCGCGGCGCGCTGTACGCGGCGCTGCCGGCGCGACGCGCGGTGGCGCTGTCGACGGTGGCGTACGTGCTCGCGACGCTGCCGTCCGGGAACCTCGTGCTCGTCTTCGCGGCGGCGGTGCTGGGCGTGGTGGTCGGCTTCGAGCGGCGAGCCAGCGGCGGGATCCTCGGACCCGCGCTCACGCACGTGACGTGGTCGCTCGCGATGCTGCTCGTGCTTCCGGCGGTCTTCGGCGCCTGACGGCGGCGCGCTTCCTCGATCTGCTTCACGTGGCGCCCACCCCAGCGTCCGCCCGCCACCGCAGAGCGACTCGTCGCGACGCCACAGCGACTGTCCGTGACGCCAGAGCGACTGTCCGCAACGCCACAGCGACCAGCGCAGCGCTGCTCGGCGGTCACAACCGGCTGACCAGCACTGATGCTCGCGGGGCGTCGAACGATTGGCATGTGGGTCGCTCTGGCGTCGCGGACAGTCGCTCTGACGTCGCGGACAGTCGCTCTGACGTCGCGGACGGTCGCTCTGGCGTCGCGGACAGTCGCTCCCGCGCCACCGGCGAGTGCGCGAGAGGCCGCAAGCTCCGCCATCGAGACCGCAAGCACCGCATCCGGCAAGCCCGACGCGACCACGAACCCCTCCACCCACCCGCAGATAACGATCCGATCACGTCCGACGCGCCCGAACCCACGCTGACCTGCGCAAACGCACACGCAGCTGCCAACACCGTGATACCGCTCCCAGAAGTGTGGTTGCGCTTCCACGCCGAGCATGTGACGCTGCTCTCAGGTGAGAGCGCTTCCACGATCGCCTCACTCTCGGGCACGGCAGGTGCCCGACCGATGACGAAGGAGTCACACCGTGCGCAGTTCCCGTACCCGCAGCGTCGCCACGGCGACGGCACTCGCAGCGAGCCTCGCGCTCGTCCTCACCGCCTGCGGCGGCGGTTCCGGATCCGGTTCCGACGCCACCGGCGACTCGACACAGGCCGCGGGCGGCGACGCCTCGACCGACGCCGGCGCAGGTTCCGGCGAGCAGATCAAGCTCACCGTCGCGACGTTCAACGACTTCGGCTACACCGACGAGCTCTTCGACCAGTACGAGGCCGACCACCCCGGCGTCACGGTCGAGCAGGTCAAGGCCGCCAAGTCCGAGGACGCCCGCACCAACATGACCACCAAGCTCGGCGCCGGCGGCACGGGCCTGGCGGACATTGAGGCGATCGAGGTCGACTGGCTACCCGAGCTCATGCAGTACCCCGACCTTTTCGTCGACCTGTCCGACCCCGCGCTCGCCGACCGCTGGGTGCAGTGGAAGGTCGACCAGGCCACCACGACCGACGGCAAGCTCATCGGCTACGGCACCGACATCGGCCCCGAGGCGATCTGCTACCGCCAGGACCTGTTCGAGGCCGCGGGCCTGCCGAGCACGCCCGACGAGGTCGCCACGCTGCTCGGCGGCGACGACGCCACCTGGGACACCTACTTCGAGGTCGGCAAGCAGTTCGTCGCCGCCTCCGACTCCGCCTGGTACGACTCGGCCTCGGCCACCTACCAGGGCATGGTCAACCAGCTCACCAACGCCTACGAGGAGTCCGACGGCACCCCGAAGGACCTCGCCACGAACCAGCCGATCATCGACCTGTGGACGCAGGTCACCCAGGCGAGCGCCGACGGCCTGTCCGCCGGCCTCGAGCAGTGGTCCGCCGACTGGGACGCCGCGTTCCAGAAGGACGGCTTCGCCACCATGCTCTGCCCGGCCTGGATGACCGGCCCGATCGAGGAGCGCGCCGGCGGCGTGACCGGCTGGAACGTCGCGGACGTCTTCCCCGGCGGCGGCGGCAACTGGGGCGGCTCGTTCCTCACCGTCCCCGCCTCGGGCGCCAACACCGAGGCCGCCAAGGAGCTCGCCGCCTGGCTGACGAGCCCCGAGGTGCAGACGCAGGCGTTCACCTCGGCCGGCACCTTCCCCTCGCAGATCGAGGCGCAGAGCTCCACGGCGGTCCAGGAGTTCACGAACCCGTTCTTCAACGACGCCCCGGTCGGCGCGATCTTCTCCGCTCGTGCGCAGGCCATCAAGGGTGCCCCGTTCAAGGGCCCGAACTACTTCTCGATCCACACCGCGGTGCAGGACGGCCTCAAGCGCGTCGACGTCGAGAAGACCGACGACGCCGACAGCTCCTGGGCCAAGTCGGTCCAGGCGTTCAAGGACCTCGGCCTGTCCTGACGGTCCGATGACCCCGGTGCCGGTGCGGTGCGCGAGAGCGCGCCGCACCGGCACCCGCCGGTCCAGCCCTCCCCGTCAGCCCACCACCGTCAGGCCAGGACCCCATGACCAGCACCCTCTCCCGGAGGGCGGGCACCATGACCGACCCCGCGCCACCGCGCACCCCGCGCCGCGTCGCCTTCTCCCAGAAGCTCTCGCGCTGGGACGTCAAGGTCTCCCCCTACCTCTTCATCTCCCCCTTCTTCCTGCTGTTCGCCCTCACCGGCCTGTTCCCCCTCCTGTACACCGCGGTCGTCTCGGTGCACGAGTGGAACCTGCTGGGCGGCCAGGGTGACTTCGTCGGCCTGCAGAACTACGTCGACGTGCTCGGCCAGGCGACGTTCTGGAAGTCCCTGCGCAACACCTTCTCGATCTTCCTGCTCAGCTCGGTGCCGCAGGTCGTCGCCGCCATCGTGCTCGCCGCGCTGCTGGACCAGAACCTGCGCTCGGCGACCTTCTGGCGGATGGGCGTGCTGCTGCCCTACGTCGTCGCCCCCGTCGCGGTCTCGATGATCTTCGGCCGCCTCTTCGCCGACCAGTACGGGCTCGTCAACAGCCTCCTCACCGGCATCGGCCTCGACCCGATCGCCTGGCACGCGAGCCCGCTCGCCAGCCACGTCGCGATCGCCACGATGGTGAACTTCCGCTGGACGGGCTACAACGCCCTCATCTTCCTCGCGGCCATGCAGGCTGTGCCGCGCGAGCTCTACGAGGCCGCGATCATCGACGGCGCCGGCCGCATCCGGCAGTTCTTCTCCGTCACGGTCCCGCAGATCCGCGCCACGGTGATCTTCGTGGTCATCACCTCCACGATCGGCGGCCTGCAGATCTTCGACGAGCCCCGCATGTTCGACGCCCAGGGCCTCGGCGGCGCCGACCGCCAGTGGATGACCACCGTCCTCTACCTCTACGACGTCGCCTGGGGCAACCAGAAGAACTTCGGCCGTGCGGCCGCGATCGCGTGGCTGCTGTTCCTCCTCATCCTGCTCATCGGTCTCGTGAACTTCGCGCTCACGCGCAGGATCGCCGACGACGGCGGGCGCGGCCGGTCCGCCCGTCGGCGCGCCTTGCGCCGCAGGGGAGTCGTGCCCGTGCCCGACGGCGAGCCTCGCCCCACGCGCCCGAGTGCGGTCGCGAGCGCCGCACTTCCCCCCGCACGCACGGCGGGCGCGAGCGACACCGACCCCGACGCCGGCCCCGCCACTTCCGACCCCGAGAGGAGCGCGTCATGAGCTCCCTGCCCGTCGTCGCCCAGACCGCCGGACCGCGCGCGGCCCGGGCCGCCGCTCGCCGTCGCGGGTCGGGCGGGGTGAACCGCCGACCGCGCTGGGTCACGTACGTGATCCTCGCCGTCGTGATCGTGATCTCGATCTTCCCGCTGTACTACACGGCGGTGCTCGGCTCGAGCGACCAGCAGGCGATCTCGCGCGACCCGTTCCCGCAGCTGTTCCCGGACCTCTCGCTGTTCGACCGGTTCGCGGAGATCATGGGCTCCACCGCGATCAACTTCTGGAACGGCGCGGTCAACTCGGCTGTCATCGCGGTGGTGGTGTCGCTGTCCACCGTGCTGTTCTCCACGCTTGCCGGCTTCTCGTTCGCGAAGCTGCGCTTCCGCGGGCGCGGGCCGCTGCTCGTGTTCGTCATCGCGACGATGGCCGTGCCGACGCAGCTCGGCGTCATCCCGATGTACATCCTCGCGACGCGACTCGGCTGGGTCGGCTCGATCGAGGCCGTCATCGTGCCGGCGCTCGTGACAGCGTTCGGGGTGTTCTGGATGACCCAGTACCTCGGTGAGGCGCTGCCCTACGAGCTCGTCGAGGCCGCGCGGGTCGACGGCGCGAGCGTGCTGCGGACCTTCTGGTCCGTGGCGCTCCCGGCCGCGCGCCCCGCGGCCGCGATGCTCGCGCTGTTCACGTTCGTCGCCCAGTGGACCAACTTCTTCTGGCCCTCGATCGTGCTGAACCAGTCCAACCCGACGCTGCCGATCGTGGTGCGCTCGCTGCAGGCCACGTACTTCGTGGACTACTCCCTCCTCATGGCGGGCGTGCTTCTCGTGACGCTCCCGCTCATCGTCGTGTTCCTGTTCACCGGCAAGCAGCTCGTCGCCGGGATCATGCAGGGCGCGGTCAAGGGGTGAGCTGACGCTCGCGCCCACCCACCGGCTCTCCAGGCACCGGCGCCTGGAGAGCCGGTCTCCGCTGACGGCGGCGCACCCGCGCGGCGGCCTACGATGACGGCCGGAGAGACGAGGGAGCAGGGATGAGCACGATCAGCGGTCGGGCGCCGACGCTCGACGAGGTCGCACGCGAGGCCGGGGTGTCGCGCTCCACCGCCTCGCGGGCGATCAACGGAGGCAAGCGCGTCTCCCCCACCGCCCAGGCCGCCGTCGACGACGCCGTGCAGCGCCTCGGCTTCACCCCCAACCCCGCCGCGCGGGCGCTCGCGACGCAGCAGACCGGCTCGGTCGCCCTCGTCATCCCCGAGCCGGACGACCGCTTCCTCAACGACCCGTTCCTCCTCGGCGTGCTGCGCGGGGTGTCCGGCGCGCTCGCGGTCACCGAGCTGCAGCTCGTGCTGCTCATCAGCAACCGCACGCCCGGCCGCCTCGTGCGCTACCTCCAGGCCGGGCACGTCGACGGCGCGATCATCGCCTCCCCGCACCGCGGCGACCACCTCGAGGAGGGCCTGCGCGGGTCACGCCCGATCGTGTTCATCGGCCGTCCGTTCGAGATGAACGGGCTCAGCTTCGTCGACGTCGACAACGTCACCGGCGCCCGGCTCGCCACCGAGGTGCTCGTCCGCGCAGGTCGCACGCGCATCGGCACGGTCGCCGGACCGACGGACATGACCGCCGGCCAGGACCGGTTCATCGGCTGGCAGGAGGCGCTGGACGCGGCCGGCCTGCCGCACGACGCGGCCGAGGCCGCCGACTTCTCCGTGCCCGCCGCGGAGGCCGCGGCCGAGCGCCTGCTCGACGCGCACGACGTCGACGCGATCTTCGTCGCCTCCGACACGATGGCCGTGGGCGTGCGGCGCGCGCTGGACCGCCGCGGTCTGCGCGTGCCCGACGACGTCGCGCTCGTCGGGTTCGACGACCTCGGCACCGCGGAGCTCATGCACCCGCGGCTCACCACGATGTCCAACCCCGTGCTCGACCTGTCGGCCCGCGCCACCTCGATGCTGCTCGCCCGCCTGACCGACCCGTCGCTGCCGCCCGAGCACGTCCTCCTGCCGACGCGGCTGGTCCCGGGCGGTTCGGTGTGACGCATCCCGAGGCCCCGGACGGGGAGGCGGTCACGACCGAGACGACACCGGCAGAGACGACACCGACCGGGGCGAGGCCCACGGGCACGGCGCCCGCGAGGCCGCGCACCAGCCCCGCGCGCTACGGCGTCGGGATGTTCGGCACCTCGATCCCGATCAACCTCATCAAGGGGTCGATGCTGTTCTTCTACGTCGACCTGCTCGGGATGGACGCCGCGGTCTTCGCCGGCGTCTACGCCGTGTACGGGATCATCGACGCGATCGACAACCCCGTGTTCGGCTACCTCTCCGACCGCACGCGGACCCGGTGGGGCCGACGCAAGCCGTACCTCGTCGTGGGGTCGGCGGTCCTGCTGCTCGCCAGCATCGCGCTGTTCGCCGTGCCCGGCGGGGTGGCCTCCTCCGCGACGGCGCTGGTGGTCTGGTTCGCGATCTTCGCCGTGCTGGCCGAGATGGCCGACTCCCTCATCAACGCCAACTACGGCGCGCTGCTGCCGGAGCTCTTCCCGGCCGAACGCGTGCGCGCGTCCGCCAACGCGATCCGCCAGGGCTGCCAGCTCCTCGCGATGATCCTCGCGCTCGGGCTGACGCCGGTGCTCGCGCAGAACGTGCTCGGCTGCCCCGTGGACGCCGCCGGCTGCGCCGACCCCACGGTGGGCTACACCCGGCTGGCCGTGATCTTCGCGGTGCTCGGCGTCGCCGTGATCCTCTACATGACGTTCGGCGTGCACGAGGACCCGCAGGCCTCCCACGAGGAGCGTCCGCCGTTCCTCGCCTCGATCCGGCAGATCCTCACCAACCGCTACTTCTGGACCATCGGCGTGGTCAACGCCTGCTACGGCTCGGCCATGGCGCTCGTGCTCAACGGCCTCCAGCTCTACGTGCGCTACTCCCTCGGCGGCGGCGGGCTGGACGCGACGATCCTGCAGGTCGTCGTCGTGGTCGGGGCGATCGGGATGCTCGCGGTGTGGGCGCGGCTCGTGCGGCGCTGGGGTGCGGAGCGTACGTGGAAGCGCGCGCTGCCGATCGCGGCGGTCGCGTTCGCGCCGCTGTTCTTCGTGCAGGACCTGCTCGGCGCCGTGATCGCGGGGCTCTGCGTCGCCGTCGGGTACTCCGGCGTCCTCGCGACGAACGACCTCATCATGGCCCGCGTCCTCGACGACGACGCCACCCGGCACGGCGTGCACCGCGAGGGCATCTTCCTGTCGGCGTTCGGGGTGCTCGGCCGGCTCAACGGACTCGTGGTGGCCGCCGCGCTCGCCTCGCTCACGCTGTTCTTCGGCTACCGGTCCGGCGCGACGCCAGGCCCCAACCCGGACCTGGCGTTCCGCTTCTACCTGTCCGTCTACCCCGTGATCCTGCTCGTCATCGGCACCGTGATCTCCCGCTTCGTGCACGTGCCGGGCTGGGACCCGCGCAACCCGGACGCGGGGCGCGACGGCCGGACCGGCGCGGCGGGTGAGCGCGTCGAGGTGCTGCGCGGTGACCTCGGCGACTGACGTCGGGTGAGATGTGACGGTCGTCTCGGCTCGCGGCGTGGACATCGCGCACGCGTGGCCGCCGAAGACCGCTACGGTGGCCGCGGTGTGCGCGGCCGAGCGCTGCGTCACCGCCGCGGACCTGCGGGGGGCGAGCGACGCCGTCGGGCACGACGGCGTGCCGCGCCCTCCCCTCCCAGCTCCTGCGCGAGTACGGCCCGAAGCGGGCGGGGCCGTACTCGCGCAGGTACCGCCTACTGCAGGATGACGGCCGTCCCGTAGGCGACGACCTCCTGGTAGGAACCGCCGATGTCGTTGCTGTCGTAGCGCATCGCGAGCACCGCGTTCGCGCCCAGCGCCTGCGCGTTCTCGCACATCCGACCGTAGGCCTCGTCGCGGGTCTCCTGGAGCTGCTGCGTGAGCCCCTTGAGCTCGCCGCCGCCGATCGCCTTGAAGCCGGCGCCGAGCTGCGCGCCGATGTGCCGCGCGCGCACGGTGATGCCGGAGACCTCACCGAGGACGCGCACGACCTGCGCGCCCGGGACGTCGTTCATGGTGGAGACGAACATTGGCCTGCTCCTCGACTCTGGTCGGGGTCGGCCGTCCCGACCCCCGCAGCACGGTACGCCGACGGGGACCCCCGCGGGCCCGTCTAGCGGGGGCCTGTCTCACCAGCACCCGCGTCGAACCGGCCCGCGTCAGAACGGAGCCGCGAGCCCCCGCGCGAGGTCGTCGAGCAGGTCTGCGGGATCCTCCAGGCCGACGGACAGCCGGATCGTCGTCTCGGCGATGCCGGTGCGCTGTCGACCGGCGTAGCCCGTCTTCATGTGCGTCGTCGTCGCGGGGTGCGTGACGAGCGACTTGGCGTCGCCGAGGTTGTTCGAGATGTCGATGAGCCGCAGAGCGTCGAGGAACGCGAACGAGCGCAGCTTGCCGCCCTCGGGGTCGCTCGGGCCGTCGAGGGTGAACGCGACGACCGTCCCGCCCGCGGTCTGCTGCGTGGTGGCGAGCTCGTGCTGCGGGTGCGAGGGCAGGTACGGGTAGCGCACGCCCACCACGCCGGGCTGGTCCTCGAGCCACCGCGCCACGGCGAGCGCGCTCTCGGACTGACGCTGGACGCGCAGGTCCACCGTCTCCAGGCCCTTGAGCAGCACCCACGAGTTGAACGGGCTGATCGTCGGGCCGGTGTTGCGCAGGAACGTCTGCAGCGGCCCGGTCACGTACTCGCGCGAGCCGAGCACCGCGCCGCCCATCACGCGCCCCTGGCCGTCGATGTGCTTGGTCGCGGAGTACACGACGACGTCCGCGCCGAACGCGAGCGGGCGCTGCAGGGCCGGCGTCGCGAACACGTTGTCCACGATGACCGTCGCGCCCGCGGCGTGCGCGAGCCGGGACACCTCGGCGATGTCCACGATGTCCTGCATCGGGTTCGACGGCGTCTCGAAGAACACGACGTCGGCCGGCGTCGCGAGCGCCTGCGCCCACTGCTCGTTGACGTGCGCGTCGACGTAGACGGTCTCGATGCCCCAGGAGGTGAACAGCTCGTCGAGCACGAGCAGCGTCGAGCCGAACATTGCCCGGCCGGCCACGATGCGCGACCCCTGGCGCACGAGGCTCGCCATCGAGGCGAACACGGCCGCCATGCCCGACGCCGTCGCGAAGCACGCCTCGGCGCCCTCGATGAGGCGCAGACGCTCCTCGAACGCGGACGTGGTGGGGTTGGCGTAGCGCGTGTAGGAGAACCGGTCGAGCTCGGCGAGGAAGGTCGCCTCGGCGTCGGCCGCGCGCGGGTAGACGTAGCCCTGCGTGAGAAACAGCGGCTCGGAGGTCTCCATGAACCCGGTGCGCTCCTGGCCGCCGCGCACCGCGAGGGTCGCGGGGCGCAGGCCGTCGGGCAGGGCGCTGCGGGGCTGCGGGTCGGTCACGCCTGCTCCCCGTCCCACCGGGCCACGGGCAGACCGGTGCCGGCCCACCCGGCCTCGCTCGCCGTCGCGCCCTCGTACCCCTCGACGACGTTGTACGCCGGACCGAGGCCCGCCTGCGTCGCGAGGCGCGCCGCGGCCACGCTGCGCCCGCCCGCCTTGCAGACGAACAGCACGGGACGCGAGTCGCCGGGGGTCAGCCCGGCGTCCGCGAGCGCCGTGAGGAAGTCGGGGTTGGGGCCCGCTGCCGTGAGCAGCGGGTCGAGCACGACGCGCCGGTGCAGCGGCCCGAGGTCGGGAATCCCGACCTCCGCCCACTCCTGCGGCGTGCGCACGTCCACCAGGACGGCTTCCTCGTGGTTCTCCAGCAGCTCCCACGCCTCGGCAGGCGTCAGGTCGGCCTCGTACATCACTCTCACCTCTCCATCGGTCCTGGCATGAGCACCCTCTCCCGCGTGAGGTCGCGGGGGGTTGCTGCAGCGTCGTCGAGCCAGGTCTCTCGGCTGCTCTGGATGGTCACGGACGATCGTAGTGCCCGACGGCGAGCCCCGCCGCCCGCTTCATCGCCGCAGTTCGGCGGTGGTCGGGGTGCGGGGCGCCACGTCAGGACTCAGCCGCGCCGCAGCACGCGTAGCCGCGCCAGGCGTGGACACCGCGGAGGCCATGTCCACGTCAGCCGCGCCGCAGCACGCGCAGCCGCGCCAGGCGTGGACACCGCGGAGGCCATGTCCACGTGGGTCGCGCGGCAGCACGTGTGACCGCGTCAGGCGTGGACACCCCGGAGGCCATGTCCACGTCAACCGCGCCGCAGCACGTGTAGCCGTGGCGACTGGTGCTCGGAGGCGAGGCTCGCCGTCGTGCGCCGCGGGAGACGTGACCGAGGCGACGCCGCACGGCGTCGAATCGCGGGTACCGCGGAACTAGGCTGAGGGCCATGGCTTCCCACTTTGATGTCGTTGTCCTCGGTGCGGGCCCCGGTGGCTACGTCGCCGCCATCCGTGCAGCGCAGCTCGGCAAGTCCGTCGCCGTCGTCGAGAAGAAGTACTGGGGCGGTGTGTGCCTCAACGTCGGGTGCATCCCCTCCAAGGCGCTGCTGAAGAACGCCGAGCTGGCGCACACGCTCACCCACGAGAAGGCCAAGTACGGCATCGAGGGCGAGGCGACGATGGCGTACGGCCCGACGCACGCGCGCAGCCGTCAGGTGTCCGCCGGCATCGTCAAGGGCGTCCACTTCCTCATGAAGAAGAACAAGATCACCGAGATCGACGGCTGGGGCACGCTGACGTCCCCCACGTCGATGGACGTGGCCCTGAACTCGGGTGAGACCGAGAACGTCACGTTCGACACCCTGATCCTCGCCACCGGGTCCGTCACGCGGATGCTCCCGGGCGTGCAGGTGAGCAAGAACGTCGTCACCTACGAGGAGCAGATCCTCGACGCCGACCTGCCGGGCTCGATCATCATCGCCGGCTCGGGCGCGATCGGCGTGGAGTTCGCCTACGTCATGACCAACTTCGGCGTCGACGTGACGATCGTGGAGTTCCTGGACCGGATGGTCCCGACCGAGGACGCCGACGTGTCCAAGGAGCTTGCCAAGCACTACAAGAAGCTCGGCGTGAAGGTGCTGACGGGCACCAAGGTCGAGTCGGTCGAGGACACCGGGTCGGGCGTCAAGGTCACCGTCTCCGCGGGCGGTGAGCAGAAGGTGCTCGAGGCGGACCGGCTGCTGTCGGCGATCGGCTTCGCGCCGCGCACCGAGGGCTTCGGCCTGGAGAACATCGGCGTGAAGCTCACCGAGCGTGGCGCCATCGAGATCGACGACTACATGCGCACCAACGTCCCGAACGTCTACGCGATCGGCGACGTCACCGCGAAGATGATGCTCGCGCACGTCGCGGAGGCGCAGGGCGTCGTGGCCGCCGAGACCCTCGCGGGCGCCGAGACGATGTCGATCGACTACCGCTTCATCCCGCGCGCCACCTACTGCCACCCGCAGATCGGCTCGATGGGCCTCACCGAGCAGCAGGCCAAGGACGCCGGGCACGAGATCAAGGTCGCGACGTTCCCGTTCAGCGCGAACGGCAAGGCGCAGGGCCTCGGCGAGGGCGTCGGGTTCGTCAAGATCGTGGCCGACGCCGAGCGCAACGAGATCCTCGGCGCCCACATGATCGGCCCGGACGTCACCGAGCTGCTGCCCGCGATCAACGTGGCGCAGACGTGGGACCTCACCGCGGACGAGGTCTCGCGCGTCGTGTTCGCCCACCCGACGCTGGGCGAGGCCGTCAAGGAGGCCATGCACGGCATCTCGGGGCACATGATCAACTTCTGATCCTGGGCTCGTTCCGGCCTCGCATCACCGCCAGAGGCCGCGAACCATCGGCACGCCGAACCCGGCGCTCGGACACCGAGCGCCGGGTTCTGGCTTTCCGGGCCCGCCGAACGCTGAGCCCTGGTCACGGATCACTGCCGAACGCTGAGTCCTGGTCACGAACCACTGCCGAGCTCAGGGCCGCCTACGCCCCGTCAGCCTCGAAGTCCGCACTGACGGACACCGTGAGCTCGATGTCGTCCGGCCGCAGCTCGACGCCGCCACCGCGGCCACCCGAGTCCATCGCCATGGAGCGCATCATCGGCTGGACGGGTGGGCGGTCCCCGCCCGGGCGCAGCCCCTCCTCGTACAGCGCGACGAGCCGCGGCGACCCCAGGCCTGCGGCGCGCGCGAACACGAACGCCTTCGCGAGCGCGTCCCGGGTCGCGTCGACCCGGACGTCGTCGATCACCGAGTCGCGGCGGGAGTCCGTCAGGTCCCACGTGATCCCGGCGACCTCGACGTCCTCGCGCTCGGCCACCGCCACGCTCCACTCCGCGAGTGCGGTGAAGTCGCTGAACCGCACGCGCACGTCGGCCCGCGCCTGGAACCGGCGCACCTTGACCTGCTGGCCGTCGCGCTGCTCCCAGTCGATGAGCTGACCCGAGGACACCCCGTGCGAGCCCCACCACGTCGCGGCACCCGAGTCCACGTGCGCCTGCGCCTCCGCGCGCAAGTCCGTGTGGGTCCGGGTGACGCGTTCGAGCACCTCCCGCCGGTCGTCGCCGACGGCGGAGACCTCGACGCGCAGCGTTCCCCGCTCCGCCGGCAGCGCCCGCTCGGCGTGCCCCGTGACGGCGATCCTCACCATGGTCTGCCCCTCTCGTCCGGTCGAGTCGCGAAGCACGACGCCGCTCATGCCCTGCTCGATCGGGGCACGGACGTCGACTCCGGTCGGGCCAGTCTGCCCCCTCGTCCGCCGACGCCCAGCCCCACCAGGCACCAATCACCACGCGCCACCCACCGCCACCACCGCCGCCACCCACAGCCGCGGCGCACAGCCCAACCGCGCCTCACCCCCCGAGCTCGAGCACCCGCTCGCGGATCACGCGCCAGGTGTAGACGTGCTCGTCCCGGCCCAGCTCGAGCACCGAGAGCGTCGGCGTGCGCACCTCGACGTCCCGCAGTCCGACCTCGTGCACCGCCGCCACCAGCCCCGGCTCGTCGATCTCGGCGTCGAAGTACGCGAGCGACACGTGGGGACGGAACGCCGCGGCCTGCCGCTCGACGCCCAGCACCTCGCCGACCGCCCGTTCCTGGGCGGCCTTCATCCCCGCCAGCCAGCCCGGCAGCGGCCCGGTCAGCGCGAGCCCCTCCCGCCCGAGGAAGAGCGTGTCGAGGACGAGCGGACCGACGCCCGAGCTCGGCGTCGCGTCAGCGCCGAGCACCCGCAGCGCCACCTCCTCCAGCGCGTCCGGCGACACCTCGTCGACGAACCCGATCCCGGTCATCGTGAGGTGCAGCCACGGCACCGGCACCACGTCGACCCCGGCGCGCCCGCTCAGCGCGGGGAGGTAGCACTCGGCCTCGCGCACCAGCTCGGGTGCGACGCCGAACGTGAGGTGCACGGTCAGGTAGCGACGACCGCGCTCCCACCCCGGCCGCCACCACCAGTGGCTCGCCGTCCGCTCGAACTCCCCCCGGACCAGCTGCACGGCTACGTCCCGTACCCGCGTCGCGCGCCGGCCTCCGCGCGGCCGGTCAGCCGGAACGCCGCCGCCGGCCCGGGCCCGACGCCGAGCGCCAGGTCCGCGAGCACCTCGCCCACGGCGGGGGCGAACTTGTACCCGTGCCCTGAGAACCCCGCCCCGACCACCACGTCCCCGCGCCGGTCGAGCACGAAGTCCGTGCTCGCCGTCGACGTGTACGTGCACGAGATCGCCTCGAACCGGTCGGGGTCCGCGGCCGGCAGCCAGTCCGCGGCGTACCGCCGCAGGTCGGCCATCTGCCGCTCCTCGTAGGCGTACGTCCGCTCGTCCGGGTCGAGCACGGCGCCCGTGCCGTGCCAGCCCGCCTTGATCCCCTCGCCCGGCGTGTGCATGCCGTAGACGTCCGAGCGGAAGTAGGCGTCCGCGGGGTCGTCGGGGTCCGGCGCGTGGTTGAAGCCCGGCAGGTCGCCCGTCAGCAGGTCGGGGCGCACGACGGCGAAGTGCGCCGGCTGCTCCTGGGTCACCTCGAGCGTCGGCAGCGGCAGGTCCAGACCGCTGCTCGCCACAAGTCCGGCCGTCCACGCCCCGACGGTGAGGACGACGACGGCGCAGGTCACCTCCTCCTCGTCCGTCACCACCCGCACGCCGCCCTCGGGCAGCGGTTCCACCGCCCGCGCACGCGAGGAGAACCGCACGGTGCCGCCGTGGCGCGTGACGCCGTCGTGCATCGCGGCGAGCGCGTCCGCGGCCCGGACCCGGGCGCCGGAGGGGACCCAGAGGACGTCACGCCCGTCCCCGACGGGTGCGGGGCGGAAGCGCAGGGCCGGCCAGCGCTCGTGCGCCGCGTCGGCGGCGAGCCACTCCGCGTGCTCGCCGCGGGCGACGAGCGCGTCGCGGACCGCCTGCCACCGGGCGGTGCCGGCGAGCCCGCCGCCGTGGTTCACGAGGCCGACCGGGTCGAGGACCGGGGTCGCGGCCTGCTCGGCGAGGTCCGCCCACAGCTCGCGGGCGCGCAGGACGAGGTCGAGGTAGTGGTCGGAGGAGTACGCGGTGTTGAAGTTGCGGGTCGCGCCGTGGCTGGCGCCCTCGTGGTGACCGGGCTCGAAGCGTTCGAGCAGGAGCACGTCGGTGCCGCGCCGGGCGAGGTTCCACGCGGTCGCCGCCCCCATCACGCCGCCGCCGACGACCACCACCTGGACCTGGGTCATGGGGCCATCCTGGCGTGCGACGGCCCCGGGCCGCGAGGAGGTCGGGTGGTTGCGCGGTCAGTCGGCCGCGGGCACCGCCGCAGCGGCGCGCGCCACCGTGAGGACGGCGTCGCCGTGCGGCGCCCGGTCGGCGACCGGGAACGCCGGGGTGTTGAGGACCACGACCGGGGTCAGCAGCGAGGGCACACGGGGTCGAATCGCGTCGAGGTCGGCCGAGATGACGACGTCGCCGGCCCGGACCTCGTCGCCGACCGCGTGGTGCGCGGTGAACCCCTCGCCCTTGAGCTTCACCGTCTCGAGCCCGATGTGCACGAGCACCTCCAGCCCCTCGGGCGTCACGACGGCGAACGCGTGGCCGGTCGGGAAGAGCGTCGCGATCTGCCCCGACACCGGGCTGCGGAAGTCCCCCGACGTGGGGTCGATCGCGAACCCGTCGCCCATGAGCCGACCCGAGAAGACCTTGTCCGGCACGTCGGCCAGGTCGACGACGGCGCCCGGTGCGGGGGCGAGGATCGCGATCGGCGCGGGGGCCTCGCCGTCGTGCGCCTCGCCGTCGGACGCCGCACTCGCGACGGTGGCCTCGGCGGCGGACGCCTCGCCGTCGGGCGTCTCGACGTCCTGCGCCTCGCCGCCCTCGAGCTCGGCGAACTCGTCGTCGCCGCGGTTGTGCTCCGCGAGCAGCGCGGGCGTGAAGCCCCAGAGGGAGGTGATGACGAACCCGGCCACGTACCCGGCAAGCAGCCCCACGGAGTAGGCGAGGATCGCGTAGCCCTGCCCGTTGTCGCTCTGCAGGAGCGGCAGCAGCGCCCAGCCCGACGGGCCGATCGCCGTGGCCCCGAACGGGGCGACGAACTGGTTGAACGCACCCGCGACGGCGCCACCCACCGCG
>NZ_VENP01000029.1 GCF_006351005.1 Miniimonas arenae | reverse complement strand
CCGCGGCAACTTCCGACTCGTCCACCGCCTCTTCGTCCAGATCGAACGAATCCTCAAGATCAACGAGCTCCACCTCATCACCAACGACGTCATCGAAGCCGCCCGCAGCACCCTCGTCATCGGCGACACCTAGCCCCACCTGAATCGCGTCAACTACCGCCAACAGTCACAGACGGCCGCCTCGACACGCCATGTCATTGCCGCCCGAAACCTAGTGCCGAAACCACTGACACCCGAAAGTCGGCTCTGACCGTTTCCGGGAGGAGTCGGGGCCGGTCATGTCTCAGACACCTGCGCGTGCGTCTGCTGCCCTGCCGGAGTTGGAGGGCGTCTGGGCCAGCAGCAGTGAGCAGAACGCGCAGGCCTGCACGACCAGATAGCGGGCGGTAGCCAGGTCGACGTGCGCACCCTTGGCGTGTTGCAACTCGTCGCCCCGGTAGCCGTAGAGCTTCTCCCAGGCGGAGTAGATCGTCTGGTGGAAGGGGTCGCCGTCCCTGTTCCTGAGTGCCCGCAGGCCGACGGAGAGAGTGTTCTTGCCCGTCAGGTGACGCACGAGCGCCTCGACGGCGTCGAGCGCTTCCTGAGCGCTCCTGAGGTAGTTGTCCTGCGGTCGGGCGCTGAGCGCCGACAACATTGATTCGAGCTGGTCGCGCACGCGCTCGATCTGGGCGGAGTCGCTCAGTGCCTCCTCAACGGCGGAGACCTCGCTGGCTGAGGTCATCGGCACAACCTTGCCGTCGATGATTCGATAGCCGCCGCCGTAGGTCTCCATCACGGTGTTCAGCTGAGCGGTGATGAATGTCTTCTCCTCACTGTCATGATCGCCCTCACTGTCATCGGCGGCGCGACCGAGCTCCGTCAGCAGGACTTCTATGCAGTCCAGCACCGCCCACCATGGATGCTCGCCGGTGCTGCCGAGCACCAGTCCGCGGACTTGGTGAACCGCGGCGGTGGTGTGGGTCTGACGGGCTACGTCGAGAGGGGTGCCGAAGACGTGTCGGAGGACTGCAATGAGAGCGCGCGAGGCTCGCCGCCGCCGCAGGGGTTGCGGCTGGCTCGCGAGGGCGACCGTGCCGAGGCGTTCGTCGGCATGCGGACCGAGCATGGTGTCGAGCACGATGTGCAGCACGTCCCACGTCTTCACCCGCAGGACGTCGTCTAGCTGTTCTAGTCGCATCGCAGCCCGGGCGGGCTGGTGGCCGTGACGTTCTGAGAACAAGACCATTCGGTGTGCTTCCTGTCTGCGTGATGGTTCGGATTCCCCACATGATGGAGGACGGCACCTCTGTCCGGCCCTTCTATACGGCGCTTGGCCCGAAACTCCGATTTTGGGCGCTTGACTGGTAGAATGAGAGCGTCGACGAGAGGGGCGGTCCGATGGCCACCACGGGCACCAAGACCACGCGCTACACCGAGGCCGAGGCGGCCGACCGCCTGGCGTTCGCAGACGCAGCTCTGGGCGCCGCCGGCCACGAGGTCACCGACCCGGTGCTGAACGAGATCGCCGCCCGATTCGCTCGAGGCGAGATCTCGATCGAGGAGGCCGGCGAGCTGGGAGACTGGCACATTCTCGGCCGCTGATCGGCGTCGCTCGATGGCGCGTCAGCAGCCACCGCAACGTGCCTGGGATGACTACTTCATCCCGGGCACGTCTGTGTTGCGGAACAAGTTCACCGGACCGGGCCAGCCCTACGGCGAGACCGACCAGGCCAGGCTCACCGCGCGTGAGGAGCACCGGACCCGACTGCGGCTGATCGAGCTGCGATCGCACCCGATCCCGGGTCGGTTCGACTACGACCACATGAAGGCGATCCACCGGCACGTGTTCCAGGACGTCTACGAGTGGGCGGGGGAGGAGCGCACCGCTCCGAGCGGCCCGATGTTCAAGGAGGGCCACGCCTACTACCCGGCCGGCCCTGCGCTGACGCAGGCGGCCGAGGAGCAGTACGCGAAGATCGCCGGGGCGAACTACTTGCGCGGGATGGAGCGCGGCGCGTTCGTGGCCGAGCTGGGCGAGCGGTGGGGCGAGCTGAACGTGGTGCACTCCTTCCGCGAGGGCAACACCCGTACGCAGTTCGCGTTCTTCTCCCAGCTCGCGACCCAGGCCGGCTACCGGCTGGACACCGAGGCATTCAAGGTCGGCAACCCGCTGCGCGCGGAGTTCGTCGCGGCACGGTTCGAAGGTCAGGACACCGGCAGCAACCGCCGGTTGGTCGCGGTGCTGGATCGGGCGATCACCGCGGCGCCGCCGCCGGGACCCGGGTCCGGTCCTCACCCCGAGCGAGGCCCGGTCGCGCCGACGTCGAGCGTGCACGCGGCGAGCTTCCCGAACCCACCGACCACCCGCAGCCCAGGCACCTCGTCGACGTCGACGAGCCGCGCCCGAGGCGGCCGAGGCCGCAGCGGCCCCGAGGTCGGGAGATGACCACCACCGAGCAGGAGGAGCGTGCCGTGAGCAACGTCGTCGGGTACGCCCGGGTGAGCACCCGGGAGCAGAACCCCCAGGCCCAGGAGGCCGAGCTGCGCGCAGCCGGCGCCGCGCGGGTGTTCGTCGACCACGGGGAGTCGAGCCGGATCGCGGAGCGCCCGCAGTGGGGTGCGTGCCTGGACTACCTGCGCGCCGGTGACACGCTCGTGATCCGTGCCCTGGATCGGGTGGCCGGCACCGAGCAGATGGCTATCGAGCTGATCCGCGATCTAGGCCGTCGCGGCATCCGCCTGCGGAGCCTGACCGAACCGTTCCTCGACGTCGACACCTCGACGCCGATGGGTGAGGCCATCGTGGGGATCATGGCCGTGCTCGCGCAGCTCCGGGTAGCCACGATCCGAGAGAACACCCGCCGCGGTCTAGCGCACGCCAGGTCCCAGGGCAGGGTCGGTGGGCGCCCGTCGGTGATGACGCCCGAGCGCACCGCCGAGGCGCTGCGCATGCGCGCTGATGGCGCCAGCGTCTCCCACATCGCCAAGGTGCTCGGCGTGGGCAGTTCGTCGGTCTCCCGAGCGCTGTTGCGTCACGAGCCGGCCCCCGAGGCCGAGCCGTCGTTGCAGGACGCCACGAGCTGAGGACCGCCCCGCGGTGAGGACGTTCCACCGCAGTACCCCCATCCCCCGATAGATGCCGACCTGCACACCACAGACCCCCGCCTCGTGGGTGCCGATGGCCGCGCTGTTCCTCGCCCAGGTCCTCATGTCGTTCAACGTCTCCGCGCTCCCGGTGTCGATCGGCGGGATCGTCGACGACTTCGGCGTGCCGCCCACCCAGGTGAGCACGGCGATCGTGATGTACGGGCTCGCCGTCGCCGCGCTCGTGATGCTCGGCGCCAAGGTCGGTCGGCGGGTGGGGTGGACGAGGGCGTTCCGGCTGGTCATCGCGCTCTTCGGCGTCTCGGGCGTCATCATGATGAGCGCCCAGTCGGTGACCTGGATCATCGGGGCGCAGGCACTGGCCGGAGCGTCCGCCGCGATCATCGTGCCCTCGCTCGTGGCGCTCATCGCCGAGAACTACCAGGGCGCGCAGCAAACGACCACGGTCGGCTCGCTCGGCTCCGCCCGTGCCATCTCCGGGGTCACGGCGTTCTTCGTGGGCGGCGCGCTCGGCACGCTGGTGGGCTGGCGTCCGGTGTTCGGGATCGTCGTGGCGATCGCGGCCGTGGTGCTCGTCCTCAGCCTCCGCCTGCGGTCCGACCGCGGTGACGCCGCGGTCCGCATCGAAGGGCGTCGGGGCGCTGCTCGTCGGCTCAGCCGTCGTCCTGCTCACCCTCGGGTTCAACAACCTCAACGCCTGGGGCGTCGTGCTCGCCACGCCGGCCGCGCCGTTCAGCGTGGGCGGGGTCTCCCCCGCGCCGGTCCTCGTCGTCGTGGGCATCGTGCTCGGGCAGGGCTTCTTCGTCTGGACCCGGGCGCGGACGGCGGCGGGCCGTGACCCGCTGGTCAACCTCGCCGTGCTCGCATCGCCGCAGGAGCGCGCGGCGGTGTACGCGATGTTCGTCATCGTCTCGATGGAGGCTGCGCTCAACTTCACGGTGCCGCTCTACATCCAGATCGTGCAGGGTCGCACCCCGTTCGACACCTCCCTCGCGATGATGCCGTTCAACCTCACGGTATTCGTGACGGCGACGCTCATCGTGCGCTTCTACCCCCGGTTCGCACCGCGCGCGATCGGGGTGTTCTCGTTCGCCCTCACGACCGTCGCGCTCGTCTGGCTCTCGTTCGTCGTCACGAACAACTGGGAGACGCTGCCGACGATCCTGGGACTGATCGTGTTCGGCGTCGGGCAGGGAGCCCTCGTCACGCTCGTGTTCAACGTCCTCGTCACGGCTGTGCCCAAGCACCTGGCGGGCGACGTCGGCTCGATCCGCGGCACGACGCAGAACCTCGCCTCCGCCGTCGGGACCGCGGTGGCCGGGGCGATGCTCGTGACCGTGCTGGGCCTGACCGTCGGGCGCGCGATCCTCGAGAACACCGACCTCCCACCGTCCCTCGTCGCGCAGGTCGACCTCGACTCCGTCAACTTCGTGAGCAACGACCGCCTGCGCGAGGTGCTCTCGCAGACCGACGCGACTCCCGAGCAGGTCGACGCCGCCGTCGAGCTCAACGCCGACGCCCGGCTGCGCACACTGCGCACCGGCCTGCTCGCGCTGGCGGCGCTCAGCGCCGTGGCGCTCGCGCCCGCCAGTCGGCTCCCGCGCTACCGGCCCGGCGAGATCCCGAACCTGGGCCCCGACCCTGGCCGCTGACCGCTGACCGCGTCAGCCGTCGAGTCGTGCGACCGCCGTCGAGAGCCGGTCCGACTCGTCGAACCCGACGTTCACCCGCGACTCGAGATCGACCCGGTCCTTGAGCACCCGGGCCGTCACCGTGCCGACGAACGGCGACTCCACGAACCGTGCGGTCACGACGTACGTGGTGGGGTCGGTCCACGCGGCCGAGACCAGCACCCGCTCCGGCCGGCCGTGCCGGATCGCGAGCAGGTGCTCGTGCGGCTCGCCGTGCCCGGCGGTCACGGTGAGCGTGCCGAACCGCTCCGTCTCCATCGTGAGGACGTCGTGGTCGGCGCCGGGCTCGAGGGTCACGGACCGCACCGCCCACCTCGCGTTGTCGGGCACCAGCACCCGGCCCGCGAGCCGCTCGGCCGCCGGCGACGACGCCTCACCCGCCGGCGGGTCGAGGCGGAGCCCGGCGACGAGGTGCGCCAGGCGGGCGCGACCCGGCGGATCGTCCGGGAGCTCGCCGTCGTGCAGGGCGGGGAGAAGGTGCGTCCAGATCGCGTCCAGGGGTGGCTGCATCTCGGCGACGGCGGAGGTCGCCGCCACGACGACGTCCTGGTCCGGCAGCACCACGCAGAGCTGGCCGAAGGCGCCGTCGCCCCGGTAGCCGCCGTGCCGGCAGCGCCAGAACTGGTAGCCGTAGCCCTGCCACCAGTCCCCGCCCACCACGGGATCGCCGTTGGACACCTGCGCGCGGGTGGCCTCGGCGACCCAGCCTTCGGGCAGCAGTCGGGTCCCGTCCCAGACGCCGTCCTGCAGCAGGAGCTGGCCGAACGCGGCCACGTCGGCCGTGCGCAGCGACAGCCCGAACCCACCCGTGTCGACCCCCATCGGGCACTGCTCCCAGGTCGCACCCCCGATCCCGAGCGGATCGAGCAGCCGGGGCGTGAGGTAGTCCAGCAGTCGCTGACCGGTCACGCGCTGCACGACGGCGGAAAGCACGTACGTCGCCGCCGTGTTGTAGACGAAGTGTGTGCCCGGCTCGTGCGTGAGCGGCTGCGCGAGGAAGGCGGCCACCCAGTCCCGCTCGCCGAAGACTGCGCCGGACGGGTCGCCGTCGTGCCCCGTCGTCATGGTGAGCAGATGCCGCAGCCGCAGTCGGTGCCAGCGCGGATCGAGATTCGCGGGAGCTCGGTCGCCGAGGTGGTCGAGGAGCAGGTCGTCGACGTCGAGCAGCCCCTCGCCCGCGGCGAGTCCCACGGCGGTGGACGTGAACGACTTCGACAGCGAGAACAGCTCGTGCGGCATGTCCGGGCCGTACGGGTGCGCCCACGCCTCGGCGACGACGTGACCGTGCCGCAGCACCATGAGCGAGTGCAGCTCGGGCAGGTCCGCGAGCGCCTGCACCAGGTCCGCGAGCCCGCCGGAGTCGACGCCCTGGGTCTCGGGAGCGGACCGGGGCAGCGTCGACACGGGCGGCATCCCGCCAGCGTGGCACGACGCGCAACGCCGTGGGCGGGGTTCGGGCTCTGGGTTCGGGCTCGGAATTCGGCGAGCGTCAGGCTCCGTCGGCCGCCGCGGCCTCGTCGCGCTCGTCGTGCTCGTCCGCCTCGGTGATCGTGCGGATCACGCGCGCCGGGTTGCCGACGGCCACCACGTTCGCGGGCAGGTCGCGCGTCACCACCGACCCCGCGCCGACCACGGTGTTGTCGCCGATCCGCACCCCCGGGCAGACGATCACGCCGCCGCCGAGCCAGACGTTGTCGCCGAGCGTGATCGGCCGGGCGGCCTCGAGCTTGTCGCGGCGCGGCCGCGGGTCGATCGGGTGGGTGGGCGTGAGCAGCTGGACGTTCGGGCCGAGCAGGCAGTCCGCGCCGATGGTGATCGGCGCGACGTCGAGCGCCGTCAGCCCCGAGTTCACGTAGGTGCGCGCGCCGACGTGGATGTTCTCCCCGTAGTCGACGGCGAGCGGCGGCTTGATGAAGACGCCTCGCCGACCGAGCCGAGCAGGTCCGCGAGGATCTCGCGCGCACCGGCGTCCTCGGCGGCGACCACGGCGCGCTGGTAGGCGTCGACCAGCACCGTGGCCCGGCGCGCGATCCGCTCACTCTCGGGGTCGTCCGCGACGTAGAGGTCACCGGCGAGCATCCGCTCCCGGTTCGTGCGCGGGTCTCCGGCGAAGTAGTCGCGCGTCGTCATGTGTACGAGCGTACACATGCGCGGTCCCGAGCGGCCAGGCCCGGCCCAGCCCGGCCCGGCCCGTCGAGCGGCCGCGCTACACCGAGGCGCGGCTCTCCGCGCGCAGCCGCGCGGCCGCGGGCACGCCACGGCGGGGCGCACCGCGCCCCAGCGAGTCCTGCCCGGGCGAGTCCTGCCGGGGTGAGCCGACCGCCTGGGGTGCGACCTCGCCGTCGGGCACCCCGCGCGTGGCGAGGCCGACGCCCACGGCGCACACGACGGCGAGCGCGACCACCGCGCCGCTGACGCCCGCCCAGCCGACCGCCTGGAACAGCGGGCCCACGGCCCAGCCGAGCAGCGCGGATCCCGCGTAGGTGCTCACGTTGTAGAGAGCGGCGGCCTGGCTGCGCACGTCGCCGGCGCGCCGACCGACCCAGGAGGAGGCGGTCGAGTGGGCGGCGAAGTATCCGGCGGTCAGGAGCAGAAGACCGGGCACGACGGCGAACAAGGTCGCCGGCAGCATCGCCACGGCACCCAGAGCCATCGCCGCGGCGCCCGCGAGCACGACGCGGCGGCGGCCCCACCGCGCGGTCCACCGACCGGACACGCTGGACGTGAGCGTCCCGGCCCCGTACGCGAGGAAGCAGAGCGCGGCGAGGGCGGGCGCGAGGTCGAACGGGGGCGTCTCGAGGCGGAACGTGAGGTAGTTGTAGGTCGCGACGAACGCGCCCATGAGCAGGAACGGCTGCAGGCAGAGGGCGAGCAGGGGCCGGTCCGTGACGACGCGGCCGATCCGGTGCGCGGCCCCGCGCAGACCGACGGGCGCCGCCTCCGAGCGAACCGGCGCGTGGCCGTCCTGTGCGGGCACGGCGCGCACGAAGACGACGGCGGCGATCACACAGACCACCGCGATGACGCCGAGGGCCGCGCGCCACCCCACGACAGCGGCCAGCGGGCCCGCGAGGAGACGTCCGGCGGCGCCGCCGACCGTCGTGCCGGCGATGTAGATGCCGGTCGCGGCTGCCGCCGCGCGAGGGGACAGCGTGTGGTGCAGGTACGCGACCGCGGTGCCGGGGACGGCGGCGAGCGCGAGGCCGGTGAGGAACCGCACCACGAGGATCGGCTCGAGGCCGGGCAGGACCGACGGCAGCAGGGGCACCACCAGGCCGAGTGCGGACGACGTGACGAGCGCGAACCGCATCACCCTGACGTGGCCGAGGCGGTCGGCACCGAAGGACCACGGCACGACGGCGAGCGCGAGACCGAGCGTCGCCACCGAGACGGTCAGGGCCGCGCTGCCCGGGCTCACGTCGAGATCGCGGGAGATCTCGGGCAGCAGCGCCTGGCACGCGTAGAGCTGGGCGAACGTCGCGACGCCGGCAGCTCCGAGGCCCACCATGACGCGACGCGGAGCGCGGGGGGATCCGGGGTCGACAGCCACGGGAGATCAGGCTACGGATACGCTGCGTTCATGACTAATGCACACTCGTCCGGCAACTCATACGCTGCGCGCATGTTTGGCGCGGAGCGCCGGGCGGTGATGGCGCTGCTCCCGCTGTTCGTCGCGGTTGCGGAGGCAGGTCAGGTCAGTGCCGGCGCCGACGACCTCGGTCTGCCTCAGCCGACGGTCACCCGTTCCCTGCAGCGGCTCGCGGCGCTCGTGGGAACGCCCCTGCTCGAGCGTCGGGGTCGCACGCTGCAGCTCACCGAGGCGGGGCGGACGTTCCTGCCGTTCGCGCGCGCAGCGCTCGAGCGCCTCGACGCCGGACTCGACGAGCTCGCGCGGGGCTCCGCCCTCGAGGGCGCGACGGTCTCGCTCGCGTTCCAGACGCTGCTCGGGGAGCGCGTGGTGCCCGATCTCATCCGCTCCTTCCGCGACCGGTTCCCGCGCACGCGGTTCCGGCTCACCCAAGGCTCACGAGCGCTCTGCCTCGAGGCCCTGGAGGCGGGCGACGCCGACATCGCGCTGGTCGCCGAACCGCCGCAGCTGGCGGGGACGCGGACGCTGCACCTCTTCCGGGAGCGGCTGTACGCGACGGTCGCACCCGATCATCCGCTCGCCACCGAGCGCGAGGTCTCCGTGGCGGCGCTGGCGGCGTACGACCTCGCGCTCCTCAAGCACGGGTTCGGGCTGCGCGCCATGGCGGAGGCGCTGTTCGCCGCGGCCGCGATCGTGCCGCGGGTCGCGTACGAGGCCGAGGACTTCCACACCGCCCGCGGTCTGGCGGCGGCCGGGCTCGCGGCGGCGATCCTGCCCGCCGACCCGATGGGGTCCCGACCGCAGGTGCGCGAGCTCGTGCTCGCCGACCGCGGCGCGGTCCGCACCGTCGGAGCGCTCGTGAGCACCCGGGAGGATCCCGCGCTCGCGGCGTTCGAGGAGACGCTGCAGCGGTTCGCGGCCGGGCACGCGGACGAGGTTTAGCGCGAGCGGTGCGCGGGTTGCGGGCGCGGGTGTTGCGGGAGCGAAGCCGGGGCAGACTGGGCCCATGCGTCTCACGAAGCTCGAACACTCCGCCCTGCTCCTCGAGAAGGACGGCGCCGTCCTCGTCATCGACCCGGGGGTCCTCACCACGGAGCTGCCCGAGGTCGACGGACTCGTCGGTGTCGTGCTCACGCACCAGCACCCCGATCACTGGACCCCCGACCACCTGGCGCACCTCGTCGGGGAGGCTCACGACGCCGTCGTGCTCGGTCCGCAGGGCGTCGTCGACGCCGCGCGCGAGGCCGGGCACGAGGTCACGGCCGTGTCGGCCGGCGACGAGGTCGCGGTCGGCCCGTTCACGCTGCGCTTCACCGGCGGGACGCACGCGCCGCTGCACTCCTCGATCCCGGCGGTGGACAACGTCGGCGTCGTGGTCGACGGCGTGCTCTACCACCCGGGCGACTCGTTCGCCCTGCCCGCGGGGGCGCGCGACGACGCCGCGGACGCCGATGCCGGCACTGGCTCTGGCACGGACGCGGGCACGCACGCGGGCACGGGCACGGGCACGGGCGGCATCGAGGTGCTGGCTGTCCCCGTCGGCGCGCCGTGGCTGACGATCGGCGACGCGATGGACTTCGTGGAGCAGATCGGGGCTCCGCGTGTGCTCGGGATCCACGACCTCTCGCTGTCCGACTTCGGCCGTACCGTGCACGTCCGCAACCTCCGCGCGGCCACCGAGCGAGCGGGCGGCGAGTACCTCGACCTCGCGGCCGGCGAGTCGCTGGAGCTCTGAGGCCAGGCAGAAGCGCGCGCTGGCACCGCTGGGCGCGCGTCACCGGGCACGGACCACCGAGCACGGACCACCGGGCACGGGCCACCGGGCACGGACCACCGGGCACGGGCCACCGGGCACGGGCCACCGGGCACGGGCCACCGGGCGCAGGTCACCGGCCGCGGCCACCGGGTGCAGGTCACCCGCCGCGAGCCACCGGGCACGGGCCACCGGGCACGGACCACCGGGCACGCGTCAGCGCCACGGGCGCCAGCCTCACGTGAGACCGACTGCCGAGGGATCGCGCCCCCAGACGGGTTCGCCTACGGGGGTTCGGCGCGGTGAGTTGAGCGGGTGAGGTGGCCGGCGGAGTCGCGCTGACGTGCGGTGCCGAAGGGTGTGGTCCAGGTGACGGAGCCGTCGGGCTGGGTGTCGAGGCGGAAGCCGGCGTGAGTGCGCAGCCGATGGTGGCGGCGGCACAGGGGCCGGAGATTCGCGGCGCTCGTCGGGCCTTGAGGCCAGACGACGATGTGGTCGAGGTCGCCGCGCCACGCGTCGACCGGACAGCCGGGCACCGCGCACGTCCGGTCCCGGGCCCGGACGTGCCGGGCCAGCTCAGCGGTGGGGTGATATCCGGGCGCGTCGGGCGGCGCCGCCCCACCCGGCTCCGGCGGCAAGATCACCTGCACCCACGGCAGCGTCCCGAAGGTGGTGACGGTCTCGGGATCGATCGCGCCGTACCCCACGAGGTCCGGCACGTCCACGCCCGGAATGCTCGAGCGCGCGATTCGCGGGACCGGCGCCACCCCGTGCGCGTCAGCCACCCCGTGCGCGTCACCCACCCCGCTCGCGTCGCTCAGCCGCGAGACCGGCTCTCCCACGAGTTCGTCGCCGCCCTCGTCGGCCGCGCCAGGAACCTCGAACCGGGCCGGGTCCCGCCGATCCTCCCGAACCTGCGGACCTCGCGGGCCGGCGTCGGCAGCTCTCGCGTCCGCCTGCACGTCCGTCGGCGTAGACCCCCCAGCCAAACCCGTCACAACCGACGAATCGTCCGGCGCGACCGGATCGCCCTTCGCCACCGGATCGTCCGGCGCGATCAACGGCGTCGACGCCGTGGTCGCGGTCGGCGCGCTCGCCACCGACGATCCGGCAGTCACGGCCGTCGCAGCCGTCGCAACCGTCGTCTCGTCGGGTGCGGACTCGGGCGGTGCAAGCGGAGCCGTAACGACGCCTTGGGCTCCGCGGGCGCCGTTGTTGCTGGTGCAGTGCGAGGTTTCGGGGTTGATGTCCCAGCGGACGGCGTCGGCGAGGCTGGGCCCGTCGGTACGGCGCGACGCTGCGGAGGCGATGATGCGAACCTGGGACGGGGTGAACACGAATGTCTCCCCCGTCACCCCAGGCGCCCCGATCTGCCCCGTCACCAGCGCGTGCTCGGCCATCGTGCCCAACGCGTCCGCCCGTAGCTGCTCCAACGTCCGCTCGTCCCCCGCCGCACGGGACGCCTTCGCGGCCCGCTCACACGCCTGCTCCAACGCCGTCGCGCACGGCGCCGGCAGCACCGCACTGAACGACCCCAACCCCTCACCCACGGGGCGGACCGCGTTCACTCGACGCCGCTTCCGCGCGGTGGCCGCACGCGGTCCGGCACCGGCCGGGTCGACCTGCACCAACGCTCGCTGCAACCGGCGCCGCAGCTCACTCACCGTGACCTCGCCCGCGTCGGGAAGCACCCGCTCCACGACGGCGAACACCACCTCCGGGGACTGCTCACCCAGAGCGTCCACGAACGCCCCCACCCGAGACGCGTCCAGATCACCCCGCCGCGCCGCACCACCGACGTCGACCAGGAGACCCTGCACCGCCTCCCCCTCCCGGACCAGGGTGCCCGCGAACCGGGTCGAGCACGCCAGCGCCACCGCGATCGTCTCGACCATCGCGTCCAGGGCGATGTCGGGACGGAAGTTGAACCGCGCACCCCCTTGATGGGCCAGAACCGCCGCCCACTCCCGCACCCGCGCCTGCGCCGCCGCCACCTGCCGCGACCACCCGATGATCAGGTCAAGAATCGCGTCCGTTCCCAGGCCGCCCCCATCGACCTCCGACAACCCGTCGAATGCCGAGAGGACCTCGTGCTGACCGCTCCCCGCCACTTCGGCGGCGACCGCCGGCAGCCGCCGGGCCAGAGTCCGCAGCCGCGGCGACAAGCACGGCACGCCAACCACCGCCGCGTCGTCCCTCGCGACACCTTCCGCGTTCACCCCGCCTCGACCGGCCATGCGAACACCGTATGCCCGACCACCGACATCGACGCAGATCAGCCTACTTATCCACAGACGTGTTCGAGATGGTCACGGGGACCGGCCCGCACGTCCATGGCGGGCAGCCGGAGCGAATCCGCCCAGACGCGGAGCCATCACCAGGACGGGTCCATCGAACACGCGGGCAACCTGGCGAGGAGGACAGGCGCCAGAGAACCCTCGCCGGCGCCAGAGACCCCCTCGCGAACGGCTCGGGCGCGCAGAGCCGCACCCGCTACCCCCGCCGCAGCGCGGGCGACACCAGCAGCCGCACCGCCGTCGCGACCGCCCTCGCGAGGTTCGCCTCGCCGTCGGCCAGCACCGCGGAGAGCGGCCCCACCTCGTGCACGATCGGCACCACGGCGGTGAACCCGTGCTCGAGCAGCACGTCCGCCCCCGGCGCGACCCGCCCCGCGAACGCGACCACCGGCACCCCGTGCCGCGCCGCGACCTCGGCCACGCCCGCCGGGGTCTTGCCGGCGAGCGTCTGCTCGTCGATCGAGCCCTCGCCCGTCAGCACGAGATCGGCGCCGGCTACCGCGTCGTCGAGCCCGACGGCGTCGATCACCACGTCCACGCCGCGTCGCCGCCGCGCACCGAGCGCGAGGAACGCCGCGCCGAGCCCGCCCGCTGCGCCGGCGCCCGGCACGTCGCGCACCGACCGCCCGGTCGCCGCCTCGAGCGCGGCCACGAACGTCGCGAGCGCGCCGTCCAGCAGCGCGACGTCCGACGGCGAGGCCCCCTTCTGCGGGCCGAACACCGCGCTCGCGCCGGTCGGGCCGAGCAGCGGGTTGGTCACGTCGCACGCGAGCTCGATCGTCACCGCGGCGAGGCGAGGGTCGAGGCCGCCGAGGTCGACGTCGGCCACCTCGCCCAGGCGCGCGGGGACGGGCGGCACCACGGCGCCCGCGGCGTCGCGCAGCACGGCGCCGAGCCCGACGAGAAGGCCCGACCCGCCGTCGTTGGTCGCCGATCCGCCGAGCCCGACCACGAGGCGCGCCGCCCCCTCGTCCAGCACCGCGCGCACGAGGTCGGCGACGCCGACCGAGGTCGCCGCGAGCGGGTCGCGCTCCTCGCGCGCGATCATCCCGATCCCGACGGCGGAAGCCACCTCGAGCACACCGAGTCGGCTCCCGCCGCGCTCGCCCGAGGCGTGCGCGCCCGACGCGTGCTCGCCCTCGCCGTCGCGGCCCCCGGCGACCCCGATCTCCCCGACCGCCGCACGCCCGAGCGCATCACGGACCGCCACGGGCACGAGGCGCCCCCCGCGCGCGGCGACGAGCGCGCGGGTGGTGCCCTCTCCGCCGTCGGCCATCGGGATCTCGACGCACTCGGCTTCCGGGACGACGCGGCGCACGGCCGCGGCCATGACGGCCGCGGCCACTCCGGCATCCATGGACTCCTTGAAGGAGTCGGGTGCGCAGACGACCCTCATCGCGTCATCGCACCATCGAGGGGCGCTTGTTGTCGAACCTCCAGCCGGGGATGAGGTCCTGCATCCTGATCGCGTCGTCGCGCGCCGAGCCCCGTCTCGACGTGCAGCCGGTGATTCGTCTCGAGCCGGTCGCGGTCGCGCCTGGCGAGGTCGCGGTCTGCGAGGTCACGCCGGGCGAGGTCGCGGTCGGCGACCCGGTGCCCGAGGGCGCCCGGCACCTTCTGGTACCCCGATCCAGGAGCCTCCGACGAAGAAGGGGGGCCGTGAGCCGCCGAGCGTGCCTACGATCGTCCGGCGGTGACCGTCGGTCCCGCACCCCTGGAGGAGCGGAGTTCCCGATGTCCGACAGCACGCCTGGCAAGACGGCCGACGACGGACCCACCACGTCGAGCACGACGGCGAGCTCGGGCGGGGTGCGCCGGGTACTCAAGGGGCTTGCCCAGGTCGGGCTCGGGGCGAGCCTCCTGTTCGCCGGCACCTCGCACCTCACCGTGGCGCGCGAGGAGTTCCAGGCGCAGGTGCCCGACTGGTTCCCGATCGACCATGACGTCGTCGTGCTCGTCTCCGGAGTGGTCGAGCTCGCGCTCGGCGCGGGTCTCGTGGCGACCTGGCAGCAGCCGTACCGGCGCCGCCTCGGAATCCTCGTCGCGCTGTTCTTCGTAGTGATCTTCCCGGGCAACGTCGCGCAGTACCTCGAGCACAAGGACGGGTTCGGGCTCGACACCGACGAGAAGCGCCTGCTGCGGCTGCCGTTCCAGGCCGTGCTCGTCGCGTGGGCACTCCTGGCCACGCGGCAGCCGCGCAGCGAGCGCTGACGCCTCCTCGCGCGGGCGCGTCACCGTAGGCGAGGCACCGTCGGACGTCGAGGCCGGTCCCGATGGGTGGGACGCCTTTCTCACGGACCGAGGCATTCTTGCGACGGGCGCCGGCGTCTGGTCGCGTGGACGGCGACGGACCACACGCCAACGAGAGGAGTCACCATGCTGACCCTGACCGAGAACGCCCAGACCGTCGTCGACGACCTCGCCGCCCGCGCCGACCTCCCCGAGGGCGGCGGACTGCGGATCTCGCAGTCGACCACCCAGCCGGGTGGGCTCGAGCTCGCACTCACGCGGGGACCGCAGACCTCCGACCGCGTCATCGAGACCGGCACGACGCCGGTGTTCGTCGAGCCGGCCGCGAGCGAGCAGCTCGACCAGCTCACGCTGGACACCGCGGCGAGCAGCGCACCGGGGGGCGACCCCGCGTTCGTACTCGCGCCGCAGCAGGACTGACGCGCGCCGCAGGACTGACGCGCGCCGGCGGCCGGGGACCTCGGGTCCCCGGCCGTCGGCATGTCCGGGCCACGAACCCGGAGGGCGCGGCCGGGCAGCGGGGAGCGCACAATGGAGCCATGGGACACGAATCGGGACACCGCGGGCACGGACATCACAAGAAGTGGTCGGAGATGAGCACGCCGAGCCGGGTCGCGGTCGTCGTCCTCGGGACCGGCCAGGTCCTCCTCCACGCGTACGCGTGGCAGGACCTCATCCGTCGCCCGGCCGCCGAGGTCATGGGGCCGAAGCTGCCGTGGGGCCTCGCGCTCCTCATCAACTGGGCGGGGCCGATCGCCTACCTGTTCGCCGGTCGCACCGAGGACGCGAAGCCGCTCTCGTTCGAGCGCTGAACGCTTCGAGCGCTGAGCGCTAACGCCGGCCAGCCGGGGTCCGGCCGGCCCAGGCCTCGCGCATCGCCTGCCGGGACGCCGTCAGCGCGCGCCACTGCACCACCACGCCGACGACGCCGAGCACGAGCGCGCCCACCGCCCACCACCAGCCGAGGTCGTCCGGGAGCGCCCCCGAGGTCACGTCGTCCAGCGTGACCACCCCGACAAGCAGCATCACACCGGTCACCGCGGTGTTGGCGCCGCCGAACGCGGTGAGCCAGACGAGCAGGAAGGCCGGCAGGTCGGTCGCCAGCGACACCACGACGAGCAGCGCGGCGGCGACGGCGCCGATCACCCAGACCAGCCAGTCGGGCCGGACGCCGAGCGCGGCCGAGAGCCCCGACCCGATCGCGAACCCGATCGACGCCATCCCGAGCACCACCGCGACCTGGTAGAACGCGTACGCGAGCCCCCCGAGCAGCAGCGCGCCCACGATCGCGCCGATCCAGGCGAGCGTGGTGCCGAGGAAGCCGTCGGGCGTCACCTCCGCCACGATCGCGGCACCGAGCAGGAACCCGGCGAACGCGCCGACGACGGCGATCACCACCCGCAGCGCGACGTAGCCGCGGAAGCACATGAACAGCCCGACCAGCACGCTCAGGATCCCGACCACCCAGATCTCGCTCACGGCGCTCACCCTACGGCGACCGGCTTCGGCGCGCCCGACTGTCACACTCGAGCGATGACGACCACTCGCGCCCTCGCTGCCGACGCCCCACGCACCGTGCGCCGACTCGCCGTCGGCGTGCTCGCCGTCGGGCTTCTCGCACTCACGACGGCGTGCGGCGGCTCGGGCGACGACGACGCCGACGGCGGGGCGTCCGCGACGGCGGCGGCTCGCGTCCCGGCGTCCGCAGCGTCCGACGCGACCGCGGACGCGACCGCGGACGCGACGCAGGAGGTGACCGAGGAGCCGACCGAGGACGAGGCGACGGAGAGCCCGGAGCTCACGGCGCCGGCCACCGTCCTGGCCGCAGGCCCCGTGGCCGACGGCGCGCCCGCCATCGTCAGCGGATCGGGCCCCGCAACGGTGACCTACTCGCGGCAGGGCGCGATCGCCGTCACCGCGGCGCTGGACTGCTCCGCGTGCACGGGCGAGGTGGTGATCTCGGCCTCCGACCGCGGCGGTGACCCGTGGGGCGAGGGGCCCGCGCCCTTCACCGGCACCTACCTGCTCGACATCATGACGAGCACGGCGGCCGACCGGGACGTGTGGGTCGTCGCGGAGGGGCCGTGGACGCTCACCCTGGCGAGCTGGAACGAGCTTCCGCCGATCACCGGGCCGCAGTCCGGCACCGGGTCGGCCGTGCTGTACCTGTCCGAGGCGGGCTCCGGCTTCGACGTCAGCTACACCCCTGTAGGCGAGGGCGACTCGGTGTCCATCCGGGCGTACTCGGACGTGGCCAGCACCGACAGCGGACCCGACAGCCGACTGCTCGGCGACACCGAGGCGTTCACGGAGTCGGTCGACCTCCCGCTGCCCGGCGTCGTGGCGATCACGACGAACGGGTCCTGGACGCTCGCGCCGCGCCCGTAGGCTGCCCGTAGGCTGACCGGGTGCTGCGCCGACGCCTCGCCCGCCTGTACTGGCGCCTGTCCCGCTGGACGCTCCGCTCCGATCCGCAGCCGGCCCCGACCGTGCCTCGCATCCTCATCGGCGCTCCCCACACGTCGAACTGGGACTTCGTCCTCATGCTGGCGATCGCGTGGGAGGCGGAGATCCCGTTCCGCTGGCTCGGCAAGCACACGCTGTTCCGCGGCTGGCGCGGGCCGGTCATGCGGGCGCTCGGCGGCGTCCCGGTGGACCGGACGAACCCGGGCCGGGTCGTCGCGGAGATCCTCGTCGCCCAGGCCGAGGCGCCGTTCTCGCTGGTGGTGACGCCCGAGGGCACCCGCGGCGGGGTCACGCGGTGGAAGTCGGGGTTCTACCGGATCGCACGCGAGGCGGACCTCCCGGTCACCCTCGGCTACGTGGACCGCACCACGATGACCGCGGGCCTGGGCCCGACGATCACGCTCACGGGTGACGTCCGCGCCGACATGGACGTGATCCGCGCGTTCTACGCCGACAAGTCCGGGCTCCGGCCCGAACGCCGGACCGAGCCGCGGCTCGACTCCGAGGACGCACCGCCCGCCTGACGCACCGCCCGCCTGACGCGCCGCCCGCCGGCTGTTCGCTGCCCGACGCACGGGGGTAATTTCGCGGCAACACGCCACTCCTAGCGTCGAGCCGAACGGACGGCGATGCGCGAGAAGAGGCGGCATGAAGGCGATCGTGGTGGGCGCGGGGATGGGCGGCACGTCCG
This sequence comes from Miniimonas arenae, assembly GCF_006351005.1. Taxonomy (GTDB): domain Bacteria; phylum Actinomycetota; class Actinomycetes; order Actinomycetales; family Beutenbergiaceae; genus Miniimonas; species Miniimonas arenae. The sequence continues at coordinate 21,918 of NZ_VENP01000029.1, read as the reverse complement.
CGGCCCTCGGACTGCGCAAGATCGGCTGGGACGTGGAGATCCTCGAGCGCGTGCGCGAGGTCCGTCCCGTCGGGGCGGCGATCTCGATCTGGTCCAACGGCGTGAAGTGCCTCAACTACCTCGGGGTGGGCGAGCAGGTCGCGAAGCTCGGCGGTGACATGGCGTCGATGGCCTACTACGACGCGTTCACCGGCGCGACGATGACGCAGTTCTCGCTCGCCCCGCTCGTCGAGCACGTCGGGCAGCGGCCCTACCCCGTCGCGCGCGGTGACCTGCAGCGCATGCTGATGGACGCCGTCGGCGCCGACTCGATCCGCCTCGGCACTGAGGTCGTCGACGTGACCCAGGACGACGACGGCGTGACCGCCCACCTCGCCGACGGCACCGAGGTGCACGGCGACCTCCTCATCGGGGCCGACGGCGCGCACTCGAAGATCCGCCAGTACGTCCTCGGCGGTCCGACGACGCGGCGCTACTCCGGTTACGTCAACTACAACGGCCTCGTTCCCGCGCTGCCCGAGATCGGGCCGGCCGACCAGTGGTCGCAGTGGGTGGGCAACGGCATGCGGGTCTCGGTCATGCCCGTGGCGGACGAGCGGTTCTACTTCTTCCTCGACGTCGTGCTGCCCGTCGGGCTGCCGTCCGAGCGCGCCACGCTGCGTGAGGAGCTCACCGGCTACTTCGCCGGCTGGGCGCCGCCGGTCCAAGCACTCATGGCCGCGATCGACGTCGAGCGCACCAACCGCGTCGAGATCCACGACATCGAGCCGTTCTTCACGTGGACCAAGGGCCGCGTGGCGCTGCTCGGCGACGCCGGGCACTCCACGACGCCGGACATCGGCCAGGGCGGCTGCGCCGCCTTCGAGGACGCGGTCGAGCTCTCGTGGCAGCTCGCCACGAACACGCTCGGCGTCGAGGACGCGCTGCGGCGCTACGAGGCGCGCCGGGCACCCCGCACGGCCGAGCTCGTGCTCCGCGCGCGGGGTCGGTGCGACGTCACGCACGGCAAGGACCCCGACGCGACGGCCGCGTGGTACTCCGAGCTGCGCGCCTCCGACGGCACGGACATCATCCGCGGCATCGAGAAGAACATCGTCGGCGGGCCGTTCGGCTGACGGCCCACCTGACGACTCAGGACGCCGTGCGCGCGGGCTCGAGCCGGATGACCACCGACTTCGAGGTCGGCGTACGCGAGACGTCCGCGTAGGAGTCGAGCGGGACCAGCACGTTGGTCTCGGGGAAGTACGACGCCGCGCACCCGCGCGGGGTGTCGTACGCGACGGCGCGGAACGCCTCCGCACGACGCTCGCGCCCGTCGGGGTGCACGCCGACGAGGTCGACGAGCTCGCCGTCGGACATCCCGCGCTCGGCGAGGTCGGCCGGGTTGACGAGCACGACGCGCCGGCCGCCGCGGATGCCGCGGTAGCGGTCGTCCGGGCCGTAGATCGTGGTGTTGAACTGATCGTGGGTGCGGATGGTCTGCAGGAGCAGCGCGCCGTCGGGCACCTCGGGGTACTCCAGCGGGTTCACCGTGAGCAGGGCGCGTCCCGTGGGCGTGGCGAAGGTGCGGGTGTCGCGCGGCGGGTGCGGCAGGACGAACCCGCCGGGCTGGTCCAGCCGTGACTCGTAGTCGTCGAACCCGGGCACGACGCGCTCGATCGACGCGCGGATGAGGCGGTAGTCCTCCGCCCAGGCGTCCCAGTCCACGTGCGGGGCGCCTCGAAGGGGAGCTCCGCCGTCGTCCGTGAGCAGGCGGCGGGCGAGGCCGCAGACGATCGCGACCTCGCTGCGCAGGTAGCGGCTGGCCGGCTCGAGCCGGCCGGTCGAGGCGTGCACCGCGCTCATCGAGTCCTCGACGCTCACGCGCTGCGGTCCGGTGCCGCGCTCGTCGCGCTCGGTGCGGCCCAGCGTCGGGAGGATGAGCGCGCGGCGGCCTGTCACGACGTGCGACCGGTTGAGCTTCGTGGAGATCTGGACCGAGAGCCGGGTGTTGCGCAGCGCGTCCTCGGTGACGGCGGAGTCGGGGGTGGCGCGCAGGAAGTTGCCGCCGAGGCCGAGGAAGACGTGGGCGCGACCGTCGCGCATCGCCTCGATCGCGGCGACCGTGTCGAAGCCGAACAGGCGCGGGGAGGTGAAGGCGAACTCGGCGTCGAGCGCGTCGTGGAAGCGCCCGGGCATCCGCTCGAAGATGCCCATCGTGCGGTCGCCCTGCACGTTGGAGTGGCCGCGGACGGGGCACACGCCCGCGCCGCGGCGGCCGATGTTGCCCTGCAGGAGCAGCACGTTGACGATGTCCTTGAGCGTGCGCACCGCGTGCTTGTGCTGCGTGAGGCCCATCGCCCAGCACACGATCGTGGCGCGCGAGGCGATCAGGCGGTCCGCGAGCGCCTCGATCTGCGCGCGTTCCAGTCCCGTCGCGGTCGCGACCTCGCCCCAGTCGAGCGCGGCGAGGTGGCCCGCGTACTCCTCGAACCCCTCGGTGCGCGTGGCGAGGAACTCCTCGTCGAGCACGCCGGGCTCCCCGCGCGCTGTGCGCTCGGCGTGCGCCCGCAGGAGCAGCGCGCCGAGCGCCTGGAAGAGCGCCTGGTCGCCGCCGAGGCGGATCTGCAGGTAGTCGTCGGCGAGGTCGGTGCCCCGGCCCACGAGGCCCGCGGGCTCCTGCGGGTTGTCGAAGTGCAGGAGGCCGGCCTCGCGCAGCGGGTTGATCGCCACGATCGACGCGCCGGCCTTCTTCGCGGCCTCGAGCGCGATGAGCATGCGCGGGTGGTTGGTGCCGGGGTTCTGCCCGGCGATGAGGATGAGGTCAGCCTCGGCGATGTCGGAGAGGTGGACGCTGCCCTTGCCGATGCCGATCGTGTCCGTCAGCGCGGCACCGCTGGACTCGTGGCACATGTTCGAGCAGTCCGGCAGGTTGTTCGTGCCGAAGCCGCGGACGAGGAGCTGGTAGGCGAACGCCGCCTCGTTGGACGTGCGGCCCGAGGTGTAGAAGATGGCTTCGTCCGGTGAGTCCAGTCCCCGGAGCTCCTCCGCGATCAGGTCGAGCGCGCGCCCCCAGCTGATCGGGCGGTAGTGCTCCTCGCCCTCCTCGAGCACCATCGGGTGCACGAGTCGGCCCTGCTGGCCCAGCGCGTAGTCGTCCCAGGTGGCGAGCTCCGCGATCGAGTGCCGCGCGAAGAACTCCGGGGTCACGCGACGTCGGGTGGCCTCCTCCGCGACGGCCTTGGCCCCGTTCTCGCAGAACTCCACCGGACCGCGGTGGCGGGCCTCGGGCCACGCGCAGCCCGGGCAGTCGAAGCCGTGCGTCTGGTTGATGCGCAGGAGCGTGCGGCCCGTGCGGACCGGCCCCATCTGGGTGAGCGCGATCTGCATCGCGTGCCCGACGCCGGGCAGGCCCGCCGCGTGCGTCGCCGGGTCGCTGACGCGCAGGCCGGTGACGTCGGCGTCGTCGATGTTCTGCTCGACGCGGTCGGCGTGGCCGCGCAGGGCCGGGTCGGTGCCGCGCTCGCTCGGTGGCGTCATCGTCCAGCTCCCGTCGTCGGGGTCCCGTGCTGCGTCGATCGTACGTTCGCGCGGCGCGGAGCGGGAGCGAGACGGCCTACGGCACCCAGACGATCGGGATCAGCACGATCGCGACGACGAACCACGCCACCGAGAGCGCCAGCCCGAGTCGCCAGTAGTCCGCGAACCGGTACCCCGCGGGGCCCATCACGATGAGGTTGGCGGGCGTCGCGATCGGGGTGAGGAACGACGTCGCGCCTGCCACCGCGACGAGCATGAGCACCGGCGCCAGGGAGATCCCGGCGTCGCTCGCGACGGCCACCGCGATCGGCACCACGATGAGCACGGTGGCCGCGTTGCTCACCACCTGGCCGAGCACGAGGGTGAGCACGAAGATCGCGGCGAGCAGCACCCGCACGTCCGCGCCCGAGACCAGGGACAGCAGACCCTTCGCGACGAGGTCGGCGGCGCCGGAGGACGCGATCGCCGTCGAGAGCGGGATGAGTCCGCCGATCAGGACCACGGTCTGCCACGAGACCGCGCGGTAGGCGTGCTGCGGCGTCACCACGCGCAGCGCGACCATGAGACCGGCACCCACGAGCCCCGCGATCGCCGGGGTGGCGAACCCGCTGGCGAGCAGCGCGACGGTGACGGCGAGCGCGCCGAGCGCACGCCACGCCGTCGCGCCCAGGGGCACGCTCTGGCGACGCACCGCCTCGGGGTCGTCGACGACGAGCAGGTCCGGGTTCTCCGCGAGCGCCTCGACGTCCGCCCAGCGCCCGCGCACGAGCAGCATGTCGCCGACGGCGAGCTCCGTGCGCGCGAGGCCGAGCTCCTCCCCCAGGCGGCTCACCGCCAGCACCTCGACGCCGCCGAGCACGATGCCGGGAAACATGAGCTCGCCCTCGAGCCGAGACCGCGGCGGCACGACCACCTCGGCGAGCCCGTGGTCGCGCCCGTGCAGGGTCGCGAGGTCGCGCGTGCTCGGCCGGCTCACCACCTCGAGACCGCACTCGCGCACGACGGCGGCCACGCCGTCGGGCGAGCCGGCGACGACGAGCACGTCCTCCGCGTACAGCGTCCGGCGCTCCTTGGTCGGGAAGGCGTCGCCGCCCTGCACCCCGAGGAGCCGAACGCCGGACGCGCCCTCGACGAGGCGCAGGAGACCGCGGGGGGTGAAGCCGATCGCGTCGCCGGCGACCGGCACGCGCAGGCGATAGGTGCCCTCGGTCAGGCGATAGTGGCCCAGGATCGTGGCGGGGTGGTCGGAAAGGTCGGGGACCGCCTCGGCGGGCTGACGCGCGGGGACGAGGCGCCGTCCGAGCACCGCGACCACGATCGTCACGAGGACGAGCGGAAGGCCGACGACGGCGAACTCGGCGTACCCGAACGGCTCACCGGTGAGCTCGCGCAGCTCCCCGGAGACGATGACGTTCACCGGGCTGCCCGACAGCAGCAGCAGCGCCCCGGCGCTCGCGGCGAACGCGACCGGCATGAGCAGGTGCGCGGGCAGCAGGCCGGCGCGGCGGGCCGCGAGGACGACGACCGGCAGCACGGCGGCGGCCGCGCCGTTCGGCGTCACGACGGCCGCGAGCAGCGCCGTCACCGCCATGGCGGCGACCAGCAGGCGGGAGTGCGAGCGGCCGGAGCGCCGGACGAGCTGCTGGCCGGCCCACGCCGTCACGCCGGAGGAGTCCAGGCCCTCGCTGACCACGAACAGGGTCGCGATGAAGACGACGACCGGGTCGCCGAACCCCGCGACGGCCTCACCGGCCGTGACCTGGCCCGTGAGGTACAGCAGCACCGCCGTGATGATCGCGACGAGACCGACCGGGAGCCTGTTCCAGATGAAGAGCGCCAGCGAGACGGCAAGCACGAGCAGGCTGACCGCGGCGTCGGACACGCAGGCCAGTGTGGCCCAGTGCCCGACGCCGGGCCAGCCGAACGCGCTCCGCTCAGCCGATCGCCTGGTCGGCGAGCTGCTTGGCGGCGCCCGCGAGCGCCTCGCCGAGCGAGCCCTCGTACCGGCCGGCGAGGTCGTCCGCGGCGATCGCGGCACCGAGGAAGACGTCGAGCACGTCGAGCTTGCTCTTGGGCTTCGGCCACTTGCGCGGCCACCCGGTGCCGCACCAGTCGTCGATCTCGAACGAGACGAGCCTGGCCGCGGCACCCGCGTCCTCGCTGCCCGCGCCGGCGATCGCCGCCCGGGTCACCTCGTACAGCAGCGCCGCGCCGAGCGACAGCTCCGCCGGCGGCAGCGGCTGCGGGTTGAGGGCGACCCTGCTGCCCGCACGCTGCGCGAAGCCGTGCTTCGGGATGAGGGCGTCCGCCGCCCGCGGGTCGATCGCGATGATGAACGCCGCCTTGTCGTTGCGGGTGATCGCGTGGATGAGGTCGTACGCGCTGGCCATGGTGAGCTCCTTTGCCTGTCGGTCCCGGGCAGTTGCCCGGATGCCACAGGTGAGGCCCGCGCCTCGGGCGTGATACCCGCCCGGCGTCGTGATCCGACTCGCTCGGCGACGGTACGTTCGGCGTCATGCCCGAGGACTCCTACCGCGCGGTCACCCGCCGCGCCTGGTGGCAGGAGACCAGCGCCCTGGTCACCTTCGCGGTCATCGCGGGCGTCGGGCTGCTGCTCGCGAGCGTCGCGCGGCGCACCACCCAGGCCTTTGACGAGGACCTGCGCGCGCTGCTCGACGGCGTGCCGCACACGGTCATCGAGATCGCCCTCCTCTCGCTCCAGACGGCGTTCCTCGTCGGCCTCGTCGCGACGCCCGTGGCACTCCTCGTCCTGCGCCGACCGGGCCTGGTGGTGCGCGGCGCCGTCGCGGCCGTCGTGGCGAACGCCGCGTTCCTCGGGGTGAGCCGGCTCGACTTCGAGCACGCGGACGGCTCCTCGCTCGCGCCGGTCGCGACCGTCAGCCACGTCCCCTCGTCGCTGCTCATCGCGTCGGTCGCGGCCCTCACCGCGACCCTCCGCCCGGTCGCCCGCGGCGCGTGGCAACGGATTCTCTGGTCCGCCCTCGTGGCGTTGGCGCTCCTGCGCACGCTCTCCGCGCCGGACGCACCGCTCGACGTCGTGCTCGCGATCGGCGTCGGCGGCCTCGTCGGCACGCTCGTCCTGCTCGCCATGGGGCGCAGTGTGCGCGAGCTGACGCCCTCGGGCCTCGCGGCCGCCCTCGCCGCGGTCGACCTGCCCGTCACGGATGTCGAGCCGCTCGGCCACGACGACGAGTGGGGCGTCCCCGTGCGATCGGCCAGGACCGGCCACGGGATCCTCGTTCGGGTGGTCGACGACCGCGCGTGGCGCACCGACACGCTCGACCGCGCCTTCCGGCGCATCCGCCTGCGCGACACGGGCGACGAGACGGCGCACGCCTCGCCGTCGCGCGCGGTGTCCGCCGAGGCCATGGTGGCGATGCTCGCCGCCGACCGCGGCGTGCACGTGCCGGCCGTGCTCGCCGTCGCGACGGCGCCGCTCGGGGAGGCGATCCTCGCCGTCGAGCGTCTGGACGCCACGCCCCTGGACGAGGTGCCGGCCGACGCGCTGACGCACGACGTGCTCGCCTCCGCGTGGCACGAGGTGCGCCGGCTGCACGAGGTCCGGATCGCCCACCGCGACCTCACTGTCCGCCACCTCGTGCTCGACGGCGATGGCCAGGTCTGGATCACGAACCTCACCCGGGGCGAGGCCGGGGTCGCGGACGCGCCGCTCGCGGGCGACGACGCCGAGCTGCTTGCCTCGACCTACGCGCTCGTCGGGGCCGAGCGCGCCGTCGCCCCCGCGCTGGAGGTGCTCGGCACGGACCGGCTGGTGGCCGCCGTCGAGCGGATCGTGCCCGCCGCGCTCACGCCTCGCACGCGCGCGGCCGTGAAGAAGGTGCCCGACGCCCTCGCGCCGCTCGTGGCGGAGGCGGCCCGCGCGGCGGGGGTCGAGGTACCGACGCCGGTCGCGGTCGAGCGGTTCAAGCCGCGCACGCTCGTGATGGCGCTCGCGCTCGCCGTCGCCATCTACGTGCTCGCCCCGCAGCTGGCCAACGTGTCCACGATGGTGAGCTCGGTCCAGGACGCGGACTGGACCTGGATCGGACCGCTCCTGCTGGCCTCGGCGGCCACCTACGTGGGCGCCGCGCTCGGCCTCGCGGGCGGTACCCCGGGGCGCGTCCCGGTGGGCGAGGCGGCCGCCGTCGCGCTCGCCGGCTCGTTCGTCGCGACGTTCTCCCCGCCCGGGGTGAGCACCGTGGCGCTCAACGTGCGCTTCCTGCAGAAGCGCGGCTACCCCACGCCGGTCGCGGTGTCCGCGAGCGCCGCGAAGGAGGCTGCGGTCGGGATCGCCCACATCGCGCTGCTCGTCGTGTTCGCGTTCTGGGCGGGCTCGACCGGGGTGCTGGCGGACGAGCTCGACAAGCTGCCGCCCGCGCACGTGCTCATCCTCATCGGGGTCGGCGTGCTCGCCCTGGCGGGCGGCGCGTTCACGATCCCGAAGATCCGCGAGCTGCTGCGCAAGACCGTGGTCCCGGCGGTCCGGGAGGCCGCCGAGGCGATGCGGCCCGTCGTCTCGAGCCCCGCGAAGCTCGCCGAGCTGCTCGGTGGGGTGGTGCTGCTCCCCCTCGGGTACGGCGTCGCGCTCTGGTTCGCACTCCAGGCCTTCGACCACTCGGCGAGCTTCGTGGCGACCGTGCTGGTCTCGCTCACGGCCGGCGCCGTGGCCAACGCGGCCCCGACGCCGGGCGGGATCGGCGCCGTCGAGGCCGTGCTGACCGCCGCGCTCACGGCCATCGGCATTCCGTCGGCGACGGCGTTCGCGGCGGTCCTGCTCTACCGCCTCGCGACGTTCTGGGTGCCGATCCTGCCGGGCTTCGTGGCGTTCCGGACGCTCACCGCCAAGGACGTGCTGTAGCAGGCGGCTCGCCGCCCGCCCTCCCTGCCGTGCGCGCCGCCCGTCCCCGCCATCCTGCCGTGCACCGCTGTTGGCGACGGTTGCGGAGCCATACGCTCCGAGAGCGTCACCAACGGTGTCGACGACCGACGTCGACCCCCGACGCCCACCAGACCCAAGCCCAAGCCGTCACGTCGAACACGCCTCGCCGCACGCACGAAGCCGCCCGGCCCAGCCGCCCTTCTGCAGCGCCCGCTCCACCTGACGCGCGGTGCGGCACGGCGTCCCCGCGATGTGTCGCCAGCGATATCGCAGGGTCCGCTCGCCCCGCTCGAGCACCATGGCGTTGTCGCGCCAGACGTCTGCGTCGGTCTTGTCACGGTGCAGTCGACCGTCGAGCTCGAATCGCACAGCGAACTCCTCGCTGACGACGTCTGCTCGGATGAGCACCCCCTGCACGACCTGCCGCTGCTGGCGAGTCATCCGGGGCAGCCCATGAGCGCGGAGCACGTCGCGATCGAACCGATGCTCGAGAGCGGACTCGATCCCTTCTGCGGCGGGCGAGAGCAGATCGGTGAGCAGGTCGCGATGGCGAGTCCGGTGTCTCCGCTCGAGCTCGTTGCGCAACGCGAGCTGCCCGCCCTGCCTTCGCACGGCGGCGGTGACGGTCGAGACGACCTCGTCGGTGCTGCTTGCCCGCCCGACCAGGTCGAGCGTCGTCACGGCGATCGGCGTGCGCGGCGGGAGGTCCACCGCGCGAACGCGGGCGCGCGTGCTGCGAACCCGTACGCCGGGCAGGCGTCCCCGCGCGCGGCGCGAGCGCGGGACGACGACCTCGATCTCCGCGGGCGGTACGGTCTGCAGTCGCTGCAGGTAGGCGGCCGTCTCTCCCGCCAGGGCCGAGCCGGGTCCGACGGCGAGCAGCGCCGCCCAGCACCGTGTCTCGAAGGAGACCGGACCGGCGTGCGTGACGTACGTGCCGCGGTAGAGCTGCTGCCACCGTCCGCTCTCGACCCGTGAGCGTCCGTAGCGCTCGGACCGCCCGGCCCGCACGAGCTGACCCATCGCGAGGACACGACCCTGGATGCGCTCGACCTCGGCGAGGTCGTCGTCGGTCAGGTGCGGGAACGTCTCGTACGGCAGCGACATGCCACCAGACTCACGCGGTGGCGTCGTCGACGGTCGGACGACTGTGGATGCCGGTGCGACGGCGTGCACGCCGTCGCGCAGTGGACAACCGGCTGTCTCGACAGGTGGCCGTCCCACCCACCCCGGGTACCCCGCGCCCATCAATGGCGACGTCTCCGGAGCGTATGGCTCCGCAACTGTCGCCATTGACGGGCCACGGATGCCGGGCCGCCCGTCCCCAGCGCTCGCAGCCGTCCGAGCCGACGCGAGGCGGCCGCCAACTAGGCTCGTTCCGTGGCCATCCTCCCCATCGTCGTGTCCGGCGACCCCGTCCTGCACACCCCCGCCGCCCCCGTCGGCGAGATCACCGACGAGCTGCGCACGCTGGTCGCGGACATGGTCGAGACGATGGACGCGGCCCCCGGCGTCGGGCTCGCGGCGCCCCAGGTCGGCGTCGGGCTGCGGCTGTTCACCTACGCCTACGTCGACGACTCCGACCGCCCGTGGCGCGGCGTGGTCATCAACCCCGAGCTGTGGATGACGCCGCCGGCGCCGGGCGAGCCCGACGAGGAGGAGGAGGCCGAGGGGTGCCTCTCGTTCCCCGGCGAGCGCTTCCCCCTGCGGCGCTCCGACCACGTCGTGGTGACCGGCACCGACCTCGAGGGCGCGGACGTGCGCCTGGAGGTCACCGGCTGGCGCGCGCGCATCCTGCAGCACGAGTTCGACCATCTCGACGGCGTGCTCTACACCGACCGCCTCACTCGCAAGGAACGGCAGATCTGCCAGAAGATCAGCAAGAAGCGCGGCTGGGGCGTGCCCGGGGTGTCGTGGACGCCCGGGGTCGACGAGGTCGGCGAGGGCTAGTCCCTCGAGCCGGCCGGCCGACGCGCGCTCACCAGCGGCAGGAACAGCTGCACGAGCGGACCGATCGCCAGCGCGTAGAGCACGGTGCCCACGCCCACGCTCCCACCGAGCACGAACCCGATCGCGAGCACGCTCACCTCGATCACGGTGCGCACCGCGCGCACGCTCCAGCCGCTGCGCGCCGCGATCGCGACCCAGAGCCCGTCGCGCGGTCCCGGACCGAGGTGCGCGCCCACGTAGAGCGCGCCCGCCAGCGCGTTGAGCACGACGCCGAGCACCAGCAGCACGATCCGCGCCGCCCAGCCCGTGGCCGGGGGCAGCACCGCGAGCCCGGCGTCGGCGGCCACCCCGATCACGACGACGTTGCACAGCGTCCCGACGCCGACCCGTTGCCGCAGCGGGATCCAGGCCAGCAGCACCGCGGCCCCGACCAGGATCACGACGGTCCCGAACGACAGCCCCGTGCGCCGCGCGACGCCCTGGTGCAGCACGTCCCACGGGTCCAGGCCGAGACCCGCGCGCACCATCATCGCCATCGAGAACCCGTAGAGCACGAGCCCGGCGAGCAGCTGCGGCAGGCGGCGGCCCAGGCCGGGCTCGCGCAGCTGGTCGACCGGGTGGCGGACGAGGGCGAGGACCGTTCTCACCGGGACATCCTGCACCGGATTGGCCTTGCTTTCGATAGCCACTTGCGATGAAGTGGCCCCGTGGACCACGTGACCCCCGTGACGGACCCCCTGCGCGACGCCGTGCCCGTGACCGCCGGTCGGCTCGCCGCGCTCGTGGGCGAGCCGAGCACCCGCCCCGCCTACGCCGCGCTCGCGGCCGCGATCCGGACGCTCGCCGTCGACGGGCGACTCCCACCCCAGGTGAGGCTGCCGAGCGAACGGGAGCTCGCCGTCGCGCTCGGGCTGTCCCGGACCACGGTGACTCGCGCGTACGCGGAGCTCACGGCGGCCGGCTGGGCGCACCCGCGGGTGGGCTCGGGCACGTTCCTCGCGCTGCCGGGACGGCGCGAGGTGCTGCCGGGTGCGCTCGTGCCGCAGGCGGGCGTGGCGCTCGACCTCACGGCGGCGGCCGCGACGTGCGTGCCCGGCACGCAGGCGCTCGTCGAGCGCGCCGTCGCCCGGCTCCCCGCACTGCTGCGCGGCCCCGGCTACGAGCCGGTCGGCCTGCCCGCGCTGCGCGCCGCGATCGCCGCACGGTACGCGGCGCGCGGACTGCCGACCGACCCGGACCAGCTCGTCGTCACCTCGGGTGCGCTCGCGGGCATCGCGCTCGTGGCCCGCACCGTGCTGCGCCGCGGCGACCGCGCGCTCGTGGAGAACCCGACCTACCCCAGCGCCGTCGGCGCGCTCCGCGCGACCGGCGCGCGTCTCCTGCCCGTGCCGGTGGGGCCGCGCGACGGGCTCGACCTCGACGTCGCGCTCGCCGCCCTGCGCGCGGCTCGACCGCGGCTGGCCTACCTCGTGCCGGACCACCACAACCCCACCGGTCACGTCCTGCCGGACGGCTCGCGCGCCGCGCTGGCGGCCGGGATCGCCGCCGTGGGCGGCACCGCGCTCGTGGACGAGTCGCTCGCCGAACTCGTGCTCGACGCCGCGCACGACGGCGAGCTGCCGGCCCCCTTCGCGGCCCACCTGCCCGGGGCGTACTCCGTGGGCAGCCTCTCGAAGCCGCTCTGGGGCGGCGTGCGGGTGGGCTGGGTGCGCTGCCCGACGGCGCAGGTCGCCGCGCTGCAGGCCGCGCGGCTCACGCTCGATCTCGGCGCCTCGGCGCTCGACCAGCTGATCGGGACCGACTTCCTCGAGGCCGAGCTGCTCGCCGGTGACGGGCCCGGACCGCTGCTCACGGCGCGCCTGGCCGGGCTGCGCACCCTGCGGGACGGCTGGCTCGCCGCGCTCGCGGCGCACGCTCCGGGCTGGGCGGCGCGAACGCCGCGGGGCGGGCTCGCCCTCTGGGTCGGGCTGCCCGATCCGGTGGGGCCCGAGCTGGCCGAGGCCGCGCTGCGGCGCGGTGTGGCGCTGGCCGCCGGGCCGCGGTTCACGTCCGACGGGTCGGCGCGGGACCGGATCCGGCTGCCGCTGACTGCCGACGTGGCCGACCCCGCGGCGACCGTGCGGCTGCTCGTCGAGGCGTACGCGGAGGTCGTCGCGGGCGGCGCGGCGGGCGCCGCAGGGGGCGAAGGGCGTGGCGCCGGCGCTCCCGCGCAGGCGCCCCCGCTCATCGCCTGAGACCGCGCGCTCCACACCGGCCGTGGCTCGCACCAGGCGACGCGCGTAGCCTCTCGGGATGGCGCCGTCGCCCCCGCAGACCGGTCAGCGCGCACGTGGTGCGCTGCTGGGCCTCGCGCTCGGCGACGCGCTCGGGATGCCGACCCAGGGACTGCCGTTCGAGGAGGTCCGCGCCCGCTACGGCCCGCTCCTCACGCAGCTGCACCCCGCGCCCGCCGACCACGAGATCGCCGCCGGCCTGCCCGCCGGCCGGGTCACCGACGACACCGATCAGGCGCTCCTCCTGGCCCGGCTGCTGCTCGCGGGGCACGGCGAGGTCGACCAGCACCGGCTCGCGGCCGACTTGCTCGCGTGGGAGGACGCGATGCGCGCGGCGGGCTCGCTCGACCTCCTCGGCCCGAGCACGCGCCGGGCGCTCGACGCCGTCGCGGCCGGCGCCCCCGTCGGGACCTCCGGGCGCTGGGGCGACACCGACGGCGCCGCGATGCGGATCGCGCCGTTCGGGATCGCACACCCCCTCGGGCAGCTCGGAGCGTTCGTGCAGGGCGTGCACCGCGCGGGCCGCGTCACGCACGACACGGGGATCGCCGTCGCCGGGGCGGCCGCCGTCGCCGCCGCGGTGAGCGCCGCCGTCGACGGCGCCGACCTCGCCGAGGCGACCGACCTCGCGATCGAGGCAGCGCACCTGGGCGCCACGCTCGGCCACCACGTCGGCGGCGCGGACGTCGCAGCCCGGATCGGCTGGGCGCTCGACGTGGTCGCGGAGCACCGGCTCGACGGCGGGCTCGAGCTGGTCGACGAGCTCGTGGGAACGGGGGTCGCCACGCAGGAGGCGGTGCCCGCCGCGTTCGCCGTGCTCGCCCTCACCCCCGACGACCCGTGGCTCACGGTCCGGGCCGCCGCGAGCCTGGGCGGGGACAGCGACACGATCGCCGCGATGGCCGGCGCGATCGCGGGAGCCCTGCACGGCGCGGACGCGTTCCCGGCCGACGCCACGCGGCAGCTGCTGGCGGCGAACCCCGCGCTCGCCGACCCCGGGACCGGCCTGACGGCCCTCGCGGACGACCTCCTCGCCCTGCGCCTCGGCGGGACGGCCCGGTGACGGCACGCGTGCTGTCGACGGTGTCGGTGCTCGTCGACCTGCCGTTCGCGGCGCCGCACCTGCCCGAGCGGGGCGGCGACGTGCTCGGCGTGGCGGGCGCGCCGACGCCCGGGGGCGGCTTCACGGTGGTTGCGGCCGCCGCGCGCCAGGACGTCGCGGCCGCCCTCGTCGGGCTCGTGGGCCCGGGGCCCTACGGCATGCTCGCGGCCCGCTGCCTCGCCCGGGAGGGCGTCGCCGTGCTCCTCACGCCGGAGGCGCCCGGGCCGGCTGACGCCAACGGCGCCACCGACACGGGCCTGTGCGTCACCATCACCGAGCCCGACGGCGAGCGCACGTTCCTCACGGCGCCCGGCCTCGAGGCCCACCTCACCCCGGGCATGCTGGCGGCCGTCCGGGTGCACCGCAAGGACGTCGTGGTCGTCTCGGGCTACGACCTGGTCAACCCGGGCGGGCGCGCGCTCGCCGCCTGGGTGACCGCCGTGCCGGACGCGTGCGTGCTGCTGGATCCAGGCCCGCTCGTCGGCGAGATCGACCGCGAGGTGCTGCTCGCCGTCGCGCATCGCGCCGACGTGCTGACGCTGAACGAGCGCGAGACGCGCCTGCTGGGCGGCGCCGCCGCCGTGCGCCACCTCGTGCGGCCCGAGGCGACGGTGCTGCGTCGTCGAGGCGCGGCCGGGTGCGTGCTCGACACCGGGACGTCGGCGCACACGGTGCCGGCACCTGCCGTCACGACCGTCGACAGCACCGGGGCCGGCGACGCGCACACCGGCGTGCTCGCGGCGGAGGTGCTGCGCGGGACGCCGCTGCCCGAGGCCGTCCGGCGGGCGAACGTCGCCGGGGCGCTCACCGCGAGCCGGCGCGGCCCGGCGACGGCGCCCACGCGCGGCGAGATCGACGCGCACCTCGCGCGGCACGGCGGCTGAGCGCGCCGTGCGCACGGGGCGCGCTACGCCGTCGGGCGCCGGAGCCGGTCCGCCCCCGCGACGCCGAGCGCGTGCAGCGCGAGCCCCACGAGCACGCCGAGGGACACCGCGACCATCGTGGCGCCCGCGGTGAGGAGCGAGGTCGCGCCGCCGGTCGAGGTGGTGAAGGTCTCCGTGAGGCCGACCAGCGCGAGCGCCCCCGGCACGAGCACCCAGAACCCGGGCAGGAACGACACGAGCGCGGGCGGGCCGCCGCGGACCGACGCGGCGTAGAGCGCCACCGGCGTCATCGCCATGGCGCCGACGAGGGCGGACACCACGCCGCCGAAGAGCAGCCCGCCGACCACCTGGCCCGCGTAGGCCACGGTCACCACGAGCAGGACCCACGGCAGGGCGCTGCGCCGCACGCAGTGGTAGAGCCCGACCCCCGCGGTGAACAGCACGACGCCGAGCCACGGTCCCAGCACGCCGACGCCGTGCGGCTCCTCGTCGAGGACGGTCGCTCGCACCCCGACGAGCGAGGCGGCCGCCGCGACCCCGACGGCGAGCAGCACCGTCTGCATCGCACCCGCCGCCAGGCGCGCCGCGCCCGCGATCATCTGCCGCGTGGCGAGGTCGATGACGCCCGTGGTGAGCAGCGCGCCGGGCAGGAACATCACGATCGGCGGCACGAGCGTGGGCAGCACCGCGACGCCGACGTCGAGTCGCGCGAGCCCGAGCGAGACCACCGACGTCCCGAACGCGCAGCTGAGCACCACGAGCGCCTCGAAGTAGGTCTGGCGGGCGCTCGTGAGCCGGCGCACGAGCGCAACCAGCACGCCGAGGCCGGCCACGACCAGGAGATCGAGACAGCCGCCGCCGAGGATGAGCGACAGCCCCACGCTGTAGACGGCATAGCCCGCCACCAGCACGGGCTCGGAGTACGGCGCCGGCGCGAGGCCGATCATCCGCAGCCGCGCCGTGGCCTCCGCCGTCCCGATCTCACCCGTGCGCGCGGCCTCGGCCAGCGTGACGACGTCCTCGACCTGGTCGAGCCGGAACGACCGCCCGCCCGCCGTCGCCGCGGCCGTCTGCGCCGACGTGCCGGGAAGCGTCACGAGCACCGCGGTCGGCAGCGCGATGATCTCGGCCTCGGGGAACCCGTGCACCTCGGCGACGTCGACGAGGACGCGCTGGACCTCGGCGATCGGGCTCGCACAGTCGATGAGCGCCTCGCCGAGCAGGACGAGGAACGCGACCTCGGAGGCCGGGTCGTGCGCGGGCGGCGTGGTCCCCGGCGGTGGGGTCGCCGCCGTGGGGGCGCCGGTCGGCGCGGCGGCGCCGGTCGGCGCGGCGGCGCCGGTCGGCGTGGCGGCGAGCGCGTCACCCGCGAGGACCGCTGTCACGGCCGTCGCCGGGTCGGCCGGGGTGCCCGGCGCGGTCTCCGGGGCCGCGGGTGCCGGCACGCCGGTCGCCCGCCCGGCCGCCCCCTCCTGCGCGAGCTCGCGACGGCGCAGCAGCGCGAGCACGACGGCCACCACGAGCAGCGCCGCGACGGCCACCCCGAACGCCAGGCCCGAGACCTGGGACGTCTCGACGGCCGGCCGCTGCTCCCACACGATCGTTGTCGTGGTGCCGCCCGGCGTCGTCGGCAGCTCCCCGCCGTCGGTGGTGCTCGGCGTCGACGGGGCGTCGGTGCCCTCGCTCGGCGCCTGGTCGGTGGCGTCCTCCCCCGCGGTGGTTGCGGTGGCGGGTGCGGACGGGGTGGGCGACGTCGTGGTCGGCTCGTCGGTCGGTGCCGAGGTCTGGTCCGTCGCCGAGGGCAAGGGCGAGGGCGTGAGCGTCGGGTCGACGGTGGTCACCTCGGCGGTGGGCGACGGCGCGATGAGGGTCGACACGAGCCGAACGTAACGCGCGGGGCGGGCCCACGAGAAGCGGGCGAGGAGCCGACGAGACGCCGACGTGGAGCCGTACCGATGGTGGGCAGCCTTCGCGCGGACTAGCGTCGAGGCGGACCCACGAGACGACGCAGGAGGACCCTGATGCCCACGGTGCACTACACGATCCCGGCCGCCCCCGCCGCGGCGCTCGCGCGCCTGCGCACGGCCGCCACGGCCTCGGACTGGCGGGTCGACCACGCGGCGAGCACGCACACCTCGCTCGTGCTCAAGCGGGACGCGGGCGAGAAGACGTGGGGCTGGTCGGCGACGATCAGCGTGCAGGACACCGACGGCGAGTCCACCTCGTTCGTGGCGACCACCGACGACGTGCAGAACGAGTCCGACTTCCGGCACACCCGGCACGCGCTCGCGGAGCTGTTCAAGGCGGCCGGCGCGCGCCGCGGCTGAGTCGCGACGTCGCGACCTCGATGTCGCGACGCGGCGCGTGGCGCGCCGACACGCCGCGCCACGCCCGCTTGCTGGACGCCAGATCACGGTTCGGTAACACTTGCGACGGACCCACATCGACGTGAGATCCCCGTGAGACAGCGAGGTGATGCGTGGCACTCGCAGGCGAGACCGGCCGGACCCCAGGGCATCGCACTCCCCCCGAGCACCGGTCGCACCGACGCGCCCCTGCGGCGGCACGCCCGCTCGCGCCTCGTCCCCGTCCCGCGCCTCGTACCGCACCGCACCACTCCGCACCGCACGCCCCCCAGCCGACCCGCCAGCCGACCCGCCAGCCGACCCAGCACAGGGCGCCCGCCGCGCCGGTGCTGCGGCGCGGCGCGTGGCACTGGCTCTGGGCGGCGCTCGCGCTCGTCGTCGGGGAGTTCGTGGCGTCGGCGGGCTGGGTGGTCTGGCTCGCGGCCGCGGGAGTCGTCGTCACCGGCCTGACCGGGCTCGTGACGCACCGCCCGTGGGCGCGGGTCGCGCTGTGGATCGGCCTCGGCCTCGCGCTCGGCGTGCTGCTGCACCTCGCGCTCGCTATCGTGCACCCCGACTCACCCGGGCTCGTCCCGCTCGCCCCCGTCCAGTGGTGAGCGCCGACGCCCGCGTCAACGTTTCCTTGACCTAGGATTGCGCCGTGGCCAGCAAGCACACCCAGCGTCTCGATCGCGCTGCCGAGTCCGTCAGCTCGATCAAGGACCCGCTGGCGCGCCTCGCCGCCGCCCGCGCCGCGCGGGAGCAGTTCGAGAAGCTCGAGATCGACCTCGTGCGCAGCCTCCGCAAGGAGGGCACCACGTGGCGCACGATCGGTGAGGTCTACGGCCTCACGAAGCAGGGCGCGCAGCAGCGCTTCCGGTCCGCCGACTCCTGAGAGCTCTCGGGGCGGGCGGTGAACGGCCGGTAGCGTCGCGGCCGTGCACGTCGCCTCCCTCCACCGCTACCCCGTGAAGAGCACCGCGCCGCACGACCTGCGCTCCGCCGTCGTCGAACGAGCCGGCCTCGTCGGTGACCGGCGGTGGATGGTGGTCGACCCGGACGGCGCCCAGATCACGTCCCGGACCGACTCGCGCCTGCTGCTCGTGCACGCCGCCCTCGCGCCGGACGATGCGCTCGAGCTGAGCGCGCCGGGGATGGCGACGCTCGCCGTCGGGCGTCCCGAGGGAGACGCGCGCGAGGTGACGGTGTGGGACGCGCCGGCGCTCGGCGTCGACGCGGGCGACGCGGCCGCCGCGTGGTTCGGGGAGGTGCTGCGGCGTGAGGGCGTGCGGCTCGTGCACTGCCCGGACCCGACGTGGCGGGCGGTCGGCGCCTCGGACCACACCGCGTACGCGGACGCGTACCCAATCCTGCTGACGAGCACGGCGTCGCTGGCGCGGGTGAACGAGTGGATCGCGGCGGACGAGCGCGGCTCCGACGCGGATCGTGTGCCCGTGCCGATGCGGCGGTTCCGGCCGAACGTGGTGGTCTCGGGCTCCGACCGCGAGCTCGCGCCGTTCGCAGAGGAGTCGTGGCGGCGGATCGTGATCGGCGGCGTGCCGATGCGCGTGATCGGGCCGTGCACGCGATGCGCGCTGACGACCGTCGACCCCGAGACCCTCGCGCGCGGGCGCCAGCCGCTGCGCGCGCTCGCGCGGCACCACAGGTCGGGTTCCGCGACGCTCTTCGGCGTCAACCTCGTGCCCGACGGCGAAGGAGCGATCGAGGTCAGCTCGCCCGTCGTCGTGGTCGAGTAGGCGGGGCCGGGGGGCTGGCGGCGCGAGGGGCGCGTGTCGGCGGCCGCGGCCGCATGGTGTGCGGTGTCAAGCCCCGGGTTTGACACCGGCGGTGACGCCTCGCCGGGGACCATCCCTGCTCGCGCGGGGAGCACGCCCTCCCAACGGTTCGCGCTCTCCCCGAACCTGGGGCCATCCCCGCTCGCGCGGGGAGCACGCGCTGCTGATGCTTCCGTTCGGGCACTCACCGGGGCCATCCCCGCTCGCGCGGGAAGCATAGGCCGGAGCAGTCCAGCCCGCTGGCGCGGGACGGGCCATCCCCGCTCGCGCGGGGAGCACCCGATCCCACTGCCGGTGCACGCCCGCGTCGACGGGCCATCCCCGCTCGCGCGGGGAGCACCCCTTGGAGGTCCCCGCGTAGAGTTCGCGGCGGGGGCCATCCCCGCTCGCGCGGGGAGCACGGGCCGGTCGGCAGGGGACCCGCGCTCGACCCAGGGCCATCCCCGCTCGCGCGGGGAGCACGATGTGCCCGGTCGGGTGAGGCCGCCGGCGAGAGGGCCATCCCCGCTCGCGCGGGGAGCACCGGATCGTCTCCGTCCGCCCCCTCGACGCCGACGGGCCATCCCCGCTCGCGCGGGGAGCACGGGCAGCTGCACGGCGTCAGGGGCGCGCGAGCGGGGCCATCCCCGCTCGCGCGGGGAGCACCCCTGATCCGGGCCCTCGCATCGTGCGAGGGCCTGGGCCATCCCCGCTCGCGCGGGGAGCACGTTCACCGCTCCGACGTACGAGGACGGCAACCGGGGCCATCCCCGCTCGCGCGGGGAGCACCTTCATGGCAGACGTCACCCCCCACCGCTACGGGGGCCATCCCCGCTCGCGCGGGGAGCACTCTCAGACGAAGACGATGGTCGTCGCGGCGCGCGGGCCATCCCCGCTCGCGCGGGGAGCACCACGAGATGACGAACGTGGGAATGCCCCACCTGGGGCCATCCCCGCTCGTGCGGGGAGCACTCAACCGCCGCCTCGCCGAAGTCCAGCGCCCCGGGGCCATCCCCGCTCGCGCGGGGAGCACGTGCGGCTCGCGAGGCCGTCGGGATTGCGCACCGGGCCATCCCCGCTCGCGCGGGGAGCACCGGCACACTGACCGCATGAGGACGAGATGGGGGGGGCCATCCCCGCTCGCGCGGGGAGCACCAGGTGTGGGTGCGTGGCGCGGGAGCACGGGGTGCTCGCTGCCGGGGCGCTGATCAAGGGCGGGCCATCCCCGCTCGCGCGGGGAGCACCCCATCGCGGCCGGGTCGGCGTTCACGGTGGTCGGGCCATCCCCGCTCGCGCGGGGAGCACATCCCCGCACCCCATGGCGACTTGCCGCACTTCGGGCCATCCCCGCTCGCGCGGGGAGCACGGGCAGGGTGCGGTCGCGTACCGCGGTGAGGAGGGGCCATCCCCGCTCGCGCGGGGAGCACTGCGCGCGCAGTGCGGGTTCGGTGGGGAGTCCGGGGCCATCCCCGCTCGCGCGGGGAGCACTACTGCACGCTCGTCTCAGACCCGGTCGACTGCGGGCCATCCCCGCTCGCGCGGGGAGCACGACCCCTGCACGAACGCCGACCACCCCGCCGCGGGGCCATCCCCGCTCGCGCGGGGAGCACTCGTCTAGCCAGTAGTCCGACGGTCGCGCTTGCGGGCCATCCCCGCTCGCGCGGGGAGCACGCAGCGGCGATGGCCTGTGCGGCCTCCACGCGCGGGCCATCCCCGCTCGCGCGGGGAGCACTTCGGGTCGAACGTCACGTTGGAGGACAACTTCGGGCCATCCCCGCTCGCGCGGGGAGCACACCCTCCGCACGGTGTTCGGGCCGGAGGGCCTGGGGCCATCCCCGCTCGCGCGGGGAGCACGCGCCCGCCCCGAGGAACCCCGACGCGGCGATGGGGCCATCCCCGCTCGCGCGGGGAGCACCGCCCGTCGCGCCCCTCGGGGCACGACGAGTAAGGGCCATCCCCGCTCGCGCGGGGAGCACCGCAGCGGGAGGCCGCCGGCACCCTGCCGGGCCGGGCCATCCCCGCTCGCGCGGGGAGCACGACCACGTCTCCGACCCGGCGATCTTGCGGGGGGGGCCATCCCCGCTCGCGCGGGGAGCACTCGTGGGTGACCCAGCGGCGGACGGGCGCGGCGGGGCCATCCCCGCTCGCGCGGGGAGCACCACGAGGCGGGCCGCGAGGTTCAGCGGGAGGCCGGGCCATCCCCGCTCGCGCGGGGAGCACGTGGCGGCCAGGTGTGCCAGAACGGTGGAGTCCGGGCCATCCCCGCTCGCGCGGGGAGCACCGCGCAAGTTCTAACGAGCGCAGGCGGAACAGCGGGCCATCCCCGCTCGCGCGGGGAGCACGTCGTCACAGCGGCCGACGACGTCGCCGCCGCGGGGCCATCCCCGCTCGCGCGGGGAGCACTCCGACGGCGCGGACGGGATCGTCGAGATCCTGGGGCCATCCCCGCTCGCGCGGGGAGCACGCGCCGATGTCCGCACCGGACCTGGCGAGACACGGGCCATCCCCGCTCGCGCGGGGAGCACGAGGATGCATGATGCAACCGCGAGATGTCACAAGGGCCATCCCCGCTCGCGCGGGGAGCACGAGTAGACGACCGGGGTGTTGATCGCGGACCGGGGGCCATCCCCGCTCGCGCGGGGAGCACGTCGCCTGCTTCCACCAGGCGTAGAGGCCGAGGGGGCCATCCCCGCTCGCGCGGGGAGCACAGGAACGCGTCCCGCACGGCCGGACAGTCGGGGGGGCCATCCCCGCTCGCGCGGGGAGCACAGCGCGTCCGGGATCAGCATCATCGGCAACCGCGGGCCATCCCCGCTCGCGCGGGGAGCACACGCAGCGGTGGGCGTGCAGGCGGCTCCACCTCGGGCCATCCCCGCTCGCGCGGGGAGCACAATGTGCTCTACCCCGGCGCGGGGTACGGGGCGGGGCCATCCCCGCTCGCGCGGGGAGCACTACCCCGGAACCGTCGCCGGGATCACCAGCGACGGGCCATCCCCGCTCGCGCGGGGAGCACTAGTTGGAGCCGTTGTGCGTCGTCGCTACCGCGGGGCCATCCCCGCTCGCGCGGGGAGCACGGCAGCGGGTGTGTCAGCGGCCACGGGAGACTGCCCGGAGACGGCCGCGACGCTGCCCGGTGGCGGTTATGAGAACTGCCCACTGACGGTCACGGG
>NZ_VENP01000028.1 GCF_006351005.1 Miniimonas arenae | reverse complement strand
GGCTACCTGAACGTCCGCAAGACTGACGAGCGCGGCCGCGAGGTCCGAACAGTGGAAGTCGATCCCGAGCGCGCACCGCTCATCGCCTGGGCGTTCGAGCGCTACGCGGAAGGGGAGACCTCCGTGACTGCGCTTCTACGCGACCTCACCGCACGCGGGCTTCTGTCCGTGCCGACACCGAAACGGCCATCCAAGCCGCTGGGGAAGAATGCCCTCTGCCGCGTGCTGACGAACCCGTACTACGCGGGAGTGATCCGCTACAAGGGCGCGCTGCATCCTGGCGCGCACGAGCCCATCGTGGAGCCTGCGCTCTTCGATCAGGTGCAATCGCTGTTGAAGGCGCGCAACGCGCACGCAACCCGGCACGTCCAGCACGCCCACCACCTGAAAGGGCTGCTGCACTGCGGCAGTTGCGGGTCGCGGATGCTGCTGGACTTCGCGACCAACCCGCGCGGCACGACGTACGCCTACTTCGTCTGCTCAGGCCGGGCTGCGAAGAAGACCACCTGCACCCGCCGTGCCGTGCCCGTGCAGGTCGCGGAACGGCTCGTAGCGGACTCCTACGCCAACATCACGATCAGCGAAGATAACTACCGCCACCTCGCCGCCGAAGTTGACGCCGCGTTCGACAAGCGCAGTGCGGGCAAGGATCAGGAGTTCGCCGACCTCACCGCGAACCGGGCGCGCCTGGAAGCCGAGAGCGACAAGCTTCTCGCCGCGCACTTCGCCGACGCCATCGACCTACCCACGCTCAAACGGCACCAAGACCGCATCCGCGCCGGGCTCGCGAGCATCGAGCACCGCCTGCGTGAGCACCACGAGCAACACGTCGGCGGCAGGGCGTTCCTCCACGACAGCCTGCGGCTCCTCACCGACGCTCACCGCGCCTACGCGCACTCCGATGACGGGAGCAGGAGGCTGGCGAACCAAGCGTTCTACGCGCGGTTGGAGATCACTGAGGACGAGCAGTTGCGCCCGCGCCTCGCGGAGCCGTTCGCCACCATCGTTCAAGCGACGACCGGAGGCAAAGAAGCCGAACGGGAACACTCCACATCTTCCGATGTCGCGTGTTCCCGCAAGACACTTTGGGTGGAGCCTAGGGGACTCGAACCCCTAACCCCCTGCTTGCAAAGCAGGTGCGCTACCAATTGCGCCAAGGCCCCGTCGGCCCGAGGTGGGCCGGTGGATCGTCACTCGACCGGGTCGGTGACCTCTCGCCACAGGTCGCGCTCGGCCTGCTCGGCCGAGACCTCACGCCAGACCAGGTACCCGAGGCCGGCAAGGGCCGCCAGCACGAGCAGACGCTTCATCGTGACCTCCTGGAGGGGAGAGTGTGGGCCTACCGCGACTCGAACGCGGGACCTCTTCCTTATCAGGGAAGCGCTCTAACCGACTGAGCTATAGGCCCGTGGCGTGCTCGACATCTGCCGCACGCGCCGGTCGAGATTACCCCACTCCGGGCCCGCTCCCCAAACCGAGGGCTCGTGGGAGGCGCGAGCGAGGCTGGGCCGCGCTCGAGCCCCGTGACGCCAGAGCGACTCTGCGTGACGCGAGAGCGACTCGTCGCGGGGTCGGCGGTGCTCGTCGCTCGCTGACCAGCGCCGACGCAACGGCGGCCGGCCCGAGCTCGCGGGTCAGTCGCTGTGGCGGAACGGACAGTCGCTGTGGCGTCACGGAGCGCCGCGTGGGACGGCGATGGGCTCCCGGATCGACGGCCGCGCCCGGGCCCGCCCGGCACCGGTCAGGTCTCGATCCACAGGCAGAACGGGTGCCCCACCGGGTCCAGCAGCACGCGCACGTCCTCCTGCGGCTGCCACTCGGCCAGCCGTGCACCGAGCGCGAGCGCCCGCTCCACGCCGCGCGCCAGGTCCGTCACCTCGACGTCGAGGTGCAGCTGCATCTGCTGGTCGCCCTCACCCGCGGGCCAGACCGGCGCGACGTACCGCTCCTCGCGCTGGACCGACAGCCCCATCCCCGACGGCGGACGGACCGTCACCCACGTCGGGTCGGCGACGGTGACCGTCCACCCGAGCAGCTCGCCGTAGAAGCGCGCGAGCGCCTCGGGATCGGGGGCGTCCAGCACGGCGGCCGTCGCGCGGAACAGGGGCTCGCCGTCGTCGCTCATGGCCCCAGCCTGCGCCCGCACCCTTCCGCCGACAAGACCTCCCGCCAGGCCCGTGCGCACGCGCGGAGACGTCGAGGGCCGTGCGCACGCGCGGAGACGTCGAGGGCCGGCCACCGCATCGGTGGCCGGCCCTCGACGACAGCACGCGCGCGACGGCGCAGCGAACCTCAGTCGTCCGTCAGCGTCATGTGCAGCCCGCCCACGAGCGCGGCCACGATGTTGTAGATGAAGGCGCCGAGCGTGGTCAGCGCCGTGATGAGCGCGACGTTGATGATCGCGACCACGGTGGCGAGCGACATCACGTTCTTCAGCCGCAGGTACTCCAGCACGACGCCGAACTGCTTCGTGGCGTCCAGGTCGGTGAAGAGCGACTCGAGGTCGGCGAACACGCCCATCGAGTCGACGACCTTCCACGCGACGGCGGCCGCGACGACCGTCACGATGCCGAGCGCCACGGACAGCAGGAAGCCGAGCTTCATGACCGACCACGGGTCCACCCGGGAGACCGACAGGCGCACCCTGCGCGGGCCGCCGGGGGCCGGCCGGGGCGCGGGCTTGGGCGCGGGCCGCGACCCGGGCGACGACGTGGCCGTCGAGCGGTCGCCGGTGGACCGGTCGGTCGTGGTGGACGACGACGCAGGCGCGGTCGCCGGGTCGGCCTCGAGGGTCCCGCTCACGGGACCCGAGCGCACGCTCTGCTTGGCGGACGTGCGCACGGGGGTGGTCGCCGTCGGGGCGTCACCGGTGGTGGGGCCGGACGTGGGCTGGCTCATCGCGTCTCTTCCTCGTCATCGTCCGCGCCGGCGGGCTCCTCGGTCAGGGCGGTCCCAGCAGGCGCGGCAACGGTCGGTGCCGACGCTACGCCATCGGTCCCGGCCGCCTCCGGCGACGGCGTGGAGCCGTCGGCAGCCTGCACCGAATCCTCACGCACCGCGCCGGGCGCGTCCACCGCCTCGCCGTCGGGCGCCTCGCCGTCGGGCGCCTCGGCCTCCACGACCTCGGCCCGCTCACCGAGCGCGACGGCGATGATGCGGTCGCCGTCGTCCGGCTTGGCGAACGTGACGCCCTGGGTGTTGCGGCCGGTGAGGTTGACCTCGGCCACCGCGGAGCGCACCACCTTGCCGCGCTCCATGATGACGAGCACCTCGTCGGCCTCGTCGGTGACGAGCGCGCCGACCAGGTGGCCGCGCGCCTCGACGACGTTCGCGACCTTGATCCCCAGACCACCGCGGCCCTGCAGCCGGTACTCCGACAGCAGCGTGCGCTTGGCGAAGCCGCCCTCGGTGACCGTGAACAGCGCGGCACCCTCGCGCACCACGTCCATCGCGAGCAGTTCGTCCTCGGCCCGGAACTTCATCCCGGTCACGCCCGACGTCGCCCGCGCCATGGGGCGCAGCGCGTCGTCGTCGGCGGTGAACCGGATCGACTGGCCCTCGCGGGACACGAGCAGCAGGTCGTCGTCCGCGTTCGCGAGGCGAGCCGACACGACCTCGTCCACCTCGCCGCCCGAGTCCGTGCGCAGGTTGATCGCGATGACGCCGCCCGTGCGCGCGGAGTCGTACTCCGCCAGGCGGGTCTTCTTCACGAGGCCGCGGCGCGTGGCGAGCACGAGGTAGTCGGCGGCGTCGTAGCCGGAGATGGTGAGGACCTGGGCGATCTCCTCCCCCGGCTGGAACGCGAGCAGGTTCGCGACGTGCTGGCCCTTGGCGTCGCGGCCGCCCTCGGGCAGCTCGTAACCCTTGGCGCGGTAGACCCGGCCGAGATTGGTGAAGAAGAGCAGCCAGGAGTGGGTCGTCGTGACGAAGAAGTGCTCCACGACGTCGTCCTCGCGCAGCTGTGCGCCGCGCACGCCCTTGCCGCCCCGGCGCTGCGCGCGGTAGGCGTCGGTACGGGTGCGCTTGGCGTACCCGCCACGCGTGATGGTCACGACGATGTCCTCGACCGGGATGAGGTCCTCGACGTTCATCTCGCCGTCGAACGGCAGGATCGTCGTACGGCGGTCGTCGCCGTACTTGTCCACGATCGCGGCGAGCTCCTCCGAGACCACGGTGCGCTGCCGCTCCGGGCTCGCGAGGATCGCCTGGTACTCGAGGATCTCGGCCTCGATCGCCTGGAAGTCGGAGAGGATGCGCGCCCGCTCGAGCGCCGCGAGCCGGCGCAGCTGCATGTCGAGGATCGCGGTGGCCTGCACCTCGTCGATGTCGAGCAGCTCCTGCAGGCCCGTGCGGGCCTCGTCCGCCGACGGCGAGCGCCGGATCAGCGCGATGACGTCGTCCAGCGCGTCCAGCGCCTTGAGCAGCCCGCGCAGGATGTGGATCCGCTTCTCGGCGGCGTCCAACAGGTACTGCGTGCGCCGCACGACGACCTCGACCTGGTGGTCGACCCAGTGCCGGATGAACGCGTCGAGGCTGAGGGTGCGCGGCACGCCGTCGACGAGCGCGAGCATGTTCGCGCCGAACGTCTCCTGCAGCTGCGTGTGCTTGTAGAGGTTGTTGAGCACGACCTTCGCGACGGCGTCGCGCTTGAGCACGATGACGAGGCGCTGGCCGGCGCGACCGGAGGTCTCGTCCCGCAGGTCGGCGATACCGGAGACCTTGCCCTCACGGACCAGCTCGGCGATCTTGGCGGCGAGCCGGTCGGGGTTGACCTGGTAGGGCAGCTCGGTGACGACGAGGCACTGCCGGCCCTGCAGCTCCTCCACCTCGACGACGGCGCGCATCGTGATCGAGCCGCGACCCGTGCGGTAGGCGTCCTCGATGCCCTTGACGCCGAGGATCTGCGCACCCGTGGGGAAGTCCGGGCCCTTGATGCGCAGCATGAGCGCCGCGAGCAGCTCGTTGTTGGTCGCCTCGGGGTTCTCCAGGAACCACTGGGCCCCGGACGCGACCTCGCGCAGGTTGTGCGGTGGGATGTTCGTCGCCATGCCCACGGCAATGCCGGCGCTTCCGTTCACCAGCAGGTTCGGGAAGCGCGCCGGCAGCACGACCGGCTCGCGCGTGCGGCCGTCGTAGTTCCAGTCGAAGTCGACGGTGTTCTTGTCGATGTCCCGGACCATCTCCATGGCCAGGGGCGCCATCCGGCACTCGGTGTACCGCGGCGCGGCAGCGGCGTCGTCGCCGGCCGAGCCGAAGTTGCCCTGCCCCGCCACCAGCGGGTAGCGCAGCGTCCACGGCTGCACGAGGCGCACGAGGGTGTCGTAGATCGCGCTGTCGCCGTGCGGGTGGTAGTTGCCCATGACGTCGCCGACGACGCGCGTGCACTTGGAGAACGCCGAGTCCGGACGGTAGCCGCCGTCGTACATCGCGTAGAGCACGCGACGGTGCACGGGCTTGAGGCCGTCGCGCACCTCGGGCAGCGCGCGGCCCACGATCACGCTCATCGCGTAGTCGAGGTAGCTGCGCTGCATCTCCAGCTGCAGGTCGACCTGCTCGATGCGGCCGTGGTTGTGCGGCGCGCCGTCGCCGGGCTCGGGAGTGGTGGGCTCGTCGTCGCGAGGGGGCTGGGTCACGGTGGTCCGTTTCTGTGGCGGTGGGGTTCCCGACGGCGTCACCCGGCCGGGTGGTCCGCGCGCCGTGCGCGCGGGGCGGCCGGGCGGACGCCTAGATGTCGAGGAACCGCACGTCGCGGGCGTTGCGCTGGATGAAGGAGCGGCGGGACTCCACGTCCTCGCCCATGAGGATGGAGAAGATCTCGTCGGCGGCCGCGGCCTCACCGATCGTGACCTGCTTGAGGATGCGCGTCTCCGGATCCATGGTGGTTTCCCACAGCTCGGAGTAGTTCATCTCGCCGAGACCCTTGTAACGCTGGATCCCGCCCTCCTTGGGCAGCCGGTGGCCGGCCGCGAGCCCGGCGTCGCGCAGCGCGTCGCGCTCGCGGTCGGAGTAGGCGTAGCCGTGGGGCGCGTTCGTCCACTTCAGCTTGTACAGCGGCGGCGCGGCGAGGAAGACGTGGCCGTTCTCCACGAGCGGGCGCATGTAGCGGAACAGCAGCGTGAGCAGCAGCGTGCAGATGTGCTGGCCGTCGACGTCGGCGTCGGCCATGAGCACGATCTTGTGGTACCGCAGCCGGGAGATGTCGAAGTCCTCACCGATGCCGGTGCCGAACGCCGAGATGAGCGCCTGGACCTCCTGGTTGGACAGCGCCTTGTCCAGCCGGGCCTTCTCGACGTTGAGGATCTTGCCGCGGATGGGCATGATCGCCTGCGTCGCGGGGTTGCGGCCCTGCACGGCCGAGCCGCCGGCCGAGTCACCCTCGACGATGAACACCTCGGAGATCGAGGCGTCCCGGCTCGAGCAGTCGCGCAGCTTGCCCGGCATGCCGACGCCCTCCAGCAGCCCCTTACGCCGCGTCGCCTCACGCGCCTTGCGCGCGGCCATCCGTGCGGCGGAGGCCTGGATCGCCTTGCGGACGACCTCCTTGGCCTCGGCGGGGTGGGAGTCGAGCCAGTCGCCGAGCTGGTCGTAGACGACTGAGTGGGTGAACGTGCGCGCCTCGGTGTTGCCGAGCTTGGTCTTCGTCTGCCCCTCGAACTGCGGTTCGCCGAGCTTGATCGAGATGACGGCCGTGAGCCCCTCGCGGATGTCCTCGCCGCTGATGTTCTCGTCCTTCTCCTTGAGCAGGTTCTGCGCGCGGGCGTACTTGTTCACGAGGCTCGTGAGCGCC
Source organism: Miniimonas arenae (assembly GCF_006351005.1). Classification (GTDB taxonomy): domain Bacteria; phylum Actinomycetota; class Actinomycetes; order Actinomycetales; family Beutenbergiaceae; genus Miniimonas; species Miniimonas arenae. The sequence continues at coordinate 33,327 of NZ_VENP01000028.1, read as the reverse complement.
GCGCGGAAGCCCTCCTCGTGCGTGCCGCCCTCGGGGGTGCTGATCGTGTTGGCGAACGTGTGGATCGAGTCGGTGTACGCCGTCGTCCACTGCATGGCGATCTCGAGGGAGATCGTGCGTCCGGTGTCCTCGGCGCTGAAGTCGATGATCTCGGGGTTGACGAGGTCGGCCTTCTTGGCGGAGTTGATGTGCTTGACGTAGTCGACCAGGCCGCCGTCGTACTTGTACGTCACGCTGCGGTGCTTGGGCGCGACGGCGACCTCGTCGTCCGCCCCGGCGACCTCGTCGTGCTCCTCGACGGCGCGCTCGTCGGTGAGCGAGATGCGCAGGCCCTTGTTGAGGAACGCGTACTGCTGGAACCGAGTGCGCAGGGTCTCGAAGTCGTACTCGGTGGTCTCGAAGATGCTCGCGTCGGCCCAGAACGTCTGCTGCGTCCCGGTCTCGTCGGTGGCCGCGCCTCGCTCGAGCTCGCCGACCGGCTTGCCGCCGTCGGCGAACGCCATCGACCACGTGTAGCCGTCGCGCCGGACCACCGACTCCATCCGGCTGGACAGCGCGTTCACCACGGACATGCCGACGCCGTGCAGGCCGCCCGAGACCGCGTAGCCGCCGCCGCCGAACTTGCCGCCCGCGTGCAGGATCGTCATGACGACCTCGAGCGTGGGCCGGCCCTCGGTGGGGTGCATCGCCACAGGGATGCCGCGGCCGTTGTCGATGACGCGGACGCCGCCGTCGGCCAGCAGGGTGACGTCGATCGTGTCGCAGTAGCCCGCGAGCGCCTCGTCGACCGAGTTGTCGACGATCTCGTAGACGAGGTGGTGCAGGCCGCGCTCGCCGGTCGACCCGATGTACATGCCCGGGCGCTTGCGGACGGCCTCGAGGCCCTCCAGCACCGTGATGTTCTGGGCGTCGTAGCCGCCGTTCGCCGGGCGGGCCGCGACGGGCTCGACGGCCGGCTCCACGGCCTCGTTCGGGGTGGGCTCGACCTCGGGCGTCGGCTCTGTCACGGGGATCCTCGCTGTCGCACCGGCGCGCGTCCGGTCAGGCGCACGCACGAGTCGTCGGTCGCGGGCGGGGTGGGAGCTCGCGTGCGCGCGCGAGAGCACGAGGCGTCTCGGGTGCACGTCCGCTGACACGCCGATCTCGGCGCTCGGACTCGTGTGGTCAATTCTACCCCGTCGAGCCCCTTGAACGGCCCTCAGACCGTGTTATGTGGACAACCAAACCTCCGCGGGTGGGTCGGCGTGGTTCGACGCCCCACAGGCGCCTCCACGAGGCGGCCCGACCCGGACCGGGCAGGGTCACCCGTAGGTGTCGCGCGGACCCCGGCCACGCACGACGCGCTGCCCGCGGACCCACGACGGCGCCCCTGGCCCGATCACGACGACCTCCGCCACGACGCCCTCGCCCACCTCCTCCGCGAGGCGGCGCTCGAGCTGCGGCAGGAGCAGCTGCAGCTGCGTGGCCCACGCCGTCGACGTGGTGCGCACCACGAGCCGCCCGTCGGTGAACGTCTCGGGCGTCGCGTGGTCGGCGATGTCGGGTCCGACCACCTCGCGCCACCGTCCGATCACGCCGCCCACGCCGACTGGCTCGGTCCACCCGCGCTGCGCCATGAGGCGGCCGAGCGTCTCCCCCACCGGCCGCGGGTCGGGCCGGCTGCCCGGCGGGAAGCCGGGTCCGGTGCCCGGCACCGGGCGCCGCGTCCCGTCGACCAGGCGTTCGGTGCCCGACGCCGAGCCACCGTTCGCGCCGCCGCGCCACCTCGGGCGCTGGCCGGGTCGCAGCCCCTTGGCGCGCGCCGCCTCGCGCGCGCGGGCCAGCGCGACGATCGCGGCGTCGCCCGGCGTTGTCTCGTCCTCGGTGGGCGTCTGGTCCTCCGCGTGCTCGCCGTCGTGCCCGCGCTCACCGGACACGGGTGACCTCGCCGCCCATCACGTCGAACCGGGCGCCGTCGAGCTCCTCGGGCACGTCCTCGGCGACGGCCGCGGTGAGCAGCACCTGCTCGGCGGGCGCGACCAGCGCCGCCAGCCGGGTCCGACGGCGCGCGTCGAGCTCGGCGAACACGTCGTCCAGGATGAGCACCGGATCGCCGCCCGACCAGCCGTCGTCGTCGCGCAGCAGGTCGAAGCTGGCCAGGCGCAGCGCGAGCGCGACCGACCAGGACTCCCCGTGCGACGCGTACCCCTTGACGGGCAGCCCGCCGAGCACGAGCTCGAGGTCGTCGCGGTGCGGGCCCACGAGGCACACGCCGCGCTCGAGCTCCTTGGGGCGCAGGCGTGACATCGCCTCGAGGAGCCGCGCCTCGACGAGGTCCACCGCCAGCAGCTCCTCCTCGCACCCCCCGGGCGGCGCCTCGTCCGGGGCGTCGTCGGGCCGCGCCTGCGCGACGCTCGCCCGGTAGCCGAGCTCGAGGTCGCCCTGCGCGCTGCTGACCTGCGCGTACGCGGCGGCCGCGAGGGGCCGCAGCAGCCGGACCAGCTCGACCCGCGCGGCGATCAGGCGTGCGCCGGCCGCCGCGAGCTGGGCGTCCCAGACGTCGAGCGTGCGCAGGGCACCGGACCGGCCGTCGGTCGGCTCGCTGCCGGTGGGGCCGTCCGGATCGGGCGGTGGAGCCGGCGGTGCAGCCGTGCGTGAGCGCCGCCCCGAGCGGAGCGCGCCGGCGGACTTGAGCAGCGAGGTCCGCTGCCGCAGCACGCGCTCGTAGTCGGCGCGCACCGCGGCGATCCGGGGGGTGCGCTGCACGAGCAGGTCGTCGAGGTAGCGCCGGCGCACGTCCGGGTCACCCTTGACGAGCGCGAGGTCCTCCGGGGCGAACACCACCGAGCGCACGATCCCGGCCGCCTCACGCACCCGCGCGACGGGCGCACGGTCCAGCCGGGCCCGGTTCGCGCTCCCGGCGTTGATCTCGATCTCGACGATCCGGGCCCGCTCACCCAGCTGCGCGCGGGCCCGCACCACGGCACGCTGCGCGCCCTGCCGCACGAGCGGGGCGTCGCTGGCGACGCGGTGGCTGGAGAACGACGCGAGGTAGCCGATCGACTCGACGAGGTTCGTCTTGCCCTGGCCGTTCGGACCCACGAACGCCGTGATGCCCGGCGGGATCGCGAGCACCACCTCCGGGTAGGACCGGAAGTCGTTCAGCGCGAGGTCGGAGACGTGCACGGAGCCAGGACGACGGCGGGAGGTGGCGCAGCCGACGCGGGGCGTCAGCCCGCGAAGCGGATCGGCTGGATGAGGTAGCGGAAGCCCTCGTCGGTCGTGGAGTCCAGCGCGGTCTGGCCGGTGATCACGGACGGCTTGGTGCCGTGCGTGAACGACAGGCGGGTGAACTCCTTGCCCACCGCACCCAGCGCGTCCAGGAGGTAGCCCGGGTTGTAGGCGGTGGTGACGGCCTCACCCTCGAAGCTCGCCTCGATCGCCTCGGACGCCTGCGCGTCCTCGCCCTGACCGGCCTCGAGCACGACCTGACCCTCGCTGAACTCCAGCCGGATCGGGGTGTTGCGCTCCGCGACCAGTGCGACGCGGCGGGCGGCCTCGATGAGGGACGACGTGGTGACCACCGCGTGGGACGTCGTGACCTCGGGGAACAGGCGCCGCACGGGCGGGTAGTCGCCGTCGACCAGGAGCGAGGTGGTGCGGCGGCCGCCGGCCTCGAAGCCCACGATGTCCGAGCCCTGCCCGGTGGGCAGCGAGAGCGAGATGCTGCCGGCGCTCGTGAGCGACTTGGCGACCTCGGACAGCGTACGGGCCCGCACCAGTGCGGTCGCGGAGATGCCGCGCGTCGCCGGGTTCCAGGAGACCTCGCGCATCGCGAGCCGGTAGCGGTCCGTGGCCAGCAGCGTGAGGAGATCGTCCTCGATCTCGATCCGCACGCCGGTCAGCAGCGGGAGCGTCTCGTCGCGGCTCGCGGCGACGGTCACCTGGCCGACGGCCTCGGCGAAGGCGTGCGCGTCGATCGTGCCCGACGCCGGCGGCAGGGCCGGCAGCGAGGGGTAGTCCTCGATCGGCATCGTGAGCAGCGTGAAGCGGCTTGAGCCGCAGGTGAGGACGGCTCGCGTGCCCTCGACCGTGACCTCGACGGGGCGCGCGGGCAGGGCGCGGGAGATCTCGGCGAGCAGTCGACCCGAGACCAGCAGCGACCCCGGCTCGGCGACGTCGGCGGTGATCTCGCTGACCGCGGAGACCTCGTAGTCGAAGCTCGAGAGCGCCAGCCCCTCGGCGCTCGCCTCGATCCGCACGCCGGCGAGCACCGGGATGCTCGGTCGGGACGGCAGGGAGCGGGCGGTCCACGTGACGGCCTCGGCGAGCACGTCGCGTTCGACGGTGAACTTCACGTCGGTCACCTTTCCGGGGGCGCAGGACGTCGGCTCGTGGCCGTCTCCTGCCGGGGATCTGGTCTCGGGGTCTGGTCGGTCGTGTGGTGATACCTGGGGCCTCACCCTAGTCCGTGCCTGTGGTGGTGTCCGACGCCGTGGCTCACCCCTCGCGCCGACGCGCAGACGGCGTCCCGTCGGCGATCGGTGCGTGGTCCGGGAACCACCGGATCGAGCTCGCCCGAACCGGGTCGGCCGGGCAGTGGGTCCTCCACAACCCCGTCATCGATCTAGGTGTCATCGTCGTAGTAGGCGGTGTGGATCCTGGGGAGAAGTGCCGTACGGCGCGGTCCGCCGCCGATCCCGGGTGTGGACGCGGGTGCTGGACCAGCCGTGGACGCGTCGCGGGTGTCGTGGATCGCGTCGAATCACATGGCGTGGATTCCACGTCGACGCGGCCGGCTGTCCACGCGTCCGAGACGGCTGTCCACCGCCGTCCCCAGGGTTGTCCACAGTTGTGCATTCTTCAACTCATGGCTGAAGGTTTGCGCGTGAGACACCTGCAGCACACCCGCGCCTCACCTGCGGGCTACCGCGCTCAGGCGCGCGTCTGCTGCTTGATGCGGTTCGTCAGCTCCGTGACCTGCGTGAACGTCGCACGGTTCTTCGCCATGAGCTCGCGGATCTTCCGGTCGGCGTGCATGACGGTGGTGTGGTCGCGGCCGCCGAAGATCTGGCCGATCTTGGGCAGCGAGAGGTCGGTGAGCTCTCGGCACAGGTACATCGCGATCTGCCGGGCATTCACGAGCACCCGGGTGCGATCGGCGCTGCAGAGCGCGTCGATCGAGACGCCGAAGTAGGTCGCCGTCTGCGCCATGATCGCCGCGGGCGTGATCTCGGTGTCGCCGTCGTCGGTGATGAGGTCCTTGAGCACCATCTCGGCGAGCGGCAGGTCCACCGGCTGACCGTTGAGGTTCGCGAACGCCGTGACGCGGATCAGCGCACCCTCGAGCTCGCGGATGTTCGTCGAGATGCGCGACGCGATGTAGCTGAGCACGTCGTCGGGTGCGGACAGGTGCTCGCGGCCGGCCTTCTTGCGCAGGATCGCGATGCGGGTCTCGAGGTCGGGCGGCTGGATGTCGGTGAGGAGACCCCACTCGAACCGGCTGCGCATCCGGTCGGCGAACCCGTCCAGGTGCTTGGGCGCGACGTCGGACGTGATGACGACCTGCTTCGTCGCGTTGTGCAGGGAGTTGAAGGTGTGGAAGAACTCCTCCATCGTCTCCTTCTTGCCCTGCAGGAACTGGATGTCGTCGATGAGGAGGACGTCCACGCTCCGGTAGCGGCGCTGGAACGACTCGGCCTTGTCGTCCCGGATGGAGTTGATGAAGTCGTTCGTGAACTCCTCGGAGTTCACGTAGCGCACCCGGATGCCGGGGTAGAGCCGCTGGGCGTAGTGACCGATCGCGTGCAGGAGGTGCGTCTTGCCGAGGCCCGAGTCGCCGTAGATGAAGAGCGGGTTGTAGGCCTTGGCGGGGGCCTCCGCCACGGCGAACGCGGCGGCGTTGGCGAACCTGTTGCTCGACCCGGTCACGAACGTGTCGAACGTGTACGCCTGGTTCAGCCGAGCCGGGTCGTTGCCCGGAGCAGGCTCGGCGACGGAGGGGCGCCGCGGTGCGGGGACCACGCCGTCGTCCGCGGAGCTGCGCGACGCCTCGTCCAGGCGGTGCGCCGGGGACCGCGGCGGGGTGGCCGAGAAGTCGTGCGACGGCGGGCGCCGGTGGCTGGGCTCGTGCCGGGTCTCGGGCAGCTGGCGAGCGGAGGAGGTCGAGTCCGTGCGTTCGTCGGCCGAGCCCGCCGGCGCGCCGAGCGCCGGGTCGTTCTCCTGCAGCGAGGGGTCGATCGTCACCGCGAACGTGAGCGTCTGCCCGAACGCGACAGCGAGCGCGTCGAGGATCTCCTCGCGCGCCCGGGTCTCGAGGAAGTCCTTGGTGTAGGTGCTCGGCACGGCCAGCAGGAGGGTGCCGTTGAGCACGCCCAGCGGACGCGACTGCCGGACGAACGCGAGGTGCGACGTCGCCAGCGAACCGCGCAGGTGTCCGACGGCGGCGTCCCACTGGAACGTGAGGTCGTCGGACGTGGCGTCGTCGGCTGAGGTCATCGGCCTAGTGTCCCCTGTTCCCGGCCCGTGGCGGTCCGTGCACCCACAGGCTGTGGACAAGGATGTGGGTGGGACGGGCGTGTCGTGCCCGTGGCAGCGCACCGGCATCGGGCAGGCTGGCCGGGTCGCGCGTCCGATGATAGCGAGCGCGCCCCGGCCGGCTGTGCCCCGGGCAGGGCGCAGCCGCGGAAGCGCGCGCGTCATTTGTGCGCGTCATTTGACCGGGTCAGCGAACCCGCGTACCGTTCTTCAGTCGCGCCACACGCGCGCCGTCCGTCCTGCCCAGATCGCGCTTGCGAGCGCGCGGGCCACTGCTTCGGGCGTCGCGCACACCGGTCTGCTCCGCGGATCGGGCGTGGCGCGCCCGACCGACCAAGCAATGAGTGGGAGCACCCCCGTGACCAAGCGGACCTTTCAGCCGAACAACCGGCGTCGTGCCAAGGTGCACGGCTTCCGTCTCCGGATGCGGACCCGCGCCGGCCGCGCGATCCTGTCGGCGCGCCGTCGCAAGGGGCGTTCCGAGCTCTCTGCCTGAGCCGTGCTGAGCGCGGCGCACCGGATGCGGGAGTCCGAGGACTTCCGCGTCGCGGTGCGCCGGGGGGCTCGGACAGGGTCCTCGCACCTCGTCGTGCACCTCGCCCTGCCTGACTCCACCGGGCGGACGTCCGACGACCCACCAGCGGCTGCGGCCCTGGTGGGTTTCGTCGTCCCCAAGAGCGTCGGCGTGGCCGTCGTGCGCAACCGGGTCAAGCGGCGCCTGCGTCATCTGGTGCGCGCACGCGTCGATCGGCTCCCGGACGGTTCTCGCCTCGTGGTGCGCGCCCTCCCGGCGAGCGCGACGGCGTCGAGCGTCGAGCTGGCCGACTCCCTCGACACCGCGTGGCGGCAGGCCGAGCGTCGCGCCGCCGCAGCGTCGCAGCGCAGCGGGCGTCCGTCGGCGGTCTCCCCGTCGCCTCGCACTGTGGCCGGGGTGTCCGCACCGCGCGAGCACCGGTCGTGACCATGGCGCAGGACCGGATGCCCCACGCGACCGCCCACCCGTCCGACGGCGAACCGCACGACGCGGGTGCGCCGTCGGACGTGCGAGGCGTGCGGTCGCAGACCAAGGACGCGACGCCGTCGTCGGCCGCTCGCGTGCTCGTGGCGCTGGTGCGCCTCTACCAGGGCGTCGTGTCGCCGTGGCTCGCGCCGCGGTGCCGCTTCTACCCGAGCTGCTCGGCGTACGCCGTCGAGGCGCTGCGCACGCGCGGCGCCGCCGTGGGGTTCGTGCTCGCGGTCTACCGGGTGCTGCGGTGCAACCCGTGGGCGCGCGGCGGCGTCGATCACGTGCCGGTGCGCGGCCAGCGCTGGGCAAGCTGGGACGGGGTGGTCGAGGCTCCCACTCCGACGACTCCGACGACCCCGGCACCGACGCCGGAGCCACCCGGCCCCGCCTGACCGGCCGGCCAGGCCCGGCCCGGTCACGCCCTGTGATTCGTCGCCGCTGCCCCGGTCTCGTACCCTCGACTCGGGCCTGGTGCCCGACCCCTTCCCGACAGGAGCTCTGCAGAGACGATGGACTGGTTCGACACGATCCTCTCCCCCATCATGTGGGTGGTTGCGTGGATCATGGTCCTCGCCCACAAGGCCTTCACGTTCATCGGCATGGACGAGAGCGGCCTGTCCTGGGTGCTCTCGATCGTGGTGCTCGTGATCGTGATCCGCATCGTGCTGATCCCGCTCTTCGTGCGGCAGATCCGGGCGTCGCGCGCGATGCAGATCGTGCAGCCGGAGATCCAGAAGCTGCAGAAGAAGTACAAGGGCAAGACCGACCCGGCGTCGCGGCAGGCCATGCAGCAGGAGATGATGGCCATCTACCGCGAGGCGGGCACCAACCCGTTCGCGTCGTGCCTGCCGATCCTCGCGCAGTCCCCGATCTTCTTCGCCCTGTTCCGCGTGCTCTCCTCCCTGGACGAGATCGCGGCGGGCACGCAGAGCCATATCGGTCCGCTCACGCGTGAGCTGGCATCGCAGGCCGAGGCCTCGACGCTGCTCGGAGCGCCGCTCTCGTCGTGGTTCCTCATGCCCGACGCCACCGCCGCGGTGCGGATCGTCGCGGTGATCCTCATCGTCGCGATGTCGGTGACCACGTTCACCACGCAGCGCCAGCTGACGATGAAGAACATGCCGGCGGCGGCGCTGGACAACCCGATGGCCCGTCAGCAGAAGATGCTGATGTACATCCTCCCGCTCGTATTCGCATTCTCGGGCGTGAACTTCCCGATCGGTGTCCTCATCTACTGGACCACCACGAACCTGTGGTCGATGGGTCAGCAGTTCTACGTCATCCGCAACATGCCGGCGCCCGGCTCCGAGGCGGAGCGCAAGTACCAGGAGCGGATGGCCCGCAAGGCCGCGCGCAAGGGCACGTCGAGCAGCTCGGATGCCGTCACGACCGGGGCCGGCGGCACCGCGTTGCTCGAGGACGAGCGTCCGGTCTCCGGCCAGCGTCAGCAGCCCAAGAGCAAGGCACGGGCGAAGAAGTCCGGCGCACCCCGCCCGCTGGGCACGCCGTCGTCCACGGCGCCCGACGGCGTGGCGAGCGTGCCCGACGACGTCACCGACGCTCCGCCCCCCGTGGGCACGACGGACTCGTCCGGCCGCTCGGACTCGTCCGGCTCGTCCGGCTCGGGGAGCGTCCTGGAGGACGAGCCACCGACGCCCGGCAAGAGAACGAAGCGCAAGCGCTGACCCCGGCATCGACGCCGACGCAGCACGCCGCGCCGTCGCCCCTCAGGTGACGCCGGCGCCCACCGCAGGACACGAGAACCTCGCAGACCCCCGGAGAACGACATGACGAACCAGGACACTCCTGCCCCCACGAGACTCGAGGAGGAGGGCGAGATCGCCGCCGACTACCTCGAGGAGCTGCTCGACATCGCGGACCTCGACGGCGACATCGACCTCGGCGTCGAGCACGGCCGCGCGGCGGTCGAGATCGTCTCCGAGGAGGCGCCGGGTGCGCTGGACCGACTCGTGGGCGAGGACGGCGAGGTGCTCGACGCCCTGCAGGAGCTCACGCGGCTGGCCGTGCAGGCCCGCACCGGCGAGCGCAGCCGGCTCATGCTCGACGTCGCCGGGTTCCGCGCGCGTCAGCGCGAGGCCCTGGAGAAGGTGGCCGCCGAGGCGGTCGAGCACGTGAAGTCCTCCGGGGAGTCGGTCGCGCTCGACGCGATGAACCCCTACCAGCGCAAGATCGTCCACGACTGGGTGGCGGCGGCGGGCCTGGTGAGCGACTCCGAGGGTGTCGAGCCGGCGCGCCGGGTCGTCATCCGCCCGGCCTGACGTGTCCGCGACGGAAGCGGCGGAGTCCGAGCCCGAGGCCACCCCCGGCTCCCGCGAGGTCCTCGGTGCCGGCTACGACGCGTGCGTCGCCTACTACGAGCTGCTGCGCCGCCACGGCGAGGAGCGTGGGCTCGTCGGCCCGCGTGAGCTCGGACGCCTCTGGACGCGGCACGTGCTGAACTCCGCTGCGGTCCTGCCCTACCTGCCCGGGTCGGGCAGCGTCGCCGACGTCGGGTCGGGAGCCGGCCTCCCGGGAGTCGTGCTGGCCGCCGTGCGGCCGGACCTCACCGTCACGCTCATCGAGCCCATGGAGCGCCGGGTGGAGTGGCTCGAGCTCGTCGCAGCCGAGCTGTCACTGACCAACGTCTCGGTGGTGCAGGGTCAGGCGCAGGAGCTGCACGGCAAGGCGCGGTTCGACGCGGTGACGGCACGCGCCGTCGCCGCCCTGGACAAGCTCGTGACGTGGACCTGGCCGCTCGTCGCACCCGGGGGCGCCCTGCTCGCCATGAAGGGTCAGCGCGCCGCCGCCGAGCTCGAGGCCGCGGGGTCCACGCTGCGCCGCCTCGGCGCGGGCGCGGGGGTCGTGCACGACGTCGACGTCCTGGGCGACGGTGACGTCACCCGGGTGGTCGAGATCCGGCGCGTGGGCGGGCGCTGAGCCCTCCTTCGCCGTCGGGCCGTTCGGAGTCCTCGCGTCTGGTCAGAGCGCGCGGTCCACGGTGGTAGGCCGGTGTGCGAGCTCGCGCCGGACGTGGTCACGGGCGTGCTCGACGGCGGGCGGCAGCTCCTCGAAGAGGTGCGCCTGGTGGCGCAGCGCACCGAGCACACCGGCGCGCAGCGCCGTGTCGTGGTGCTCCGGACGGATGCCCTTGATGAGGACCGTGATGCCGCGTGCCTCGAGCTGGGTCATGAGCTCCATGAGGCGGTGGGCCCCGGTGGAGTCGAGCAGGTTGACCTGGGACAGCCGCAGGATCACCACCCAGGCGCGGGAGTCGGCGATCTCGTCGAGCACGCGGTCGGCGGCACCGAAGAACAGGGAGCCGTCCAGACGCAGCAGGGAGATGTGCTCGTCGCCCGGGCAGGCGGGTCCCGGCAGCGCCTCGCGCTCCACGCGTGAGGTCGACGCCATCCGTCGCAGCGCGAAGAACCCCGCGAGGACGATCCCCACCTCTACGGCGGTGATGAGGTCGAGCGCCACGGTGCACACGATGGTGACGAGGAACGTGAGCGCGGGTCCGCGGCCCAGCCGCAGCAGAGTGGTCGCCTCGCGCACGTTGACCATCCGGAACGCCGTCGCGATGAGCACTCCGGCGAGTGCGGCCAGCGGGATGAGCGAGGCGAGGCCCGCGCCGACCAGCACGACGAGCGCGAGGCACAGCGCGTGCACGACGGCGGCGAGCCGGCTCTGCGCGCCCGCCCGCACGTTGACCGCCGTGCGCGCGATGGCGCCGGTCGCGGGCATGCCGCCGAAGACGCCGGACGCGATGGAGGCCATGCCCTGGCCCACGAGCTCGCGGTCCGGGAGCGGCCGCCCGGTCGGCGCCATGCCGGCGGCGACGCGTGCCGACAGCAGCGACTCGATGGCCGCGAGGGCCGCCACCGAGAGCGCAGGCCCCGCGAGGCCCGCCAGGGTTGCCGGGTCGACGACGCCGAGCGACGGCGCCGGCAGCGACGTGGGCAGGGCGCCGATCCGGGATATGTCGAGGTGCAGCACCTGGGCGGCACCCGTCGCGAGCCCGACCGCCACGAGCGCGCCGGCGACGTTGCCCGGGAGTCGACGACACAGCTCGATGACGAGGATGACGCCGACCGTGACGCCGAGGGCAGTGCCGCTCTGCGCGAGGCCCGCCTGCCCGACGGCGTCGAGCGCCGCGGCGAGCGGGCGCTCCCCGCCGGTGACGGTGACGTCGAGAGCGAGGGGCACCTGCTGGAGGAAGATGATCGCCGCGATCCCGGCGGTGAACCCCTCGATGACGGGCCACGGGATGTAGACGACGATCCGGCCGAGCCGCGCGAGCCCGGCGAGCACGAGCACGATCCCGGCCATGACCGAGATCGTCACGACGCCGGCCGTCCCGTGCGCGGCGACGATCGGGGCGAGGATCACGGCCATCGCGCCGGTCGGACCGGACACCTGGACGTGCGAGCCGCCGAGGACGGCGGCGACGACACCGGCCACGACGGCCGTCACCAGTCCGGCCGCGGCGCCCATCCCGGAGCTGATGCCGAACCCCAGCGCGAGCGGCAGGGCGACGACGGCGACGGTCACCCCCGCGAGCAGGTCGCGCCGCCACGAGGTCCGCACGGGCGCGAGGTCGGCCCGTCCCGGCAGAAGCGTGCGCAGGTGCCGGGCGACGCTGCTCGTCGCCGACGCCGTCGTGGCCGCGGTCATCGGCCGACCGGCGGAAGGTCGCGTGCTGCGTCGAGCCGCTGCGCCGCCGTGGCGAGCGTGTCGTGGAGGAAGACCCGGGCGCTCGCGAGGACGTCCGCCACCGCAGGGTGGCCCAGCCGGTAGTAGACGGTGGAGCCGACCCGGCGGGAGGTCACGACGTCGTGGCGCCGCAGCACGGCGAGATGACCGGAGAGGTGGGACGGTTCCAGGCCGAGCGTCGTGAGGAGGTCGGCGACGGCGACTTCCTGCGGCGACGCGGCAAGGATCTCGAGCACGCGCACGCGGACGGGATGGGCGAGGGCGCGGAACAGGTTGGCCTTGATCTCGTAGAGTGGCGCATCAGGTGGATTCACGGCTTCACAGTATCGTGAAATCGCGTGACCACGCGCCCTCGCGCCGAGCGTGCCCGTGCGCCACACTGTCGGCCAAGCCGCGGGCGTGGAAGGGCGCCTGGCGCTCCTGCCCTGAGGGCCCGCGAGATCTGCTGCGACCCGGCTGTCGATTTCCGCACCCGACCGGCGACGTACAGGTGAAGGACCCACCCACGAGGAAGGACTCCCCATGAAGTACGTGCTGATGTTCACGAGCGACCCGTCGCAGGCGGCGGACGTGACGCAGGAGCAGGCCCAGGACGTCTACGGTCGGATCTACGGCTGGTTCGGCGAGCACGCCGCCGTGATCAGCGACTCGGGCGCCGAGCTGCAGCCCGTCGAGACGGCGACCACGGTCAGGACCGGTGGCGTCGTCGTCGACGGACCGTTCAACGAGGCGAAGGAGGTGATCGGCGGATTCAGCGTCATCGAGGTGCCCGACATGGACGCGGCGCTCGCCGTGGCCAGGACGTGGCCCGGACTGGAGCTGCCCGGGGTGGCGGTGGAGGTTCGCCCGATGGTGGTGGACTACAGCCAGTTCGAGTGAGCGGCGCCGACGCGACGCTGGCGGCCGTCGCCCGCGAGGAGACGGGCCGCCTCGTCACCGCCCTGTACCGCCGCTTCGGCGACTTCGACGTCGCCGAGGAGGCGGTGCAGGGCGCGCTGCTGGAGGCGGTGACGCAGTGGCGTCGTGACGGCCCTCCCCGCAACCCTGCGGCGTGGCTGACGACGGCGGCCCAGCGCAACGCCCTCGACCTGCTGCGCGGGCGAGGTCGGCGGCGCCAGGTGACGGAGCGCCTGGCGGCGACGACGGAGGAGGCAGTGCCGGCCGCGGACGAGGCCGTCGGAGTCGATGCGGATGACCGGTTGCCGCTGCTGTTCGCGTGTGCGCACCCCGCGCTGGCGCCCGAGGTGCGCCTGGCCCTGACACTGCGCGCCGTGATGGGCCTGACCACACCGCAGATCGCTCGCGCGTTCCTCGTCAACGAGTCGACCCTCGCGCAGCGGATCGTGCGGGCCAAGCGCAAGATCGTCGCGACCGGGATCGACCTCAGGGTCCCCGACGACGTCGATGGCCGACTGCCGGATGTGCTCGCTGTGGTCTACCTCACGTACAACGAGGCGTACGTCGCCTCCGCCGGGGGTTCGGAGGATCGCGACCTGGGCGCGGACGCGGTGTGGCTGGCCGGAGTCGTCGCGCGGAGCCTGCCACGGAAGGCGGAGGCATGGGGCCTGTCCGCGCTGCTCGCGGTGCAGCATGCGCGAGCCGCGGCGCGCTTCACCGCGCGCGGCGAGCTGGTCCTGCTGCGCGACCAGGATCGTTCCCTGTGGGACCGCCGCGCGATCGACCAGGCCGGCAAGGATCTGCAGCGCGCCGCCGCCCTGCGCTCGCCCGGGCCGTACCAGCTGCAGGCGGCGATCGCGATGTGTCACGCCGAGGCGCCCTCGTGGTCACAGACGGACTGGCGACAGATCGCCACGCTCTACGGGCTCCTCACCGACATCGACCCTTCGCCCGTGGTGCGGCTGAACGCGTCGATCGCACTCGCTCAGCTGGGTCCCGGTCAGGCCGAACGCGCGCTGGCCGAGGTGGAGGCGCTCGGTGCTCACCTCGCCGGCTACCACCTGCTGCACGCGACGCGCGCGGAGCTGCTCCGGCTCCTGGGTCGACCCGCGGAGGCCGCGGCCGCCGACCGGCAGGCGTTGGCCTTGACCAGCAACGACGCCGAGCGCCGGCTGCTGCAGACCCGCCTCCGCCGCCACCCGCTCACGGACGGATCCTGAACCCGGTTCTGCAGCGGCTCTCTTGCGTTCAGTGTCCGAGATAGGTACACGCGTACGATGGAGCATCGCGCCACTCAAGGCGGGGAAGACAGCTGCATCGGCAGCAGCCGATCGTGTAGCTGCTCATCCGCCGTGGGGTGTGCGACCGGCGGGCCTCCGCGCTCGGACCGTTGAGTTCGGACGGCGTGCGGATGCCGATCTGTTTCGAGGCGGCACAGGAGGTGGACGGGCGGCGACGGTTCGCAGCTGCAGGCTGACGCAGAAGCGTCCGAGGGTGCTGGTCGAACCGGGTCAGAACCGGAGGCACGACGCTCTGCGTCGGCTCCGCAAGACGGCTGTTTCACGTGAAACACCGACCCTCGTCACGCGGCGCGACGAGTAGCTCCGCGACATCGGGGTACCAGCAGACACTGGTCGCGCGAGGGTCGCGCGGGTGGTTGTCCGTCATGCCACGTGTGCGATCGGGTGATCCGCGCTCGTGCTGTCGAACAGAGCGGCAGGCAGCAGACCTCCCGCGTCAAGCCACCACGGCCGCACGACAGGTTTCACGTGAAACGGCGCGCGCACGACCTCGGCTTGGTGTCCCATCCGCGCAACGGACGCGGCCGTCAGTACGCGAACATCACTGGCTCCGAACGGGCGGGCCCGCACCCCACCGCTCAGCCGCCCCGGTGTCGATCGATGCGACCGAACCAGTGACGAAACCGGCCGGCGCGCACCCGCCGACCTGAAGGACCACACTCGGCAGTTGCGCAGAGTCGTCGGTGCCCTTCGCCGTGGCGGTTCGAGCGTGCGCGGGGCCAACCAGCGGCATGTGCGCGCGACCGTGCCGCCGCGCGCTTGGGCCCGGGCACATGCCCCGCGGTGCCCCGACGTGCGCGCTCGCATCGAGCGGCCCAACTCGAGCGGTCGTCGCGCCGGCAAAGAGTCGCTCGTGTGGGAACGCAGCCAGCGGCCCATCGCATCCGCGGGTGTGCCGAACTGAGGGGCGCCACGGCGGGCGTGCGCGCCCGCCGTGGCGTTTCACGTGAAACGGGTGTCGTGGGCGGGCGAGCCCTGGCCAGCACGTAGGCTTGAGGCGGTCTACGAAAGGTCGTTCCGTGACGTCACCTCTGCCGCTCCCCGACGAGGAGCGCCGCGCAGCCCAGCTCTCGTCCGTGCCCGACTTCGATGCGGACACCCCACTGGCAGCGCAGCTGGCGGTGGACACCCGCCGCAAGATCTCCCTCAGCGGCGTGACGTTCGAACCTCCGTCGCAAACACGCGTGCTGACGGTGGCGAACCAGAAGGGCGGCGTGGGCAAGACGACCACCGCAGTCAACATTGCCGCGGCGCTGGCACGGGCCGGCCAGCAGGTGCTCGTGATCGACAACGATCCCCAGGGCAACGCGTCGACGGCGCTCGGGGTCGAGCACGACCGGGACGCCGTGTCGCTGTACGACGTGCTCCTGGGTGAGGCGGCGATGCACGAGGTCGTGCGGGACAGCACCTTCGCCCCCAACCTGCTCTGTGTCCCGGCCACGATCGACCTCTCGGGCGCCGAGATCGAGCTCGTGTCGGTGGATTCACGTGAAACACGCCTCCGGACCGCGCTGCGCAGCTATCTCGTCCATCGAGCCGAGAACGGGCTGCCGCGCCTGGACTACGTCTTCATCGACTGCCCGCCCAGCCTCGGCCTCCTCACCGTGAACGCGTTCACCGCGGCCGCCGAGGTGCTGATCCCGATCCAGTGCGAGTACTACGCGCTGGAGGGCCTGAGCCAGCTGCTCCGCAACATCGACCTCATCAAGGAGCACCTCAACCCCGCGCTCGAGGTCTCGACGATCCTGCTCACGATGAGCGACACCAGGACGAACCTCGCCCGCGAGGTCGCGATGGAGGTCCGCGGCCACTTCCCCGAGCAGACGCTCCCCACGGTGATCCCCCGCTCGGTGCGCATCTCCGAGGCGCCTAGCTACGGGCAGACCGTGATCCAGTACGACCCCAGCTCATCGGGTGCCCTCGCCTACGCGCAGGCCGCCCGCGAGCTCAGCACACGTGAGGCCAGGAGGATCGCATGAGCGAACGACGACGCACTGGACTCGGCCGAGGGCTCGGCGCCCTCATCCCGACCTCGCCGACCGCAGCACGCCCTGTCGACGTCTTCTTCCCGGACCAGACGGCACACCGGAGCACCACCCACTCGGACGAGAACGAGCGGAGCGCGTCCGAGCTGCGCGCCGACGTCGACGACGAGCACGGCATCGCGCACTCGCACCTCGAACACCCGGTGGCGCACCCAGGTGCGGCGACCACGACGAACGACGCCGGGCCGGGTGCGGACACCACGACGAACGACGAGCGGACGGAGCGGCCCGAGCCGAACCACCGGCCGGGCGCCACCGCGGCCAACGCCGAGCTGCGCGCCGCGGTCGACTCGGAGGAGGGTGTCGCGACCCCGCAGACCCCGCACCCCGAGGTCACGAGTCGCCGTACCGCGCCCTCTGTCTCACGCAACGATGCTCCAGAAGGAGATGAGTCGGACACCAGTTCGACAGGGCTTCGCGACGTTCCCGCGCGTTTCGCAGAGCTACCGGTCGGCTCGGTCGTGCCCAACCCGAACCAGCCGCGCACGGTCTTCGACGAGGACGACCTCGCCGAGCTGGCCGCCTCGATCCGCGAGGTGGGGGTACTCCAGCCGATCGTGGTGCGCCCCGTCGGCGACCACTACGAGCTCGTCATGGGCGAGCGGCGGTGGCGTGCGACGCAGGCGGCCGGTCTGGACCACGTCCCCGCGATCATCCGCGAGACCGCGGACACCGATCTGCTGCGCGACGCGCTGCTGGAGAACCTGCACCGCGCGAACCTCAACCCGCTCGAGGAGGCCGCCGCCTACCAGCAGCTCCTCGAGGACTTCGAGTGCACCCACGAGCAGCTCGCCACGCGCATCGCCCGCTCGCGACCGCAGATCTCCAACACGCTGCGCCTGCTTCGCCTTCCGCCCGCCGTGCAGCGACGGGTCGCCGCCGGCGTGCTGTCGGCGGGCCACGCCCGCGCGCTCCTCGGACTGTCCGACGCCACCTCGATGGAGCACCTCGCCCACCGGATCGTGGCCGAGGGCCTCAGCGTGCGGGCGACCGAGGAGATCGTCGCGCTGGGCGAGGATGACGAGCCGCTGCGACCCGAGCTGCGTCGTCGGCCGCGCGCCAGCCAGGGCTCCGCGGTGCTGGAGGATCTCGGCCGTCGCCTGTCGGACCGCTGGGACACCCGCGTGAAGATCGCGATGGGTCAGCGCAAGGGCCGGATCTCCATCGAGTTCGCCAGCGCCGAGGACCTCGACCGGATCCTCGAGTCGCTCGCACCGGGGGAGTCGGCCGCGTCGTCCTGAGCACGACGGCGGGGCCCGCCGGGGCGTCCCGGCCCACCAGGACGCGGAGTCAGCCGCGCAGTGCGTGCTCGACGATCGCGCGGTACAGGTCCGGCAGGGCGTAACCGGCGGCCTCGGCCGCCAGCGGCAGCAGGGACGTCTCCGTCATGCCCGGCGCGCTGTTCACCTCGAGGAACCAGGGCACGCCGTCGTCGTCGACGATGAGGTCGGTCCGGGACAGGCCGCGCAGGCCGAGCACCCGGTGCGCGGTGACGGCGGCGTCCTGCGCCGCGCGCGCGTGCTCCGCGGGCACCCGAGCCGGCACGTAGAACTCGGTGCGGCCGGCGTTGTACCGCGCGTCGAAGTCGTAGATGCCGTCCTCGACGACGATCTCGACGGGCGGGAGCGCGACGGGACCCTCGCCGAGGTCCACCACGGACACCGCCAGCTCGGTCCCGACGGCGGCGCGCTCGATGAGCGCGACCTCGCCGTAGGAGAAGCACGTGACCATGGCCTGGGGCAGCGCGTCGACGTCGGTCACCACGCTCACCCCGAGCGCCGAACCGCCCTTGGCCGGCTTGACCACGAGCGGCAGCCCGAGGCGGTCGACGACGCGGTCCAGCACGGCGCGGGCGCCCACCTCCCGGAACACCGAGGCGGGCAGCGTGGCGCTCTCCGGCGTCGCGACGCCCGCGCGGGCGAGGATGGTCTTCGAGACCGGCTTGCTCCAGGCGATGCGCGAGCCCGCGGAACCGGTGCCGACGGCGGGCACGCCGACGAGCTCCAGGAGGTCGCGGATCGAGCCGTCCTCGCCGGTCGAGCCGTGCAGGAGCGGCCACACCACGTCGGGGCGCAGGCGATCGAGCGTGGGCAGCAGGTCGGAGTCGACGTCGGTCACGGTCGCGGACACGCCCGCGTCCTCGAGTGCGTCGGCGACCCGGCGACCCGAGCGCAGCGAGACGTCCCGCTCGTGGGACAGGCCGCCCGCGAGGACGAGCACCTCGAGCGGGCGGGAGCGAGCCTCCGTCCGAGAGGCCGCCGCGGCTGCAGGCGAGCTCGGTGGTACCGCCGCCTCGGCAGGGTCCACCGCGACGACGTCGGGATCCACGAGCGCCATCACAGCGTCCCGGTGGCAGGTGACTCGACGCCGTGGGGGCGCGAGGCGGCTGTGCCGAACATGCGCACGAGGTCGGCCTCGGCGTTCACGACGCCGGCCAGCCGCCGCACGCCCTCGACGATCCGCTCCGGCGTGGGGTAGCAGTAGGACAGTCGCAGGTGCGTGCTGCCCTGCCCGTCGGCGTAGAACGCGGTGCCCGGCACGTACGCGACGAGCGAGGTGACGGCGCGCGGCAGCATCTCGCGCGAGTCGAGGCCGTCCGGAAGGCGCAGCCACACGTAGAAGCCGCCCTCCGGCGTCGTCCACGAGCAGGTCGGGAGGTGCTCGGCGAGCGCGCCGACCATGGCGTCGCGGCGCTCGGCGTACATGAGGCGGTACTCCTTGACCTGCGCACGCCAGTCGAACTGCGTGAGGTAGGCCGAGACCGTGAGCTGGGCGGCGACCGACGGGCACAGGATGGCCGACTCGCTCGCGAGCACGAGCTTCTCGCGTACGGCGTGCGGCGCGAGCGCCCAGCCGAGGCGGTACCCGGGCGCGAACGTCTTGGAGAACGAGCCGAGGTAGACGACGTCGTCGGGCGCGAACGAGGCGAGCGCCGGGAGCGGGTCGCCGTCGAAGCCGAGCAGGCCGTAGGGGTTGTCCTCGAGGATGAGCACGCCGTGCCGGCGCGCCACCTCGACCACCCGCGGGCGCCGCTCGAGCGAGAGCGTGACCCCGCCCGGGTTGTGGAAGTTCGGCACGGTGTAAAGCAGCTTGGCGCGCCGGCCCTGAGCGGCGAGCCGGGTGAGCAGCTCGTCGAGGGCCTCCGGCACGAGCCCGTCGGCGTCCATCGGTGTGTGCACCACGTCGGCCTCGTAGGCGCGGAAGACCCCCAGCGCGCCGACGTAGCTCGGCGCCTCGGCCACCACGACGTCGCCCGGATCGAGGAAGATCCGCGCCACGAGGTCGAGCGCCTGCTGCGAGCCGGTGGTCACCACGACGTCGTCCGGGTGCGCGTTGATCTGCTCCAGCGCCATGACCTCGGTGATCTGGGTCCGCAGCTCCGGCTCGCCCTGGCCGGAGCCGTACTGCAGCGCGCGCGTGCCGCGCGTGCGCAGGAGGTCGGCGACGGTGTCCGCGAAGCGGCCCATCGGCAGGTCGGCGATGTTCGGCATCCCGCCCGCGAGCGAGACCACCTCGGGCCGGTTCGCGACGGCGAACAGCGCCCTGATCTCGGACGCGCGCATCCCGTGGGTGCGGGCGGAGTACGACCCGTACCAGGGGTCCAGCCGCGTCCCGGTGGACGCGGCAGGCACGACGGTTCCGGTGGGACCGCTCGGACCGGTGGACCCGGTCGGCTGGTGCGACGTCATCGACTTCCCCTCACGCCGCCGCGATGCCGGCGAGCGTCTCGCGGATCGCGGCCTTGGAGCGCGAGCCGAGCAGCGTGGCCACGACCTCACCGCGGCGCACCACGAGCAGCGTCGGGATCGAGGAGATCCGGTACCGGTGGGCGACCTCGGGGCTCTCCTCGGTGTCCACCTTCACGACCTTGACGCTCCCGGACAGCTCGCGTGCGAGCTCCTCGACGACGGGCTGCAGCTGCCGGCACGGGCCGGCCCAGGCCGCCCAGAACTCGACGAGGACCACGCCGTCGTGAGCCAGGACCTCCTCCGCGAAGGTCGCGTCGGTCACGTCGCTGATGATGCTCACATCACTCTCCGCACGTCGGGAACGAGGCCGCGCCCTGGGCCGAGGCGCGCCGGTGCGGACCGGCGGGGCGCGCGGGGACCGCGACGGCGGTCCCTCGGTGGGTCAGCGTACGCCCGCGAGCGTCCCGTCCTGGTCTCCGAAGGGCCCGGGTGCGCCGTCGACGGCGAGCAGCGGGTCCTCTGCGGGGTCCTGACCGGCGTCGAGCGCGGCCAGGTAGCGCTCCGCGTCCAGCGCGGCCGAGCAGCCCGTGCCCGCGGCCGTGATGGCCTGCCGGTAGAGGTGGTCGACGGCGTCGCCCGCCGCGAACACGCCCGGCAGGCTGGTCTCGGTGGTGGGGTGCGCGACGCGGATGTAGCCGGCCTCGTCGAGGTCGACCTGGCCCGCGACGAGTTCCGTGCGGGGCAGGTGCCCGATCGCGACGAAGACTCCGGTCGCGTCGAGCTCGCGCTCCTCGCCCGTGCGCACGTCGCGCAGCGTGACCGAGGTGACCTTGTCCGCGCCCTGGATCGAAGCGATCTCGCTGTACCAGGCGAAGGAGATCTTCGGGTCGGCCTGCGCCCGCTCGGCCATGATCTTGGACGCGCGCAGCTCGCCGCGGCGGTGCACGACGGTGACCTTGCTCGCGAACCGGGTGAGGAAGGTCGCCTCCTCCATCGCGGAGTCACCGCCGCCGACGACGACGATGTGCTGCTCGCGGAAGAAGAACCCGTCGCAGGTCGCGCACCAGGAGACGCCGCGGCCGGACAGCCGCTTCTCGTCCGGCAGCCCCAGCTCGCGGTAGGCCGAGCCGGTGGCGAGGATGACGGTGCGGGCGCGCTCGACGTCGCCGTCGGCCGTGGTGATGACCTTGACGTCGCCCGCGAGCTCGACGGACGCGACGTCCTCGTAGCGGATGTCCGCGCCGAACCGCTCGGCCTGCGCGCTCATGTGCTCCATGAGGTCGGGACCCATGACGCCCTCGGGGAAGCCCGGGAAGTTCTCCACCTCGGTGGTGTTCATGAGCGCCCCACCGGCCGTCACGCTGCCCGCGAAGACGATCGGCTGCAGGCTCGCTCGCGCGGCGTACACGGCGGCCGTGTAGCCGGCGGGGCCGGAGCCGATGATGACGACGTCGCGCACGGGGGTCTCGACGGGGGTGTCGGTCATGGTGGGGCTGTCTCCTCGGGTCGCCGGCCGGAACGGGCCGGGCATGCACGAGAACCGATTCTAGGTCGCGCGCATTCCCGAGCGGCGCGGCCGGCGGCCGTCGGGCCGGCCTCGCGCGTGGCGGTCAGAACGAGGTGAGCCAGGCCGGCAGGTCGGCGGGGCCGGGCTCGTGCCCGGGGGTGAGCTCGCTCGCGGCGTGCGTCGTGGTGCCGGCAGCGGCGTCGGAGGCGGCCTCGAGCACGCCGGCCGAGAACGGGTCCGATCCGGGGCCGGCCTCGGCCGTCGGGCTGGGGCTGGGCGCCGGGGTGGGAGTCTCGTCCGACACGCCGCTCCGCGCGGCGTCGACGAGCGAGCCGATGGCCGCGAAGAACACCCACACCACGCCCGCCAGGACGAGCAGCAGCACGAACGGCGTGGCGTTGATGGTGCCCCACGTGCCGCGGCGGCGGACGGGCACCTGGTAGGCGGCCGCGTCCCGCTCGGCGCGGTCGTCGGCCGGCCGCGCGGGCGGCACCGGGGCCTCGGGCACAGGCGTGGGCGTGGGAGCAGGCGCTGCGCCGGCGCCCTCGGACGCGCCCGGAGCGACGGCAGGCATCGCCCGGGTGGGCGCCACGGGCTCGCCCGGGAGGACGGTGGTCGCCGACCCGGTCGGGACCCACTCGGGCGCCGGGTCGGGGGCAGCCGCGGGCGGAGCGGCCGCGAGCTCGGCGGCGGCAGCCTCGTCCCGCTCGGCCTGCTCGTGCGCTGCCTGCTCGGCGGCGATCCGCTCCTGCTCGTCACGCTCGGCGCGCTCGGCCGCTGCCACGCGGTCGCGTTCGGCCTGCTCCGCGGCGGCCTTCTCACGCTCGGCCCGCTCGAGCTCCCGGCGCTCGGCCGCGGCCGCACGCTGCTCGCCCCAGACCTCACGGCGACCCTGGAACCACGCGAGCGCGGCGGCGACCGCCGCGCCGCTGCCGTGCCGTGCCGTGGCGACGCCGTCGAGAGCGGCCGGCTCGCCCGGCGCCTCGTTGTCGACCCACTGCCCGATCGCCTCGTCGAACGCAGCCGGCGGCTTCGCGATGCCCTCGCCCGGGTGCACCGTCCACGCCGAGGAGTCGGCGACGGGTGCCGGCGGGGTCACGGGCGCGGCCGTGGCGCCGGAGGCTGCCGGGGAGGGGTCGCCCGGGGCGGACGCGTCCGTGCCGGCCGCGCCCTCGGCACCGGTCCCGCCCTCGCGGGCGGGCCGTTCGGCGGCGGGCACGGCGGCGTCCAGGCGACGCAGCCAGCCGGCGACGGCGGCGCCCACCCCCGCGAGCCCGGCACCAGCCGCCGCGACGGTGGACGGCGCCGTGGTCGGGTCGTCGGTGGCACCCGCGGTCTGCTCGGTCGGGGTCGCAGCGCCAGCAGCACCAGCGGCCCCCGCAGCGTCCGAGCCGGCGAGCACCGCGCCGAAGGTCGGGGGAGCGGACAGGTCGTTCATGGCCGGCTGCCACGCGCCGCCGAAGCTCGCGGTCTCGTCCACGAGCGCGCCGTCGACCGCCGCGAGCTCGCGCAGCTCTTCGTCGTCGTCGCTCGCCGTCGAGACCGCGGCATCGCCGGGCTCTCCCGCGGCGCCGGCGACACCCTCGAGATCCTCGGCATCCTCGGCGCCGGAAGCGCCGATGCCACCCGCGGTCACGTCGGCCACGGCGACCTCGTCGCCCTCGAGGGACGCCAGCTCGGCGAGGTCGGCGTCGTGCTCGGGCTCCACGACGGACCCGACCACCGCCCCGGCGAGCGGCGTGCCGACGGCGAGGTCCGCCGTCGGGCGCCCTGACGAGGGTTCGGCGGGGCGACCGGGAGCGGGGGTCTCAGCGGCCGGATCGGGGGCGCCGCCCCCGGCGGCGGGCGCGGCGAGCGCACCGAGCTCGGCGAGCGGCGGCACGGCGGCCCACGGCGCGAGCGCGACGACGACGTTCGACGCGGTGTGCAGCTCGCCGTCGGCCACGGGCGCCGCGTCCGCGCCGGTCATGGTCGCGTAGAGGTCGGCCACGGCGCGCGCGTCGGCGCGGGCCGCCTCGGTGGAGCTGGGGGCGAGCCCGCCCGCGGGCCCGACGAGGCCGAGGCCGGCGACCCGGACGCCACCGGTGCTCGTGAACCCGACGAGCTCGGGCACGAGACCGAGGTGGTGGACACCGCGGCGACGCCCCGTCTCCAGGGCGCTGGCGACCTCGCCCGCGATCGACCGGGCGACGTCGGGCGGCAGGTGACCTCCGCCGTCGAGCACCTGCGCGAGCGTGCGCGCGGCGAACGGCTCGAGGACGACGTACCCGGTGCCCTCGTGCTCGCCGACGCGCAGCACCTTCGGCAGGCGCGGGTCGGACAGCAGCGAGGCGCGACGCGCACCGTCGAGCACCGCGTTCGCGCGCTCGGGGGCCACGGACAGGACGTCGATGCGGCGCTCGAGGATGGTGTCGCGACCCTGCCAGGCGGCGATCCCGGGGATCGCGGAGTCGACCTGCTGGTCCACGCGGTAACGGTCGGCGAGCAGCAGGCCCACGGCCACCGCGTCGTACCCCAGCTGGGTCACCGCACCCCGTTCGGTCGTCCCCGCGCGAGACGTTCGCGCCGAGACCATGGTACGCAGCCGGTCGGTCAGGGGACCGACGCGCGCCAGCAGGCGCGCCGCCCGGTCCATGAGCCCGCTGACCTCCGAGATCCGCAGCGCGCGGCCGGTCGCGAGGTACGCGGCGCCCATCACGAGCGCGAGGAGCATCAGCCGGACCGCCGAGACGGCGAGGGAGCCACCCGTCCACACGATGCCGAGCAGCACCCCGACCACCACGGGCGGCACGACGGCGAGCACGAGCCGCAGGTGCGTGCGGAAGACGCGCGCGCCGTCGATGCTCGGCAGGTGCCGGCGCAGCCCGAGGTAGCCGATCACGGACCCGAGCACGTACGACGCGGCGATCGCCAGGGCGGCGCCGACCACCCAGGTCGACGGTGAGAGCAGGAGCATCCCGGCGAACGACCCGCCGGCGACGACGACGGCCATGACGACCTGGATCCAGAACAGCGACCGGGCGTCCTCGTAGGCGTAGTAGACGCGCTGCACCGCGCTCCACAGCCCGAGGGCGGGGATCCCGACGGCGAGCCCGACGATCACGTGGGAGAGCTGGCTCACCCGGTCGGCCTCCTGGCTGCCGAGCGTGATGAGGTTGGCCAGGTCGTGCGCGCCGAGGATCACGACGGCGGTCGCGATGACCGTGAAGACGCTCACCGTGCGCATCGTGAAGGAGAGGTCGCTGCGCACCCCGAACCGGTCGCGCGCCGCGGCCTTCTCCGACAGCCGGGTGAACATCGCGGTGACGAGCGAGACCACGACGAGCGACTGCGGCAGCATGAACACGGTGAACGCGAGCTGGTAGGTCGCGTTGTCCGCGTAGATCGAGCCCGCGGCGTCGCCGCGCGCACCGGCCGCGGCGGCGACGTTCGAGACGGCGAGGAACCCCACCTGCCCGACGGCGAGCGCGGCGAACGTCCAGCCGCCCATCCGCGTCGCGCCACCCAGGCCGGCCAGGCCCCACCGGGGCCGGTAGCGGAACCCGGCCCGCCAGAGCGGCACGACCAGCACGATCGCCTGCAGCGCGACGCCGAGCGTCGCCGTCGCGCCGAGCAGCACGATGCGGTCGGCGCCGAACTGCGCGGCCGTGAGCTGGTTCGTCGGCATCGCGCCGAACTGGCGCAGGTAGACCACGAGGCCGGCGATCGCGACGACGTTGTTGACGACGGGCGCCCACATGTAGGGCCCGAACACGCTGCGCGCGTTGAGCACCTGGCCCAGCAGCGTGTACAGGCCGTAGAAGAAGACCTGCGGCACGCACCAGTAGGCGAACGCGTACGCGACGGGCAGCCAGTCGGCGCTCATCTGGTTCGCGTACAGGCGCACGAGCAGCCCCGCGCCCAGCGTGAGGACCACGGTGACCACGAACAGCCCGGCCGTCGCCACCGTGAGGAGGCGGTCGGTGTACTCGCGTCCGCCGTCGGGCAGCCGCGCCGCGCGCACCAGCTGGGGGACCAGCACGGCGTTGATGACGCCGCCCGCGAGCAGCATGTAGATCGTGTTGGGGAGCGTGTTCGCGACGGCGAACGACGCCGCCGCACCGCCGGCGGACGACAGCGCGACGGCGATGAGGCCGCCGCGCACGAAGCCGAGGACGCGGGAGACGAGGGTCCCGGAGAACATGGTCGCGGTCGCGCTGGCGATGCCGCGCGAGCGGGTCATCGGGGCACCCCGTCGGCCCGACGGCGACCGCGCCGGATCGTGCGGATGAGCCCGAGCACGAGGAGCACGGCGAGCGCGGCGGCGGCGATGCCGAGTCCCACCGACTCCCACTCGGCCCGGACACGCACCGTGAACCGACTGGTCTGCGCCATGGGCGCGCCGTCGGGGCTGGTCACGGTGACGGTGAGCGTGGTCTGCCCGTTCGCGACCGCGGTCACCGGCACCCGGACGGTCTCGGACTGGCCGGGGGCGAGTGTGACGTCGGGGGTGTCCTCGACCCGCAGGATCGCCTGGCCGGGCCGGACGTGCACGTGCACGGTCACCGTCTCCTCGAGGGTGTTGGTGAGGCTGAGCGGGATCACGCCCTCCTCCGCGAGCATGCTCACGAGGCTCTGCGGCACGGCGACCGCGACGCCGGTCGACGCCGTCGCGAGCGCGTCGCTCACGCGCTGCAGCGCGAGGTCGCCGGTCTGCCCGCCGAGCCGCCAGGCGGCGGACGGCGCGACGGCGAGGGTGTCGGTCACGCCGGTGCCGAGCGCCGCGAGCTGCTCCGGATCGGTGAAGGCCGAGGACAGCCGCTGTGCCTCCTCGGCCTGCACCACCGTGTCGTCGACCACGCCCTGCAGGTCGGGTGTCAGCGCGGAGGCGGCTGTGAGGTCGGTCGCCGCCGTGGTGGCCGCGGCGGGGCGGGCCAGCAGCGTCGGGACGTCGGTCAGGTTCACCCACGGCGCCGAGGCGAGCGCCGCGAGCGTGTCCTCGAGCGCACGTGCGTCCTGAGGCGTCAGGGCGGCGGCCGCGGTCCGGTCCACCATCGCGAGCACCTCCGTCGGCGCCTGGGTCTCCTGGACCACCACCGCGGTGGTCGCGACGGCGAGCTGGCGCTGGGCGAGCGCGGCCGTGACACCCGCGTGCGGCACGGTTCCGGTCCCCGCGAGCGTGTCGGACAGGCCGGCGTCGGCGACGAGGGCGGGGAGGGTGTCGGTCGAGTCGGCCGTGCCGGTCGAGCTGGCGGTGCCGGCCGTGCTGGTCGAGTCGCCCGCGAGGGTGAGGTCGACGCGCGCGTCGGCGGTGCCGAGCGGGGCCGCCGGGAGGGCGTCGTCGGCGAGCACGAGGCCGTCGTAGCCGTCGTCGACGAGCGCCTGCACGAGGTCGGCGGTCACGCCGGGCGACGCGGGCCACGCGACGCTCGAGCTCGGCGTCCACCGGGTCCCGGCGAAGCTCGCGACGGCGCGCTCGCGCGCCCGCGCGAGCAGCTCGTCGCCTGCCGGGCCGGCGACCGGCAGCACCGCCTCGTCGGCGTCCGCCCACGGGAGGGTGAGGAGCGGGGCGGTCGCGGGGAGCACGCCGTCGGAGTCGGGCAGGACGACCGGGTCGACGGCGAGCGTCGCGCCGGACTCGGCGACGTCGAGCAGCGCCTGGGTGCGCGCGGTCGACACGAACGCCGGGCTCCCGCCGGCCTCGAGGGTGTCGGTCCACTCGGTCGCGCTGGGCGTGACGGGCAGCAGGACGCCGACGTCGAGCGCGGCCTCGACGCCCTCCTCGGGGTAGAACACGCCGACGGTCCGCACGACGGCCTGCACGTCGCCGCTGGTGAGCGTGATCTCGAGGCCACGCGCGCCCCAGTTGTCGAACCGGATGGGGAAGCCGAGGTCGGTGACCGGGACGTCGAGCACGATCGCCGCCGTCGCGCCGGCCTCCACGCGCAGCGACTCCTGCCGGGTCAGCTCGAGCCGCGCCGTGGGTGCGGAGTCCTCGGCGAACCAGCGCTCGAGCGCGGTCCGGGTGCGCGGCACGACCTGCTGCACGCCGATGGTGAGCACGGGGTCGACGAAGGCCTGGTCGGTCGCGTTGGTGATCGTCCCGGTCAGGCGCAGCGTGTCGGAGGGTCGCGCGACCGAGGGGGCGAGGTCGGAGAGGGTGAGGCGGACGGCGGGTGAGTCGTCGGGCTGGGTGGCTGTGGCGGACCCTGAGGCGGACGCGGTGGCGCTCGCGGTGGCGCTCGTGGGGCTCGCCGTCGGGCCGGCGGACGGCGCAGCCGTCGCCGCGAGCGCGGCGCCGGGCGTGAGCGCGGCGACCGGCGCGAGCACCGCGAGGCCCAGCAGCGCGCGGGCGAGGCGGGCCGCAGCGCGACCCCGGGTCACGACGGGCCGACGAGCACGTCCCGCGCCATCGCCACGACACGACGCTCGTTGGGGTAGGCGAGGCGGCTGGGCAGCACGTCGAGCTCGACCCACGCGACCTGCTCGGCCTCGTGGTCGGGGTCGTTCTCGATGCTGAGGTCGCCGCCGAGCGCGGCGAGGAGGTAGTGGTGCACGACCTTGTGGACGCGACGCTCGTGGCCGGCGAACCAGTAGTCGATGGTCGCGAGGTGGCGCACGACCTGGCTCGTGATGCCGGTCTCCTCGGCGACCTCGCGCACGGCCGCCTGCTCGGCGGTCTCGCCGAGCTCGAGGTGGCCCTTGGGCAGGCACCACTCGAGCCGGCCCGCGCGGTTGCGGCGCGCGATCACGGCGCAGTACGCGACGCCGTCGACCACGTCGACGACGATGCCGCCGGCGGAGGTCTCGTCCACGACGGGCGGCGACGGGCGGATCCCGCGCGAGGCTGGGGAGACGTGACCCGAGGGGTGCGGGGCGTGGCCCGAGGGCTGGACCGGCGGCCCCGGCTGATGGCCCGACGGCGGGCCTGGAGTGCGCCCCGGCTGCTGCCCACCCGGTGGCGCCGAGGGTGCCGGTGGCGGCGCAGGCCGACCCGGGACGCGTCGAGCCGGCGACGGGGTGGACATGCCCCCCACCATAGGCGAGCAGGCGTGGGAACCTGGGACCCATGCCCCCGCAGTCACCCACCTCCCCCGCACCCGGTCCGGCCGAGCTCATGCGCACGGCCCTCGGCGTGCTCGGCGCGATGGCGCAGGACGTCGAGCCGCTCGGGTCGATGTTCGCCGACGCCGGGCACGAGCTCGCGGTGGTCGGCGGGCCCGTGCGGGACGCCTTCCTCGGGCGCACGAGCCAGGACCTCGACCTCACCACCTCGGCGCGGCCGGAGGAGACCGAGGCGATCCTCGCCCGCTGGGGCACCACGTGGGACATGGGCCGGGAGTTCGGCACGATCGGCGCCCGGCGCGGCGACGTCGTCGTCGAGGTCACCACCTACCGCACCGAGTCCTACGACCCCTCGTCCCGCAAGCCCGTCGTGGCGTACGGGGACTCGCTTGAGGGCGACCTCTCGCGGCGCGACTTCCGGATCAACGCGATGGCCGTGCGCCTGCCCGACCTCACGTTCGTCGACCCGTTCGGTGGCCTGTCCGACCTCGCCGCCGGCGTGCTGCGCACGCCCGCGTCACCCGAGCAGTCCTTCGACGACGACCCGCTGCGGATGATGCGGGCCTGCCGGTTCGCCGCACAGCTCGGCGTCGACGTGGCGCCGGAGGTGATGGCCGCGATGTCCGCGCTCGCGCCGCGCCTGGCGATCGTCTCGGCCGAGCGCGTGCAGGCCGAGCTCGTCAAGATGCTGATGGCACCCGCGCCGCGGCGCGGGCTGGAGCTGTTCGTGGAGACCGGGCTCGCCGACGTCGTGCTGCCCGAGCTGCCCGCGATGCGCCTGGAGATCGACGAGCACCACCGCCACAAGGACGTGTACGCGCACTCCCTCACGGTGCTCGACCAGGCGATCGACCTGGAGACGAGCGCGGCCGGACCCGTGCCGGGCCCGGACCTCGTCCTCCGGCTCGCCGCGCTGCTCCACGACGTCGGCAAGCCCGCGACCCGCCGCAACGAACCGGGCGGACGCGTCTCGTTCCACCACCACGAGCTCGTCGGCGCGAAGCTCGCCCGCAAGCGCCTCAAGGCGCTCGCGTTCGACAAGGCCACGACGGCGGACGTCACCGACCTCATCGCCCTCCACCTGCGCTTCCACGGCTACGGCGAGGGCGCGTGGACGGACTCGGCCGTGCGGCGCTACGTGACCGACGCGGGCCCGCTGCTCGAGCGACTGCACCGGCTCACCCGCGCGGACTGCACGACGCGCAACCGCCGCAAGGCCGAGCGCCTCGCGCACGCCTACGACGACCTCGAGAAGCGGATCGCCGAGCTCGCCGAGGCGGAGTCGCTCGCCTCGTTGCGTCCGGCGCTCGACGGCGTGGCGATCATGCGGATCCTCGACCTGCCGCCGGGGCCGACGGTCGGCGAGGCGTACCGCTTCCTCATGGAGCTGCGCCTGGACGAGGGGGAGCTGAACGAGGCCGACGCCGAGGAGCGGCTGCGCGCGTGGTGGGCCGCGCGCGAGACGCCCCGGCCGTGAGCCCGGCCGATCCCGGGGGCGTCGGCGTCCGGCGCCCCGAGGCCCGGCGCCCCGACCTCGTCCGCGCGGGCACGGCGCTCCTGCCGTTCGCCCTCGTCTGCCTGCAGCTGCAGATCCCGACCGTCGCGCTCGGGCCGGTGATCCGCACGATCCAAGCCGACGTCGGCCTGGACAGCGCCGCCGCGGGCGCCCTCACGAGCATCCCGGTGTTCTGCTTCGCGCTGCTGACCCCGTTCGCCGCGCGGATCGTGGGCTGGGCGGGCGTCAACCGGTCGCTCGTCGGCGCCTCGCTGCTCATCGGCACGGGCGTCCTCGCGCGCTCGACCGGCTCGGTCGCCGCCCTCTTCGCCGGCTCGGTGCTGCTGGGCGGCGCGATCGCCGTCGCGAACATCGCGATCCCCACGCTGGTCACGCGGCGCTACCGGCACCGCGCGCTGCTCATGAACGGGGTGCAGACCTCAGCCACGAACGTGGGCTCGGCGCTCGCGGCCGCGGTGTCCGCGCCCGTCGTCGCGCTGCTCGGCTGGCAGGTCGGCCTGGCCGTCTGGTCGGCCACCTCCTTCCTCGCCGCGCTCGTGTGGTGGTGGGCCAACCGCGACGCGATGGCTCGCCGTCGTCCGCTCGCCCCGGCCGACCTCGTGGGCGTGCCCGAGGTCGGGGCGACCGGCGAGGTCGCCGCCGGCGTCGTCGTGGCCGGGCCCCACGCGCCCGACGGGGAGCCGACCTCGGGAGGGTCGCTCGCCGTCGCGCATCAAGCCTCGGGCGGTGGCGGGCGTCTGGCGGCGCGCCCTGTGCCTCGCGCTGTCTCCGGGCTGCGCGTGCCGATCGCGTGGGTGCTCGGGTTCACGTTCGCGATGCACGGGCTGTGCTACTTCGCGGTGTCCTCGTGGCTGCCGACGCTGCTGCAGGAGCGGTCGGGGCTGACGTCGGGCGCCGCGGGGGCGTGCGTGTCCGTGTTCATGGCGCTGGGGATCGTGGGGCGGCTCGCGCTGCCGCTCCTGCTGCGGCTGCCCGGGACGCGGCTGTGGATGCTCATGACGCTCACGACTCTCGGCTGGCTCGCGTGCGTGCTGCTGCTCGCGTTCGCGCCGACGGCGTGGCTCGCCGCGGTGCTCGTCGGCGGCATGGCGCAGGGTGCCTGCTTCACGGTGATCGTGACGTTCGGCGTGCACGTGGCCGCGGACGAGACGCAGTCGCGCGGCATCCAGGCAGTGCTGCAGACGGTCGGGTTCGCGGGCGCCGCCGTCGGACCGGTGCTCATCGGTGCGGTCCGGGACGCGAGCGGCGGCTGGTCGGCGCCGCTGGCGATCATGGTCGGCGTGGGGTGCGCGCTCGTGGCGCTCGGCGGGGTGTCGAGCCGGCTGCTCGTCGCGCACGACGCGGGGGCGGGCGATATCGCCTCGTCCTCGGAGCCCGCGCGTCGGTAGCGTGCCTCGGGTGAGTGAGCAGACGAGCAAGCCGACCGATCCCGCGACCGCCTCAGCCGCCGACGCGACCGACTCGACCGGCGAGAAGAAGAAGGACGCGACACCCGAGGTCGAGCTCCTCGATCTGCCCGACCGCTCCCACCTGCCGGTGGCCGCCGACGTCCCGCTGGATGCGACGTCGACGCGGGCGCTCGCGGCTGCGGGCCTTCAGTACCGCGTCGTGCCCGACGACGCCGAGGCCTTCGCCCAGTTCTGCCACGCCATGGAGCGCGGCTTCCTCGGCGAGCGGGAGAGCGCCGAGTCGCGCGAGGCCTGGCGGACCGGCGAGACGACGACGCGCCCGATCGGCGTCTACGACCCCGCCGGCGCGCACCCGGAGACGCCCGTCGCGACGGTGGTGTGCTGGACGACCGACCTCACGGTCGACCTCGACTCCGTGCTGCCGATCTGGGCGATCAGCGGCGTCACGGTGTCCTCGACGCACCGCCGGCGCGGCGTG
Organism: Miniimonas arenae; assembly: GCF_006351005.1. Lineage (GTDB taxonomy): Bacteria > Actinomycetota > Actinomycetes > Actinomycetales > Beutenbergiaceae > Miniimonas > Miniimonas arenae. Next base: position 1,209 of record NZ_VENP01000028.1, on the reverse strand, counting down.
GCGCGCGCCCTGCTCGAGGGCGAGCTGCGCGCGGCCGCGTCGGCCGGGGTGCCCGTCGCCGGGCTGACGGTGTCCGAGGCGACCATCTACGGCCGCTACGGGTTCGGACCCGCGGCCGGCGAGGGCGTGCACGAGATCCAGACGCGTCGCGCGGGGTGGGTCGGCCCGAACCCCGTGGCGCAGGGCCGCGGCCGCCTCGACCAGGTCGAGCGCGAGGACGCGATGCGGGACATCGCCACGCTGCACGGTGAGCTCGTCGGGAGCCAGCCGGGCGACGTCGCGGGCTGGCCCACGCTCTGGCGCCAGGCCGCCGGGCTGCACCCCGACCAGCACCGCAAGGAGCTGCGCGCGGTCCGCTACACCGACGCGGCCGGGCGTCTCGCCGGGCTCGTGACCTACGCGATCAAGGGCAACGAGACCGACTACACGGCGAGCGAGCTGTCCGTGCGCCACCTGGCCGCGACCACGCCCGACGCGTACGCGGCGCTGTGGCACTACGTCCTCACGCACGACCTGATCGGCACCGTCAAGGCGTGGGCGCCGCTCGAGTCGCCGCTGCGATGGCTCGTGCGCGACGTCCGGGCGATCCGGGTGCGCGACAGCGACGACCACTGGCTCCGGCTGCTCGACGTGCGGCGCTGCCTCGAGGCGCGGCGCTACCGCACGGCGCTCGACGTCGAGTTCGAGGTCTCCGACCCGGTCGGGATCGCGGGCGGGCGCTATCGCCTGGTGGCCGACGCGAACGGTGCGGCGACGGTCGAGCGGGTGGGCTCGCCGTCGGGCGAGGTCTCCGAGACTGGCGCGCTCGCTGACGCGGGGGCCTCCGCCGCCGCGCCCGACGGTGTGGCGCCCGACGGCGTGGCGCCCGACGGCGTGGCGCGCCTCGGCGTCGCCGACCTCGCCAGTCTGTGGCTGGGGTCGGCGCGCTGGAGCACGCTCCGGGCGGCGGGCCGGGTCGCGGTGAGCGAGCCGACGGCGCAGGCGCTGGACCTCGCGTTCACGCCGTCGCGCCCGGCGCACCTGACGTTCGGGTACTGACGGGGCAGGGGCAGGGAGCCCCCGATCCAGACCCGGCGCGCGTGCGTGCGTGGGTGCGGTGCCAGCGATCCGTCGCGCCTCCGTCGGTGGTGCCAGCGATCTGTCGCGGTTCGCGGGCCGAACCCGGTACAGATCGCTGGGTTCGCGGGTCGAGCCGGCACGGATCGCTGG
>NZ_VENP01000027.1 GCF_006351005.1 Miniimonas arenae | reverse complement strand
GACCGTGGCGCCCGGGGTGGACTCGTACAAGTCGACGGCCTGACGACGGAACTCCTCCGAGTAGTTCTTCCTGGCCATGATTCTCAGATCATCTCGCTTCCCCAGCACCAGGTGCCGGATTCAGCGTGTCCAAGATCCGGGGTCAGGCCCCTGGCCTCCATCGCCGAGTTCTACTCCCTGAACCTCGCCCAAGAGGTCACCAAGGGTCTCGTCCAGAAGGCATCCCTCGGTGGTACCCCGAACAAGGCGCCCATCGGCTACCTCAACATCCGCACCATCGACGCCAAAGGCCACGAGATACGCGACATCGCACTCGACCCGGATCGGGCCGAACTGATCCGATTCGCATTCACCGCCTACGCCAGCGGGAACTGGTCACTCTCCACGCTCGCCCGCGAGCTGGAGACCCGGGGCCTGACCACCCGGCCCACACCGTCGTTCCCAGCAAAGCCCGTCACCACGAAGCTGCTGCACACCATCCTGACCAACCCCTACTACCAGGGCATCGTCACCTACCGCGAGGTCACCTACCCCGGCACCCACGAGCCGCTGGTCACCCCAGAGACATTCGATCGGGTCCGGACGATCCTGCGTCAGAACAACGTGGTCGGTGACAAGCCCCAGAAGTACGACCACTACCTGAAAGGGTCGATCTACTGCAGCTGCGGCAAGCGGCTCATGTACGAACGGCCCCGCAACCACCAGGGCATCGCCTACGACTACTTCACCTGCACCGGACGACGCCTCAAGCGCAACACCTGCCAGCGCAGCGCCATCCTCGTCTACCGCGTCGAGGACCACATCACCCACGCCTACCAGCAGCAAGGCGTCACCGCCGACGAGGCCACCCGAATCAAGAGCGTGCTCGGGCGCGTGTTCGACACTCTCGCTGCCGCGTCCGCCGACGAACGAGCCACCCTGAGCGCGCAGAAGGCCAAGCTCGAAGCCGAACAGGTCAAGCTGCTCCAAGCCCACTACGCCGACGCGATCCCCATCGACCTGCTCAAGACCGAGCAAGACCGCATCCGCGCCAGCCTCCACGCAATCAACAGCCGCCTCGACTCACTCGGCACCCTCTACACCAACGCGAAGATCGGACTCGACGCGATCCTCGACATCCTCACCGACCTAGGAGACCTCTACGCCAAAGCCGAACCCGCCGAACGCCGGATGCTCAACCGGGCACTGTTCACCAAGATCACCATCGATGACGCCGAACACGTCACCCCCGAGCCCGTGCAGACCATCGCCACGATCCTGGCCACCGACACCAGCCCCAACAACGTTCGAACCCTGACCCACGATGAAGCGGGGCAGGGTTCGAACGTAACCGGTTATGTGGAGCATAGGGGATTCGAACCCCTGACCTCTTCCATGCCATGGAAGCGCGCTACCAACTGCGCCAATGCCCCGTGCCTCCGGCCTTGCGACCCTCGGACTGGTGTGCCCCGCAGGGCTCGTCCATCTTACGCGACCGCAACCCGATCGACCAAACCGGCGGAACGGCGCGGCTCAGCAGCCCTCGAGCAGCGGCCCGGACCGCCCCTGAAGCACCTCGAACCACGCCTCACGGCGCGATGTTGTGCGCCTCGAGCCGCCACCGCGGCTCCCGCGGCGACGCCTGGAGCACGCTCCAGTGGCAGTTGCCCAGCCCACGCACCCCCGCCCACTGGTCGGCGTCGAGCCCGAGCAGCGCCGTGATCCCCACGGCGATGCACGCCCCGTGCGCCACCACGAGAAGGGTCTGCTCGCCGTCGAGCGCCTCGGCGTGCTCCTGCACGGCCGCGGCGAACCGGGTGGCCACCGCCCCGCGCGTCTCCGCGCCCACGCCCTCAGGGTGGCCGCCGGCCCGCCAGGCCGCGTTCTCCTCAGGCCAGCGCTCGGCGATCTCGGTGTCGTGCAAGCCCTCCCAGGTGCCGAAGCTGCGCTCGCGCACCCGCTCGTCGGTCACGACGTCGAGCCCCAGGAACTCGGCGGCGGCCTGCGCCGTCGCCACGGCGCGCGACAGGTCCGAGGACACCACCAGCGCGGGGTGGAACTCGGCCACGAGGCGCGCGGCCTGCTTCGCCTGCGCGCGGCCGGTTTCGTTCAGGGGTATGTCCACCTGGCCCTGCAGGCGTCCGGCGACGTTGTAGTCGGTCTGGCCGTGCCGCCAGAGCACGACGCGTCGGGCCGTCACGCCTCCGGACCGGCCGGTGCGGGGTGGCGCACGTCGTCCGGCAAGGTGATCACCGGGCAGTCCCGCCACAGCCGCTCGAGCGCGTAGAACTCGCGGTCCTCGCTGTGCTGGACGTGCGCGATGAGGTCACCGAAGTCGAGTAGCACCCAGCGGTTCTGCCCCACGCCCTCACGACGCAGCGCCTTCACTCCGCGCGCGTGCAGCGCCTCCTCGATGCCGTCCACGATCGCGCCGACCTGACGCTCCGTGGACGCCGAGGCGACAAGGAACGCGTCGGTGAGCACGAGCCGCTCCGAGACGTCGAGCGCGATGATCTCCTCGGCCTTCTTGTCCGCGGCGGCGCGGGCTGCGGCGACGGTGAGCTCGACGGCGGTGGGCGATGCGGTCAAAACGGCTCCGGTCTGTCGGGTCTCGGGGCGAGACGACGGTGGTCGTGCAGTGAGTGGGTCGGGGTCGGTCGGTCAGGCGAGCGGTCAGGTCAGCAGGAGGAACAGCGCCACGCCGAGCCCGACGCCGAGCACCCCCAGCAGCAGGAAGCCCACCGGGGTGGACCACCAGGAGCGTCGGGGCTCGTCGTCGGCGTGCTCCGCGTCAGCCGCCTTCTCCGTGGCCGGGGCGGCGGCGCCGAAGGCCTTCCGGGGCGACGGGGGTGGCGCCAGCGGGGGCGTCGGCACGCTGGCGCCCGCGTCGCTGCGCACGGGCTCCCACACGGGCGGACGGAGCGTCTCGTCCTCGGCGTCGTCCGCGGCGGTGGACTCCGTCGCCTCGGACAGCGACGGCGTCGCCGGAGTCGACGCGGAGGCCGGCGGGATCGAGGGCGGGACGGACGACGGCGCACCGAGCGTCGCGCGCGACGACTCACCTCGCGTAGCGCTCGCCCCGCCCAGGACGGACCGGCGCTGCGGCGCCGCGGACAGCGGCGGAGGCGAGTCCTCGCCGTCGGGCGCCTCCGACTCCGCCGCCTTGGCGGCGTCGACGCCGGCGTTCCCGGTGGTCACGCTGGACTGCCAGTCCAGCGGTCCGGTCACCTCGACCGGGGAGTCCTGGGACCGCGTCGGGCGGACCTCGGACAGCCCGCCGGTCTCGTCCACGCTGCGCACGCCCTGGGCAGAGGCCGGCGGCCGGACGGTCGGGAAGCCGGGGGGCACGCGCTCGCCGCGCCCGGGCACCGCGGTCTGCGCGGGCGGCGGGCGGTCACGCATCGAGCGGCGCGACGGCGTGCTCGGCTCGGCCGGCGCGTCGGGCTTCGTCGCGGCGCCCGCGGCGGACGAGGTCGCGCCGGCGGCGGACCGACCGCCTCCGGAGGCTGAGCCCTTCGAGCCCGACTCGGTGCCGGCACCCGTCGCCTGGCCGGCGAGGTCGGCGATGACCTGCTCGGACGTGCCCGACGCGCGCAGCTCCCGCAGCTCGCGTCGCGTCAGCGTGCGGCTCGCGGGCGGCTCGGTCGCAGGCCCGCTCGAGGCCGAGCTCGCGGAGGACGCGCTCTCGGCCGCGACCGGCTCGACGGGCGCCGTCTCGTCGGACAGCGCAGGCATCAGCTCGGTCCGGTCGGACGCCTCGCCCGCTGCAGGCGCCGCCTGACCGGCCCCGGCGGGGGGCGCAAACGCCGCGGCGCTCGGAGTCGCAGCAGCCGCAGCCGCGCCGGACTCCACCGCCCTGTTCTCGCCCGACCCGTCCCCGGCGGCCGCCTGTGCGGCGCGACGACGACGCCGTCGCTCCCCCGTCGGCTGGGATTCGGTGCTCATGGCTAGCCTCCCTCGTCCACGCGGTAGAGCCGGTGCTTGTTGATGTACTGCACGACGCCGTCGGGCACGAGGTACCAGACCGGCTTGCCGCGCTCGACCCGCTCGCGGCACGCCGTCGACGAGATCGCCATGGCCGGCACCTCGAGCAGGGAGACCTTGTCGACCGGGAGTCCGTGCCCGTCGAGGTCGTGGCCCGGGCGCGTCACGCCGATGAAGTGCGCCGCCTCGAAGAGCTCCTCGGCGTTCTTCCACGTGAGGATCTGGCTCAGAGCGTCGGCGCCCGTGATGAAGAAGAACTCCTCCTCGGGCCGCTCGGCGCGCAGGTCGCGCAGCGTGTCCACGGTGTACGTGGTGCCCTCGCGGTCGATGTCGACCCGGGACACCGTGAAGGTCGGGTTGGACGCCGTCGCGATGACGGTCATGAGGTAGCGGTGCTCGGCGGGTGCGACGCGGCGGTCGGTCTTGAACGGCTGCAGCCCGGTCGGCACGAACACGACCTCGTCGAGGCCGAACTCGGCGGCCGCCTCGCTCGCGGCCACGAGGTGACCGTGGTGCACGGGGTCGAACGTGCCACCCATGATCCCCGTGCGGCGGCGGGCGCGTCGCGCACCGGTGCCGCCGCGGGCGCGGTGCGCGGACGCCTCAGCGGCGACGCGTGCCAACGCTGCGGAACGCGTAGGTCGCGAGGAGGAGGAACAGCAGGACGCCGAGCGCCACTCCGCCGTACAGGTAGGGGCTGTGGTACGCCGACTCGTGGGCCGCCTCGGCCATGATCACCAGCGAGCTCGCCATGCTGTCTCCTTCCGCAGTGCCCTGGGCAGGGCCAGCGCACAGTCTCGCACGTCTGGCCGCACAGTGCCCTGCAGCGCCCCTGCCGTGCCCCTGCCGTGCCCCGGCCGTGCCCCGGCCGTGCCTGTGACGCGCCCGCCGCCTGTCGACCAGACGAGGCGAGACGAGCCGACGGGACCTTCGTCCCGCGTGGGCGGCGCCGACGCGGACGAGACTGGTCGAGCGGCCGAACAGCCGCGAAGCGCCGTCGGCGGCCTCGGTCGTCGACGGAGGTAGAGGCCCGCTAGCGCCGGAGCGGCCTCCCGCGGAAGTCCCGCCACCGATCGTGGCGGGGCTTCCGGCTTCCAGGCGATCGCCTCAGACGAGCTCGGGCAGCGAGAGCGCCGCACCACCGACCCGCGCCTCGGCCACCACCGGGTCAGCGGGCGCCAGCAGGCCACGCTCGCGCAGCTCGGGGGCGAGCGATCCGGCGATCGCCAGCACATCGGTCGGCAGCGAGCCGGGCAGCACCACGAAGCCGTCGGCCGCGTCCGCCTCGACCCACTCCTGAAGCACGTCCGCGACCCCGCGGCCCGTCCCGGCCACCGTGAGCGGCTCGGGCCCCTCGACGGTGCCCAGGTCGCGCAGCAGGTCGGCGCGGAACAGCGCGCTCGCGGCGTCGTTGGAGATCACGGTGACGGCGTCGACCACGACGCGCACGTCGTCGGGGTTGCGACCCGCCTGCTCGGCCGCCGTGCGGATCGCAAGCCGGCGACGGCGCGCCTCGGCCACGTCCGTGACGCGCAGGCGCACCACGTCGGACCACCGACCGGCCACGACGGCGGTCGCCGGGTCGGTCGGCGCGGTCACCAGGAGCGGCGCGCGGCCGCCCGTGCGGGCCTCGGGCGTGAGCGACCACACGCGACGCACCTCGGCGTGCACGCCGCCCGACGTCGTCGACGTCGGCAGCTGCCAGCCGGCGCGTCCGCCCGATCGGGCGTGGATGCCGGCGATCGCGCGGGCGAGCCTCATCGGGTCGAGGAAACCGGCCGGCAGGGCCGAGACCACGCGCGGCCCGCCGTCGAGCAGGCCCGCCGCGGCGAGGCGGGAGGCGATCACGGCCGGGTCGAGCCAGGCGTCGTTGCGGGGGGCGTCGTCAAGCCGGAAGGACTCGCCGAACGTGACAAGCTCGGCGCCGGCGTCGCGCGACAGCGCCACGTAGTCGGCGACGTCACCGAGCGAGACGCGCTGGCCGGTCCCGGCCGAGCTGCGGCGGTGCAGGGGCGCCTTGGCGCCCGTGGTGGTGAGGTCGACGCCGAGGAGCAGGCGGCCGGTGAAGGCGGGGCTGGAGCTGTCGGCGGGGGTGGGGAGGTTCTGGACAGACATGAGTGGTCCTCTTCTGCACGAGCAGGGTGATGTGTGGCCGACCGGGGCCGTAGGAGGCGAGGTCGGGCGCCCGCGAGCAACGCGAGCCGGGGCACGACGGCGGGAGGCTGGCTCTGGTGGGCCAGCAGCTGGTGGGAGAAGATCCCGTTCCGGCCGCCGTCAGCGCATACACATGCACGCGCAGGGCGTGCCACACATCATCGAGGAGGAGGCGGGAAGCAGCGGAGAGGGGCTCTGCACTCGCGTGACCATCGTGTTCATTCCTCGTTCTTCCGCGGGAGCGGACGAGCGCTTGCCCTGGGCAGGTAGCCAGGACCTGGTCGTCACCCGGGGCACCCCACCGCAGGAGGAGGGTTGCCGACCAGCGAGCCGGGGCTTGTCGCTGATACTCGAGACCGTGTCCCCAAAGTAGGCCGGAGAGGTTGTCGTGTCAACTCATCACGAGGGTGAGCAAGGCCATCACCCCGACGGCGGTGTCCACATCGTGGAACCCGTCACGTCCGCTCGCCGCGAGCGCCCGGATCGTCCTAGCGTCGACAGCGTGACCCTCGACCTGCCCCGAACCGAGGACCGTGCGTCCGTGAGCGCTGACGTCTCCCCCGCCGCGTCCGGCTCCGTGACGCCGCGCACCTTCAAGGACCTCTTCCGCCGGCACCCCGCGGGGGTCGCGGTGGTGACTCTCGCGGGGCCCGACGGCGACCCCGTCGGCTTCACCGCGACGTCGGTGATCTCGGTGTCCGCCGATCCGGCCGTGCTCGCGTTCTCCATCACGGAGGTGTCCTCGTCGTGGCCGGCGCTGCGCGAGGCGAGCTCCGCCGTCGTGCACTTCCTCTCCCACGACCACGCGCAGCTCTCGACGCGCTTCGCGACCCCCGGGATCGACCGCTTCGCTGGCGTCCCGCTGACGTGGCTGCCCACGGGCGAGCCGCGGCTCGCCGATGTCAACGCGTGGGCACGTATCGCGATCGACGAGCGCGTCCGCGCGGGCAGCAGCTACCTCGTGGTCGCCAGCGTGCTCGAGCTCGCCGACGATCTCTCGCCCGACGGCGAGCCCAGCGCCCCGCGGCTGGTGTACGTCGACCGGACCTACCACGGCACGGGGCCGCACTCCCAGGTCGGCTGAGGGTCGCTGAGCCTCGCCTCAGCGACGCCGCGCGACGACGACGAGGTCGTCGCGGTGCACCACCTCGCGGTCGTGCCCGTGGCCGAACCGCTCCCGCAGCTGCTCCGACGTGCGGCCGAGCCGCTCGGGCAGCTCCTCGCTCGAGTACGCGACGAGGCCGCGCGCGACCACGACACCTGTGAGCGACACGAGCTCGACGGGGTCGCCCGCCTCGAACGCCCCCTCCACGCCCACGACGCCCGCCGCGAGCAGCGACCGCTTGCCGTGCGTGATGGCGCGCACCGCGCCGTCGTCGAGCACGAGCCGGCCACGCGTGTGCGCGGCGTGCGCGAGCCAGAGCCGGCGGGTCCGCGGACGCGACGCCGTCGCGCGGAACCACGTGCCGACGTCGGCGCCGGTGAGCGCGTCGGCGATCCGGGCGGCGCCGGCCACGAGGGTCGGGATCCCGGCTCCGGTCGCGGTCTGCGCGGCCGTCACCTTGGTGGTCATGCCGCCCGTGCCCACCCCGCTGCCGCGCTGGGTGACGACGACGCCGTCGAGGTCGGCCGCCGAGGCCACGACGGCGATCCGCCGCGACGTCGGCAGGCTGGGGTGGCCGTCGTAGAGCGCGTCGACGTCGGTGAGCAGGACGAGCGCGTCGGCCTGCACCACGTGCGCGACGAGCGCGGCGAGGCGGTCGTTGTCGCCGAACCGGATCTCGTCCGTGGCCACGGCGTCGTTCTCGTTGATGATCGGCACGACGCCGAGCGCGAGCAGGCGCTCCAGCGCCCGTTGGGCGTTCTTGTACTGGCCGCGGCGCACGACGTCGTCCGCGGTGAGCAGCACCTGTGCGACCGTGAGGCCGTGCGCCGCGAAGGCGCGCGTGTAGTGCGCCATGAGCAGGCCCTGGCCGACGCTCGCAGCGGCCTGCTGGGTGGCGAGGTCACGCGGCCGGGCCGGCAGGCCGAGCGGGGTGATGCCGGCCGCGATCGCACCGGAGGACACGAGGACCACCTGCGTGCCGGCCGTGCGCCGGGCGGCGAGCGCGTCGGCGACGGCGGTCACCGCCTCCGGATCGAGCGCACCCCCGCCTTGGGTCAGAGAGGACGAGCCGATCTTGACCACGACGCGCCGGGCCTGCAGGAGCGACGAGCGGTCGGCACCTTCTGGCTCGGTGGCTCCGTCGGGCTCGGTGGCTCCGTCGGGCTCGGTGACCGCGACGGCCTTCGTCGGCGAGCTCACGCGTCGTCCGCGTCGGTCCACACCCCGCGGTCGGCCTCGTCCGCGAGCTGCTCGCGCGCGGCGGTCTTGGCGTCCATCCGCGAGGTGTACTGCTCGCGCCGCTCGCGCGTGTTGCGCCGGCCGGACTCCTCCAGCCGGATGTCGGTGCCGCGCGGCGCGAGGAGCTCCGCGCCCGCGCTGAGCGTGGGCTCCCAGTCGAAGATGACCCCGCCGACGAGCGCGCCGATCACCACGGTGTCGCCCGGCAGCGCACCGGCCTTGGCGAGCTGGTCCTCCACGCCGAGGCGCGCGAGCCGGTCGGCCAGGTAGCCGACGGCCTCGTCGTTGGCGAAGTCCGTCTGACGCACCCACCGCTCCGGCTTGTCGCCGCGCACCTGGTACGCCTCGCCGTCGGGCGTGTTCACCTTGGTGACCGTGAAGAGCGCGTCACCGTGCGCGCGTGGGCGCACCACGACGGGCGCGGGCGCGGGCGGCGGCTCGGCGGCGCGAGCCTGCGCGACGAGCTCGGCGAGCGCGAACGTGAGCGGGCGCAGCCCCTCGTGCGAGGCGCTGGAGACCTCGAAGACCCGCAGGCCGCGGGCCTCGAGCTCGGGCTTGACGAAGTCGGCGAGCTCCTTGGCCTCGGGCACGTCGACCTTGTGCAGCACGACGAGCTGCGGGCGCTCGAGGATCGGCACGCGGCCGCCGGCGATGTCGAGGTCGGGCGCGTAGGCGGCGAGCTCGGCGGAGATCACGTCGAGGTCGGTGATCGGGTCGCGACGCGGCTCGAGCGTGGCGCAGTCCAGCACGTGCACGATGACGGCGCAGCGCTCGATGTGGCGCAGGAACTCCAGGCCAAGGCCCTTGCCCTCGCTGGCGCCCGCGATGAGCCCGGGCACGTCGGCGACGGTGAAGCGCTCGGACCCGGCCTGGACGACGCCGAGGTTGGGCACGAGCGTGGTGAAGGGATAGTCGGCGATCTTGGGCCGCGCGGCGCTCATGGCGGCGATGAGCGAGGACTTCCCGGCGCTCGGGAAGCCCACCAGCGCGACGTCGGCGACGGACTTGAGCTCGAGGACGACCTCGACCTCCTCGCCGGGCTCGCCCAGCAGCGCGAAGCCGGGGGCCTTGCGGCGGGGGGAGGCGAGGGCGGCGTTGCCGAGGCCGCCGCGGCCGCCGTGCGCGATGACGTAGCGGGCACCGGCGCCGACGAGGTCGGCCAGCACGGTGCCGTCCTGGGCCCGCACCACGGTGCCGTCGGGGACGCCGAGAACGACGTCGTCGCCGTTCGCGCCGTGCCGCATGTCGCCGCGCCCCTGACCGCCGGACTGCGCGCTGCGGTGCGGACGGTGGTGGTAGTCCAGCAGCGTGGTGACCTGGGGGTCGACCTCGAGCACGACGTCGCCCCCGTCTCCGCCGTTGGCGCCGTCGGGGCCGCCGAGCGGCTTGAACTTCTCCCGGTGCACGGAGGCGCAGCCGTGCCCACCGTCACCGCCTGCGACGTGCAGGACGACCCGGTCGACGAACGAGACCACGACTACTCCTCAGGGTGGTGCGGGGCGGGTTGTGCGGGGTGGTGCGGGGTGGGTGGTGCGGGACGATGCAGGGCAGGAAATGCGCGAGGGGCGTACCGCGGCGCGGTACGCCCCTCGCGGAGCTGCATCGAAGCGATCGGTCAGGCGACGACGTCGATCACCCGGCGACCACGCCGGGTCCCGAACTGCACCGCACCCGCCTGGAGTGCGAACAGCGTGTCGTCGCCGCCGCGCCCCACACCCTCACCGGGGTGGAAGTGCGTGCCGCGCTGACGGACGATGATCTCGCCGGCCTTGACGACCTGGCCGCCGTAGCGCTTGACGCCGAGACGCTGAGCGTTGGAGTCGCGGCCGTTCCGCGAGGAGCTGGCGCCCTTCTTGTGTGCCATGACGCACACCCCTTTCTTCTGGGAGCCGTGCGGCTCAGGCGATCGCGGTGACCTTGAGGCGCGTCAACTTCTGACGGTGCCCCTGGCGCTTGCGGTAGCCGGTCTTGTTCTTGAACTTCAGGATGGTGATCTTCGGGCCCTTCTCGTCCCGAACGATCTCGGCCGAGACCTTCACCTTGGCGAGGTCCTTCGCCGCCGAGGTGACCTTCTCGCCGTCGACGAGGAGGAGGGGGGTCAGCTCGATCTTGTCACCGACGTCGCCGGACACCCGGTCCACGACGACGATGTCACCGACGGCCACCTTCTCCTGACGGCCACCCGCCTTGACGATCGCGTACACCACGTTGCATCTCTCCTCATCGGAACTGCTGCGCATCACCGCGGCGCGTGGGCCGGACCATGAGGTCCTGGACGCGCGGCACCGGTGGCTGCAGCAGCTAGGGCTTTTCGGCGCACACTGGACGTGCTCGCGCCGACGGTCCAGGTTACGCGGCCAGGCCGAGCGGGTCAAATGCGCAGCGGCCCGCGCGCGAGTGCCGTGCGGCACGCCGCAGGGCCGCCGGGGCCCGCGGGTAAGGTGCCCCCGATGACCGCTCCGACGCACCCGACAGTACCCGGACCGTTCGGCGCCGGCCCGAGCGGCGCCGCGCCGCCGGGTTCGGCGTCGGGCTCGGCGCCCGGCGCCTCTGCCGTCGGCACCCGGTTCGCCTCGCGCATCGCGCTGACGCCGGTGCTGGGCCCGGCGGGCGTCCCCCGGATCGCGACCGGCGAGCAGGCCATGCTCGCCCGGCTGTTCGCGGCCGGCAAGGACCCGCTGACGGCCGCGGCCAACGAGCTCCGCTCGGCCCAGCTGGCCTGCGAGGACGCCGCCGCGGCCGTCGAGGCCGAGGACCGCGACCTGCACGAGGCGTTCGCGTACGCGCGCAAGCAGCTCGACCTCGCCTCGCGGATGACGTCGGAGACGCGGGTGGAGGACCTGCCCTCGTTCGCGCGGCTGCCGTGGCGCCCGGGCGCGCTCGGTGCGGGGGCACCAGGCGCCGGGGGTGGCCAGGGTGCCGCGCTCGACCTCGACGCCGTGCTCCAGGAGGTCCCCCGGCTCGCCGACCCCGTGGCCACCTCGCGCGAGGAGCTGTACGGCCTGCGCGGCACGCTGCGCTCGGCGCTCGCCGCGCTCTCGGAGGACGTCCGCCGGCTCGCCGCGACGTCGCGGCGGGGCGTCGGCGCCGCCGCGGTGCTCCCGGCGCTGGCCCTGCTCACGACGTCGGCGTCCCGGATCGAGCGCATCGCCGACGTCGTGGTGTCCCACCGCTGGACCGACGACCGACCCAGCACGCCACAGCTGCCCGGCGTCGGCGGCGACGTCGAGCTGTACGCGAGCGGTCGGGCGGCGCCCTACCGCCGCGCGAGCGTAGCCGCCCGGGTGCGGTTCACGCCGGGTCGCGTGGAGGTCACGACGGCGGCCGGCCGGGTCTCGATCGGCCAGAGCGAGCCGATCGGCGGTCTGCTCTGGGTCGCCCCCGCCGCGCGCTCCGCGCTCGCCGAGGCGCTCGCGCCGGACGAGCGGTGGGCCGGCGTGCCCGAGCTCGACGAGCTGGGGACCGTGCACGTGCTCGACGCGGCCGGCCGCTCCCTGGCGAGCTTCGCCGTCGCCGACTGGGCGAGCCAGCCCACGACCGTGGTGGACCAGGCGCTCGTCGACTCGACCCTGGGCGACGTGCCGCTCGGCGCCGCGCGCGGCGTGCTCGCGCTCGAGGCGGTCGGGGTGACGCGCGGCGCGACGACGATCGGCGTCCCGCTGCGCCGCGGCGTGGCGCACCCGCCCGACGCCGACTCCTCCGCCGGCATGCTCCGGCCCGCACCGCACCGGCCGCCGTACCGCGGCCGCGAGGCGAGCGTGGGTCGGGCGGCGCTGCGGCGCGGCTGGCGCGGGCGCTGGTGGAACCGCGATCTCGGTCCCGGGTTCACCTGGTCCTGGCCGCTGCGCGCGCTCGCGCCGTGGCTCGTGCTCGCGGCGCCCTTCGTGGTGTGGCCCGGCGGCGGACGCGGCTGGTTCCAGGTCCTCGTCCTGCTGCTCACGCTCGCGGCCCTGGTCGAGCCCTACGTCGCGTGGCTCGCGGTCTGGGCTCGCGACCTCGCCGTGCGAGCGCCCGCGACCGCGCGCTACCGAGCGGGCAAGGGGCCGTTCGCGCCTCACCTCGAGCTGCGCGGGCCCGACCTCGTCCTCACGAGCCGGTCCGGCCACGTCACGCGGGTACCCGGTCCGAGCGACGGCGACCTCGGCGTGGTGCGGCTCGTCCGGCTTCGCTCCTCGGGCACGTGGGGGTTCGCCCTCGCCGACTCGCGCTGGCGCTGGCGCGCCGTGCTGCCCGCGCACGAGTGGACGCCGAACGGCCGGTACGACGCGCTCGAGGAGTTCGCGCGCGCCGCCGGGCTCGGGTTGGCAGACCAGGACGTCGACCCGCTCCCCCGCCTCGACCAGGAGACGGTCGCCCCGGGGCGAGCCGCCGCGACGCGGGCGTTCGGTCCCCACGTGCGCGGTCTGCTGATCCTCGGGTTCTTCGCGGCCCCCGCGGCGCTGGTGCTGCTGCTCGTGCCGGCCAAGCCCGCGCGGCCGCTCTGGCTCTCGCTGGCGGAGCTCCTGCTGACCTTCGGCGGGGCCGGCGTGCTGGCGCTGCTCGCCCGGTGGCGCCTGCGGCGCGGGGTCGTCGGGTAGCTCCTCCTACACCTGCGCGAGCGGAACCATGCCGGGACAGCGGGCCCCGACGACGAAGCGCGCGTGCCGACCCTCGCGGGACGGCACGCGCGCTTCTGCGCTTCTGCGTGGTGCGGCTGACTACTCGGTGCGCTCGGCCTCGTCGGGCTGCACGGCCGGCTCGACCTGGTTCGGCTCGCTGATGTCGTCCGGGGCGTCGCTCTCCGCGCCCCCCGGTCGGTCGAGGACCTCCGGAGCCGACTGGTCCGTGGACTCCGGCTGCTCAGCCGGCTCGTCCGTGGACACCGGCTGCTCGGCGACGTCGCTGGACTCCCCCTCGGCGTCGGGCTCGCCGACGACCTCAGCAGCGTCCTCGACCGTCTCCGGCACGACGGCGTCCTGCGGCTCAGCGGCCCCGGACTCGGCGTCCTGCGGCTCAGCGGCCCCGGGCTCGGCGGCCTCCTCGGCGCGGGCGGCCTCGGTCGCCTCGACCGTGGCCACGACGGACTCGACGACCTGCTCGAGCGGCAGCTCGATGACGACCTCGGCGATGACCTCGCCGTCGACGAACGCGCGCTCGCCGTCGCCGGCGCTCGCCCCGGTGGTCTCGACGTCGGACGCGGACTGCGGCTCGCCGTCGGGCGCGGTGTCGGACACGACCGCGATCGTCGACGCACCGGCCTCGGCGTGCGGCTCCTCGGCGGCCTGGTGCGCGTGCTGCGCGGCGGCCGCGATCTGCGCGAGCGTGGCCTTGACCGCCTCGCGCGCGGCCGAGTCCACCGGCGCGGCGGCGGCGGGCGTCCCGGTGGACGCGCCGCGCCCCGACCGGCCGGAGCCGCTCGCGTTCGCGCTGTTGCCGCCGTTCGGGCCGCCGCTGCCGCTGCGACGGCGACCCACGCGCGGGGTCTCCTCCTCCGGCTCGGGCGCGATGTCGTGCGCGTGCGGCTCGGAGGACACGATGAACCCGCGCCCCCGGCAGTGCTCGCACGTCGTCGAGAACGCCTCGACGAGTCCCTGGCCGACCCGCTTGCGCGTCATCTGGACCAGCCCGAGCGAGGTCACCTCGGCGACCTGGTGCCGCGTGCGGTCCCGGCCGAGGCACTCGATGAGGCGGCGCAGCACGAGGTCGCGGTTGGACTCGAGCACCATGTCGATGAAGTCGATGACGACGATGCCGCCGATGTCGCGCAGGCGGAGCTGCCGGACGATCTCCTCGGCGGCCTCGAGGTTGTTGCGCGTCACCGTCTCCTCGAGCGTGCCGCCCGAGCCGGTGAACTTGCCGGTGTTGACGTCGACGACGGTCATCGCCTCGGTGCGGTCGATCACGAGCGAGCCGCCCGAGGGCAGCCAGACCTTGCGGTCCATGCCCTTCGCGAGCTGCTCGTCGATCCGCTTGCTCGCGAACACGTCCTCGGGACCGGTCCAGTGGTGCAGGCGCTCCACGAGGTCCGGCGCGACCGAGCCGACGTACTCCGAGATCGTGCTCCACGCGCCGTCGCCGGACACGGTGAGGGAGGAGAAGTCCTCGTTGAAGACGTCGCGCACGACGCGCAGGGAGAGCTCGGGCTCGCCCTTGAGCAGCGCCGGCGCCGAGGTCTTCTTGCCGGTGGACTTGGCCTCGATCTCCTTCCACTGCGCGCTCAGTCGCTCGACGTCGCGGCGCAGCTCCTCCTCGCTCGCACCCTCGGCCGCGGTGCGCACGATGACGCCCTGGCCCTCGGGGACGATCTCGCCGAGCAGCTTCTTGAGGCGGGCACGCTCGGTGTCGGGGAGCTTGCGGGAGATGCCGGTCATCGCACCGCTCGGCACGAGCACGAGGTAGCGACCGGCGAGCGTGATCTGCGACGTCAGCCGCGCACCCTTGTGCCCGATCGGGTCCTTCGTGACCTGCACGACGATCTGGTCGCCGGACTTCAGCGCCTGCTCGATGCGGCGCGGCTGCCCCTCGAGGCCCGAGGCCTCCCAGTTCACCTCGCCGGCGTAGAGCACGGCGTTGCGACCGCGGCCGAGGTCGACGAACGCGGCCTCCATCGACGGCAGCACGTTCTGCACGCGGCCGAGATAGACGTTGCCGACCATCGTGGTCTGCTGGGCACGGGCGACGTAGTGCTCGACGAGCACACCGTCCTCGAGCACCGCGATCTGCGTCATGCCGGCACGCTCGCGCACCACCATGGCGCGCTCGACCGACTCGCGGCGCGCGAGGAACTCGGCCTCGGTGATCACCTGGCGGCGACGCCCGAAGTCCCGACCCTCGCGACGGCGCAGGCGCTTGGCCTCCAGCCGGGTCGACCCCTTGAGGGCCGTCACCTCGTCGCGCGCGGCGCGGGCACGTCCGCTGTCGCTCGTGTCGGGCTCGGTGCGCCGGCTGCTGCTGCCGCGACGGCGGCGACGACGCCGGGAGCTGCCCCCGGCGGAGTCGTCCTCGCCGTCGGCCCCGCCGTCGCTCGCGCTGGACGCGGCGTCCTCGGGATCGTCCTCGGCGCGGTCGGTGTCGCCGTCGGCGTCGGTGGAGTCCGCGTCGTCCTCGCCGTCGGCGTCGCCGCCGGACTCCCCCGTACGACGGCGGCCGCGGCCTCCGCGACGACGGCGACGGCGGGGCGTGCCGGCCTCGCCGGAGTCGTCCGTGCCCTCACCCGCCTCGTCCTGCTCACCGGGCTCGACGTCGTCCGTCGCGTCGGGAGCGTCCGTCGGCTCGGTCGTGGCGTCCGTCGGCTCGGTCGCCTCGACGACCTCGACCACCGGCTCCTCGGTCTCGTCCCGGGTGGCGGCGCCCCGGCCGCGACCACGGCGCGAGCCGCGGCTGCGTGCGGGCTTGGGCTCGGCGTCGTCCGCCGTGTCGTCGCTCGCGGCGGACTCGGGCCCCTCGGCGGAACCGGCGCCCGACGGCTCGGTCGTCTCCCCCTCGGCGCCCGCCTTGCGGCGGCGACGACGCGGGGTCGACGCGGGCGGCTGGAACAGCAGGGCCGAGGCGGCCAGGCGGGGCTGGGACTCGTCGTCGGGGGTGCTCCCCGTGGCCTCGTCCGACGCGGGTGCGTTCGACTCGGGCGCGCTCGGCGCGGCGGTCGCGGTGTCGCGCTTGGTCTTGCGCGCTCGGTTCGTCTTCTCGGCGGTCTTCTCGGCGGCCGGCTCGTCCGCGGGTGCTGCGTCGGCGCCGGACTCGGCGGGACGGGCGGTGCCGAGGCCGAACGCGGCGAACACGTCGATCTGCTGTTCGGGGGCGCGGACCGGGTGGACCGGCGCGGCGGAGAAGGTGAGGGCGTGGCCCGCGGGGTGCTCGCCGTCGAGCTCGTCCTCCTCGGGCTCGGCGTCGCTCTCGGGCTCGGCGTCGCTCTCGGGCTCGGCGTCCGCCGAGGGCGTCTCGACCGGCTCGTCGGTGGCGGGCGCGACCGGCTCGACAGGAGCGGCAGCCTCCGGCGCGGCGGGGCTGGGCGCCTGCTGCTCGGTGTCGGCGGGCGCTGCGGCCTCGGCGGGGGTGTCGGCCGGCACGGCCGTGGGCGTCGTGACACCGCGGGTGGCGCGGCGGGGGGCGCGGCGCCGGGTGGGCGCGGGCGCCGCTGCGCCGTCGTTCTGCTGGGTCTGCTCGTAGGACTCGTCTGCCATGGTGGCTCCGTGCCCGGGTGCGCCCGTCACACCACCGCGGGCGCCCGCGGGCTCTCTCGTCGGTGGCGGCCAGGCCGACACCGGAAGTCAGGGATACCCCGACAGGGGGGCCGACGCCCGCTTCACGGCCGGGTCCGCCGCACGACGCCGACGTGGCGGTGCGAGGTGGACGAGGGGCCGGAGCTGTCGTCGGACCGGCGGGGGGTGTGGCCCCGCCGACCTCCAGCAGTATCGCACAGGGCCCGCGAAAAGCACCTGAGGTGTCCATCGGTCATCCATCGGTGGTCCATCGGTGGTCCCCCGGCGAGTCACGCGGGGCCGTGCGACACGCCGGCCGAGAGTCGCGACGCCCGGCGCCGTACCGGGCCCTGAACCGGCCCCTGAACCGGCCTGGGACGAGACCCGCACCACAGCCCGGGCGAGGGTCGACGGCACGCACGGAACACGCCATCGGGCCCTAGGACCTTGGTCCTTCTTGACGCGGCGTCACGACACTAGGTTGACGACGACGGGGCACCCCTTCGGCTGTCGGCGGGGTCGGCTACCGTCACCTCGTTCGACGGCATGACAGGACCGGGAGAACCCCATGGAAGCGCTCGACCTGGCCCGGTGGCAGTTCGGGATCACCACCGTCTACCACTTCATCTTCGTGCCCCTCACGATCGGGCTGTCGACCCTCGTGGCGATCATGCAGACGATCTGGTACGTCAAGCGCACCGAGAACTGGCTGCGGATCACGAAGTTCTTCGGCAAGCTCCTGCTCGTCAACTTCGCGATCGGCGTCGTGACCGGCATCGTGCAGGAGTTCCAGTTCGGGATGAACTGGAGCGAGTACTCCCGGTTCGTCGGCGACGTCTTCGGCGCCCCGCTCGCTATGGAGGCGCTCGCCGCCTTCTTCGTGGAGTCCACCTTCCTCGGCCTGTGGATCTTCGGCTGGGAGCGGCTGTCCAAGCGCGTCCACCTGCTCTGCATCTGGGCCGTGGCCTTCTCCACCACGCTCTCGGCCTACTTCATCCTCGCCGCCAACTCGTTCATGCAGCACCCCGTGGGCGCCGTGTGGAACGAGGAACTCGGCCGCGCGCAGCTCACCGACATCGGTGCCGTGCTGACCAACCCGACCACGATCGCGACCTTCCCGCACGTGATCGTGGCCGCCTGGCTCGTCGCCGGCACGTTCGTCGCAGGGATCGCGGGCTGGTGGATCGTCCGCTCGGTCAAGAAGGGCGACGAGGCCACCGCGCGCTCCGTCTACCGCCCCGCCGCCTACGTCGGCCTCGTGGCGATCCTCGTCGCCGGCGTCGGGCTGCTCGTCACCGGTGACCACCAGGCCAAGATCATGTACGAGCAGCAGCCGGGGAAGATGTCCGCGGCCGAGGCGCACTGCGAGACCGCGGAGAGCGTGCCGTTCTCGATCCTCACGATCGGCAACCTCAACGACCCGAACAGTTGCGGTGACACCACCGCGATCCTTTCGATCCCGGGCCTGACGTCGTTCCTCGCCACGGGGAACTGGAGCGGTCCGGAGAGCAGCGTCCCGGGCACGGAGAACGTCCAGGCGGACTTCGCCGAGCGGTTCGGCGACACCTACGGCGACGACATGGTGTACATCCCGAACCTCATGATCACGTACTGGGCGTTCCGCCTCATGATCGGCCCGGCGATCTTCTCCGCCGCGCTCGCGCTGTGGGGCCTGTGGACCCTGCGGGGCGGCCGGCTCACCGACAACGTGTGGTTCTCCCGGCTCTGCCTCGTCGCGCTGCCGATGCCGTTCCTCGCGAACTCCTTCGGCTGGATCTTCACCGAGATGGGCCGTCAGCCGTGGGTGGTGGTGCCCAACATCGGCGCCGACGGCGTGATCGAGATCAAGATGGCCACGGCCGACGGCGTCTCGACCGTCGTGGGCGGCGGCACCGTCCTGTTCTCGCTGCTCGCGTTCACGCTGGTCTACGGCGCGCTCGCCGTCGTGTGGTTCAAGCTCCTGCGCAAGGACGTCCGCGCCGGCGCGCCCGTGGTGAGCTCGCCGGACTCCCCCGACACCTCGCGCGACCGGGACGACGACCAGCACACGCCCGACGGCGAGCACGAGTCCTCGAGGACCCCTCAGCTCGACTTCGCCTACTGACCGGCGCGCCCGCGCAGATCTCATCCCACCCGCACGCCGCGACCGACAAGGAACCTGACCGTGGACCTGCCAACACTCTGGTTCATCCTCATCGCCGTTCTGTGGATCGGCTACCTCGTCCTCGAGGGCTTCGACTTCGGCGTGGGCATGCTCATGCGACCCCTGGCGAAGGACAACACCGACCGGCGCCTGGCGATCAACACGATCGGGCCGGTCTGGGACGGCAACGAGGTCTGGCTGCTCACGGCCGGCGGTGCGACGTTCGCCGCGTTCCCGCACTGGTACGCGACGCTGTTCTCGGGCTTCTACCTCCCGCTCCTGCTCATCCTGCTCGCGCTCATCCTGCGCGGCGTCTCGTTCGAGTACCGGCACAAGGTCGACAGCGACCGGTGGCGCAACGGCTGGGACTGGTGCATCGCGATCGGCTCCTGGGTTCCCGCGATCCTCTGGGGCGTCGCGTTCGCCAACATCGTGCGGGGCGTCCAGATCGACGCCGACATGCAGTACGTCGGCGGATTCTGGGCGCTGCTCAACCCGTTCGCGCTGCTCGGCGGAGTGGTGACGCTCGGTCTGTTCCTCACCCACGGCGCGGTGTTCCTCGCGCTGAAGACCTCGGGCGAGTACCAGGAGCGCGCGATGGCCCTGGCCCAGCGGCTCGCGCTGCCCTCGGCCGCCGTCGCCGCCGTGTGGGTCATCTGGGCGCAGCTCGCCTACTCCCGCAACGCCTGGACCTGGGCGCCGCTCGTCGTCGCCGCGCTCGCGCTCGTCGGTGTCGTGCTCGCGACCCGGGCACGGCGCGAGGGCTGGGCGTTCACGCTCAACGCGGTCGCCATCGCGATGGCGGTCGTGTTCATCTTCGGCGCGATCTTTCCCAACGTCATGCCCGCCACGGACCCGGCGAACTCGCTCACGATCGACAACGCGAGCTCCTCGGACTACACGCTGACGATCATGACGTGGGTCGCCGTCGTGCTCGTGCCCGTCGTGCTGCTCTACCAGGGCTGGTCGTTCAAGGTGTTCTCCCGCCGCCTGCACCGCGACCAGATCCCGCCGCAGCCGTCCGAGCTCGTGAACCACTGACGGCGTGCGGCCCCTCGATCCTCGCCTCCTGCGCACCGCGGCCGCGGCCCGCACCTTCGTCGTCGCCGCAGCGGCGCTCTCGGTCCTCGCGACCGTATGCGTCGTGGTCCAGGCGTTCGCGATCGGGCACGCCGTCGCACCGGTCGCGCTCGACGGCGTCGACCTCGCCGCGGTCGCGACGCCCCTCGCCGCGCTCGTCGGCGCCGTCGTCCTGCGCGCCGCGCTGACCTGGTTCCGTGAGCGCCTCGGCGCGCAGGCCGCGGTCGACGTGGTCGCGCAGCTGCGGACCCGCCTGCTCGAGCACACCTCGCGGCTCCCCCACCGCTGGCGCACCCGGCACGGCGCCGAGGTCACCACGCTCGCCACGCGCGGACTCGACGACCTCGTCCCCTACGTGACCGGGTACCTGCCGCAGCTCCTCCTCACCGCGATCCTCACGCCGCTCACGCTGCTCGTCGTGCTGCGCCTGGACCTCGTCTCGGGACTCGTGGTGGCCGCGACGCTGCCGCTCATCCCGGTGTTCATGTGGCTGGTCGGTGTCACGACGCAGCGCTGGTCCGAGCAGCGCCTCGAGGCGCTGGCCGCGCAGGGCTCCCAGCTGCTCGACCTGCTCGCCGGCCTCACCACGCTGCGCGCACTCGGCCGCGAGGTCGGGCCCGGCGTGCGCGTGCGTCGCCTCGGCGAGGCGTACCGCACCACGACGATGCAGACCCTGCGGGTCGCGTTCCTGTCCAGCGCGGTGCTGGAGCTGCTGGCGTCGCTGTCCGTCGCGCTCGTCGCGGTCGAGATCGGGATGCGGCTCGTCTACGACCGGATCGACCTGGCCACCGGCCTCACGGTGCTCATCCTGGCGCCCGAGATCTACCAGCCGCTGCGCCAGGTCGGGGCCCAGTTCCACGCCTCCACCAACGGGCTCACCGCCGTGCAGCGCGTCTTCGCGGTGCTCGACGAGCCCCTGCCGGCCGACGGCGAGCGTGCCGTCCCCGCGTGGGACCGCCTCGTCGTCTCGGGGCTCGCCGTGGCGGCCGACGACCGCGGCTACCTCGCCCCCGCGGACCTGGACGCGGTCATCGAGCCGGGCCGGGTCACGGCGCTGGCGGGGGCGAGCGGTGCGGGCAAGACGACCACCGCGATGGCCCTGCTGCGCCTGCAGCCGCCGGATGCCGGCACGCTCGTCCTGGAGCACGACGGCGAACGCACCGACCTCGCCGACGTCGCCTCGGCCGCGTGGTGGGCCCAGGCGGCCTGGGTGCCGCAGCGCGTCGTGACGAGCGGCGGCACCGTGCGCAGCCACGCGCTCGGCGGCGCGTCGGGTCCCGACGCCGAGGCCCGCCTGGTTCAGGCGGCCGAGGCGACCGGCCTCGCGCACGTGGTCGCGGATCTGCCGCTGGGCTGGGCGACGCCGCTCGCGGCCGAGGCCGGCGGGCTGTCCTCGGGGCTGTCCGTCGGCCAGACGCACCGGCTCGAGCTCACCCGGGCGCTCGTACGCGGGGCGCGGCTCGTCGTGGCCGACGAGCCGACCGCGCACCTCGCGCCCGGGGACGAGCAGGAGGTGGTCGCCGCGCTGCGCGCCGTCGCGGACGCGGGCGCCGCGGTCGTCGTCGTCGCGCACCGACCGGGCACGCTCGCGGCGGCCGACGTCGTGGTCCAGGTCCGCTCGTCCGCGCCGGCGGAGGTGGCCGCGTGAGCGTCGTCGAGCCGGGCGCGCAGCTGCTGCCCGAGCCCGCCGGTTTGCCCCCCGCTGCGGCCGTCACGACCGGCGTGCGCGCGGACCTGCGGGCCCTGCGCCCGGTCCTCGCGATGCTCGGTCTGCGCCGCGCCGTGCTGGCGCGCGCCGTCGCGCTCGGCTCCCTCACGCTCGCCGCGTCCGTCGCGCTCTCGGGCACGGCCGCGTGGCTCATCGTGCGCGCGGCCCAGATGCCGCCCGTGATGTACCTCAACGTGGCCGCCGTGGGCGTGCGCACGTTCGGCATCCTGCGCGGCGTCTCGCGCTACCTCGAGCGCCTCGCGACGCACGACGCCGCGCTCGCCGGGGTCGCCGAGCTGCGCACCCAGCTGTACGAGCGGCTGTCCGCGGGGCGGACCGAGGAGCTCGCGCGGCTGCGGCGCGGCGACCTGCTGGCCCGCACCGGCGCCGACGTCGACGACGTAGGCGACGTGGTGATCCGCGCCCTCGTGCCGGCCGGCGTGAGCGTCGTGGTCGGCCTCGGCTCGGTGGTGCTCATCGCGTGCTTCTCGGTGCCGTCGGCGCTCGTCCTGCTCGCGTGCCTCGCCGTGACGGCCGTCGTGGTGCCCGCGCTCGCCGGCCGGGCCGACAGCCGCGCCGAGACGGTCCGAGTCGCGTCCCGCGCCGAGGTCGCCACCGCGACCGAGGCGCTCGTCTCCCGCGCAGCCGAGCTCGCCGTCGGGGGTGGTCGGCCCGACGCGCTCGCCGCGCTCGAGGCGGCGCACACCCAGGCGCGCGACGGCGAGCGCCTCGCCGCGCGCCCGCTCGCCTGGTCCGCGGCGACGGCCGTGCTCGCGGTCGGCGCGTCGGTGCTCGGCGCGCTGCTCGTCGCGGTGCCGGCCGTCGGTTCCGGGGCGCTGACCGCGACCGAGCTCGCCGTCGTCGTCCTCGTGCCGCTGGCTGCGTTCGAGGCGACCGCGCCGCTGCCGGCTGCGGCCGCCCAGCTGCGCCGGTCGGCGCAGGCCGCGCGGCGCATCTCGGCGCTGCTCGCGGCCACGGACAGCGCGGCGCGCCCCGGCGTCGTGCGCGACAGCGTCGCGCCGGACGGCGTCGCGCCGGACGCGGCGCCCGAGGCGCTCGACCCGCTCGCGACGACCCTGCAGCCGCCCGGCCTGCACGCGCGCGGCCTCGTGTGCGGCTGGCCCGGCGGCGAGGCGTGCACCGCCCCGCTGGACCTCGACCTCACGGGCGGATCGCTCGCCGTCGTGGGCCCGTCCGGAACCGGGAAGACGACGCTGCTGCTCACGCTGGCCGGCATGCTCGCGCCGGTCGGCGGCGCGGTGCGGGTGGACGGCGTGGACCCGCACGGGATGCGTGGGCCAGAGCGCGCCGCGCACGTCGCGCTCACCGCCGAGGACGCCCACGTGTTCGGCACGAGCGTGCTGGAGAACATCCGGGTGGCGCGTGGCGACGTGGCGCGCGAGGAGGCGCTCGAGCTGCTCGACGCCGTCGGCCTGCGCGCGTGGGTGGAGGCGCTGCCGGACGGGCTGGACACAGTCGTCGGGCCCGAGACGATCTCCGGCGGCGAGCGACGCCGGCTCCTCGTCGCGCGCGCGCTCGCGAGCCCCGCTCCCCTGCTCCTGCTCGACGAGCCAGCCGAGCACCTCCCGGACGACGTCGCGCAGGCGCTCGTGCGTGACCTGCTGGCGCTCGGCCGGCACGAGCGCAGCGTCGTCGTCGTGACGCACCACGTCGCGGCCGTCGAGGCGGCGGACGCCGTGGTGACGCTCGGGCACGCCGTGCCGGCGGGCGCGGCCGCGACCGGTGCCGCGCCCGGTGCCGCGTCGGCGGCGCCGGCGCCCGCCGCGAGCGAGGCATGATCGGGGCATGACGTCCCCGATCACCCCGGCTCTGCTCACCAAGGTCCTCGAGCTGGCGGGACAGCTCGACGCCGAGCGCGTGCTCGCCGAGCTCGTCGTCTCCGCCGCCGACCTCACCGGGGCGCGGTACGCCGCGATCGCCGAGCTCGACGCGTACGGCGAGACCACCACGTTCGTCCAGCAGGGCGTCACGCCGGAGGAGGAGCATGTGCTGGGCCACCCGCCGCGCGGCCACGGCGTGCTCGGCGCGCTCCCGCAGGAGGGCGTGCTCCTGCTCGAGGACCTCACCCGCCACCCCGCGTTCGGCGGGTTCCCGCCCGGCCACCCCCCGATGCACACGTTCCTCGGCGTGACGGTCGCCGCCGGGGAGATCTCGCTCGGGCGCCTCTACCTCGCCGAGAAGGCCGGCGGGTTCACCGCGCATGACGTCGAGACGGTCCAGCTGCTCGCCGCGGCGGCCGCCGTCGCGATCGACAACGCGCGCCTGTACGAGCAGGCGCAGGACCGCGAGCGCTGGCTCGCCGTCTCGCAGGAGATCACGACGGCGCTGCTGGAGGGCTCGGACGAGGAGGACGTGCTGCAGCTCGTGGCACGGCGCATCCGCGAGGTCGCCGACGCTGACACCGCGGCGATCGTGCTGCCCTCGGTCGACGACGAGTGGGTCACCGAGATCGTCGACGGCGCCCACATGGCCGAGATGATCGGCAACACGCTGCACGAGGACGGCCACGCGATCCGCAGCGTTCGCACGGCGCGAGGTTCGATCGTGGAGTCGATCAGCCGCGAGCCCGACCGGTTCATCGCGCCCGCGCGGGCGTTCGAGCGCGCCCTCTACGCGCCGCTGCTGTCCAGCGGCGCCGACGGTGACGGCCACGACGCCCTCGGCGTCCTCATCCTGTTCCGCCTCCCGGGGCGGCCCGCGTTCACCGAGGGCGACCTCGCCGTCGCGAACGATTTCGGGGCGCAGGCGGCGCTCGCGCTGCGCCTGGCCGCGGCCCGGCACGCGGAGGACGTGGCGTCGCTGCTCAACGAGCGCAACCGGATCGCGCGCGACCTGCACGACCTCGCGATCCAGCAGCTCTTCGCCACCGGGATGCGGCTCGAGCACGCCAAGTCGCTGCTCGCCGGCGACAACCCCGCGGAGGTCGGGGTGCGCACCGAGATCGACCAGGCGATCGACGGCGTCGAGGAGGGCGTGCGGCAGATCCGCGGCATCGTGCGCTCGCTGCGCGACCGCGACGAGCACCTGCCCGTCGTCGAGCGCCTCGTCCGCGAGGCGTCCCTGGCGCGCGCGAGCCTCGGCTTCGCGCCGTCCATGCTGCTCACGCTCGACGGCGAGCAGCTCGCCTCGCTCGACACGTCAGGCGACGTCGCGAGCGAGATCGACGCGCGCCTCGGCGACCGCCTCGGCGACGACCTCGTCGCGGTCGTGCGCGAAGGGCTGTCGAACGTGGCCCGGCACGCCGCGGCGACGAGCGCGCGCGTGGAGATCCGGGTCGACGCCCGCACGGTCTCCGTCACGGTGACCGACGACGGCCGCGGCGCCGACCCCGCCTCGGACCGGCGCAGCGGGCTGGGGAACCTCGCGTCGCGGGCGGCGGAGCACGACGGCGTGTCTCGCCTCGAGCCCGGGCCGGACGGCTGCGGGTCTCAGCTCACGTGGGAGGCGTGGATCGGCTGACCCGGGCGTCGCGCGGGGAACGCTGCCCTGCGCCGTAGTGCCCGCGGTTCGAGACTCAGCGGTTCGAGACTCAGCGCCAGGACGTGGAGTGCTGGCTCGCGACCCAGGCGATGACCTGCGTGCGACGGGACAGCCCGAGCTTGGCGAGCATCGACGTCACGTGGTTCTTCACGGTCTTCTCCGCGAGGCCGAGCTCGTCGGCGATGTCGCGGTTCGTCATCCCCTTGGCCACGAGATCGAGGACCTTCGACTCGCTCGCGGTGAGGTTCGCCGTCGGGTCCGGGTGGGCCTGGCGGCGGCGGGTGAGGGTGCGCTCGTCGAGCAGCACGCGGCCGGCCGCGACGGCGCGCACGGTGTCGACGATCTCCGAGCCACGCACGGTCTTGAGCACGTAGGCGCGGGCGCCGGCCTGGACCGCGGCGGCGAGGGCGTCGTCGTCGTCGAAGGAGGTCAGCACGATCGCCCGGGTGTCCGGCGAGCTCTGCGCGAGGGCGGTGATGACGTCGATGCCGGTGCCGTCCGGCAGCTGGAGGTCGACGAGCGCCACCTGCGGCTTGAGCAGTGCGCCACGGCGCTGGGCGTCGGCGACTGTGCCGGCCTCGGCGACGACGTCCAGGCCCTCGGCGGCGGCGACGACGTCGGCGATGCCACGACGGACGACCTCGTGGTCGTCCACGATCATGACGGTGGTGGGTGCGCTCACCCCTGCAGGGTATCGGCACCACCCCGCCGGAGGCGCGAGGCGAGCGGGCGCGCGAGCGCGTCGAACGCCGGCTTGCGGTCATGCGAGGGCGCCGAACGCTGGGTCGTGGTCACGACAATCCCCGCTGGTGACCGAAACTCAGCGCTCGACGCCCGCCGGTCGCCGGAACGCAGCATTCGAGGCGTGCAGACCTACGCCAGAGGCTCAGGCGGCGCGGGGCGCGCGCTGGCAGCGCGGGCACAGGTGCGAGGAACGGTTCATGAACGACAGCCGCACGATCGGCGTGCCGCAACGCGGGCACGGCCTGCCGTGTTGCCCATAGACCGCGAGCGAGCGGTCGAAGTAGCCCGACGCCCCGTTGACGTTGACGTAGAGCGCGTCGAACGAGGTTCCGCCCTGCGCCAGCGCCTGCGACATCACCTCGCGTCCGGCCTCCAGCACCTCCACGACGCGGGCCGTCGGCATCGAGGCGACCAGGCGCTCGGGGTGCACGCGGGCACGCCACAGCGCCTCGTCGGCGTAGATGTTGCCGACCCCGGAGACGGCGGTCTGGTCCAGCAGGACGCGCTTGATGCCCGATCGGCGACGGCGCAGCGATCGGGCGAGCACCCGGAGGTCGAGCGCGGGGTCCAGGAGGTCGCGGGCGATGTGGGCGACGGGCGCAGGCAGTGCGGGGTCGGGCGCTCCCAGGCCGCCCGGGCCGCCGTCCGCGGTCGGGATCAGGGGCTCGATAGCGACGTAGCCGAAGGTGCGCTGGTCCACGAAGTCGAGTGCGCCGTCGTCCGCGAACGTGAGGCGCACCCGCAGGTGAGGGTGGGCGACGCCCGCGGTGGCGTGTGCCGCGGCGGCGTCGCGGACGAGGAGCTGGCCGCTCATGCCGAGGTGCACGAGGAGCGCGGATGCTACGTCGAAGGCCGGGGTGGGCTGGCCGCCCGAGGCGGGCTCGCCGTCGGGCGCGGGCTGGGTGCTCGAGGTGCGCTGGCCGCCTGAGGCGGGCTCGCCGTCGAGCAGCAGCCAGGCGAACTTGCCGCGGCGCACGGCCGCGCTGGCGGTGCGACCGACGAGGCCCTCGGTCAGGGCGTCGGCCACGCCGGCGGTGCGGCGCACGGCGCGGGCGGAGAGAACGTCGACGGCGGCGATGCGGCGACCGAGCACGTGCGCGGCGAGTCCCGCGCGGACGGTCTCGACCTCGGGAAGCTCGGGCACGGTCAGCTGGCGGAGTGCAGGACGAGGGGGGCGCGCGGTCAGGCGCCGCTGCGCACCCGACGGCGGGCCTGGTTCGAGGCGCCGTTGACGGGCGCCTCCGCGGAAGCCGTCGACCCACCGCCGTTCGAGGAGGCACGAGCGGTCGGTGCGCCGTCGGCGGCGTCGGCCCCGGCGAGCGAGGCGAAGGCCTGCTGCGCGGCGACCTGCTCGGCGTGCTTCTTCGCCGTGCCGGTGCCCTGGCCGTGGACGATCCCGCCAAGGAGGACCTGCGCGGTGAAGACGCGCGCGTGGTCGGGCCCGGTGTGCTCGACCTGGTAGACGGGGACGCCGAGGCCGAGCTCCGCCGAGCGCTCCTGGAGGCTTGTCTTCCAGTCCAGGCCGGCGCCGGCGGAGGCCGCGACGGCGAGCGTCGGCTCGAGCAGTCGCAGCACCATCGCCTTCGTGCGCTCGAGGCCCGCGGAGAGGAAGGCGGCGCCGATGAGCGCCTCGAGGGCGTCGGACAGGATCGAGTCCTTGTCCGCGCCGCCCGAGGTCGTCTCACCGCGGCCCAGCAGGAGGTACTGCCCGATGTCGAGCGCGCGGGCGACCCCGGCGAGGGCGCGCTGCGACACGCACGCCGCCCGCATCTTGGCGAGGTCGCCCTCGGGGACGTCGGGGTGCGTGGCGAAGAGGTACTCGGTGACGATGACGCCGAGGACCGAGTCGCCGAGGAACTCCAGGCGCTCGTTCGTGGGGGTGCCGCCCGCCTCGTGGGCGAACGAGCGGTGCGTGAGCGCGAGCACGAGCAGCTCGGGGTCGATCTGCTCACCTAGCCCCGCCAGCAGCGCGTCAACGCTACCGACGGGGCGGGGGGTGCTCACGCTCATGACGCTCAGGCGTCCGTGCGGATGGCCTCGGCGTAGGTGCGCTCGTTGTAGGCGCCGCACGACGGGCACGCCTGGTGCGACAGGCGCGGGGCCTTGCACTTGGGGCAGGTGCTCAGGGTGGCGGGCGTCGCCTTCCACTGCGAACGGCGCGCACGGGTGTTGGCGCGCGACATCTTGCGCTTGGGAACAGCCACGGGTCTTCCTCTTCCTTCGTCGTGAAACCGCAGAGAAGTCTACGGCACGTCCTGCTGGTCGGGTGTGTCGGATGTCCGGGGCGCCTGGGGCGTCTCGGAGGTCTCGTCGTGCTCGTCGTCGCGGGTCAGCGCGTCGACCAGTGCCGCCCACCGGGCGTCGATCTTCTCGTGCCCGTGCTCGGTGCCCGCCTCGTTGAGGTCGGCGCCGCACTCGGGGCACAGACCCTTGCAGTCCGGGCGGCAGTACGGCTGGAACGGGAGGGCGAGCACGACGGCGTCGCGCACCGCCTGCTCGAGGTCGACGAAGTCTCCGGTGAGCTCGTGCACCTCGTCCGCCTCGTCGTCGTCCGGGTCGTGCTCGATCGCACCCGGGTAGGCGTAGAGCTCGGTGAAGTCGACGTCGATCCGGTCGGTGACCTCGCCCAGGCACCGCACGCACTCCCCCACGAGCGGGGCGCTGATCTCGGCCGAGGCGAGCACGCCCTCGACGATCGACTCGAGCCGGACGTCCAGCGTCACGGGAGCGCCCTCGGGTACGCCGATCACCTCGATGGCCAGGTCGGCGGGTGCCGGGACCTCGAGGGTGTACGTGCGCATCGTCCCGGGGCGACGGCTGAGGTCGTGGATCCCGATGACGAACGGTGAGCGCGTGTCCACGCGGATGCTCCAGTTCGTGCGAGGTGGGGGCGGCCGACGGACGGCCAGCGTTCTACCTTACCGTACGCGCGGCCGTCGGCCGGCGCGGGTCCAGGGGTGTCTGCCCGGGTGCTCGCCGGTGGCCCCTCGGTGGCCCCTCGGGTGCTCGTCGGGTCAGGAGGACTTGCGCCCCGCGAGGCGCGCTCGGCCGGCCAGGACCTGCTGCTTCACCGCGTCGAGGTCGGTCTCCAACTGGGCGAGCCGAGAGTCCGCGTAGTCGTCAGCGCCGGCCTCGAGCTCGGCGGCGCGCTGCTCGGCCCGCGCGACGATCTCGGCGGCTCGCGTGCGCGCTCCCTCCGTGAGCTCGTGCTCGTCGACGAGCTTCTCGGCACGCAGCCGCGCGTCGGCGACGATCGCCTCGGCCTCGGCGCGCGCCCGGGTGAGCACCTTCTCCGCCTCGGCCACCACCTGGTCGGCGGCGGCGACCTGGTCGGGGACGGCCTCGCGCGCCGCGGCGAGCAGGTCCAGCACCTCGGCCTTGTTCACCAGCACGGACGCGCTCATCGGCATGGCACGCGCGTGCTCGAGCAGCGTGGCCACGTCGTCGAGCAGCCCGAGCAGCGGGGCGGACCGGTCGTCCGACGCGGACTGCGCAGACGCGCGGGTGGCAGCGGGATCGGGGTCGTGGGTCACGGGTTCTCCTGGCGGGTGAGGGAGCGGAGTCGGGCGCGGACGAGATCGCCGACTCCCGGGGGAACGAGGTCGTCGACGGGGCCGCCGTAGCGGGCGACGTCGCGGACCATCGAGCTCGCGATGTGGGAGAGGTGGCCGGAGCCGACGAGGAACACGGTCTCGATGCCCGACAGGTGCCGGTTCATCGCGGCCATCGGCGCCTCGCCGTCGAAGTCGGCGCCGCCGCGCAGGCCCTTGACCACGGCGACCGCACCGACCTCGCGGCAGAAGTCGACGAGCAGACCGGGCATCTCGGCCACCCGCACCGTGGGCAGGTGGGCGACGGCGCCCGCGAAGGCGGTCACACGCTCCTCGGCGGTCAGCAGGGGCGCCTTCGCAGCGTTGCGTCCGACGGCGACGACCACCTCGTCGAACAGCGCCGCGGCGCGCGTGACGACGTCGACGTGCCCCAGGGTGACGGGGTCGAACGTGCCGGGGACGACGGCGGTGCGCACCCGTCCAGACTAGGCGCCGATGCGCAGCGACCGCGCGGGAGGCTCGCCGTCGGGCTCCGGCTAGCGTCGCGAGCGCTCGTCCTTGCCCTTGTCGCCGTTCACGACGATGCCGACGATCGGCACCGCGAGGAAGAACAACCAGGACCAGACCCAGCCACCGAACAGGAATCCGCACAGGAAGAACAGGATCGTCGCGACGATCGGGGTGATCGCGAGGATCTGCCCCTTGCTCAGCCCTCCCCCTGAACGGGCCGGCGGGACGGAGGCTGCGGGCACCCCGGCGGCGGGCGTCGGGGCGCCGTACGCGGGCGTGCCGTACGACGACGTGCCACCGGGCGCGTCACTGGCCGACAGCGGCGGGTCGAGCGGGTAGCCGATGCTCTCGTTGCGGTTCGCGCCGTGCTCGGGGTCGGAACCCGAGGGGTTCGCGGCGCTGGGGATAAGGGGGTCGGGTCGCGAAGCGTCCGGGGTGCTCATGGATCAGGACGGTATTCCTGCGGAAGCGCTCACGGAAGCACCTCGGGGACGTTGTCGGTTCGCTCGTCGATGGTGTCAGCGTCGATTTCCGCGGGGCCGCCCGGCGCCACGTGGTCCAGCAGGTGCAGCACGGTCTCGCCGTAGCGGCGATCCCGCCAGGCCTCCAGGCCCTCGGGCAGCGCGACCGGTTCGCTGCGCACGGAGCGTTCGAGCACCACGACGGCGTCGGCCGCGAGGTGAGGCACGAGCGCCGCGAGGACCGTGGCCACGCGCGAGGAGTCGACGTCGTAGGGCGGGTCGAGGAACGCGAGGGTCCAGCCGCCGTCCGGCACGGCTCCGACCGCACGTGACGCCCCGCCGGTCGCCCCGGCGTGCGCTCCGGTCGCTCCAGCGGTCGCTCCGGTCCCCCCGGCGAGGAACGTCTCCACCTTCGCCTGGTGCGTCCGGACGAGGCCTGTGAGCCCGAGCGACCTCGCGTTGGCCCGGCAGACGTCGGCGGCGCGACGGTCCGCCTCCACGAGGTCGACGTGAGCCGCGCCGCGGCTTGCCGCCTCGAGGCCGAGCGCTCCGGAGCCGGCGTACAGGTCCAGGACGCGTGCGCCGTCGAGCAGGCCGTCGTGATCGAGCGCCGTGAAGAGCGCCTCGCGCACCCGGTCCGTGGTCGGGCGCGTCCCCCGCGGCGGGACCGCGATGGTCCGTCCGCCGACGCTCCCCGCGATGATCCGTGCCACCCCGGCAGCCTAGTGACGCGGTCGCGCATCAGCCGATCGGACGCCGCAGCAGCGATCTCAGCGCCGAGGCGGCTGCTTCGCCTGCTGCTGCTCCGCCTGCGCCTGGGCGCGCGCCATCAGGCCGGTGGGCTGCCCCGGCTTCTGGACGCCGCGCACGTGCAGCGCGACGAGCACGAGGATCGCCGAGAGCACGACCTGGATCTGGACGAGCACCACGGCCGGCCCGACGACGAGGGCGACCGCCGCCGGCAGCACCGTGACGAGCGCGAGCGCGGGGCCGAGCGCGACGGCGGAGAACAGGTCGGGCGGGTAGGCGCCCTGCGGCGTGATGACGAGCGGCTTGGACCAGTCGGGCGTGCGCCGGTAGGCGGTGATGATCCCGGTGCCCGCGAGGCCGGGCGCGACGGCGAGCGCGAGCGCCAGCCAGCTGATCCCGAAGCCGCCCGCGAGCAGGACGGCAAGCACCCCGAGCACGACCGCGGCCCACACGGCCGCGACGATCGCCGCGAGCAGCACGCGCGCGCCGCGCGTCGCGCGGGCGGACATGCCGAGCACGCGGTCCAGGGCCGGCGCGTGCTCCCCCGCCCGGGCGCCCGCGCCGAGGGCGGTCGCGGTGAGCGAGCCGCCGACGACGAGCGTCAGCGCCGTGACGATCGGCGAGGCGCCCGCCGCGGCCACCGCGACGGGCAGCACCGTGGCCGCGAGGATGTTCGTGATCCGACCCGGGCTGCGGGCGAGCAGGAGCGCGTCGGCCGTCATCATCGCGGTCATCCGGCCGCGCGCCGTGACCAGAGACGAGCTGCGGCGGCGAACGTCGGCCCCGGCGTCGGTGAGCGCACGCCCGAGGGCACGCAGGTCCATCGTGAGGACCGCCGTCGTGGCCTCGCCGATCCGCGCACCGCGCGTGCGCAGGACCGCGCCAGGGATCGCCCCGACGCGCAGCAGCACGCCGACGAGCGCGACGACGGCGAGCACACCGGCCGGGATCGCCACGATCGCGGGGTGCAGCGCAGGCGCCGCAGGGTCCGTGAGGGCCAGGCCGAGCCAGGCGAGGACGGCGACCGCGGGCAGCGCGTCACCGAACCGCGCGACGAGGCGCGAGTGTCGCGCCTGGCGCACCGGGGAGGCGTTGCTCGTCTGCGCGAGGATCGTGGCGCCGACGAGCGCGACGCCGATGCCGACCCCGGCGAGCGCGAGCCACGGCAGCTCCGCCGGTTCGCCGACGAGGCCGATCAGCACGCCGACGAGGCCACCGACCCCGGCGCCGAGGCCGAGCCAGCCGAGGGCGGTGGGTCGCAGCAGCGAGGCGCGGTCGGCCGGCGTGGGCAGCCACCACAGCGCGCCGGCGGATCCGACCGCCACCGGTCCGAGTCGCACGAGCAGGGCCAGGGTGGGTCCCACGACGGCGAGCGCCGCCACGAGCACGAGCCACACCGGGTCGACGAGTGCCGCGTGCTGACTGGTCGCGTCCGTGTTGATGCCGCCGCCGAGCAGGCGGGCCCCCTGCACCGCGACCACGATCGCGATCGCGGCCGTGAACACGTAGGTGTAGAGGTCGCCGAAGATCTTGTACCAGGGCGCGCCGCCGTGGCCCTTGCGGGCGCGACGGGTGAGGGCGCGCAGGCCGGCGCCGCTGGGGACGTCGGACCCCACGGGGTGGGTCGAGGGTGCGACGCCCGCGAGGTCGTCGGGCGCGTCGGGGCTGTCGGGGGCGTCGGGGCTCACAGCGCCTCGATGAACGCGAGCGCCTGCGCGGGCTTGGTCGAGCGCACCGAGGACTCGGTGAGAAGCAGCGCGTGCGACGCCGCGCCGACGAGCGCCGGGTCGTGCGTGGCCATCACGACCGTCACGCCCGCCGCACGCTCGGCGCGCAGCCGGGTCACGAGCCGGTCTCGCATGCCCGCGTCGAGGCGCTGCTCCGGCTCGTCGAGCACGAGCAGCTTGCGTGGGCGCACGAACGCCGCCGCGAGCAGCATGCGTCGCCGCTGACCGGAGGACAGCGCCGCCGGCATCGCGCGCTGCCGCTCGCCCAGGCCGAACTCGTCGACGAGCTCGGTGACGAGGTCGCTCGCCTTCGCGACGCCGTGGCCGCGCGCGAGCAGCAGGAGGTGCTCGCGGACCGTGAGCGCAGGGAACGCGGCGTCCTCGTCCATGACGGTGGCGACGGCGGAGCGGAACTCCGCCTCGCGCTCGTCGACCTCGCGCCCGAACACCTCGACCTTGCCGCCCAGCGGCGCCAGCAGGCCCACGACAGCACGCAGGAACGTCGACTTCCCGCTTCCGTTCGCACCGACGACGGCGAGCCCCGCCCCCGGCGGGACGGAGACGTCGATCGGGGGACAGACGGCGGTCGCGGCGCTCTCGCCGTAGCCGACGAGCAGGCCCTGGGAGCGCAGTGCGGGGGTCGAAGCCACGACGACGAGCGTAGGACCCGCGCGGCGGCGGTCTTGCGCCCGTTGGTCCTGGCAAGCCGGTGGTCCGGGCTGCCCCGCGGGTCGCAGGGTGGTGAGTCGCGACTCACCTCTCGCCGGGTCGGTCGCGAGCCGGTGGTCCGGGCTGCCCCGCGGGTCGCAGGCCCGGGTGGTGAGTCGCGACTCACCTCTCGCCGGGTCGGTCGCGAGACGCTGGCGGAGGGTCAACCGCGCTCGAGGAACTCCTCGCGATCACCCTCGAGCGTGCGCTCGATCGCGGCGGCCAGGTCGGGGTGCTCCGCAAAGGTCGGGTCCTGCGCGACGAGCGCGCGCGCCGCGTCCCGGGCCGCCACGATGACCTTCTCGTCGGTGACCACGCGCAGCAGCCGCAGCGTGCTGCCGCGCCCGTGCTGCGCGGCGCCGAGGACGTCGCCCTCGCGTCGCTGCACGAGGTCGGCCTCGGCCAGCGCGAACCCGTCCCGCGTCCCCGCGAAGGTGAGCAGCCGCTCGAGCGACGGGCTCGGCGCCTCGTTCCGGCCCGGGAACGGCAGCGGACAGACCGCGAAGCACACGCCCGGGAGCGCGCCGCGACCGATCCGACCGCGCAGCTGGTGCAGCTGGGACAGGCCGAACCGGTCGGCGTCGAGCACGACCATGACGCTCGCCTCGGCCACGTCGACGCCGACCTCGACCACGGTGGTGGAGACCAGGACCGGGGTCTCGCCCGACGCGAACGCGGCCATCGCGGACTCCTTCTCCTCCGCGGCCAGGCGTCCGTGCAGCGCCCCGATCGGCACGCCGGCGAGCGCCGGGAGGGTCCGCAGCCGCTCGACCACCGCCTCGACCGAGGCGAGTTCGCGGACCGGGCCGTGCTCGCCGTCGTCCGCGTGTCCGGAGACGGCGGGGATGGCCGACGGCGAACCCGCGGCGCCGACAGGAGCGGCGAGGGCGGCGGCGTCGTCCGGGTCGGGGTCGACGGCGGTGAAGTCCTCCCCGGCCTCGCCGGCCGACGCGCTGATCCGCGGGCAGACGACGTAGGCGCGTCGGCCCTGCGCGACCTCCTCCGCGACGCGCTGCCACATCCGGTCGGTCCAGCGCTCGTTGTGCTCGGGCACGACGAAGGTCTCGACCGCGGCGCGGCCGGCGGGAACGTCGCGCAGCGTGGAGACCTCGAGGTCGCCGAAGATCGTCATCGCCACGGTGCGCGGGATCGGCGTCGCCGTCATGACGAGGAGGTGCGGCGCGGTGCGGCCCTTGGCGCGCAGCGCGTCGCGCTGCTCGACGCCGAATCGGTGCTGCTCGTCGACGACGACGAGCCCGAGGTCGGCGAACTGGACGTGCTCCTGGAGCAGCGCATGTGTGCCGATCACGATCCCGGCGCTGCCACCCGCCGCCTCCGCGAGGGCCTTGCGCCGCTGACCCGCGGACATCGAGCCGGTGAGGAGGACGACGCGGGTGGCGTCGTCCGCGCCGCCGAGCATCCCGCCCTCGGCGAGCGGCCCGAGCATCGCGCGGATCGA
Source organism: Miniimonas arenae (assembly GCF_006351005.1). Classification (GTDB taxonomy): domain Bacteria; phylum Actinomycetota; class Actinomycetes; order Actinomycetales; family Beutenbergiaceae; genus Miniimonas; species Miniimonas arenae. Next base: position 8,757 of record NZ_VENP01000027.1, on the reverse strand, counting down.
CCGCTCGTGCTGCGCGGCGAGCACCTCGGTGGGGGCGAGCAGCGCCGCCTGGCCGCCGGCGTCGACGACCTGGAGCATCGCCCGCAGCGCGACCAGCGTCTTGCCGGAGCCGACCTCGCCCTGGAGCAGGCGGTGCATGGGCACCGTGCCGGCCAGCTCGGCCGAGATCACGCCGCCGACGTCGAGCTGCCCGGCCGTGAGCACGAACGGCAGGCTCGCGTCGAACGCGTCGAGGAGGCCCTGCATCCGGGTGGGCCGGGCGGTCGCGGGGTCCGCCGCCGCCTCGGCCCGGCGCCGCGCCATCGCGGCCTGCAGCACGAACGCCTCCTCGAACCGCAGCGCGTCCTGCGCGGCGAGGAAGTCGCGGAACGTCTCGGGCTCGTGCAGCGCGCGCAGCGCCGTGGCGTGGCCGAGCAGGCCCTCGGACATCCGCACCTCGAACGGCACCGGGTCGGGCAGGTCCTCGTCCCGCAGCCGGTCGAGCTGGCCGCGCAGCGTGGCGCCGATGCGCTCCGACGTGAGCCCACGGGTCTGGCCGTAGAGCAGCCGCGGGCGCTGGGCCTGCGCCTCGATCTCGGCGTCGGACAGCCCGGAGTCCACGACGTCGATGCGCGGGTGCACGATCTGCAGACGCCCGTTGTTCATGCCGACCTTGCCGTCCACCGTGACCCGCCGGCCGACCGGGAGCCGCTGCTCGAGGTAGGCGACGCGGCCCTGGTGCGGGGCGAAGTAGACGAGCGGGAGGCGACGCGTGCCGTCGGTCACCTCGATGGTCACGACGGCGCCGCGACCGGCCCGCCGCTGCCTCGAGGTGAGCGAGGCGATCTCGACGATGACCATGACGTGCCGGCCCACCTCGACCTTCGACAGGTCGGTGAGCTCGCCGGGGTCGACGGCGCGGCGCGGGTAGTGCTCGAGCAGGTCGCGCACCGTGACGAGGCCGAGGCGGGCGAACTTCTTGGCCTGGCTGTCACCGAGGGCGAGCCGCAGGCTACGGTCCAGGGGCGCGCGACGGACGACTCCGCCGGTTCGCTCGCCGGTCTCGTCCGCAGCCACCCCACGAGCGTAGGACGCCGGTGCGACAGGGCGCTGCGGTGCGGTGGCTGGGTGTGGACGGCTGTGCACGACGGGTCCGACGAACGTGCGGGCCGTCGGCGCGGACGGGTCGGACGGGTCGGACGGGTCCGGCGGCGGTTCGCGCGCGGCGTCCCGCCGATTCGATCCGCGTGGCCTCCCGGTGTATGCTGCTGCGGTTGCGTTGACCCGGATCGTTGCGCTGTGCCCTCGTGGTGCTGGCCGAAACCAGGGACGCTGTCAGGATTCGCCACCCGATCGGGTGGCTCACGATGAGGAGAACGACCGTGGCTTCGACCTGCGACGTGTGCGCGAAGCACCCGAGCTTCGGCAAGAGCGTCTCGCACTCGCACGTGCGGACCTCGCGCCGTTGGAACCCGAACATCCAGAAGGTGCGCACCGTGGTCAACGGCACCCCGACGCGCCTCAACGTCTGCACCTCCTGCCTCAAGGCGGGCAAGGTGACGCGCGCTCTCTGAGCCGCCTCCAGCCGGACTCGCGAAGGCCGCTGACCCGCCCGGGTCGGCGGCCTTCGTCGCGCTCGGACCCGCGGGTGTTCTCAGCCCTGCCGGGCGCGCCGCGAGCGCCACGCGACGAGCGCCACGACCGGCGCGACGAGCAACGCCACCACCACGAGCAGGCCGCCGATCACCGGCAGCGCCGAGGACTCCCCCGGGTCGCGGGCCATCGCCGTCGAGGCCTCGGCGAGCGTCACCGGGCCGGGGCCGTCGAGCACGAACCGGGCCCCGGGTGAGAACGCGCTGACGCCGGCGTCGTCGACGAGGAAGTCCCAGCCGGTGTAGCTGACGAGCGCGACGTCGTCGCCCAGCCCCACGACCTCGGCCGCGAGGCTCGGATCGTGCTGGAGCCCCGCGAGCACGACGGCGTCGTCCTCTCGCACGAACGTCGCGACCGCCGCGGGGTAGGTCCCGACGAGGACCGGTGCCTCCCACTCCGGGAGCGCCTCGAGCACGTCGCCCGAGACGTCGCCGGCGAGGAACGCGTCCGACCACGTGTGCACGGTGCGCGGCTCGCCGAGCGCGGACGGCACGTAGGAGTCGGCGCGCGCCTGCGCGACCACGGCGTCGAGCACGCCCGGACCGGCGATCTCGGCGCGGACGTCGTCGGGGACTGGCTGCGGTGCCACCACCCGACCAGGGTACGTGCGGGGCCTTAGTGGGGCGCGAGCCGGGCTGCCGAGCCCCGCCCTCAGTACCCGAAGTGGTCCCAGCCGAACGACCCGACCCAGGGCTCGCCGTCGAGCGTCACGCCCTTGCCCGACCCGACCCGGCCGACCGGACGGAACGACGCGGGCAGCGCGCCGGGCGGGAAGGTCGCCAGGAGTGCGTGGTCCTCCCCGCCGGTGAGCACCCACGCAAGCGGGTCGACGCCGAGCGACTCGGCGGCCTCCGCGAGCAGCTCGACGTCGGGGGCGAGCGCTCCCACGTCGAGGTCGAGCGCCACACCGCTCGCCGTGGCGATGCGGCCCGCGTCGCGCAGCAGCCCGTCGCTCACGTCGAGCATGGCCGTCGCGCCCGCGTGGGCGGCCTCGACGCCGGCCGTGAGCGGCGGGTCCGGGCGGCGGTAGGTCCTGGTGAGGAGGTCCGTGCCGGGAGGGGGGACCACGCCGTCGTGCTCGTGCGCGGTGAGGAGCGCGAGGCCGGCGGCCGAGCGGCCGAGCGTGCCTGCGACGGCGACCACGTCGCCCACCCGCGCGCCGGAGCGCAGGACCGGAGGGCGGCCGTCGAGCTCGCCGAACGCCGTGACGGCCACGCAGATCGCCGGGCCGCCGGAGAGGTCGCCGCCGATCACGCCGACCCCGTGCGGCGCGCACGCCGCCGCGAGGCCCCGCGCGAGGTCCGTGACCCAGGCGGCGGGGGTGTCGCCCGGCATCGCGAGCGCGACGACGAGGCCGGTGGGCTCCGCGCCCATGGCCGCGACGTCGGCGAGGTTCTGCATCGCCGCGCGCCAGCCCACGTCCTCCCCCGTGCTCCAGGCGGTGCGGAAGTGCCGGTCCTCGACGAGCACGTCGGTTGTCACGACGAGGTCGCCGGCGACGCCGAGCACCGCCGCGTCGTCGCCCGGGCCGAGGCGCGTGGCCCGGCCGGCGGGCAGGAGCGGGACGAAGGAGGCGAGCAGGTCGGTCTCGGAGAGGTCGCGCACGAGCACGGGGCCATCCTGCCGCCTCCGCGTGCGGGGGCGCGCCCGGGCGCGGCTACCGTGGACGGGTGCTCGCGCGTCCGCTCTCGCCTCGTTCCGTCGGCGTCCGTCCACGGGGTCGCGCGCGGCTCGGCACGCTTCGCCCCTCGGCGGCGGTCCTCGCGCTCGGGCTCACGACGGCGACGCTCGCCTCGTGCTCGTCGGCGGCGGTCCTCGAGCCCGCACCCTCGGCGTCGGACCCCGTCTGCGCCCAGGTGCTGCAGGCGCTGCCGGGCGAGCTCGGCGGGGCGACGCAGCGCGAGACGACGTCGCAGGCCTCGGCCGCGTGGGGCGACCCGCCGATCACGCTGCGCTGCGGGGTCACGCCGCTCGGGCCGACGACGGACCGGTGCTGGGCGGTCACCGGTCCTGGCGACACGTCGGTGGACTGGGTGGTCAAGGAGTACGACGACGTCGTGGACCCCACCGACCCGGACGCCGCCCAGCAGCAGGCCGAGATCGGCAACGGTCGGTTCGTGTTCACCACGTACGGGCGCGTGCCCGCCATCGAGGTCGTCGTTCCGGTCGAGTACGCCGGCACGGACGCGACGGCGATCCTCATCGACCTCGGCTCGGCCGTCTCCCGGACGGACGCCCAGCGGTCCTGCTACTGACGGCGCGCCGCTCCGGGTGGCGAGTCGACTGCCTGGCCGCTGGCTCGCCGTCGGGCGCTGCGTGCCGGGCGAGCTCGGCCAACGTCACCGCCTCGTCGAGGGCGCCCCAAGGGGGCGTCACGACCCCGTCGCGAGGCGGTATACCCCACGCTGACCAGCGCGAATGCGTGACCTTGGTCCTAACCGCGACGACGAAACACGCTCGTAACATCGCAGGCAACGGCCTCACGAGGGCCGGCCAGGCGCACATCTCAGGAGTCCCACGATGACCACGAACGACGTCCACCACGAGGCAGTCGCCCTGCTGCACGAGGCGCTGGAGGAGTACCTCCCGTACGCGCGCGTGCGGCGCAGCGAGCTCGACAACGCGACGTGGGAGATGCTGCTGCACGAGGCGCGCGCGGTCGTCGCCCGCACCGCCTGAGCCGGGTGAGCCGCGCGCCTCGCGCGGTGCGCACCTGCGAGGCGCGCCGAACGCCGGACGGACGCTGCGCCGTCGTGCGCGCTCAGCGCAGCCCGACGGGACGCTCGAGCGCGAGCTCCAGGAGCTCGGTGATGAGCTCGGGGTAGGTGAGCCCCTCGTGCTGCCACAGCTGCGGGAACATCGAGAACGGCGTGAAGCCGGGCATCGTGTTCACCTCGTTGACGATCGGACCGGAGCCGGCGAGGAACAGGTCCACGCGTGCGAGGCCCTCGCAGCCGAGGGCGTCGAAGGCGTCCGCGGCGAGCGCGCGGGCGGCCGCCTCGTCCTCGTCCGAGACGACGGCCGGGATGCGCAGCGAGGTGGAGGACGTGTCGATGTACTTCGCCTCGAAGTCGTAGAACGCCCGGTCGCCGCCGACGACGATCTCGCCGGGCGCCGTCGTGCGCGGTCGGTCCGTGCCGCGGCCCTGCAGGACGGCGACCTCGATCTCGCGGCCGTCGATCGCGGCCTCGACGAGGACCTTGGGGTCGTGCCGGCGCGCGTCCTCGATCGCGGCGACGAGGGCGTCCTCGCCGTCGGCGAGCACGACGCGACTCACGCCCATGCTCGAACCGGCGCGCGAGGGCTTGACGAAGACCACGTCGCCGAGCGAGGGGATCGGGTCGAGGCAGAGCGCGCGATCGCGCTCCCAGCCCGCGCGCGTGATGACGGTGTAGGGGCCGACCGGCAGGCCGGCGCCGGCGAGCAGCACCTTCATCGCGTGCTTGTCCATGCCGGCGGCCGAGGCGAGGACGCCCGAGCCGACGTAGGGCAGGCCGAGCAGCTCGAGCAGGCCCTGCAGGGTGCCGTCCTCGCCGAAGGGGCCGTGCAGGAGCGGAAGCACGACGTCGACGCCGTTCAGCACGCGCGCGCCCTCCGAGGCGGGGCTGACGAGGACGCGGCCGGTCCTCGGGCCGAACGGAAGGACGACCTCGGGGTGGCCGGCGCGGACCTCGGGCAGCCGCGCGCCGTCGAGGCGGAGGGGCTCGGGGTCGTCGGGAAGCAGGAGCCAGGACCCGTCGCGGGCGATGCCGATCGGCACGACGTCGAAGCGGGAGCGGTCGATCGCGGAGAGCACGCCGGCCGCCGTCGAGCACGAGATGGCGTGCTCGCTGGAGCGTCCGCCGAAGATGATCGCCACCCTGATCCTGGTCACCTCGCGAGACTACGGGCCGCCGACGCGACGCCGTCGGACCGGCACGCGTAGGGTCGGCCCACGTGAGCCAGCACTCCCCCGCCTCCCCCGCCTCCCCCGCGCCCCACGCGGCCCCCGCGTCCCCCGCGTCCCCCGCCTCCCACGTCGACTCGTCCTTTCGGCCCGCCACCACGGTGGTCGCCGCGGGCCGCCCCGCACGCGAGCCCGGCGCGGCGGTGAACCCGTCGATCGTCTACTCGAGCACGTACGTCGGCGACGAGACGCCCGCGCCCGGCCAGCTCGTCTACAGCCGGATCGGCACCGACGCGTGGGTGCCGTTCGAGGAGGCGCTCGCCGCGCTCGAGCGGGCCGACCAGCCGGGACTGCTCTTCGGGTCCGGGATGGCCGCGATCACCGCGGCGCTCGACCTCGTGGGGCCGGGTGCGGCCCTCGTCGTGCCGCGGCACGCCTACCACGCGGCGCTGGTCGCGGCCCGAGTGCTGGTGGAGCGGTGCGGCGTGCGCCTGCGCAGCGTCGACATCGCGGACACCGACGCCGTGGCCGCCGCGACGCGCGGCGAGGGCTGGGACGCCGACGGTGGCGGTCCGGCCGCCGTCGTGTGGCTCGAGACTCCGACCAACCCGATGCTCGAGATCGCCGACATCGCGGCCGTCTCCCGGGTGGCGCACTCGGTGGGCGGCATCGTCGTGGTGGACAACACCTTCGCGACTCCGCTGCTGCAGCGCCCGCTCGAGCTCGGCGCCGACGTGGTGGTGCACTCGGTCACGAAGTACCTCGCGGGGCACTCCGACGTCACGCTCGGCGCCGCGGTCACCTCCGATCCCGATCTGTACGCCTCCCTGCGGCGTCGGCGCACCTTCGGCGGCGCGATCGCCGGGCCGATGGACGCATGGCTCGCGCTGCGTGGGCTGCGGACGCTGGCGCTGCGGGTCGAGCGCGCGCAGGAGAACGCACTCGAGCTCGCCCGGCGGCTCGTCGACCACCCGGCGGTGCTCGCCGTCGCGCACCCCGGACTGCCCGACCACCCGCAGCACGCGCTCGCAGGTGAGCAGATGGACGGGTACGGCGCGATCCTCACGCTGTGCCCGCGGGGTGGCGCGGCCGCGGCGGCGCGACTGACCGGCGCGGTGCGGCTGTGGCTGCCCGCGACGTCGCTCGGCGGCGTGGAGTCGATGATCGAGCGGCGGCGGCGCTGGCCCGACGAGGCGCGGAGCGTTCCGGAGGAGCTGCTGCGGGTGAGCGTCGGGATCGAGCACCTCGAGGATCTGTGGGCGGACCTCGACCAGGCGCTGCGCGTGAGCCAGGAGAGGTAGGCGGGCGGGGCGTTCGTCCCGGGCGGGGCGTTCGTCCCGGGCGGGGCGTTCGTCCCGGGCGGGGCGTTCGTCCCGGCCCGGGCGTTCGTCCCGGGCGGGGCGTTCGTCCCGGCCCGGGCGTTCGTCCAGGGCGGGGCGTTCGTCCCGGGCGGGTCCCGACTCCGTGTAGCCGTGCATCGTCAGCGTGCACGACGGCGGTGCTCGCCTCACCCTGAGGCGCGCCTCGGTCGGCACGCATGACGGCGATGCACGCCTCCCTCTGATTCACGACCCCTCTTTCACTGTGCACGACGGCGGTGCCCGCCTCTCCCAGCTCGGCATGCACGACTGCGGTGCTCGCCTCCCGAAGATGCTCGCCTCGTTCGGCGGGGAGACGACGACGCTCGAGTCTTCATCGCGCGCCGGCGTGGCCTGCACGTCGGCAAACTTCGCCTCTCCGATGCCCGCCTGATCGGGCACGCACGCCCGCGACGCTCGAGTCTCCGTCGCGCACACCGACGCCGGGCGCACGACGGCGGTGCCCGCCTCCCCGAGTCCGCCACCCTTCATGTGGGCGCGTCTTTCGACCTCACGGTTCTCCTTCATGCGTGTCGGTGGCTGGACCTAGCCCTGCGACATGCGTTCGATGAGGCGGGTGGGACCGGATTCACGAACCGTTGGTTCGATCCCGCACACGCGCGGACCTGGGGCAGCGGGACGACGCGACCCGGCGGTCTCGCGGCGATGGGACGCGTCGCCTCGGCACCGGGCGCTCCGCGTGGGTCGCTCACCCGGACCGGGTCGTTCGGCCGCACCGGTTTGGCCCCCTGGATGCGTTGTCGGTGGTCGGGTCTTAGCGTGTGGTACGCGAGTTCGACGTGGACGTCGGGCCAGGTGAGAGGGGGTGGCGAGGTGGCTGCGGAACCGGTCGCGGAACGGGGCATGGCGCATCGCGCGGGCGCGAAGGCACCAGCCACCCTTGCGCCCGCCCAGCGCCGGCGTGGCCGCGCGCCGGTCGGCTCGCCGCGGGTTCTGGATGCAGCGTTGCCGGAGCCGACGCCTCTCGTGCGTGCCCCGGCCCGGGCGGGCTCCGCGGGCGCGGGTTCGGTCGTCGCCGCGGGGTCTGGAGACGCTCTCCTCACCGCTGCCGGCGCTGCCGGCGCTGCCGGCGCTGGGGGCGCGCTGGGTGAGCTGGCAGGCGCGGTGGATGTGGTGCGTGAGGCGGTCGCGACGCTGGCCGCCGTGGTGCGCGGTGTGCAGGCAGACCCGCCGACCGGCGTGGGCGGTGGGAGTGTTCTGACGGGCGCGGTGAAGGACCTGGACACCGCGTGCTCGGTGCTCGGGGTTGCGCGGGCGGGTGTGCTGGGGGTGGTGCGGGAGTCGGGGCGGTTCGCGCAGCCGGGTGCGGGTCGGGAGGACTTCACCCGGTGGCGCACTACGACCTCGGGCCAGTCACGGGGCACTACCCGGGCTGAGGAGCACCTCACGAGCGTGCTGACGGATCTGCCTCAGGTGCGCGAGGAACGGCAGCGACGCCTGTGCGAACGGCGGCGGCGCGAACGCAGAGCGCGGCGGCGAGTACGCCGACGGCGGCGGTGGGGACGCAGAGCGCGGCACGGGCTGTGGCGACAGCCGTGGGGTGACGACATGCGCGCCCACCGGAGGCTCGGCCACTGGCGCGACCACCGGAGCCTCGGCAACTGGCGCGGCCGCCGGAGCCTCGGCCACTGGCGCGGCCGCCGGAGTGTCGGCCGCCGGTGTGGCGCAGGGTGGGGGTCGGTGGGGGGCGGCGTTCCGCCGCTCCGGACTCGCGGCCGAGCCGCCGTTGGCGCAGCTGCTCGACGGGACCCTGATCCGGTTCACGGCCCTGGAGGTCGGGCCCTACCCCCGGATGTTGGACACGGGGTGTGATTACGCGGCGGTCGGCAGCGTAGCGGCCCGGCGGGCCTCGTAGGTGGA
>NZ_VENP01000026.1 GCF_006351005.1 Miniimonas arenae | reverse complement strand
CGTCCACCCCAGACGCGGCAACAGCTCCCGCGGCGCGCCTGCGGTGGACACCGCCACCGCCACGTCCACCCCAGACGCGGCAACACCTCCCGCGGCGCGGCCCACGTGGACACCGCCACCGCCACGTCCACCCCAGACGCGGCAACACCTCCCGCGGCGCGGCCGGGGTGGACACCGCCACCGCCACGTCCACCCCAGACGCGGCAACAGCTCCCGCGGCGCGGGCCCACGTCGACAGGCCCCCGCCGGGGAGGGCGGGGGCCTGTCGCGGAAGCGGGAGGTCGCCTCAGCGCGAGAGGAAGAGCTCCTGCGCGCGGGCGTACTGCTCGCGCACCACGGGCGCGCTCGGCGCGCTCGCGACCTCGGTCGCGGTGTGCGCGAGCGCGGTCCAGGCGGGCAGGTCCGCCGTCGGGTCCTCCTGAGCGTCGAGTACCCACGCCGCCTGGCGCGCGGCGCCGTCGGCCACGTACTCCCCCGGCGCGGGCAGGAGGATGTCCTGACCGAGGACGCTCGGGGCGACCTCGCGCAGCGCGGGCGACTTCGCCGCGCCCCCGACGAGGCGCAGCGAGGCGACCTCGAGGCCGAGCGCGCGCACGGCGTCGAGCCCGACGCCGAGCCCGCAGACGATGGCCTCGAACGAGGCCCGCGCGAGGTTCTCCCGCGTGTAGCTCGCGTGCGTGACGCCGTGGAGCGCACCCATCGCGTCGGGCCGGTTCGGGGTGCGCTCACCGTTCAGGTACGGCACGAACGTCAGGCCCTCGCTGCCCGCGGGGGCGGCGAGCGCGAGGCGCGCGAGCTCGTCGTGGTCGAGGCCGAGCAGCGCGCGCGTGGCGTCGAGCACCTGGGCGCAGTTCACGGTCGCCACGAGGGGCAGGTAGTTGCCGGTCGCGTCGGAGAACCCGGCGACCAGGCCGGTGGCGTCGGCGGGCGGGTCGGCCACGATCGCCGAGACCACGCCGGAGGTCCCCACCGAGAGCAGGACGTCGCCGGGCCCGAGGCCGAGCGCGAGGGCGGCGCCGGCGTTGTCACCGGTTCCGGGGCCGACGAGCGCGTCGGCGCCGAACGTCGTGGTGCGGCCGACCGCCTCACGGAAGCCCGCGACGCGCGGCAGCACGATGTCGTCGCGGCCGAACGCGTGCGCGAGCAGGTCGAGGCGGTACTCGCCGGTCCGACCGGAGAAGTACCCGGTGCCGGACGCGTCGGACGCGTCGGTGGTGAGGTCGCGCAGGTCGCTGGACCCGCGCAGGCGCCACGTGAGGTAGTCGTGCGGGAGGCAGACGGCGGCGACCCGGGCAGCGTTCTCGGGCTCGTTCTCGGCGAGCCAGCGCAGCTTCGTCGCGGTGATCGAGGCCACCGGCACCGTGCCGGTCTCCTCCGCCCAACGCTGCGCGCCGAGCTCGGCCACGAGGTCGGTTGCCTGGCGGCCGGAGGAGTTGTCGTTCCAGAGCATGGCGGGACGGACGGGCTCGCCGTCGGCGTCGAGCGTCACCATGCCGTGCTGCTGGCCGCCGACGGCGACGGCGACGACGTCGGCGATCCCGCCCGCGCGCTCGACGGCGAGCTCGAGGGCCTCCCACCACACGCGCGGGTCGACCTGGGTGGTCTGGGGGTGGCTCGCGGCGCCGCTGCGCACGAGCGCGCCCGTGTCGGCGTCGCGGACGACGACCTTGACGGACTGGGTGGAGCTGTCGATCCCGGCCACGAGGCGGCGAGCGGACATGGGTGTTCCTTCGAGGTGTGCTGGTGGGCCGGGCGGGAGCACGGCCCGGGGGCCGGGCGGGACGAGCAGGGACGGCCGGGCTCCCGGCAGCGCGGGCGGCGTACGCGCCGCCCGCGCCGCCGGGAGCCCCGGAGTCGTCAGCCGATGAGGTGCTCCAGCGCGAGCTGGTTGAGCGCGACGTAGTTCGTCTCGCGGGCACCCGCGGCGTCGGCGTCGAAGTCCTCGAACGCGCTGCGGTCGGCGAGCAGGTCGGCGAGGGTCTCGCCCTCGGCGAGGGTCGGCTTCGCGGCCTCGAAGATGCCGGCCGCCTCGAATGCCGCCTGGGTGCGCGGGTCCTCGCGGTACGCCTTGGCCTTCTCGGCGAGCAGCAGGTAGGTGTCGATGTTCGCCTTCGCCGACGCCCACACGCCGTCGAAGTTCTCGGTGCGCGAGGGCTTGTAGTCGAAGTGGCGCGGGCCGGTGTAGCGCGGGCCGCCGTTCGGGAAGCCGTTCTCCACGAGGTCGACGGTGAAGAACGCCGACAGCAGGTCGCCGTGGCCGAACACGAGGTCCTGGTCGTACTTGATGGACCGCTGGCCGTTGAGGTCGATGTGGAAGAGCTTCTCCGCCCACAGCGCCTGGGCCAGGCCGTGGGTGTAGTTCAGGCCCGCCATCTGCTCGTGGCCGGTCTCGGGGTTGAGGCCCACGATGTCGCCGTGCTCGAGCTCGGCGATGAAGCCGAGCGCGTGGCCGACCGTCGGCAGGAAGATGTCGCCGCGGGGCTCGTTGGGCTTGGGCTCGAGCGCGATGCGCAGGTCGTAGCCCTTCTCCTTGATGTAGCCGGCGACGGTGTCGATGCCCTCGCGGTAGCGGTCGAGCGACGCGTTGACGTCCTTGGATCCGTCGTACTCGGCGCCCTCTCGCCCGCCCCACATGACGAACGTCGAGGCGCCCAGCGACGCCGCGAGGTCGACGTTGCGGATGACCTTGCGCAGGCCGAAGCGGCGCACCGAGCGGTCGTTGGCCGTGAAGCCGCCGTCCTTGAACACGGGGTGGCTGAACGTGTTGGTCGTGACCATCTCGATGACGAGGCCGGCCTCGTCGGCCGCCTTCTTGAAGCGCTCGAGGATCCGCTCGCGCTCGGCGTCGCTCGTGCCGAACGGCACGACGTCGTCGTCGTGGAACGTCACGCCCCACGCGCCGGCCTCGGCGAGCGGGCCGAGGTAGGCCCACGGGTCGAGCTCGGCCCGCGTCGGGTCGCCGAACTGGTCCTTGCCCGCCCATGCCACGGTCCACAGACCGAACGAGAACTTGTCCTCGGGGGTTGCTGCGCGCACCATCACTGCCTCTTTCGTCGGCATCCTTGCTCGACGGCGTCGATCGTCGTCGATTTGATTTACCGGATGAACTTATAGCCGGATGTGCGCTACGGTCAACCCCGTGGACGAGGATCTCGGCGAGCCGCGCGGCGTGTCGGCGTCGGCGCGCGACGCCTCACCGCGGGGGCGCCGCGACGCCGCACGCCAGGGCGCCCTGCGAACCCACAACCTCGCGCTCGTCCTCGAGCACGTCGCGCGAGCCGAGCCGCTGTCGCGCGCCGAGGTCGCCGAGCGCGCCGGCCTCACCCGCGCCACCGTCTCGAGCCTGGTCGAGCTCCTCCTGGCCGCGCGCATCCTCGAGTGGTCGCCGTCGACGACGGCGCGCACGGTGGGCCGCCCCGCCGCGCCCGTCCGTCTGGCCCGGGGGACGCTTGCCGGCCTCGGGCTCGAGGTCGGCGCCAACCACCTCGCCGCCGTCGTCGTCGACCTCACCGGCGCACGCCTCGCCCAGCGCGAGGTGCGGGGAGACTTCGCTGCGCCGTCGCCGGCCGACACCCTCGCCCGGCTGGCGACGCTCGCGTCGCTCACCTGGCAGCAGGCCGCGGCGCAGCACCCTGGGCTCACGCTCCTCGGCGTCGAGGTCGCGGTGCCCGGCATCGTGCGCGACGGCGTGGTGCTCGACGCCCCCCGGCTCGCCTGGGTCGACGTGCCGGCCGAGGCGATCGTCCGCGCGGCGCTGCGCGACGCCCGGGGCGCCGACGCGTCCGACGAGATCCCGGTCGCAGTGGGCAACGAGGCCTCGCTCGCCGCGGTCGCCGAGGCGCACGCACGCGGCGGCGCTTCGTTCCTCTACCTGTCCGGCGGGATCGGCGTCGGCGGCGCGCACGTCGTCGACGGCCGCGTGCAGGGCGGCGCGCACGGCTTCGCCACCGAGCTCGGGCATCTCACGGTCGACCCCGCCGGTCCGCGCTGCCGCTGCGGCGCGACGGGCTGCCTCGAGCAGTACGTCGGGGCCCAGGCGCTCGCGCGCACACCGCTGCCGGAGGCGGGCTGGGCGCTCGGCGTCGCGCTCGCGGCGGCGGTGAACCTGCTCGACGTCGAGACCCTCGTGCTCGGCGGCACGCTCGCCCCGCTCCTGCCGCAGCTGCGCGCCCCGCTCGAGGCCGAGCTGGCCACGCGCGTCCTCGCCTACCCGTGGGCCCGGCCGGCGCTCGACGCCGCGCGCGTGCACGACCTGCCGAGCCTGCAGGGGGCCGCGCTCGGGCCCGTGCTCGCGGTGCTCGCCGACCCCGAGCGCGTGGTCGTCGGGCACGGCACCGATTGAGGAGCGGCCTGGCGGGCGGCGTGACGGAAACGCCCGACGGAACGCCCGACGGAATGCGCAGCGCCGGCCACGGGTTGCACGCTGCGTGAGCGAAGCCGTGAGTCAACCCCTGGGTGAACCCCTGCAGGTCGAGGTCTGGTCGGACGTCCAGTGCCCCTGGTGCTGGATCGGACGCCGTCGGCTGCAGGAGGCGGTCGCCGCGACGGGCGAGGAGATCGAGCTGGTCTACCGCTCGTTCGAGCTCGCCCCCGACGTCCCCGTCGACTACGACGGCACCTCGGTCGACTTCCTCGCCGATCGCAAGGGCATGCCGCGTGACCAGGTGCGGGCCATGATGGCCCGCGTCACCGAGATCGCCGCGGGCGACGGCCTCGAGTACCACCTCGAGACCGCGCGCCAGACGAACACCGTGCTCGCCCACGAGTTGCTCCACCTCGCGCGCGAGCGCGGCGTCCAGGAGCACCTCAAGGAGCGGCTGTTCGGCGCCTACTTCACGGAGAACCGCCATGTCGGCGACGTCGAGGAGCTCGTCTCGCTCGCCGTCGAGAGCGGGCTGGACGCCGCGGAGGCCCGGGCGGCCCTCGCCGACCACCGGTACCTGCCCGCGGTGCGGGCCGACGTCGCGCAGGCGCGCGCCTACGGCATCAACGGCGTCCCGTTCACCGTGGTCGACGGTGCGCTCGGGGTGTCGGGCGCGCAGTCCGCGGACGTGTTCGCGGCCGCGCTGCGGCAGGCCCGCGCGGCGCGCGCGGGTGCGACGTCGGTGACCGCCTCGTGAGCGCGGCCTCGTCCGCGCGCGAGCCCACCCGGGCGGTGCACGACGGCGAGCCCACGCCGTCGCCCGTCCGCTCGCCCTTCGTCATGGTCGGGCACCCGGTGGCGGCCGCTCCGGCCACGGCGGCCGACGGGGACGGGGACGGCCTGTGCGTCAACGGCATCTGCGTGGTGCCGGCGCCGGCGAAGAGCGGCGTCAGGCCTGCGGCCGACTGACGTGGTCGGTGTCGACGGCGTTCACGGCGTCCTCAACCGCGTACTCGTCCTCCTCGGCCACGGGCAGCGCCCGCATCCGCCAGAACGGCCCCGCCACCACGAACAGGCAGGCCGGCACGCCCGCGACCGCGCCGAGCCACACCGTCGGCACCACCCCGAGCCACTCCCCCAGCACGCCCGCGAGCAGCGCGGCGATCGGCATCGTGCCCCACACGCAGAACCGGATCGAGGCGTTCATCCGGCCGAGCAGCCGGGCCGGCGTGATGCGCTGGCGGAACGAGACCTGCGTGACGTTGTAGACGAGGATCGCGGCGCTGGCGAGCATCCCCTGCGCCGCGAGCACGGGCACCACCCAGCCCGTCGGTACCAGCGTGACCAGCGGGAACGCGAGCCCGACCACGCTGAACGCGATCGCCGAGAGCGGGATCGCCCGGCCCTCCCCGACGGCTCGGACGAACCGGGGCGTCAGCGCGGCGCCGGCGAGCCCACCGACGCCGCCGAGGGAGAACACCAGCCCCCACGTCGCCGGCGACAGACCCAGGGTGCGCAGCACGAGGATCGGCGCGAGCGTCACGACGATCGTCGAGCAGAGGTTGGACACGGCCGTCGTGCCGACGATCCGGCGCAGCAGCGGGTGGCCGAGCACCCAGTGCAGCCCCTCCGCGATCTCGGTGCGCAGCGGCTCGCGCTCGTGCGCGGGCCGCACGACCTCGTGGTCGCGCGTGCGCAGGAGGGCCACGAACGACGCGACGTACGTGGCCGCCGTCGTGAGCACCGCGATCGGTGCGGACACGGCACCGACGAGCCAGCCGCCGAGGCTCGGCCCCGCGAGCGCCGCGAGCTGCTGCGTGGACTCCAGCTTGCCGTTCGCCTCGGGGATCGCGTCGCGGTCCACGAGCGCGGGGATCACGCTCTGGTAGGAGACGTCGAAGAACACCGTCGCCACGCCGATGACCAGCGCGACTGCGACGAGGTGCCAGACCGTGAGGTGCCCGCCCAGCCACAGCGCGGGGATCGCCAGGAGCACGACGGCGCGCACGGCGTCGGCCACGATCATCACCCGGCGCTTGCGCATCCGGTCGATCCACGCACCCGCCGGCAGCCCGACGACCAGGAACGCCGCCACCGACGCCGCGTTGAGGACCCCCACCTCGAGCTCGCTCGCGTGCAGGAGCACGACGGCGAGCACCGGCAGCGCGAGTCCGGTCACCTCCGCGCCGAGCTGGCTCAGCGCCTGGCCGCCCCAGAACGTACGGAAGTTGGCGTCCCGCCACAGGGAGCGATGCTCCCCAGCCGCGAGTGATTGGGTCATGTCAATCAGTATCGGGAGGGCGATTGAGTTCTGTCAATCACTGCCGGTGCGTCGGTAGGCTCGCGAGATGGCGGACGAGCGCGCGACGGACGAGCAGCCGGATACCGGACACCGGGGGGAGCGCCCGGACCCCGCCGACGACGACGCCCCCGCCGCCGAGGCCGTCGCCCGCGCGCTCAGCTCGCCCCTGCGAATGCGGATCCTGCGCCTGTGCGCGTTCGACGCGCGCACGAACAAGGAACTCGCCGAGCTGCTCGACCTCAACCCTGGCACGGTGCTGCACCACGTGCGCACGCTCGTCGACGTCGACATGCTCGCGCCGCAGGAGCCCCGGACGGGTCGGCGCGGGGCGAAGGAGATCCCCTACAAGGCGACGGGTCGCTCGTGGCACTCGCGCGTGCCGGGGATGTCGATCGTGCTGCTCGAGACGATGCGCCAGCAGCTGGCGGGCGTGGACCCGGACGAGGTCGCGACGACCTGGATGGGACTGCGGCTCAACGCCGCGCACAAGGCGGAGCTGGACCAGCGCCTCTACGGACTGATCCAGGAGTTCAAGGAGCGCGGCCCGGACCCCGACGGCGACGCCTGGTCCCTCGTCACGGTGCTGCACCCGGACCGCAACCCGGCCGGCCCGCCCGCCTGACGTCTCGAGCGGCTCGCCGCGTCGAAGATCCTCTCGCGAAAGGACGGACTTCCTCTCGCGAAAGGACCGACATCCTCTCGCGAAAGGACCGACATCCTCTCGCGAAAGGACCGACTTCCTCTCGCGAACGGGCTGGCGGGATGCACGACGGCGAGGCACGGATCGATCCGTGCCTCGCCGTCGGGGACGCGTGCGTCAGGGCGGGTCAGCGCAGGAACGCCGCCGCGACGCCGGAGTCGACCGGGATGTGCAGGCCCGTGGTCTGGACGAGGTCCGGACCGGTGAGCGCGGCCACCGCGGCGGCGACGTGCTCGGGCAGCACCTCCTTCTTCAGCAGCGTGCGCTGCGCTTAGTACTGGCCCAGCTCCTCCTCGGGCACGCCGTAGACGGCCGCGCGCTTGGCGCCCCAGCCGCCGGCGAAGATGCCCGAGCCGCGGACCACGCCGTCGGGGTTGATCCCGTTGACGCGGATCCCGTGCTCGCCGAGCTCGGCGGCCAGCAGACGGACCTGGTGCGCCTGGTCGGCCTTCGTGGCCGAGTAGGCGATGTTGTTCGGGCCCGCGAACAGGGAGTTCTTCGAGGCGATGTAGACGATGTCGCCGCCGAGGTTCTGCGCGATCATCGCGCGCGCCGCCTCGCGGGCCACGAGGAAAGAGCCGCGGGCCATGACGTCGTGCTGGAGGTCCCAGTCCTTCGTCGTGGTCTCCAGGAGCGGCTTGGAGATCGACAGCCCGGCGTTGTTCACGACGAGGTCGACGCCGCCGAACGCGAGCACCGTGGCCTTGACGAGCTCGGCCACGGCCTCCTCGGACGTGACGTCCGCCGCGACGCCGACAGCGACGTCGGGGCCGCCGATCTCGGCCGCGGCCGCCTGCGCCTTGGCCTCGTCGAGGTCGGCGATGACGACGCAGGCGCCGTCGGCCGCGAGCCGCTCGGCGATCGCCTTGCCGATGCCCGACGCCGCACCCGTCACCACCGCGACGCGCGTGGCGAGCGCCTTCGGCTTCGGCATCCGCTGGAGCTTGGCCTCCTCCAGCGCCCAGTACTCGATCCGGAACTTCTCGTTCTCGTCGATCGGGGCGTAGGTCGAGATGGCCTCGGCACCGCGCATCACGTTGATCGCGTTGACGTAGAACTCCCCCGCCACGCGCGCGGTCTGCTTGTCCTTGCCGAACGAGAACATCCCGACGCCGGGCACGAGCACGATCGCCGGGTCGGCACCGCGCATCGCGGGGCTGTCGTCGACCTTGTTGCGCTCGTAGTAGCCGGCGTAGTCGGCCCGGTAGGCCTCGTGCAGCTCGTGCAGGCGAGCGACGGCGTCCTCGAGCGGCGCGTCGGTCGGCAGGTCGAGCACGAGGGGCTTGACCTTCGTGCGCAGGAAGTGGTCGGGGCAGGAGGTGCCGAGCTCGGCCAGGGGGGCCAGCTTCTCGCGCGAGACGAAGTCCAGCACGACGTCGGAGTCGGTGAAGTGGCCGACCTGCGGCTTGTCGGCGGACGCGATGCCGCGGATCACCGGCGCGAGGGCGGCGGCGCGCTCGCGGCGGGCGGCGGCCTCGAGCGGCTCGAACCCGGCGCGCACCGCGCCGAAGGGGTGCTCGCCGCGGGCGGCGAGCTCCGCCGTCGTGCGCTCGATGTACGCCTCGGCGGTGCGGATGATGTCGAGGCTGCGCGCCTCGGCCTCCTCCGAGTCCTCGGCCCAGGCGGTGATGCCGTGGCCACCGAGGATGCAGCCGATGGCCTGCGGGTTGGCCTCCTTGATGGCGGCGATGTCGAGGCCGAGCTGGAAGCCGGGGCGGCGCCAGGGCACCCACACGACGCGGTCGCCGAAGATCTCGCTCGTGAGGCGCTCGCCGTCGGCGGACGTCGCGACGGCGATGCCCGCGTCGGGGTGCAGGTGGTCCACGTGCGCGGCGTCGACGAGGCCGTGCATCGCGGTGTCGATCGACGGCGCGGCGCCGCCCTTGCCGTGCAGGCAGTAGTCGAACGCGGCGACCATCTCGTCCTCGCGGTCCACGCCCGGGTAGACGTTCGGGAGCGCGCGGAGTCGGTCGAGGCGGAGCACGGCGAGGTTCTTCTCGGTCAGCGTGCCGAGGTCGCCGCCGGAGCCCTTGACCCACAGCAGCTCGACGTCCTCACCCGTGACGGGGTCGGTGGCGGAGCCCTTGGCGGACGTGTTGCCGCCCGCGTAGTTGGTGACGCGGGGGTCGGACCCGAGGCGGTTGGAGCGCGCGACGAGGGCCGCGGCCGGGGACTGGGACATCGGTGTCTCTCCTGGTCTCTGAATCGTTTCAGGGATCAGCGTATCCGGGACCTTGGTCCCGGTCAACCGGTTCGCTCTCCCGTGGGTGCGTGTCCGTGACCACAGCTCGGCTCTCATGGTTCCGGCCCTGCTCCAGCACCGGGGATCGAGCACCGCGGCGCGCCGACCGGATCCCCCGTCTCGAGGCGCGATGTGCCGTACCGCTGCGCGGCGTGCGCGCCGTGGACCAGCGCAGGCACGAGTCGTTCGCGGTAGTTCAGAGCCACAGCGCTGTGGCTGTGCACTCGAGCGAGGCCCGAGCTTCACCGGGGAGCCGGCATGCCGGAAATGGCGGGATCGCGCGGGTCCGCCAAGCGGAACCCGGGTCGCGAAGCGGCCGCGCGAGTAACAGCGCTGTCAGGCCGGCGCGAGGCGGTCCCAGCGCTCGACGCCGAGCCCCGCCCGCGGACGCGCGCCGGCCCCCGGCGCCGAAGCGCCGGGGGCCGGAACGAGAGCGCGCGACCAGCGCGCGGCGCGAGCGCGCGTCAGCGTACGAGCCACCCGCCGTCGACGGGGATGATCGCACCGTTGAGGTAGTCCGACGCGGGCGAGGCCAGGAACACGAACGGTCCCTGCAGGTCCGCGGGCGTCCCCCACCGCGCCGCCGGAATACGGTCCAGGATCGACTTCTCCCGCGCCTCGTCCGACCGGATCGGCGCCGTGTTCGCCGTCGCCATGTACCCCGGCGCGATCGCATTCACATTCACGTTGTGCGCCGCCAGCTCGTTCGCGAACGACTTCGTGATCCCCGCGACCGCGTGCTTGCTCGCCGCATACCCCGGCACCAGGATCCCGCCCTGGAACGACAGCATCGAGGCGATGTTGATGATCTTCCCACCGCCCTGCGCCACATACCGCCGCGCCGCCGCCTGCGACAGGTGGAACACCGCGTCCAGGTTGATCGCCAGCACGTCGTCCCAGTCCGAGGCCGGGTGCTCCAGCAACGGCGCCCGACGGATGATGCCCGCGTTGTTCACCAGCACATCGATACGCCCCAGAGAGTCCACGACCTCCTGCACCGCCGCGTCCAGCTCCTCCGGAGTCGCCTTGATCAGGTCCGCCTCGATCAGGTGCACCCGACGCCCGAGCGCCTCGATCTGCTCCGCGGTCTCGGTCGCCGGCGCACGGTCCAGCAGCGCGACATCCGCACCCGCCTCCGCGAGCGCAACCGCCGCACCCTGGCCCAGGCCACGGGACGAACCCGTGACAAGAGCGACCTTTCCATCCAGACGGAACGAGTCGAGAATCATGAGGATCCTTTCGAGAGGGGGACCCGGGCGCCGCCCGGGCCTTCGGTAGGTCAGTGGTCAGTCGGTCACATCGCGCACGGTCTCGTCGCGCGCGTCGACGTCGGGCACTCAGAGGCGCCCGACGGCGAACGATCAGTAGTAGGTCCGGCGGTACTCCGCGAGGCACAGGATGGCCATGGCCTGCCCGTACGGCATCGAGGTCAGCGGGATCTGGTGGTAGAAGTCCAGGCTGGGCCCCATGCCGGTGCCGAAGGAGACCTGCTGGAGCTCGCCGTCGTCGCTCACGTTGGCGATGATCGCGCGGATCGCCTTCTCGCCGACCGCGGCGAACCGCTTGTCGAGGTACCCCTTGCGCACGCCCTTGAGGATCCCGTAGGCGAAGCCCGCGGTGGCCGACGCCTCGAGGTAGGAGTCCGGGTCGTCCAGCAGCGTGTGCCACAGACCTGAGTCGTCCTGCAGGTCCGCGAGGGCTTCGACCTGGGCCTGGAGCACCTCGATCAGGAAGCGGCGCACCGGGTCGCCCTCGGGCAGGTCGAGCAGCTCGAGGAAGTCCGGGATCACCATGGTGAGCCAGGAGTTGCCCCGGGCCCACCGCGCGCGGGCGAAGTTGTGCCTGCCCTCGAAGGTCCAGCCGTGGAACCACAGGCCGGTCTCGCGGTCCATGAGATAGGCGACGTGTGTGAGGAACTGGAACGTCGCCTCCTGCACGTAGGCCGGCCGGTCCAGCAGCAGGCCGATCTTCGTCAGCGGCAGCACCGTCATCATGAGGGTGTCGTCCCACAGCTGGTGGTGGTTCTCCTCCGCGAGCGTGAGGTGCTGCATCCCGCCGTGCGGCGTGCGCGGCATGTCCCGCATGGCCCACTCGGCCCAGGCGTCCAGCCAGGGCAGGAGCGTGCGGTCGCGGGTCTCCTCGTAGCGGTACGCGAGCGTGAGGAAGGGCGCCATGGTGTTGACGTTCTTCGTGGTGCCCTCGGCGAACCGTGCGGTGAACCAGTCGTCGATGATCTGGCGCGTGGCCTCGTCGCCCGTCTGGTCGTAGTACTGCCAGATGCCGTAGAGCCCCACGCCGTGCGTCCACTCCCACCCGGCCCAGCCCTTGGTGTCGATGACGCGGCCGTCGTCGAGGCGGAGCAGGAACTGCCCCGTCTCGTCCGTGATGTGGACGAGGTTGTCGGTGAGCCGGTGGACGAGGTCGTCGATCTCGTCCCGCGTGGCGACGCGCTCCGGCGCCCGCAGCAGCGCGCTGTGCTTCACCGGCCACGCCTTCTGCACCATCGGGTTCCACTGCTCCATCTCCGGTCCTACGTCCTCTCCTCGGGCGCCACCGCGTCGGGGCGTCGTGTGTGGCTGGGGGGCGGCGTCGGGCGCCGCCCCCCAGGTGTCAGGCGGTCTCGAGCTCCGCGAGCGACTTGCCCTTGGTCTCCGGCGTCAGCAGCGTAGCGACCGCCGCCACGACGCAGATGCCGAACGTGACCAGGCCGATCGTGAGCGGGACGTTGGTCGACCCGGGAGGCGCGATGGCCGTGAAGAGCGCCGGGAAGAACGAGGCGAGCATGAGGCCGATGTTCTGCGACACGGCGAAGCCGGTGACGCGGATGCGCATCGGGAACTGCTCCTGGAAGAACGTCGCGAACGTCGCGTTCCACATCTGGAAGAAGATGCCCTGGACGATCACGACCATGACGAACACGAGGAACAGGTTCCGCGCGTCCACCGCGGCGAGGTAGACCCCGGCGAGCGCACCGCCGGCGATGCCACCGACGAGCATGAAGACGCGGCGGCCGATCTTGTCCGAGAGCGCCCCGAAGATCGGGATGGTGACGACGGCGGTGATGTTGGCCACCAGCGTGACCCAGAGCAGGTCGCTCTTGCTGAAGCCGATGTCGTACCCGTCCTGCGTGGCGTAGGAGACGCCGAACACCAGGGTCGCCATGCCGATGACGTTCGTGAAGGTCATGAGGATGCAGCGCACGACGGCCCACGGGTGGGTCTTCATCAGCTCGACGAACGGGAAGCGCCGCTTCGGGGCGTCGGCCTGGGCGAGGTACGCGGGCGGCTCCTGCACCCGGCGGCGGATGAGGTAGCCGGCGACGATCACGACGGCGCTCAGCAGGAACGGCACGCGCCAGCCCCAGGACTCGAAGTGCGCGTCGTCCAGCACGATCGACAGGGGCAGCATGACGCCGGTGGCGAGGATCGAGCCGACCTGCGTGCCCTGGAGGCTGAAGCTCGCGAAGAAGCCGCGGCGCTCGTCCGGGGAGTGCTCCACGATCATCGCGCTCGCACCGCCGAGCTCGCCGGCGACGGCGAAGCCCTGGATCAGGCGCAGCAGCACCAGCAGGATCGGGGCGAGCATGCCGACCTGCGCGTACGTCGGCAGGAGGCCGACGGCGAGGGTCGAGAAGCCCATGAGGAGCATCGCGAACACGAGGACGTTCTTGCGTCCCTTGCGGTCTCCCCACGCGCCGAGGACGACGGCGCCCACGGGCCGGGCGACGTACCCGACGGCGTAGGTCGCCAGCGAGGCGATGATCCCGACGGTCTTGTTCTCGCTCGGGAAGAAGATCGCCGGGAAGACCAGCGCTGCTGCCTGCGAGTAGAGCGCGAAGTCGTAGTACTCCAGCGCGCTCCCGATCCAGCCGCTCATCGCGGCGCGCTTCGGGTCCCTCGTGCCAGCGGCCACCTCGGCCGTGGTCACACTGTCGGTGTTGCTCATGGTTCTTCTTCCGTCATCGCTGACGAGGAGCCTGGCGGGCCCCTCCTGGGCTTGGTGCGTCGATGCACCGGGTTCCCTCCGTGCGGGGTGACTCCCGTGGCACCGTGCTGGTCACGGCGGTTGCCGTTCGGCCGATCGCGTTCTGACGAACGGGCCCGTTTCGTCCAGCGGAACGGCCGTTCCTCTGCGACTGAAACCATTCAAACACATCCCGCGCCGCCGCGGAAGGACCTTTTTGAATGGATTCAGGCCGATCGGGGTGGTAGGCGCGACGTGCGTCACACCCTGCGGCCGGCGCCCAGCGGCGAGCCGCGCGTCCGCTCGACCCGGTCCGCGCATCAACGCGGACGATTCCGGAGCGCCTGGCTCCGCAATCGTCCGCGTTGATGCGCGCGACACGACGGCCGACGCCGGACGCCCGTCCTGCACACCGGGCCGGCACGACGAAGGGCGCCCGCGCCGCTCGCGCGGCACGGGCGCCCTCGGGGTTCAGCGCTCGAGGTTCAGCGCTCCGGACGATCAGCGCCCGGCAGTCCGAGCCCGGACTCCTCCGCCGCGGCGAGCTGGTCGTCGAGGTTGAAGATCTCCGGGTGGTAGCTGAACCCCTCGTCGGGGTTCCCCTCCCCCACGAACAGCCGCGCCATCTCGGCCTGCCACCGTCCGTTGACCTCGGTGGCGGCCATCCGCGCCTGGGCGGCGTCGGCGTCATCGGCCTCGAAGAAGCCGATCAGCTGGCCGGTGTCGGAGAGGAAGAGCGAGTAGTTGCGCCAGCCCGCGTCCCGCAGGGCCCGCAGCATCTCGGGCCAGACCGCGGCGTGCGCGGCCTTGTAGGCGTCGAGGTGGCGCGGGTCGACCTGCGAGGTGAAGCAGTAGCGGGGCACGTCAGACCCAGCGCGAGTCGATGTTGAACTCGTTCGCGACCGAGGCGATCTCCTCGCGCGTGAGCCCCTCGGCGCGACCGCCCGCGGCGAGATCCATGTACTCGTACTTGGCGCCGGTCTCGGCGTACTCGATGCGGTCGACGGCGCGGGTCACCGACAGGTCCGACCGCGCCATCACGCCGTGCTTGCTCCACAGGGTGATCTCGAACTCGCGCAGGCCCTCGACGTTCGCGGCCATCATCTCGGCCGAGCCCGGGATGAAGAACGGGAGCACCTTGATGCCCTGGGACAGGGACACGATCGACTCCGGCTCCCAGCGCAGGATGCGGCGGTTCATCGACTCGTCGTCGCGGTACTCGGGAATGTGGGAGAGGTAGGTCAGGTGCGGCGGCTGGGCGTGCACGACGGCCTGGAAGTTCACCCCGCGGCGCGCGACCTGGTCCTCGTGGACGCCGAGGTGGGAGTTGAACTCACTGGTCAGGCGCTCGAAGAGGCGCTTCGGCGAGGTGTACATCGTGGCGTGCGTGCCGCCGTCGTGCACCTTCACGGCCGCGACGCACGACTCCGGGTCGGCGATGATCTGGCGCAGCCGGCGACCGGACCCCGTCACGAGCAGCGTGCCGCCCACGAGGTGCGGGGCGGGCAGCGGGAGCTCGATCTCCTCCTGGAGCGGGAACCGACGGCGCACCTCGGTGTCCCACCCGAGGTAGACCGAGATGTTGCCCGCGCCGGCCTCGGCGGCGTCGATCTCGGAGATGCGAGCGCCTGCCTCGCCCATGCTGTCGAGGATCTCCCCAAGACTGGGGCGAATGGGGGTGGTGCTCATCGGTGGATCCTTCCGTCGGTCGTTGACGTGGTTGAAACGTTTCATAGCGTACCGGGAGACATCGTCCTGGGGAAGGCCCTAGGTCCCCCCAGCGCGCGATCGTCCGCCCGCACCGCCATCACGGGTGCGCGCGACGCTCGGCGTCGTCCCAGGCGTCCGGCGTCGAGACGTCGCCCGCGCCGGGCTCGTACCGCCGCAGCGGCGTGGACCGCTCCACGACGCGCCGCAGGTCGCCGAGCGTGCCGTGCAGCACGCCGGCGGCACGCGCCTGGACGAGCACGTTGCCGAGCGCGGCGCCCTCGGCCGGGCCGGTCACGACCGGCACGCCGATCGCGTCGGCCGCGAGCTGCATGAGGGCCTCGTTGTGCACGCCGCCGCCGACCACGTGCACGACGGCGACGCTGCGGTCGGCCAGGGCGCTCACCTCGCGCACGGCACGCCGGTAGGCGAGGGCGAGCGAGTCGAGGATGCACCGCACCACCTCGCCGACGGTCTCGGGCACCGGCTGGCCGGTCGCCCGGGCGAGCGACGCGAGGCGCGCGGGCATGTCGCCAGGCGGCAGGAGGCTCGCGTGGTCGATGTCGACGACCGTGCGCAGGGGCTCGACGGTGGCGGCCTGCGCGAGCGCGTCGGCGAGCGGGACCTCGCGGCCCGCGGCCGCCCAGCCCCGCATCGTCTCGGTGAGCACCCACAGGCCCATGACGTTCTTGAGGTAGCGGATCGTGGCGTCCACGCCCGCCTCATTGGTGACGTTCGCGGCGCGGGAGGCCTCGGTGAGGACGGGCTCGTCGAGCTCGAGCCCGACCAGCGACCACGTCCCGCACGAGATGTACGCGGCGTCGGATCGGTCCATCGGGACGGCCACCACCGCGGAGGCGGTGTCGTGGGAGCCGACCGTCCAGACCGGCAGGAGCTCGCCGTCGGGCACCCCGAGCACGGCCGCGAGGCCGGGCCGGACGTGCCCCAGGAGCTCACCGGGCGCGACGAGCTCGGGCAGCACGCGGGCCGGCAGGCCGAGCCGCTCGGCGAGGTCGGTGGACCAGGTTCGGTAGGCGGCGTCGAGCAGGCCCGTGGTGGAGGCGTTCGTGATCTCGGCGCGCTCGACGCCCGTGAGCCAGGCCCCGAGCAGGTCCGGCAGCAGCAGCACGCGGTCGGCCTGCTCGAGCCGGGTCTCGGCGAGGAGCTGGAACGCCGTCGTGAACGGCTGCACCTGGAGCCCGTTGACGGCGTACTGGTCCGCCGCGCTCACCAGGTCGAAGACTCGCGCGAGGACGGGATCGGTGCGCATGTCGCGGTAGCAGGTGGGGTTGCCGAGGAGGCGACCCTCGCCGTCGACCATCCCGTAGTCCACCGCCCAGGAGTCGATCCCGATCCCGGCGAGGGGGCCGAAGCGCGCGACGGCGTCGCGCAGGCCCGCGAGGATCCCGCGCCAGAGCGCGGGCACGTCCCAGGTGAGGACCGCGCGCTCGTCCCCGCGCGTGGCGGGGACGAGCACGGGCTCGTTGGGGAAGCGACCCACCTCGGTGAGCTCGACGCGCTCGGCGCCGGGCTCTCCGACCACGGTGCCGACGATGACGCGCCCGGAGGTGGCGCCGAGGTCGACGGCCGCGAACGAGCGGCCCTGTGCCGCGCTGGACGTGCTGGACATCGAGGTCAGGCGCCCCAGCTGGCCTGGGTGCCGCCGACGCGCTCGGCCGCGACCTTCTCGGCGTAGCCGGTGGCGGCGAACGCCTTGATCGGGTCGGCGTCGAGGCCCTTGGCCTCGCGCACCTCGGCGAGGATCGGGCGCACGTCGGTGTTGAAGGCGTCCATGAGCACGGCGTGCGCGCCGAGGACGTCGCCGGCCTGCTGCGCCGCACCCAGGGCGTCGGCGTCCACGAGCAGGGCCTTCGCCGTCGCCTCCTGGACGTTCATCACGGACCGGATCTGGGCCGGGATCTTCGCCTCGATGTTGTGGCACTGGTCGAGCATGAAGTTCACGCCGAGCGCCGGGTCGAGGGCGCCCGCCTGGACGATCTCGTGCATGATCCGGAACAGCTGGAACGGGTCGGCAGACCCGACGATGAGGTCGTCGTCGGCGTAGTAGCGCGAGTTGAAGTCGAACGCCCCGAGCCGGCCCAGGCGCAGCAGCTGCGCGACGATGAACTCGATGTTCGTGCCCGGGGCGTGGTGGCCGGTGTCGAGGACGACCGTGGCCTGCTCGCCGAGGGCCATGCAGTGCACGAGGCTCGTGCCCCAGTCGGGGATGTCGGTCGTGTAGAAGAAGGGCTCGAAGAACTTGTACTCGAGCAGGATCCGCTCGCCCGGCTGCAGGCCCGCGTAGATCTGCTCGAGGCCCTCGGCGACGCGGTCCTGCCGCGCGCGGATGGAGTCCTGACCGGCGTAGTTCGTGCCGTCGGCGAGCCAGATCTTCAGGTCCGTGCTGCCGACGGCGCGCATCACCTCGAGGCAGTCGAGGTGGTGGGCGACGGCCTTGGCGCGCACCCGGGCGTCCGGGTTGGCGAGGCTGCCGAGTCGGTAGTCGTCGTCCTGGAAGACGTTGGAGTTGATCGCGCCGATCGTCATGCCCTGCTCGTGGGCGTACGCCGAGAGGGCGTCGTAGTCCTCGACCTTGTCCCACGGGATGTGCAGGGACACCCGCGGGGCGGCACCGGTGACGGCGTTGACCTGGGCGGCGTCGGCGATCTTCTCCCACGGGTCGCGGGGGGTGCCGGGGGTGCCGAACACCTTGAAGCGCGTCCCGGAGTTGCCGTACGCCCAGGACGGCACCTCGATGGTCTGCTGGGCCAGGACGGCCTTGGCTGCGGCGATGTCCACGATGACTTCCTCGATCCTTCTCATGCGCGTCGGATGCCGCGCTCGGTGCTGCAGGTGACTGCGGGTGCCGGTCGGTGGTGCTGGTGCTGTGCTGGGTGCTGCGCTCGTGCTCGTGCGGGTCTCGTTCCTCGACGGGCCGGCCGAGCGCTGCCTCGCGCTCGCCGGTGACCGTTCCGTGAACCGCCCCACACTCAATGAATCGTTTCACGCAGCCTACGGCCGCAGACGGGATGCCGTCAACCACGAAGGCCGGCCGAACGGGGCAGCTTTGACAGTTGATTCGATTCACACGTAGCGTCGCCGCCCAGAACAGACCCAGCGACGAAGGTGGGAGAACCATGGCACGACCAGCGGGTCCGCACGGCGCTCGAGCGCGCCTCGAGGGAGCGGCCGGATGACCACCGACCCGACCACCATCCACCTCGCGGGCGACTCCACCGTCGCACCCGGCCCCCTCGACGGCTCCGGCGTGATCGGCTGGGGCGGCGTCCTGCACGAGTTCGTCACCCGGCCCGTCGCCAACCGCGCGTTCGGCGGCGCGACCACCGCGACGTTCCTCGAGACCGGCCGCTGGGCCGAGACCCTCGAGGCGATCCGGCCCGGCGACGACGTCGTGATCCAGTTCGGGCACAACGACCAGAAGGACCCCGAGCTCGCGGCCGACGGCGGCTACATCGACAACCTCACCCGGTTCGTCACCGACGTGCGAGACCATGGCGGCCGCCCGATCCTGGGCACCAGCGTGGAGCGGTGCCTCTTCACCGACGACGGCGAGCTCCGGGTCTCGCACGGCCCCTACCCTCGCGCGGTGCGTCGCCTCGGCCGGACGCTCGACGTCCCCGTCATCGACCTCACGGCGTTCACCCGGTGGCTCTACCCGTGGCTCGGGCCCGAGCGCTGCCGCGAGCTCTTCCCCCACCCGCACCCCGAGAACGGCAACCCCGACACGACGCACTTCGGCCTCGCCGGGGCCCGCGCCGTCGCCGGCTTCGTCGCGCAGCAGCTGCGCGCCCTCGACGGGCTCGACGACGACCACCTGCCGCTCGGCTACTGGGGCATGGTGCCGTGAGGTCGCCAGGACCTGACGGAGCTGCCAGATGACCGCCGACAGCGTGACCACCGCCGCGCCCACGCCGGCGCGGCACCGGCCCTCGGTCATGGACGTCGCGCGACTCGCTCGCGTGTCGGTCGGCACCGTCTCCAACGTGCTCAATCGTCCGGAGCGAGTGTCCCCCCGGACCCGCTCCCGTGTGGAGTCCGCGATCGCGGAGCTGGAGTTCGTGCCGAGCGAGTCGGCCCGCCAGCTCCGGGCCGGTCGCGCGCGCAGCGTCGGGGCGATCGTCCTCGACGTGGGGAACCCGTTCTTCACGGCGCTCACCCGCGGCGTCGAGGACCGCATCGGCGCCGACGGCCTCGCGCTGCTCGTGTCGTCCTCCGACGACGATCCCGAGCGGGAGAACCGCGCGCTGCAGCTGTACGAGCAGCACGGCGTGCGCGGCGTGCTCGTCACGCCGGCAAGCGCCGAGCGCGCGGACCTGCACGCCCTGCGCGCGCGCGGCACGACGGTGGTGCTCATGGACGTCGACGGCGAGGACGAGCTCCCGAGCGTCTCCGTCGACGACGTGCTCGGGGCCAGCCTGCCCGTCGCACACCTGCTCGAGCTCGGGCACCGGCGGATCGCGCTCTTCAACGGACCGCTCACGATCCACCAGTGCGCAGACCGTCTCGCTGGGGCGCGGCTCGCCGTCGTGAACGCGGGTCTCGACCCGGACGAGGTGCTCGTCGAGATGCCGCTGCCGTCGCTCAACGCCGAGCACGGGACGCTCGCCGCCGAGCGCCTGCTGGCGTTGCCGGAGTCGACCCGACCCACCGCGATCTTCTGCGTGAACGACCTCGTGGCGCTCGGGGCGCTCAGCACGCTCGTGCGGGCGGGAGTCCCGGTGCCCGACGGCGTCGCGGTGGTCGGGTACGACGACGTGCCGTGGGCCGCGATGCTCGTCGTCCCGCTCACCACGGTGCGCCAGCCGACGCACGAGATCGGCTGGACAGCGGCCGACCTGCTGCTGCGGCTCGACGGCGAGGACGCGGTCGGGCCGACCCGCGTGCGGTTCGCGCCGGAGCTCGTGGTGCGACGTTCGTCCGACCCGGGGGCGTGAGGGCGCGCAGCGTGGACGCCGCGGTGACGGTGTCCACCGGGGACGCGCCGGACGGCCCCGTGCCGCGACTCACGTGGACGCGGCGGCCGCGGTGTCCACGAAGCACGCGCCCAACAAGCCCGTGCCGCGTCTGACGCGGACGCGGCCGCGACCACGTCCACCGACGACCCGCCGCTCCGGTACGCCCGGAGCGCCGCTGCGCCGAGCACCCGCTCTGAACCGTCACAATGTGCCTGTGAGACCCCGCCCCTCCGTCGCCGACGTCGCCCGCATCGCACGCGTGTCCGTCGGTACCGTGAGCAACGTCCTCAACCGGCCCGAGCGCGTGTCGGAGGGGACCCGGGAGCGCGTCCTGGCCGCGATCGAGGAGCTGGACTTCGTGCCCAGCGCCTCCGCGCGGCAGCTGCGCGCCGGTGTCGCGCAGACGGTCGGAGCGATCGTGCTCGACGTCGGGAACCCCTTCTTCACGCTCATCGCGCGCGGCATCGAGGACCGGCTCGAGGCGGACGGCCTGGCCCTGCTGGTCTCGTCCTCCGACGACGACCCCGCGCGCGAGACCCGGTTCCTCAACCTCTACGAGCAGCACGGCGTGCGCGGCGTGCTCGTCACCCCGTGCGGGCCCGACCTGTCCGACTTCGAGGCGCTGCGCGAGCGCGGCACGCACGTCGTCCTCATGGACGCCGACGCGGACTCCTCCTTCCCCTCGGTGTCGGTGGACGACGTGCACGGCGGGTCGCTCGCCGTCGGGCACCTCGTGGCGCGCGGCCACGAGCGGATCGCGTTCGTGAACGGCCCGGCGTCGATCCGTCAGTGCGTGGACCGCCTCCTCGGCGCCCGCGCCGCCCTGGCCGACGCGGGCCGGTCCCCGAAGGACCTCCTCGAGGTCCCGATCACGTCGCTCAACGTCGAGTCGGGCGACGACGCCGCCCTGCGCATCCTCGCGATGCCCGAGGACGAGCGGCCCACCGGCATCTTCTGCGTCAACGACCTCGTGGCGCTCGGGGTGCTGCGCACCCTGCTGCGCCGGGGCGTGCGCGTGCCGCAGGACATCGCGGTGGTCGGCTACGACGACATCTCCTTCGCCGGGATGCTCATGGTGCCGCTCACCACGATCCGTCAGCCCATCCACGAGATCGGCTGGGCCGCCGCGGACCTGCTGCTGCGCCAGGACGACCGCGCGAGCGGCCCCGAGCACGTCCAGTTCACCCCCGAGCTCGTGGTGCGGATGTCCTCCGACCCGGACGCGACGCCCTAGACGCGACGCCCTAGACGCGACGCCCTAGACGCGACGCCCTACCGCGACGCCCTACCGCACCGCCGGCTCGAGCAGCGCGAGCGTGCGCTCGCCCGCGTCCAGGCCCACCCGGATCCCCACCGGCATCGGCAGGTTCGCCCCGGCGTGACCGACGTCCACCCCGGCCAGCACCGGGATGTCGCGGTCCCCGAGGACGTCGTCGACGATCTCGCGCAGCGACGGCTCGCCCGGCCCGTCGAGCCCGGCGATGTCCCGCGGCACGCCCACGACCATCCCCGAGATCCGGTCAAGGATGCCGGCGTGCCGCATCACCTGCAGATAGCTCCACACGTGCGCGGCGATCCCGCCGATCTCCTCCCAGAACAGCACCGCGCCGTCGAACCACTCCGGCGGCACGGCGAACCGGGTCGCCTGCACGAGCGCGAGGTGCAGCAGCGAGAGGTCGCTGTACCCGAGGACGGGCTTGGGATCGGCCCGGATCGCGTCGAGGTCGACGAGGTCGAACTAGCCGAAGACGGTCTGCCCGCCGTCGCTCGCGACGATCGCCCGCACCTCGGGGTCGCGCAGCAGCCCGTTGAGCTCGGCGGCGATCTGCGCGGGCGACGCCGAGCTCCACCACCGCTGTCGGCCCACCTCGAGCAGGGGTGCGCGCCGGACGCGGAAGCCCATGCCCTCCAGGACGCGCTCGGTCCGCGTGACGTTCGGCTCGTACATCGCCGGGAGCGGGCCGGAGAGCGACGCGATCACCACGAGATCCCCGCGCCGCAGCGCGCGCGGACGCAGAAGCTCGGGCGCCGTGGCACTCACCGCCGTGGCACGGCGGTGCTCGCGCGCACCACGAGCTCCGTCCCCAGCCGCACGTGGGGGTTCACCGGCTCGCTGCGGCGCAGCAGGTCGAGCAGCATCGCGGCGGCCACGGCGCCCATCTCGCTCATCTGCTGGCGCACCGTGGTCAGGCCCGGCACGCTTCGCGCGGCCTCGGGCACGTCGTCGAAGCCGACCACCGAGAGCCCACCCGGCACGTCGACGCCGCGCTGGGTCGCCTCCTCGATCGTGGCCAGCGCCGACAGGTCGTTCGCGGCGAACACGGCGGTCGGCGGCTCGGCGAGGTCGAGCAGGGCCGCGGTGGCGCGGCGCGCGCCCTCGCGCTGGTAGTCGCCCGCGACGACGAGCGCGGGGTCGACGGCGAGCCCCGCCTCGGTCATCGCGCGGCGGTAGCCCGCCTCGCGCCCGCGCGAGGACTCCAGGTCCGGCCGGCCCGAGATGAAGGCGATGCGGGTGTGGCCGAGGTCGAGCAGGTGCCGGGCGGCCTGGTAGCCGCCGTCGTCGTTGTCCGAGACGACCGACGGCAGGCGCGACGTGCCGGTGTGCGGGTCGATCGCCACCACCGGGATCGTCGTGGCGACCTCCGTGACCGTGGGGGTGACGAGGACCGCGCCGTCGATGAGCGTGCCGCTGAGGCGGGACAGCGAGCGCCGCTCCCAGCCCTCGTGCAGCCGTGCGCCGGCCCCGGCGTACGCGAGCAGCTCGTACTGGGTCTCCCCGATCCCGCGCGCGACGCCCTTGAGCACCTCGGCGGAGAACGGCTCGAACTCGGGCACGAGGATGCCCACCACGTTGGTGCGGCTGGAGCGCAGGCTGCGCGCGACGATGCTCGACTCGTACCCGAGCGTCTCGATGACGCCCTGGACGCGCACGGCGGTCGCACCCGCCACGCCGTCCTTGCCGTTCAGCACCTTGGAGACGGTCGCGACCGAGACGCCGGCCTCGCGCGCCACGTCGACGATGGTCACCCGCGACTGCACGAGCCGAGCATAGCCACGTGCGTCGCAACTAAAACGTTATCGATAACGATTGACACGCCCTGGGTCGCAGTGCGAGGGTCGCCCCCAACGGGCTTCCCGGCCCGGTCAACGAGGACGAAAGGACGTGGGATGCGCACATCACTTCGCGGGACGACCGCTGCGCTGGCGACCCTCGCCGTGCTGTCGCTCGCCGCATGCGGCTCGGGCGACTCGGGCGACGGCGGATCGGGGGACGCCACGGGCGACGGCGGCTCGGGCGGGGACGCGGTCACCATCACGTGGTGGCACAACTCCAACACCGGCGAGGGCAAGGACTACTACGACCAGGTCGCCAAGGACTTCGAGGACGCCAACCCCGGCGTGACCATCGAGGTCTCCGCCATGCAGCACGAGGACATGGGCACCAAGCTCGACGCCGCGATGCAGAGCGGCGACATGCCCGACATCTTCATGGAGCGCGGCGGCGGCGAGCTGCGCGACAAGGTCGACGCCGGCCTCGTCAAGGACATCACCGACCAGGTGGGCGACCAGCTCGACGTGATCGGCGGCCAGGCGGCCGGCTGGCAGGTCGACGGCCAGACGTACGCGCTGCCGTTCTCCCTCGGCGTCGTGGGCTTCTGGTACAACAAGGACCTCTTCGAGCAGGCCGGCATCACGGACACGCCGACCACCTGGGACGAGTTCTACGACGTGCTGGACAAGCTCGAGGCCGCGGGCATCACGCCCATCTCGGTCGGTGCCGGCGACAAGTGGCCCGCCGCGCACTACTGGTACTACTTCGCGCTGCGGCAGTGCTCCGAGGACACGATCAAGGACACCGTCGCCTCGCTCGAGTTCACGGACGAGTGCTGGGTCCGGGCCGGCGAGGACCTCGAGCAGCTGGTCGCGGCGGAGCCGTTCAACCCCGGCTTCCTCACCACGGCGGCGCAGAGCGGTGCGACGAGCGCGTCCGGCCTGCTCGCGACGGGCAAGGTCGCGATGGAGCTCGCGGGTCACTGGGAGCCCGGCGTGATGCAGGGCCTCACCGAGGACGGTCAGGGCCTGGGCGAGGCGACCGGCTGGTTCGCGTTCCCCGAGGTCGACGGCGGGGACGGGGCCGAGGGCGCCGCTCTCGGCGGTGGCGACGCGTGGGCCGCCTCGGCCGACGCGCCCGACGAGGCGGTCGAGTTCATCAAGTACCTGCTGTCGGACGAGGTGCAGCAGGGCTTCGCCGAGCTCGACATGGGCCTGCCGACCAACCCGGCCGCGCGTGACTCGGTCAGCGACCCCGCGCTCGCACAGCTGCTCGAGGTGCGCGACTCCGCGCCGTTCGTCCAGCTGTACTTCGACACGGAGTTCGGCCAGTCCATCGGCGGTGCGATGAACGACGCGATCGCGCTCCTGTTCGCCGGTCAGGCGACCCCGCAGGACATCGTCGACCAGACGCAGGCCGCCGCGGACGCCGAGAAGTGACGACGGCGGACAGCGCACCGGGTGCGCCGTCCGCTCAGGTCCCACCGCTGGAGGCCGCCCTCAACGCGAGGGCGGCCTCCCGCCGGGGCCGTCGGCGCGGCGGCGTGGACGTCCGCACGGCCCTGGAGGTCACGCTCTTCGTGGCACCGGCGCTCGTGCTCATGGCCGTGTTCATCGTGTGGCCCGTGCTGCGCGCGGTGCAGTGGTCGTTCTTCCGGTGGAAGGGCTACGGGCCGCTGGAGGACTTCGTCGGGCTGCGCAACTACGTCTCGGTGCTCACGAGCGAGGTGTTCCAGGGAGCGGTGCTCCACAACCTCATCATCGTGGTGGCCTCGATCGCGATCCAGCTGCCGCTCGGCCTGCTCATCGCGCTGCTGCTCAACCGCCGGATCCGTGGCCGCGCGGCGCTGCGCACGATCATCTTCGTGCCGTACGTGCTCGCCGAGGTCATCGCCGGCGTCGTCTGGGTGCAGCTGCTCCAGCCCCAGTACGGGATCATCGACCAGTGGCTCGGCGCGCTCGGCCTGCCCAGCCCCGAGCAGGGCTGGCTCGGCACGCCCGACCTCGCCCTGAGCACCGTCATCGTGGTGCTGTCCTGGAAGTACCTCGGGATGGCCGTGATCCTGCTGCTCGCGGGCATGCAGGGCGTGCCGGACGAGCTGAGCGAGGCCGCCCAGATCGACGGCGCCTCCTACTGGCGCACGCAGTGGCACATCACGTTCCCGCTGCTCGGGCCGACCATGCGGACCTGGGCGTTCCTCTCGATGATCGGCTCGCTGCAGCTCTTCGACATGGTCTGGATCCTCACCAAGGGCGGCCCCGCGAACGCGACGACCACCATGGCGACGTTCCTGCTCACCGAGGGCCAGCGGCGCTCCAACTACGGCATCGCGTCCGCCGCGTCGGTCGTGCTGTTCGTCGTCGCGCTCGTGCTCGCCCTCCTCTACCAGCGGTTCATCCTCAGCCGGGACAACACGGTCGACCGGCCGGCGAAGACCCCTCGCCCCCGACGCAGCACCCCGAAGGCGGTCACGGCATGAGCGCCGCAGCCCCCACCCGCGACCTCACCCCGCGCCGGCCGGCGCCCGACGCGGCCGAGGCGACCCCTCGCCGTCGGGCGATCGGGCGGCCGAGCCCGTGGGTCTACGTCCTGGCCGCGATCGTCGTGTTCTTCACGCTGCTGCCGGTGCTCGTCGGCGTCATCGGCGGATTCCGTACCAACGCCCAGCTCGCGGAGAACCCGGCCGGCTGGCCCGACCCGTGGGTCTTCGACAACTACCTCAACGTGCTGCAGGGCAGCCAGTTCTGGCGCTACACGCTCAACTCGGTCGCGATCGCGACGATGTCCACGGTGCTCGTGG
Organism: Miniimonas arenae; assembly: GCF_006351005.1. GTDB lineage: Bacteria > Actinomycetota > Actinomycetes > Actinomycetales > Beutenbergiaceae > Miniimonas > Miniimonas arenae. The sequence goes on along the minus strand of NZ_VENP01000026.1, from coordinate 21,481 downwards.
TGGTGTGCGGGATCATGGCGGCCTACCCGCTGGCGCGCTACCAGTTCCGCGGCCGCGAGGGCCTGTTCACGATCTTCGTCATGGGGCTGCTGTTCCCCGCGACCGTCGCGGTCATCCCGCTCTTCATCATCACCACGCGCGAGCTGCACCTCGGCAACACGTGGGCCGGCATCGCCCTGCCCCAGGCCGCGTTCGCGCTGCCGCTGACCGTGGTGATCCTGCGCCCGTTCCTGCAGGCGATCCCGAAGGAGCTCGAGGAGGCGGCGATGCTCGACGGGACCGGGCGGATCGGCTTCTTCTGGCGGATCCTGCTGCCGCTCTCGCGGCCCGGCATGGTCACCGTCGGCGTGCTCGCGTTCGTCGGCTCGTGGAACGCCTACCTGCTGCCGCTGCTCCTGCTGCAGGGCGACATGCGCACCCTGCCGCTCGGCGTCGCCGACTTCTCCTCCGAGCACGCCTCGGACACGGCCGGGGTGTTCGCGTTCACGACGCTGTCGATGATCCCCGCGCTGATCTTCTTCCTCACCGCGCAGAAGCAGATCGTCGGCGGGCTGCAGGGCGCGGTCAAGGGCTGAGGGGACACGATGACCACCACGCAGACCACCACGCAGACGACGAACGAGCGCACCGCGCTCGACCTGCTCACCACGATGACGCTGGAGCAGAAGGTCGCCCAGCTCATCGGCTACTGGATCGACCGCGGCGAGGAGGTCGTCGCGCCCATGGCGGGCGAGATGGCCACGTCGAGCGCGTACGAGGACGTCACCCGGCACGGCGTCGGGCACCTCACACGGGTGTACGGCACGCGTCCGGTCGACCCGGTCGAGCGCGCGCGGTGGCTGTGGGCCGAGCAGCGTCGCCTGCGCGAGCGCTCGGGCCACGGCATCCCCGCCCTCGTGCACGAGGAGTGCCTCACGGGCCTGGCGGCCTGGCGCGCCGCGACCTTCCCGACCCCGCTGGCGTGGGGCGCGAGCTTCGACCCCGAGATCGTCGAGCGGATGGGCGCTCTCATCGGGGAGTCCATGCGCAGCCTCGGCGTGCACCAGGGGCTCGCGCCCGTGCTCGACGTGATCCGCGACCCGCGCTGGGGCCGCGTCGACGAGTGCATCGGCGAGGACCCCTACCTCGTCGGCACGGTCGGCACCGCCTACGTGCGCGGCCTGCAGTCCGCGGGCGTGCACGCGACCCTCAAGCACTTCGTCGGCTACTCCGCCTCGCGCGCCGGGCGCAACCACGCGCCCGTCTCGATCGGTCCGCGCGAGCTCGCCGACGTCTTCCTCCCGCCGTTCGAGATGGCCGTGCGCGACGGCGGCGCGCACTCGGTGATGAACTCCTACAGCGACCTCGACGGCGTGCCCGCGGCCGCGTCGCGCGCGCTGTTCACCGACCTCCTGCGCGAGCAGTGGGGGTTCGACGGCGTGGTCGTGTCCGACTACTTCGCCGTCGCCTTCCTGCAGCTCATGCACGGCGTGGCGACCTCGCCCGCCGAGGCCGCCGCCCTCGCGCTCACGGCCGGGATCGACGTCGAGCTCCCCACCGGCGACGCCTACCTCGCCCTCGTCGACGCGGTGCGCGAGGGCAGCCTTGAGGAGGCCGTGGTGGACCGCGCGGTGCTGCGCGTGCTCACCCAGAAGGCGGAGCTCGGCCTGTTGACCGAGACGTTCGAGGGCCACGGGCCCGACGTCGTCGACCTCGACCCGCCCGGCCACCGCGCCCTCGCGCGCACGCTCGCCGAGGAGTCGGTCGTCCTGCTGGCGAACGACGGCGTGCTGCCGCTGGGCAGCGCCGAGCGCGCACCGGCGCGCGTCGCCGTGGTCGGCCCGAACGCCGACCGCGCGGCTGCGCTCATGGGCTGCTACTCCTTCGTCAACCACGTGCTCGCCCACCACCCCGACGTCGAGCTCGGCCTCGCGCTGCCGACGCTCGCTGAGGCGCTGCGCGCCCAGCTGCCCGACAGCGAGGTGGTCACGGCGCTCGGCTGCGAGGTCGAGGGTGAGGACCGCTCGGGCTTCGCCGAGGCCGCCGAGGTCGTCGCGAGCGCCGACGTCGCCGTCGTCGTGCTCGGCGACCAGGCCGGGCTGTTCGGGCGCGGCACGGTCGGCGAGGGCAACGATGTGGAGTCCCTCGAGCTGCCCGGCCAGCAGCGCGCCCTCGTGGCGGAGCTGCGGCACACCGGCACACCGCTCGTCGTCGTGCTGCTCACCGGCCGGCCGTACGCGCTCGCGTGGGCGCTCGACGGCGAGGACCGGCCGAACGCCGTGCTGCAGTCCTTCTTCCCGGGCGAGGAGGGCGGCGCGGCGATCGCGCGGCTCCTGACCGGCGCGGCCTCACCGTCCGGGCGCCTGCCGGTGAGCCTGCCCCGCGCGGCGGGCGCGCAGCCCTACGGCTACCTGCACCCCGTGCTCGGCGGCCCGAGCGAGGTGACGAGCGTCGACCCGACGCCGGTGCGCCCGTTCGGCTTCGGGCTCACCTACACGACCTTCGCCCGGACCGACCTGACCACGCCCCCGACGTGCCCGACCGACGGGACGATCGCCGTCGAGGTCACCGTGACGAACACGGGCGCGCGCGAGGGCACCGACGTCGTGCAGCTGTACGCGCGCGACGTCGCCGCCAGCGTGGTGCGGCCGGTCGCACAGCTGCTCGCCTACCAGCGCGTGACGCTCGCGCCCGGCGCGTCGGCCCGGCTCGCGTTCGAGGTCCCGACGGCGCGGCTCGCCCTCACCGACCCGGCCTGGCGCCGGGCGGTCGAGCCGGGCACGGTCGAGGTCTGGGTCGGCGGGTCGTGCGCCGAGCGCGAGGCCGAGGGACGCGTCGAGCTGGTCGGCCCGCTCGCGCCGGTCGGGCCGGCGTCGGGGCGGATCGCGCGCTGCTCGGTCAGTCCCGCCTGAGCACCACGACGTCGGTCGGGGCGAACGTGACCTGCTCCCCCGCGGCGTACGTCCGGCCGGTGAGGAGGTCCTCCCCGCCCGCGTGCAGCGCGACCGTGACGGGCGCGCCCCCGTGGTGCAGCAGGAAGTCGACCACCGTGCCCGACGGCGCCACGCGCGTCGCGAGCTCGAGTCCCGTCACGTCGGCGTACGGCCCGAGCAGGTCGTGCCGCGCGAGCGCCGTGCGCACGACGTGCGCGAGGCCCTCCTGCGCGAGCTCCGTGCCCAGGTACCAGACCTCGCCCGTCGATCCATGGGCACCGTCGACGCGCCGCCTGGTCACCGCGGGCTCACCGGCGTAGAAGTCGGCGCCGTAGCGCGCCACGACCTCGGCGCCCTCGGGCACGAGCACCTCGAACAGGAGGCGCGCGTCGACCGTGCGGGGAGCCGCGCCGTCGGGCGCCGTGCCCTCGAAGATCACCGGGTTGACGACGTCGGGCTCGGCGGCGTCCGTCTCCGCGACCCGCACCCCGGCGAGCGCGCCCAGCGGTCCGGGCACGTCCGCGAGGAAGCGGCGGTCGTCCTCGTCGACGCGGCCCGACAGGTAGCCGGTCAGCACGGTCCCGCCGCGCGCGGCGACGGCCTCGAGCGCCTCGACGACGCCCTCCTTGACCAGGTGCAGCAGCGGCGCCGCGACGACGTCGTACCCGCTCAGGTCGGCCGTCACGGGCACGACGTCGACCTGCGCGCCGGCCTCCCAGAACGCCCGGCCCCACTCGAGGACCGTAGGCAGGTAGCGCACGAGCCGGTTCGGTCCGTCGGCCATCTCGACGGCCCACCACGAGTCCCAGTCCACGAGCAGGGCCGCGCGGGCGGGCGTGCGAGCGCCGAGCACGGTGGTGCCGAGCCGCTCGATCTCGGCGCCGAGGCCGGCGACCTCGCGGAACGCGCGCGTGTCCAGCCGGCCGGAGTGGTCCAGCACCGCGCCGTGCGTCATCTCGCAGGCGCCGCGCGAGGCGCGCATCTGGAAGAAGAGCACCGAGTCCGAGCCGTGCGCCACGGCCTGCCACGACCACAGCCGCATGACGCCGGGCCGGCGCACGGGGTTGACGTCGCGCGAGGCGGTCACGGTCGGGGTCTGCTCCATGAGCCAGAACGGCGCGCCGTCCTTGATCCCGCGCATGAGGTCGTGCGAGAGGGCCGTGCGCCAGGGCTCGTCGGCCCGGGGCGGGTAGTTGTCCCAGGAGGCGAAGTCCAGCTCGCTCGCCCAGCGGTGGTAGTCCAGCGGCTGGAAGAAGCCCATGAAGTTCGTCGTCACGGGCAGGTCGGAGTGCGCGCGGATGGCGTCCTTCTCGGCGCGGAACGCGGCGATCGCGTTGTCCGTGCTGAACCGGTAGTAGTCCAGGGCGATGCCCTGGAAGGCGGTGTAGCCGCGGCCGCGCCAGTGCTCCGTGAGGGCGCTGGGGGGCACGATCTCGTCCCAGTCGGTGAACCGGTGGGACCAGAACGTCGTGTTCCACGCCTCGTTGAGGTCCTCGAGCGTGCCGTAGCGTGCCTGCAGCCAGAGTCGGAACTCCGCGGCGCACAGATCGCACCAGCACGCGCCACCGTCGCCGCCGTACTCGTTGCCGATGTGCCAGGCGACGACGTTGGGGTGGTTCGCGTAGCGCTCGGCGATCCGGCCGGCGATGCAGGCCGACAGGCGGCGGAAGTTCGGCGAGCTCCAGCACGCGTTGTGCCGCTGGCCGTAGCGGTGGCGCCGGCCCTCGAAGTCGACCCGGGTCACGTCGGGGTAGGCCCGCGCGATCCACGGCGACAGCGCGCCGGTCCCGGTCGCGAGGCAGATGGAACGGCCCTCGGCCGCGGCGCGCGCGACCATCTCGTCCAGCGCGGTGAAGTCGAACGTGTCCTCGGCCGGCTGGGTGAGCGACCACGTGAAGACCCCGAGCGTCACGGTGGTGATCCGCGCGACGTCGAACGCCTCGTAGTCGGCGTCCCAGGTCGCCTTGTCCCACTGCTCGGGGTTGTAGTCGCCCCCGAACGCCACGCCCGGGACCTCGGGCAGCCGGGCCGGGGTCGGCGCCGGAGCAGGGGTGCGCAGGCGGGGCACGGAAACGGCGGAGGGCGCCTCAGTCATGGACGGTGAACCTCTCGGTGACGTCCCGGACGAGCGGCCGGGACAGGGCGTGCAGGAACAGGACGACGGTCCAGAGCAGGAGGAGGGCGACGACGTCGGTGGTCACGACCGTGATCGCGGACAGCACCACGATGAGGCTGAGAGCGCCGAGGCTGAACCGCCACTGCGGCACGAGCTCGGCCACCGCGATCCGCGCCGCGTCGCGCAGCCGGAAGGAGAAGCGCACCTGCAGCACCGCCATGTGCGCGGCCCACACCGGCAGGAGCAGCAGCAGGAGCGCGCTCACCGGCCCGAGCAGCGCACCGCCCTCGATCTCCTGGAGGTGGGCGAGGTTCACGCCGAGCACCGCGACGACGACCAGCAGCGGCACCCACCACGTCAGCGTCCCGAGCGCCTCGCGGCGGTAGGTGCGCCAGAACGGCCGGGCCGGGGAGAGATCGGGTTCGACCTCCCACCCCCGCGCGGCGCCGAGGCCCGCGACGAGCGCGGGTCCGGCCGGCAGCAGCGCGAGCACGTACAGCGGCACGTTCGAGGAGTCGCGGTCCAGGAGCAGGATCGCCGCGATCGTCGGCAGGAGCGCGACGACGAGCATCACCTCGAGCACGATCACGCGGTAGATCCATGCGGCACCGCGGGACAGGGGTCCGCGGCCCACCTCGTCGTCGTTCCGCCCGGCACCGTCGCGCTGCGTCATGACAGTCATCCTGTCGGGTCCGCGTGGCCGAGGAGGCGGTCCTCGGTCAGCCAGGCCGGATTCTCGTCCCGGCTGCCCGTCACCTCGACGAGTGCGATGCCGTGCCGGCCGAGGTCGGCGCTGACGTGCCAGACGCCGTCGACGGCGTGCACGCGGCTCACCCGGACGGCCGGCGCCGAGGCGTCGTGCAGGTCGGCGGTGGCGCGGTGGTCCGGCGCGAGCGGGCTGCCCATGGCCTGCCAGGCCGTGCGGACGTTGCCGCGCTCGGCGTCGACGTGCCGCTCGACGACGACCGCCGAGCCGGCGCCCGGGAGAGCGAGCCGCACGCGGTGGCCGCGCTCCGCCGTCGTGCTCCCGTCCAGGGGCTGCCACAGCAGCGCGCTGATCCGGCCGTCGGCGTGCCGGGTGACGAGGTGGTCCTCGCCGCTGGCGAGGACGTCGGACCCCAGGCGCGCCATGAAGGAGTAGAGGTGGAACGCCGGCTTGCGCAGCTGGCGGTGGCCGAGCAGGCCGAAGCCGCCGTGCAGCGGCGCCGTCGGGATGCCGACCTCCTCGAACACGTCGCACAAAGTCCAGTAGGAGAACGAGGCGACGTGCTCGCCGCCGCGCGCGAGGACCGGGGCCAGGTAGGCCGCCTGGTAGGCGGTGTCGTGGATCGGGTTGTCCGGCCGGTAGGAGGAGGAGAACTCCGTGATGTGCACGGGCAGGTCCGCCAGCGCGGTGCCGGCGAGCAGGTCGCGCGGCGTGGCGAACTGCTCGAGCAGGTGCTGCGGCGGGCGCAGCGTCTGGTGCACGCCGAACGGGACGTGCTGCGCGGGGCCGGTGGTGTAGGCGTGCTTGCTCACGAAGTCGCAGGGCGCGCCGTCGCGCGCGACGAAGTCGGCGAACCGCGGCAGCCAGTCGTCCGACCCGGGCGAGATCGCGGGCCCGCCGACCTGGATGTCGGCGTCGACGTCCTTCACGGCGCGGGCGGTCGCGGCGTAGAGCCGGTGGTAGGCGGCCTCGTCGGCGCCCTGCCAGAAGGTCTCCAGGTTGGGCTCGTTCCACACCTCGACCGGCCACGTGCGCACCCGCTCGATGCCGTAGCGGTCCACGAGGTGGCGCAGCAGCGCGCGCACGAGCGCGGCCCACGCGTCGTGGTCGCGCGGCGGGGTGACGTTGCCCTTCCACCAGAACACGGTCTGGTCGCCCGAGGCGAGCGCCGCGGGCATGAAGCCGAGCTCGAGGAACGGGTCGAGGCCGGCCTCGAGCCACGTGTCGATCACGAGGTCCACGTAGGCGAAGCCGTACCGCACGCCGGCGAACCCGGCGGCGTCGTAGGGCTGCACGAGCCCCATGTCGTCGTGCAGGATCCCGTGCGCGCGGGTGGCGCCGAACCCGATCTCGTCCTGGACCACCTCGAGGGAGTCGCGGTAGTCGGCGTGCAGCACCTCGCGGGTGCGGCCCGTGCCGACGCACGCGCGCCACGCGTCGGGCAGCGTGCCGATCGGCCGGGCGGGGACGAGCACCGGGGCGTCGGTCTCGCGGGCGGTGGCGATCACGGGTGGGCCCTCCTGGGTTCGGATGGTGCGGGGTGGTGCGGGGTCACGCGGGTGGTGCTGAGAGTGCCGGGCGCGCCACCGGCCGGCCGCCCGAGGGCGACCGGCCGGTGGAGGTGCTCAGCCCTGCGTCCGCTGGTAGGCGGTGTTGTAGGTGTCGATGAGCGTCTGCGCGCCGAGACCGTTGATCTCGTTGACGTAGGCGTCCCAGTCGTCCAGCGAGCGCTGGCCGGTGATGAAGCCGGCGGTCGCCGCCTGCACGGCGTCCTTGATCTGGGAGTCCAGCAGCGAGGTCTGCTCGAGCTCCATCTCGTTGAGGCCCGCGGCCGGGGTCACCGGGAGGGTCTCCTTCTTGTCCAGGACGTTGTTCGTCCACTCCTTGATCTCGTCCGACATCACGGACTGGAGCAGGTCCTTGGACGAGCCGTTGGCGAGGAGGAACACGCCGTTGGAGAAGCCGTAGTCGGCGTTGAGCTTCTTCGGCGCGCCCGGGTTGAGGGCGTTCCAGCCGATGTCGGCGTTCAGCGTGCGAGCGCCCGAGGCGTCCTTGGTGTAGGTCTCACCGTCGACACCCCACTGGGCGAACTCGATGCCCTCGTCGGAGTAGTACAGCCAGTCGATGAACTGCAGCATCGCCTTGAAGTTCGGGCTGTCGGCGGCCGAGCTCGAGAGCATGAGGCCGGAGGAGAGCTGGCTGCCGGCGAGGTTGTTGCCCGCGGGGCCGTCCGGGATCACGATGAGGCGCAGCGGCACGTCGGCCTGGCCGGCGTCGGCGAACTTCGTCCGGTAGGACGTGATCTCCTGCGTGTTGCCGGAGATCGCGGCGCTCTGGCCGGAGATGAACTTCTGGATCGCCTGGTCGTCGCTCTGCGTGATCTCGGGGTCGAGCACGCCGTCGGACACGAGGCTCGCCGCGTAGGTGACGAGCTCCTTGTAGGCGTCGGACGTGCCGTTGAGCACGAACTCGCCCGAGTCCTGGTCGAACCACGTGTTGGTGTAGCCCCAGCCGGCGCTCGCGCCGAAGTTGGGCGCGACCACGTTGAGGAAGGCGCCGAGGGTCGTGGTGTCGGTCCAGCGGTCCGACATCGCGTAGGTGATCTCGGGGTTCGCGGCCTTGACCTTCTCCAGGTCCGCGAGGTAGTCGTCCCACGTGGCCGGGTCCTCGGTGATGCCGGCCTTCTCCCACATGTCCTCACGGATCACCACGGAGTACTGCACGTCCGGGATCTCCCGCAGGCCGGGCAGCTGGTAGATCTTGCCGTCCTCCTGCTTGTGGGTGTCGAGCTCGGCCTGCAGGCCCCAGTCGGCGACCTTCTCGGAGAAGTTCGGCATGTACTGGAAGTAGTCCGAGATCGGCAGCAGCGCGCCGCCGGAGACGAACTGCGTCTCCTGACCCGGGTAGGTCACCGAGATGATGTCCGGCGAGTCGCCCGCGGAGATGAGCAGGGCCTTCTTCTGGTCCCAGTCCGCCAGCGGGATGTCGGTGCGGGTGAACGTGACGTTCTGGTTCGCCTCGAGCTGGGTGAAGATCAGCCAGTCGTCCTTGACGGGGTAGTTCGGGTGGTCGCGGTACATGAGGCTGAAGTCGACCGGCTCGGTGGCCTTGAACGTCGTGCCCGCCTCGAAGTCCTCCATCGCGCCGACCGAGTGCTCGGCGTCGATGGTGGCGCCCTCGGCGACCTCGCCGGTGCCGTCGCCGCCGCCGGTGGCGTCGTTGCCGCCTCCGCCGCCGCCGGAGCACGCCGTGAGGACGACGGCGAGTGCGGCGACCGCCGCCACGCCGGCCGACCGCCTGCGAATGTGAGCCATGTATCTCTCCTTCTGTGAACGTCGTCGTTCGACGCTGGGTGGTGGGGAATACCGAGTGCGGGCAGGTCAGCCCTTGACCGAGCCGAGCATCACGCCCGACACGAAGTACCGCTGGATGAAGGGGTAGAAACAGATGATCGGCAGGACGGTGAGCAGCATCGTCACCGACTGGATGTTGGCGCCGATCTGCACGGCGTCCGTCCCGGCGCCGCCCGTGACCTCCTGCGAGCCGGTCGCGGCCGCGATGAGGCTGCGCAGGTAGACCGTGACCGGAAAGAGCTCCTTCTTGTCCAGGTAGAGGAATGCGCTGAACCAGGAGTTCCACATGCTCACCGCGTAGAAGAGCGTCATCGTCGCGAGGACGGCCTTCGACAGCGGCAGCACGATCCGGCCGAACACGCCGTACGTGGACAGCCCGTCGATCGAGGCCGCCTCCTCGAGCTCCACGGGGAAGTTCTCGAAGAAGGACTTCATGACGAGCAGGTTGAACACCGACAGCGCGCCCGGGATCACGATCGCCCAGATCGAGTTGCGCCAGCCGAGGTAGGAGGCCACGAGGATGTAGTTCGGGATGAGGCCGCCGCCGAAGAACATCGTGAAGACCGCGATCCCGACGAAGAACCCGCGGGCCTTGAGCTGCGGCCGGCTGAGGGCGTACGCGTACGTCGTCGTCAGCACCATCGCGATGATCGTGCCGAGCACCGTGTAGATGATGGTGTTCTTGTAGTTCGTCCAGAACATCGGGTCGCTCATCACGGCCGTGAAGGTCGTGGTGTTGAACCCGCGCGGGATGAGGTTGACCTGGCCGGCCGCGATGTAGCCCTCCGAGGAGAACGCCTTCGCGACGAGGTTGACGAACGGGTAGAGCGTCACCACGCAGACCAGGCCGAGCAGCGACACGTTGACCACGCGGAAGATCCGGTAGCCCGTGCCATCGCGGACCGTCCCGCCCTCGGTGCGGACCGCCGCGATGTCCGGCGTTGCTGTCAGGGGATCGGTCACCACAGCGAGGCTCCAACCGCGCGCCGCGAGAAGAAGTTCGCGGAGAGGACGAGCACGAGCCCGATGATCGCCTCGAAGAGGCCGATCGCCGTCCCGTAGGAGAACTGGGCGGACTGGATGCCGACCCGGTAGAGGTAGGTCGAGATGACGTCCGCCGTGGAGTAGATGAGCGGGTTCTGCAGGAGCAGGACCTTCTCGAACCCGACGGCCATGAAGGAGCCGATGTTGAGGATGAGGAGCACCATCATGGTCGGGCGGATGCCCGGCAGCGTGATGTGCCAGGTCTGCTTCCACCGGTTCGCGCCGTCGATCCGGGCGGCCTCGTAGAGCTGGTCGTCGATCGTGGTGAGCGCCGCGAGGTAGAGGATCGTGCCCCACCCGACGGTCTGCCAGACCTCGGAGGAGACGTAGATCGTGCGGAACCACTCGGGCAGCTGCATGAACGGGATGGGGTCGACGCCGAACGCGCCGATCACCTGGTTCACCGTGCCGTTGACGGCCGTCAGCTGGAACACGATGCCGACCACGATGACCACGGACATGAAGTGCGGCAGGTAGGAGATCGTCTGCACGATCTTCTTGAACCGCCGCGAGCGCAGCTCGTTGAGCATCAGTGCCAGCACGATCGGCAGCGGGAAGCAGATCGCCAGCGTCAGCGCCCCGAGGATGACCGTGTTCCAGAACACCGACCAGAACTGCGGGTTGTGGATGAACATCTCGAAGTAGTAGAAGCCCACCCACTCCTCGCCGAAGATCGAACCGCCCGGCTTGAACCGGCGGAACGCGATCACGTTCCCGGCCATCGGCAGGTAGCGGAAGAACAGCAGGAACACGATCGGCAGGATCAGGAACGTGTACAGGCGCCAGTCGCGCTTGAGGGCACGCGCCCAGGTGTGCTTGCGCTCGATGTGCCGGGGTCGCTCGGCGTCGACGTCGGCGTCGGCCTTCGGACCCGCGGTGGTCGGAGTCACGCTCATCCCACACTCACCTCCTCAGCACGCGCCTCGACGGCGAGGTGCGTGGCGGTCACGAGCCGGCGGTCCACGCCCGGCTGACGGATCTCGCCCACGAGCGTGAGCGGGACGACGGCGTGCACGTCGGCGCTGGAGCGCGCCACGCGCAGCTCGACGGCGCCGGGTTCGACCACCCGGGTCCCGTCGACGCCGGGGAACGATGCGAGGTCGGCGTGCACGGTGAACGTGACGACCGCTCGCGTGCCGGGCTCGACAGCCACGCGCCGGTAGGCGACGAGCCGGGAGTCGGGCCGGGTGACCTGCGCGACGGGGTCGTGCAGGTAGAGCTGGACGACGTCGCGTACGACCTCGTCGGTCTCGTTGGTGAGCGTCACGCTCACCTCGACCTCGCCGTCGACCGCCCACTCGGTGGCCTCGCAGGCGACCTCGCCCCACGCGGCCTCGTGGTAGGAGCGGCCGTGCCCGAAGGGGAACAGCGGCGTGGGGTCGATGTTCGACACCCCGTTGGCACGACCCAGCGGCGGCGCGAGGTAGGTGCCGGGCTGCGAGCCCGGGTCGCGCGGGATGCCGACGGGCAGGTGCCCCGACGGGTCGACCGCGCCGGTGAGCACCTCGGCGATCGCCTGGCCGCCGAGCTGGCCGGGGAAGAACGTCTGCACGAGCGCGGCCGCGGGGTGAGCACCCTGCGTGAACGCGCCGAGCGCGTACGGCCGGCCCGAGAGGACGAGCACGACGACGGGCGTCCCGGTCGCGAGGACCGCCTCCACGAGCGCGTGCTGCTCGCCCGGCAGGCGCAGGTCGGGCGCGTCGCAGCCCTCCCCCGACGTGCCGCGGCCGAACAGTCCGGCCTGGTCGCCGACCACGACGAGCGCGACGTCGGCCGCCTCGGCCGCGGCGACGGCCTCGGCGAAGCCGTCCCGTCCGGGCGCCTTGACGTCGCAGCCCTTCGCGAGCGTGACCTGGCCGGGGTGCGCGGCGCGCAGCGCCTCGACGACGGTCGGGATCTCGATCCCCATCCCGGCCTCGGGGTGGTGCACGCCCACGTGGGCGGGGAAGGAGTAGCAGCCGAGCATCGCGTAGGGGTCGTCCGCGAGCGGGCCGACGACGGCGAGCCGCGCCTGGTCCGCGAGCGGCAGGACACCGCCCTCGTTCGCGAGGAGCACGACCGCCTCGCGGGCGATCCGCAGGGCGACGTCGCGGTGCGCGGGCGTGTCGAAGTCGGGCTCGGCGTCGACCTCGGGCGTCCAGTCCGGGTCGAGAAGGCCGAGCTCGGCCTTCTGGATCAGCACGCGCCGCAGGGCGCGGTCCACGAGCTCCTCCGGCACCTGCCCGGCCCGGACGGCCGCGACGAGCGGCTCGCCGTAGGCGAAGACGGACGGGAGCTCGACGTCGATCCCGGCGGAGAGCGCCTTGCCGGCGGCCTCGCCGTCGGTCGCGGCGACCCGCTGCAGCGTCTTGAGGAAGGCGATGGCGAAGTAGTCGGCGACGACGACGCCCTCGAAGCCCCACTCCTCGCGCAGCAGCTCGGTGAACAGGCGCCGGTCCGCGGCTGCGGGCACGCCGTCGACCTCGGCGTAGGAGTTCATCACCGAGCGCGCGCCGCCCTCGCGCAGCGCCGTCTCGAACGGAGGGTAGAAGACGTCGGCCATCTCGCGCGGTCCCGCGGAGACCGGCGCGTGGTTGCGCGCGCCGCGGGAGGCCGAGTAGCCGGCGAAGTGCTTGAGCGTGGCGACCAGGCCCGTGCTCTCCAGGCCGCGCACGTACGCCGAACCGACCGTGCCGATGAGGTAGGGGTCCTCCCCGATGGTCTCCTCGACGCGGCCCCACCGGTAGTCCCGCACGACGTCGAGCACCGGCGCGAGGCCCTGGTGCACGCCGACGGAGCGCATCGCCACGCCGATCTGCTCGGACATCTCGGCGACGAGCTCCGGGTCGAACGTGGCACCCCACGACAGCGGCACCGGGTAGGCGGTCGCGCCCCAGGCGGCGAAGCCCGCGAGGCACTCCTCGTGCACCTGAGCGGGGATGCCGAAGCGGTTGGCCGCCATCACGGCGCGCTGGGAGCGGGCGAGCGAGCGAGCCCCGAGCACGGGGTCGACCGGCGCGGTGCCGAACGGCCGGGTGAGCTGCCCGAGGCCGTCGACGATGACGTCGGCGAAGGTCGGGCCGTGCTGCGTCATGTCGCCCTGGTAGGGCGCGACGTCGCCGCCGGAGGCGTCGGCGCCGACCCACAGGCCCACGAGCTGGCTCGTCTTCTCCTCGAGCGTCATCGCAGCGACGAGCGCGTCGGCCCGTTCCTGCGGCGTGCGGCGCACGTCGCGCCACACCTCGCCAGCTCCCTCGACCATGACTCTCCACTTCACCGTGGTGTCGAAACTTTCGCACTCGACATCGATATGCTTTCGACGGGAGCCGTAAGCCAGGCTGCGCGACGGTGTCAACATCGTGACGTCGGTCACCGGTAACGGGTTGATGACGGCCCGTTCGACGTGGTTGACTTCCGACACTTTCGGAAAGGGGGGCCCATGGCCCAGGGGCGCGCCACGATCGCGGAGATCGCGCAGGAGGTCGGGGTCTCGGTCCCGACCGTCTCCAAGGTCCTCAACGGGCGCACCGACGTCGCCGAGGCCACCCGCGCGAAGGTCGAGGAGGCGCTCGCGCGGCACGCCTACCGCAAGCCGGTGTCGGGGCGGCCCGCCGGTCCGCGGCTGCTCGACCTCGTCTTCCACCAGGCCGACAACATGTGGGCGCAGGAGATCGTCAAGGGTGTCGAGCTCGTCTGCGGCCCGGCGCGGATCGGCGTGGTGCTGTCCGAGCTCGGCGGCTCGCACCGCCCGCCGCAGGAGTGGATCGACGACGTCATGGCGCGCCGACCGCTCGGCGTGCTCCTCGTCCTGTCCGGGCTCGACGAGACGCAGAGGCACCAGCTGAGCTCGCGCTCGATCCCCTTCGCCGTGGTCGACACCGAGGGCGAGCAGCCCGCGGGCGTGCCCACGGTGGGCTCGAACAACTGGAACGGCGGCCTCGCCGCGACGCGGCACCTCCTCGCGCTCGGGCACCGTCGGATCGGCGTGATCTCCGGTCCGGCCGACGTGCTGTGCAGCCGCGCCCGCGTCGACGGCTACCGCAGCGCGCACGACGAGATGGGCGTCGCGCGCGACCCCGGCCTCGTGCGCTGGGGCGAGTTCATCGCCGAGAGCGGGTACGCGCACGGCCGCGACCTCCTGGACCGCCCCGACCGGCCCACCGCGATCTTCGCGGGCTCGGACTACCAGGCCATGGGCGTCATGCGCGCCGCGCGCGAGCTCGGCCTGCGCGTCCCGGACGACCTCTCGATCGTGGGCTACGACGACCTGCCGGTGACCGAGTGGCTCAACCCGGCGCTCACCACCGTGAACCAGCCGCTGCGCGAGATGGCGGGGCTCGCCACCCGGATGGTGCTCACCCTCGCGGAGGGCCGCCGGCCCCCCTCGCCGCGGGTCGAGCTGCTCACCGAGCTCGTCGTGCGGTCCTCGACCGCGCCGCCGCCCGCGATCTGAAGGAAGCGACGATGCCAGACCTGCCCACCGCCACACCCGAGTCCCACGGACTGCCGAGCGCGGCGCTGCTCACCCTGCTCGACACGCTCGGGACGGGCCTCGACCCGCACGCGATCGTCGTGGCGCGGCACGGCCGGGTGCTCTTCGAGGCCGCGTGGCGCCCCTACGGCCTCGACGACCCGGCGCTCGTCTACTCGGTGTCGAAGACGTTCACGTCGATCGCGATCGGCCTGCTCGCCCACGAGGGGCGGCTCACGCTCGAGGACGGCGTCGACCGCCACCTCGACCTGCCCAACCCCCACGGCCTCACGCTCACGCACCTGGTCACGATGAGCACCGGGCACAGCCGCGAGCAGACGCTCGCGCTGCCGTTCGACGTCGCGGCCCTGCTGACCACGCCGCCCGCGCACGCGCCCGGCACGCACTTCGCGTACAACTCCCCCGCCACGTACGCGCTGTCCGCCGTCGTCACCGCGATCACGGGCGAGACGCTCACGCAGTACCTGCGCCCGCGCCTGCTCGATCCCCTGGGAATCGGCGAGCGCTGGTGGAAGGACCTCGGCGGCCTCGAGGAGGGCTTCTCCGGCTTCCACGTCACGGTGCGCGACATCGCGCGCCTGTCGATCGCCCTCGCGGCCGGCGGTGTCGTCGACGGCGCCCCGGTGATCCCCGCCGACTACGTGGCGGCCATGTCCCGGCCGTGGTCGGACACCCGCGACCCCGACGCCCCCCGGGTGGCGAACGGAGAGCCGGACACCCCCGACCACGACTGGGCGCAGGGCTACGGCTTCCAGGTCTGGCGGAGCAGGCGCGGGTACCGGCTCGACGGCGCCCTCGGCCAGTTCGGCGTCGTCGTGCCCGAGCGCGGCATCGTCATCGCCTACCAGGGCGCCACGGCCGACGCCGGCCGCACCCTGCAGGCGTTCTGGGACCTGGTCGACGCGTTCTCCGACGAGGAGGTGGGCGCCGTCGACGAGACGGCGGTCGAGGACGCGCACGCGCAGCTCGCGCGCCGCGTCGACGCCCTCGACGTCTGGGACGCCCGCGCGAGCCTCGGTCCGGAGCTCGCCGTCGACCACGACACCACCGGGTGGCGCATGACGGACGACGGCGAGCGCGGCTGGGTCCTGCACCTCCCGGAGGTCGCGGCGCACCCGGGCGGGGCGGTGCGCGTGTCCCGCTCGCACTGGGCGCGCACCGTGCTGACGCGCTCGACGCCGACTCTGCGTCCCGACGACGCCGCACCCAGCCCGGGCCACCTCGTGCTCGCGGCCCGCGGCGAGGAGACGTCCGACGGCGGAGTGCGCGCCCACGTCCTCGTCACCACCTCCCCGCACCGGATCGAGGTGGTGCGTGCGAGTGACGGCACGGTCACCGCGCGCTGGCACATCCCACCGCTGTGGCGGCCCGAGCTGGCGATGCTCGAGGTGCCCGGCCCGCTCACCTGACCACCCCACCCGCCAGCACCCGAACTCCCCCGGAGCCATGACCACCCACACCGCGAACACCGCTGTCCACCCCGCCTGGCTGCCCGACGCGGCGCTCGCCCCCCTGCGCACGCGCACCGTCGCCGTGCTCGGGGAGGGGGTGTGCCTTGACACCGTGCGGGCCGAGCTCGCCGACGCCCGGCCGGCGGCGCCCGCGGAGGCGACGCTCGCCGTCGCGCGTCTCGACGCCTCGGACGCCGCCGCGGGCACCTCGGACCTCGCGGCGGCCCTGGGCCTCGATCCCGGCGCGCTGCCGACCCTCCCGGCGAGCGGGTTCGCGATCGTCCGCACGGCGGGACGCGCCGTCGTGCTCGGGGCCGACGACGCCGCGGCGCTGCGCGGCCTGTACGCCCTGGCGCGCGAGCACGCGGTCGCCGCGCTGCGCAGCGAGCCGCACCCCGACGGCGTGACGACGTCCGCGCCCGCGATGCCGCTGCGCATGCTCGACCACTGGGACAACATGACGGTCCACCCGGTGATGGGGCAGGTCGAGCGCGGCTACTCGGGCGGCTCGATCTTCTTCGCCGACGGCGAGGTCCGCACCGACCTCTCGCGTGTGCGCGCCTACGCCCGGCTGCTCGCCGCGACCGGGATCGACGCCGTCGCGCTCAACAACGTCAACGTGCACGCGCGCGAGGCGCGGCTGCTCACCGACGGGCTGCCCGACGTCGCCCGCGTCGCCGCGCAGCTGCGCGCGTACGGCATCCGCACGTTCCTGTCGGTCTCGTTCGGCTCGCCGCGGCTGCTCGGCGGCCTCGACACGAACGACCCGCTCGACCCGGGCGTCGCCGCGTGGTGGGCCGAGGCGGCGAACGCGGTGTACGACGTCGTGCCCGACTTCGGCGGGTTCCTCGTCAAGGCGGACTCGGAGGGCCAGCCCGGCCCGTTCGCGTACGGGCGCAGCCACGCCGACGGCGCCAACGTCCTCGCGGCCGCGCTCGCGCCGCACGGCGGGACCGTGCTGTGGCGCGCGTTCGTCTACAACCACACCCAGGACTGGCGCGACCGCAGCACCGACCGGGCGCGCGCCGCGTACGACCATTTCGCACCGCTCGACGGCGCCTTCGCCGACAACGTGATCGTGCAGGTCAAGCACGGCCCGATGGACTTCCAGGTGCGCGAGCCGCTCTCGCCGGTGATCGCCGCGATGCCGCGCACGCGCGTCGCGCTCGAGCTCCAGGTCACCCAGGAGTACACCGGCCACCAGCGGCACGTCTGCTACCTCGCGCCGGCCTGGCGGGAGTACCTCACGTTCCCGCTCGACGGCGAGCGCACGGTGGCCGAGATCGTCGCCGGAACGCCCGGCGGGGGTGCCGGCCAGGCCCGGCCGTCCCACCCGGCCGGCGGGATCGCGGCGGTGTCGAACGTCGGCGACGACGAGTTCTGGACCGGCCACCCGCTCGCCCAGGCGAACCTTTACGCGTTCGGCCGGCTCGCGTGGGACCCGACCCTCGAGCCGGACGCCGTGCTCGAGGAGTGGATCGCGCTCACGTTCGCCGGCGCCGGACCGGCCGCCCTCCCGCGGATCCGGGCGGCGCTGCACGCCGTGATGGCCGGCTCGTGGCTGCGGTACGAGGGCTACACCGCGCCGCTCGGCGTCGGCTTCATGGTGACGCCGGGCACGCACTACGGGCCCTCGGTCGACGGCTACGAGTACTCCCCGTGGGGCACGTACCACTTCGCCGACCGCGACGGCGTGGGCGTGGACCGCACGCGCGCGACCGGCACCGGCTACACCGGCCAGTACCCCGCGCCGTGGCGGGACGTCTACGAGTCGCGTCGGACGTGCCCCGACGAGCTGCTGCTGTTCTTCCACCACGTGCCGTACGACCACGTGCTGCACTCGGGCAAGACGGTCATCCAGCACGTCTACGACTCGCGCGCCGACGCGGTGGCCGAGCTCGACGACGTGGACGCGCAGTGGGAGTCGCTCGCCGACCTCGTCGGCACCGCGATCCCGACCGCGCTCGACACGCGGGTCCGCGAGCGCCTGGCCGAGCAGCGACGCAGCGCCGTCGAGTGGCGCGACCAGGTGCGCAGCTACTTCTTCCGCAAGTCCGGCGTGCCGGACGCGACGGGGCGCCGGATCTACTGACGCGTTCGTGGGCCTACTTTCGGACACTGTTCTCGAAACAGTTCCGAAAGTATTGCCCTGACGCGTCTCGGGCTCGTACGGTCGCCTCACCGCCGTCATCCCCACGACGGCGGGCCGCGGACTCGCACAGGCGCGAGCCGCGGACTCCTGACGAGAGGGAGACATCCGTGCACCCCAGCGCAACGCGGCGCAGGCTAGTCGAAAGTTTCGGAGCGGTCCTCGCGCTCGGGGCGAGCCTCGCCCTGGTCGCCCCCGCCGCCATGGCCGACGACGTCGAGGTCATCAGCGCCGTCGACTTCGACGACGGGACGACCGGAGCGTGGCAGCCCTCGGGCACCCAGTCCTTCGACTACGTCCCGGACGACGACGGCGGACTGGCGCTCGCCGTCGTCGACCGCTCCGCCGACTACGTCGGCATCCAGTCCCCCGCCGGGCTCTTCGACGGCTACGCGGCCGGCGACGTCCTCACGTTCTCGATGCAGGTGCGCCTCGCGCCGGGCACCCCGGCGAGCCAGGCCCGCTTCGTCATGAAGCCCGAGTACACGTGGATCGGCAACACCGCCGTCACCGCCGACGCGTGGACCACGGTCACCGGCACCTACACCGTGCCGGACGGCGCGACCGGTCGGCAGGCCTACCTCGGCACCGGCAACGGGACCGCGACCTACACGTACTACGTTGACGACCTCACGGTGACCGCCCCGGTCTCCGGCACGCCCGGCGAGAACGCCTCCACCCTGGACCCGCTGAGTGACACCGTGGACTTCCCGCTCGGCGTCGCGATCGACCAGCGCGAGACCGTCGGCGCGGCGGCCGACGTGCTCACACGCCACTTCGACCAGATCACGGCCGAGAACCACATGAAGCCCGACGCCTGGTACGCCGCCGACCACACGTTCACCCCGAGCGCCCAGGCGACGACGCTGATGAACTTCGCGGCCGCGAACGACCTGCGCGTGTACGGGCACGTGCTCGTCTGGCACAGCCAGACGCCGGACTGGTTCTTCCAGCGCGACGACGGCACGCCGCTGACCTCCAGCGAGGCGGACAAGGAGATCCTGCGCGAGCGCATGCGCACCCACATCTTCTCGATCGCCGAGTACCTCTCGGGCACCTGGGGCTCGTTCGGCAGCGACACCAACCCGCTCGTGGCGTGGGACGTGGTCAACGAGGTCGTCGACGACGGCAGCGCCACGGCCGACGGGCTGCGCCGCAGCCCGTGGTACCAGGTGCTCGGCGCCGAGTACATCGACCTCGCCTTCACCTACGCCGACGAGGCGTTCAACGACGTGTACGCCGACCCGTCGACGGACCGCCCGGTGTCGCTGTTCATCAACGACTACAACACCGAGAGCGGCGGCAAGCAGGACCGCTACTTCGCGCTCGTGAGCTCGCTCATCGAGCGCGGGATCCCGGTCGACGGCGTGGGTCACCAGATGCACCTCAACCTCGGCGTGCCGATCAGCCAGCTCGACGCCACGCTGGACCGGTTCGCGGCGCTGCCCGTGGTCCAGGCCGTCACCGAGCTCGACGTGCCCACGGGCACGCCCGTGACCCAGCCCGGTCTCATCGAGCAGGGCTACTACTACCGGGACGCCTTCCGGGTGTTCCGCGAGCACTCCGCCGACCTGTACTCGGTCACGGTGTGGGGGCTCACGGACGGGCGCTCCTGGCGCGACGACTCCGGTGCGCCGCTGCTGTTCGACGACGCGCTGCAGGCCAAGTACGCCTTCTGGGGCGCGGCCGACGGCGAGCTGCCGGCCACGCCCGAGTCCGCCGACTCCTTCCAGGCCGACGTCGCGCTCGACGCCGACGTGGCGGGCGACCTCGCGTGGCGCCAGCTCCCCACGATCGCGGTCGGGGACACGGCCCGGTTCCAGACCCGCTGGACGGCCGACCACCTCACCGTCTACGTGGACGTCGACGACGCCAGCGTCGATGCCGGCGACGCCGTCGCCCTCTCGGTGGGCGACGCCGAGCTGGTCGTGCCGCGCAGCGGCGGCGACGGGTCCGTCCCCGCGGTGGTCACGCCGCGCGACGGCGGGTACACCGTCGTGCTCCAGGCGCCGCTCACGGGCGCGGTCGCGGGCGACGTGGTCGACCTCGACGTGCGCGTGACCGATGGCGGCGACGTCGTCGGGTGGAACCGCGAGGGCACGCTCGGTGCTCTCACGCTCGTGGACCCGCTCGGCTACCTCGAGGTGGCCGAGACCGCACAGGAGCCGGTGATCGACGCCGTCGTGGACCCGCAGTGGGCGCAGGCTGACGTGGTGCCGACCGACCTGCAGATCGAGGGCACCGGCGGCGCGAGTGCGCAGGTCCGGACGCTGTGGCGGGAGGACACGCTGTACGTGCTCATGGACGTCACCGACCCGGTGATCGACTCCACCGGCTCGAACCCGTGGACGCGGGACTCGGTGGAGATCTACGTCGACGCAGGCAACTCCAAGGCGGGCGCGTACACCGCCCTCGACAGCCAGATCCGGATCGGCGCCGACGGCGCGGTCACGTTCGGGACCGGCGACGCCGCGGCGCAGGCCGCGCGACTGACCTCGGCGGTCGCGACGACCGGGACCGGGTACGTGGTCGAGGCGGCGATCTCGCTCGCGGGCACGGGTGGTGCGGGCACGTTCCACGGCCTGGACTTCCAGGTCAACGACGCGAGCGGCGGCGAGCGCACCGGAATCCGGAACTGGGCGAACCCGACCGGGCTCGGCTACCAGTTCACGTCGCAGTGGGGCGTGGGCCAGCTCGTCGAGGCCCCGCCGGTGGTGGTCCCGGACCCGTCGCTCACGCTGTCGGCCGACCGGGTGCGGATCGCCGGCTCGGTGCGCGTCGACCTCGCGGACTTCACGCCGGGTCAGCGCGTCACCGTCCGCACGACGTGGGCGCCGGCGCCGTGGCTGACGCTCGTCACCGCGCGCACGACGGTCGTGGTGGGCGCGGAGGGCACGGCCAGCACGACCGTGCGCGGGCTGCCGCTGCTCCTGCTCGGCCCCTACGAGATCAGCGCCGTCGTCGACGGCGCGAAGGTCGCCTCGGCGCCGCTCGTGGTCTCGCTGCGGTAGCCAGGCAGTGCCGACGGGCGGGGTGGGAGCGCGCGCTCCCACCCCGCCCGTTCACCGTGACCGATCGCCCGCGTTCGGGCCCTCAGCGCTCGTAGCGGACCCCGCGGAAGGTCACCGCTGGACCCGTCGCGGGCCCCTCGGCCACGAGCGCGAGCACCGCACCCGCGAACGACTGCGCGGTCTCGCCGCTCAGCGCGCGGTGCGGGACGCGCGCGAGCACGCGTCGCAGGGCCGCCGCGGGAGCATTCGGGGCGCCGCCCTCGTCCGA
>NZ_VENP01000025.1 GCF_006351005.1 Miniimonas arenae | reverse complement strand
CCGTGGCGACGAGAACGGCCCGTGGCGGCCTCCACGGGCCGCGGCTGACCAGCTCGCGTGCGTCGAGAACGGCCCGTGGCGACGAGAACGGCCCGTGGCGGCGAGAACGGCCCGCTGGGGGCCGTTCTCGTCGCAGCAGGCCGTTCTGGAGGCGTAGTGCGGGCGCCGGGTCTAGGTGCTGAGTCCGCGAGGCGCGGTGGACGCGAAGGTCTGAGCTCGCCGTCGCGCATTCCGTCAGAGCGAATCGGCCGCGGCTGACCAGTTCGCGTGCGTCGAGAACGGCCCGTGGCGACGAGAACGGCCCGTCGCGGCCTTCACCGGCTGCGGCGGACCAACGCACGTGCGTCGAGAACGGCCCGTGGCGACGAAGACGGTCCGCCGGGGGCCTTCACCGGCTGCGGCAGACGAGCTCGCGTTCGTCGAGAACGGCCTCTGGCGACGAAGACGGCCCGCAGCGGGCCGTTCTCGTCGCAGCGGGCCGTTCTGGAGGCGTCGTGCGGGCGCCGGGTCACAAGGGCTGAGTTCGCGCGAGGCGCGGTGGACGCGAAGGCTGGGCTCGCCGTCGTGCGCCCCGTCGGGGCTCATCGGCCGCGGCTGACCAGCTCGCGTGCGTCGAGAACGGCCTCTGGCGACGAAGACGGTCCGCCGGGGGCCTTCACCGGCTGCGGCGGACCAGCCCGCGTTCGGCGGGAACGGCCCGTGGCGACGAAGACGGTCCGCAGCGGGCCGTTCTCGGGGCGTGGCGAGCGCGAGCCGGGCGCGCGAGAGCTGGGCAAGCGCGAGGCGCGGTGGACGCGGAGGTATGGGCTCGCCGTCGTGCGCCCCGTCAGGCCGCGCCGGCCGCGGCGCCGCGGTGCTGCACCCACTCGCCTCGGAAATGGTCGTAGCAGACGGAGTTGTCGATGGTGCTGCGGTCGAAGCCCTGCTCGCTCGCCACGACCTTGCCCAGCCGCTCCGGGTCCGGCGCCGCCTGGGCGAGCAGCTTCGTGTAGTCGTGGTGGGCGTCGAGGATGACGGCGTCGGACGGCCCGCGCTCGACGACGCGCCCCTTGTAGAGCACGAGGATCTCGTCGGAGAAGTGCCGCGCGGTGGCCAGATCGTGCGTGATGTAGAGGACCGCGAGGTTGTCCTCGCGCTGCAGCCGGGCGAGCAGGTTGAGCACGCCGAGGCGGATCGAGACGTCGAGCATCGAGACAGGCTCGTCGGCGATGAGGATCTGCGCGCCGGGCGCGAGCGCTCGGGCGATCGCGACCCGTTGGCGCTGCCCGCCCGACAGCTCGTGGGGTCGGCGCTGCGCGTAGTGCGACGCCGGCGTGAGGTTCACCCGCTCGAGCATCTGCGCGACCCGCTCGCGCGTCTCGGTCGACCCCTTCGTGCGCTGGTGCAGCAGCAGCGGTCGCGCGATGTGGTGCTCGATCGTGTGGAACGGGTTGAGCGAGGCGAACGGGTCCTGGAACACCATCTGCACGTGCCGGCGGTAGACGGATCCGTGGACGGGCGTCCGGTCGTCCAGGAGCACGTTGATCTCGCCCGACGTCGGCTTCTCGAGACGGTGAGGAGCTTGGCGATCGTGGACTTGCCCGACCCGGACTCGCCGACCAGGGCGACCGTGCGCCGCGGCACGAGGTCGAAGCTCACGTCGTCGACGGCGCGCAGCGTGGTGCGCCGCAGCCCGTTGCGGATCGGGTAGTCCTTGGTCAGGTGCACGACCTCGGCGCTGCTCATCGGTCCTCCTCGGGAGACTCAGCGGACTCGGCCGACGCGTCGGGCGAGGGGCCCTCGGGCTCGGGTTCGCCGTCGGGCTCGTGCTCGTGGACGTAGGCCGCGACCTCCTCGACGAGGGCGCCGGCCTCCTGGGCGAGCACGTCGTCGAACTGCGCGTCGAGCACGCCCGTGCGGATGAAGTCGCCGCGCTCGCCGGACAGGCTCGGGAACGAGCTGAGCAGCGTGCGGGTGTAGGGGTGGCGCGCGTGGCGGAACAGCTGGTCGGCGGTCTCGAGCTCGATGATCTCGCCCTTGAGCATCACCGCGATGCGGTCGGAGATCTCGAGCAGGAGCGGCAGGTCGTGCGTGATGAAGATGACGGCGAAGTCGAGCTCGTCCTTCAGCCGCACGATCTCGCGCAGGATGTCGCGCTGCACGACGACGTCGAGCGCCGTGGTGGGCTCGTCCATGATCATGACCTGCGGCTCGAGGAGCATCGCCATCGCGATCATCACGCGCTGGCGCATTCCCCCGGAGAGCTCGTGCGGGAAGGACGAGAGCCGCGCGGGGTCGACGCCGACGCGCTCCAGCACGTCCACCGAGCGCGCCTCGATCTCCTTGCGCGGGGTGCGGGGGCGGTGCGCGAGGATCGTGTCGCGCAGCTGCTTGCGCACGCTGATCACGGGGTTGAGCGCGTTCATGGCGCCCTGGAACACCATCGAGAGCTTGGACCAGCGGAACGTACGCAGGGCCTCGTCGGAGAGAGTGAGGACGTCGACGTCGTCACCCGAGCGGTCGTGGAACGTGATCCGGCCCGAGGAGATGCGCGCGGGCGGCTGGTGCAGCCCGGTTCACGGCGTACGCCAGCGTCGTCTTGCCGCAGCCGGACTCGCCCGCGAGGCCGAGGATCTCGCCCGCGGCGAGCTCGAAGGAGGCGTGCTTGACGGCCTCGACGGGCGGCTCCACCTCGTAGACGACCGAGAGGTCGTCGACCGTGAGGACGGTGCGCCGCGTGCGCGCCGACGTGGTGGGGTCGAAGGACGTGGTGGTGGTCATGCGCGGGCCGCCTCCTCGAGTCGGCGGATCTTACGGGCGCGGCGGCGGTGCAGCCGGACGTTCTTGAGCTTGGGGTTGATGACCTCGTCGATCGAGAAGTTGATGAGCGACAGGCCCATCCCGAACAGCGCGATCATGAGGCCGGGCGGGACGAACCACCACCAGGCGCCGAGCGAGAGGGCGAAGCCGTTCTGCGCGTAGAAGAGCATCGTGCCGAGCGTCCAGGAGTTCGCGGCGCCGAGGCCGATAAACGACAGGCCGGCCTCGGACAGGATCGCCGCGATCACCGCGAACACGAACTGCGACGCGATCACCGGGAGCAGGTTCGGCAGGATCTCGACGGCGATCACGCGCCAGGCGGGTTCGCCCGAGACCCGGGAGGCCGAGACGTAGTCACGACCGCGCACCGAGAGCGTCTGCGCGCGCAGCACGCGGGCCGAGCCGGCCCAGCTCGTGATCGCGAGGACGACGGCGATGGTCCACCAGCCGCGCGCCTCGCGCGGCACGAACGCCGCGATGACGATGACCAGCAGCAGGCCGGGGATGACGAGGAAGACGTTCGACAGCAGCGAGAACGCCTCGTCGGCGACGCCGCCCGCGTAGGCGCCGTAGATGCCGAAGCCGACCGACAGCGCCGTGGCGAGCACGCCGACGAGGATGCCGATCTGCAGCGAGCCCCGGGTCGCGAAGGCCAGCTGGGCCAGCACGTCCTGGCCGGTCTGCGTGGTGCCGAGCAGGTGCTCCGACGAGGGCGCGGTGAGCCCCATGTCGCGGATCACGGTCGGGTCGCTGACCAGCCACGGGCCCACGACGGCGAACGCGATGATGAGCACGACCAGACCGATCCCGACGGCGAGCCACCCTGTCATCGTCGGCAGCAGCGGGCGCAGCGACGATCGGCGCGGCGCCCCGACCTCCTCGGCCTCCTGGGCGAGCAGCTCGGGCGCCTCGGAGATGTCGGGCTCGTTGAGGGGGGTGATGTTCGTCATGACTCAGCCCTTCGCCCGGGTGCGCGGGTCGATGAGGCCGTAGAGCAGGTCCACGGCGAGGTTGGCGCCCAGCACGGCAAGCGTGATGACGAGGAAGACCCCCTGCATGAGCGCGTAGTCGTTGTTGGTGACGGCCTGCAGCAGGCGCGAGCCGATCCCGGGGTAGGAGAACACCTGCTCCGTGACGACCGACCCGGAGACCACGAACCCGAGGGAGATCGCGAAGCCCGCGATCGAGGGGAGCACGGCGTTGCGCGCCGCGTAGTGCAGCTGGATCCGGCGCTCCCGCAGGCCCTTCGCGCGGGCGGTGAGGATGTAGTCCTCCGAGAGCGTGGAGACCATCATGTTGCGCATGCCCAGGAGCCAGCCGCCGAGCGAGGCGATGACGATCGTGAGCGCCGGCAGGATCCCGTAGTAGATCGCCGAGGAGATGAACTCCCAGCTCCATCCGGGATCCAACACGACGTCGTAGCCGCCCTGGCCCGGCAGCCAGCCCAGGACCCGCGAGAGCAGGTACACGAGGATGAGCGCGAGCCAGAAGTAGGGCACCGCGGCCAGCAGGGTGGTCGCCGGGACGAGCGAGTCGAGCCAGGTGCCGGGCCGCCAGCCGGCGATCATGCCGAGCGCCACGCCGATCGAGGCGGCCAGGATCGTGGAGATCCCGACCAGGGCGATCGTCCAGGGCAGCGACGTCGCGATGACGTCGCTGACCCGGGCGGGGTAGTACGTGACGGAGACACCGAGGTCGCCGTGCACGAGACGGACGAGGTACTGCCAGTACTGCTGGATCAGCGGGGTGTCGTCGTCGCCCCCGAGCAGAAGGGCGTAGGCCTTCCGGGTGTCGTCGGTCACCGTGCCGCCGCGCTGCTGGAGCTTGGCGAGCAGGATGTCGACGGGGTTGCCCGGGAGCATCCGGGGAATGAGGAAGGCGCGCAGCCGCGCTACGAGGTGACGGTCGCCGTCGAGCCCTGCGAGCCCGGCGAGCGCCCGACGGCGAGCCCCACCTGGTCCCACCCCGTCGGCTTCCGCACGGTGACGGTCCACACCGCCCCCGACGAGCACGGCACGCCGTTCGTGCTGCGGGTCAACGGCCGCGACGTGCAGGTGCGCGGAGCGAACTGGATCCCCGACGACGCGTTCGTCACCCGGGTCGACGCCGCACGCCTGAAGCGCCGCGTGGCCGACGCCGTCGAGGCGAACATGAACCTGCTGCGGATCTGGGGCGGCGGGATGTACGAGTCCGACGAGCTCTACGAGATCTGCTCGCGCGAGGGCATCCTCGTGTGGCAGGACTTCCTCCTCGCGTGCGCCGCGTACGCCGAGGAGCCGTGGCTCGCGGACGAGATCGAGGCCGAGGCGCGCGAGGCGGTCACCCGACTCTCGAAGCACGCGGCGCTCGCGCTGTGGTGCGGCAACAACGAGAACCTCGTGGGCTGGGCCGACTGGGGCTGGCGCGCGTCGCTGCAGGGCCGCACGTGGGGCGGCGGCTACTACCTCGAGACGTTCCCGGCGATCGTCGCCGAGCTCGACCCCACCCGCCCCTACATCCCCGGCAGCCCGTTCTCCGCGTCCACGCTGCTGGACCCGAACAAGGACACGGACGGCACCGTCCACGTCTGGGACGTGTGGAACGAGAAGGACGACACGAGCTACCGCGAGTGGCGTCCCCGGTTCGTCGCGGAGTTCGGGTTCCAGGGGCCGGCCGCGTGGACCACGCTGTTCGACGTCGTCCACGACGTCCCGGCCGACCCGTTCGGGCACGAGATGCTCGTCCACCAGAAGGCCAACCAGGGCAACCTCAAGCTCGAGCGCGGGTACACCCCGCACCTGCCCGCGCCGCGCACGATCGACGACTGGCACTTCGTCACGCAGCTCAACCAGGCACACGCGATCGCCTTCGGGATCTCCTACTTCCGCTCGCTCGCGCCGTACAACACCGGCACCGTGGTGTGGCAGCTCAACGACGACTGGCCCGTCGTCTCGTGGGCCGCGGTCGACTACGCCGAGCGCCGCAAGCCGCTCTGGTACGCGCTGCGCGACGTCTACGCGCCACGCCTGGCCACGCTGCAGCCGCCGCTGACGGGCGACCACCGGCTCGACCTCGTCGTGCTCAACGACACCGACGAGGCGTGCGACGGCGAGGTGCGCGTACGGCGCGAGATGTTCGACGGCGAGGTGCGCGCCGAGGCGCGGCTCGCCGTCGTGGTCCCCGCCCGCGGCGCGGCGCGCGTGGCCCTGCCGGACCACGTGGCGACCGGCGACGGCGCGCGTGAGGTGCTGGTGGCGGACCTCGACGCGCTGGGCAAGGGTTTCGCGCGGGTCGTGCACGACCTGGCCGACGTCGTCGGGCAGGACCTGGACCCCGAAGCGCTCGACGCGCGCGTCGAGCCCACCGCGACCGGTGCCGTGCTCACGGTGACGGCGCGGACGTACGTGCGCGACGTCGTCGTGCTCGCGGACCGCGCGGACGCCTCCGCCGCGGTGGATCGTGCGCTGGTGAGCCTGCTCGCGGGGGCGAGCGCCACGTTCGCGCTCACGGGCGACGGGCCGATCGAGGCCGACGCCGTGCTCGCGCCGCACGTGCTGCGCAGCGCCAACCAGCTCAAGGGCGCGCCCGTGGGGACGCCGCTGCCGGCGTTCGCGACGCAGGAGGTCGACGCGTGAGCGAGCTGCTCCGCCCGCCCTCGCCGTGGCCGGCGCCGCAGGCGCGGCGTCGGGAGTTCCCGGCCGACTTCACGTTCGGCGTCGCGACCTCGGCCTACCAGATCGAGGGCGCCGCGCACGTGGGCGGGCGGACCGACTCGATCTGGGACACGTTCGCGCGCCGGCCCGGCACGATCGCCGACGCGAGCACGGGTGAGGTGGCGGTGGATCACTACCACCGCTTCGGTGAGGACGTGGCGCTGATGCGTGAGCTGGGCGTGGGCGGGTACCGGTTCTCGACGTCGTGGGCGCGGGTGCGTCCCGACGGCGGCGCGCCCAACCCCGAGCGCCTGGACTTCTACTCGCGGCTCGTCGACGCGCAGCTCGAGGCGGGCATCACGCCGTGGGTCACGCTCTACCACTGGGACCTGCCGCAGGCCCTGGAGGACGCGGGCGGCTGGCGCTCGCGCGACATCGTGCCGCGGTTCGTGGAGTACGCGCTCACGATGCACGAGGCGCTCGGGGACCGCGTGCGGCACTGGCTCACGCTCAACGAGCCGTGGTGCACGGCGTTCCTCGGCTACGCGGGCGGGCAGCACGCGCCGGGCGTGCAGGACGACGTCGGCGCGCTCCGGGCGCTGCACCACCTGCTGCTCGCGCACGGCGAAGCGGTGCGGGCGCTGCGCGCGGCCGACCCTTCGGTCGCCGGGCCGGACGCCGCACCGCTGACCCTCGGCATCGCGCCGAACTTCTCGCTCTACGCGCCGCTCGACCCCGCCTCGGCCGCGGACGTCGACACTGCGCGGCGGCTGCGGGACGCGCAGTGGGGCTGCTTCGTCGAGCCGTTGCTGCGCGGCGCCTACCCCGAGACCTTCCTCGCCGACGTCGCCGACCTGTGGCCGGAAGACCTCGTGCGCGACGGCGACCTCGACGTCATCGCGACGCCGATCGACGTGCTCGGGGTCAACTGGAGCTGCAGGCGCTGGCCGGCCCGCGGGGTACGCACCTGATCGTGACCGAGAACGGCTGCGCGTACGACGACGACGTGCTGGTCGACGGCGTGGTGCAGGACCCCGAGCGGATCACCTACCTGCGCGAGCACCTGAGCGGGCTGCACGAGGCGATCGAGCGCGGCGCCGACGTGCGGGCGTACCTGCTGTGGACGTTCCTCGACAACTTCGAGTGGGCCTACGGGTACACCAAGGCGTTCGGCCTCGTCCACGTGGACCGGGAGACCCTCGCGCGCACGCCGAAGGCGAGCGCGCACTGGTACGCCGCGCTCGCGCGGACACGGGTGCTCGAGTCGTAGCTCGCGTCCGTCGCGTCAGCCGCGCGGCTCCAGCGCGGCCCTCGCCAGCTCTGGCCACCACCCCGGCCGCCACTGTGACGCTCCTCGCGGCCCGACCCCGCCAGCCGCGCCCAGCATCACACTCGGCGCCCGAGGCAGCCGGACCCGGGGGCTCGCCGTCGAGGAGATCGCCCGGATGCTCACCCGGGCGCGCACGGCGAACGCGAGTGCGCACTGCCACGCCGCGCTCGCGCGGACGCGGGTGCTTGAGGAGTAGCGCCGCGCGGCCCGGGTCGGCGGCGTCAGCTGTGCGGCTCCAGCCCGACGAGCACGAGCCCGACGGCGACCATGTCGCCCGCGCCGCAGCCCTCGGCCGAGCGCACGGACCTCTTCAGCGGGAGGATGTAGCTCGCCACCTGCTTGCTCGGGAAGATCGACGTGAGCCAGGTGCTTCCGCCGATCGTGACCTCGACCTTGACCGAGCCGAAGCCGCCCTGGACGCCCGTGGTCCGCCGGTCGATCTCGTCCGCCATCTCCTCCGGCACGGTGAGGAAGTGCCACGAGCCGGGTGGCGGGGTCTGCCAGATCGGGGCGTCGAAGCGGTAGGGCACGCGATCAGGGTAGGGCGGGGGTGCGACACCCTCGGGGAGTGTCGGTGGGCGACGGGCGGCGGGCCGACGCTCGAGCCGTCGGTACGCTGAAGGTTCAGCCCTCGTAGCTCAATGGATAGAGCAACGGCCTTCTAATCCGTCGGTTGCAGGTTCGAGTCCTGCCGGGGGCGCTCTCGCGCCCGCCTCAGGGTCGGCGGGGTCGGAATCGCCTGGACATCGCGCACCTCCACGGTCGTCGTCGTGCCCATGACGAGCATCCTCGCCGCCGGGTGATACGCCGTAGCGGCACGCCGATGCCCCCTAGCATCGCCACCATGGCCACTGCCACTGCGGACCCGCCCACGCGTCACCGCGTGTGGGGCCGAGTGCGTTCCGTGCTTGCGGGCCTCCTGGTCACGCTGGGCGCGATCCTCGCGCTCGTGTCGGTGCTCGCGGTCCGGGTGAACGGGCTCGTGCGCGACACCGACCGGTACGTCCAGACGGTCGCGCCGCTCATCGACGACCCCGCCGTCCAGGCCGCCGTGGCCGACGCGGCTACCGACGCCACGCTCGACGCCCTCGACCTGCAGACCCGCGCGGCCAACGGCGCCGACCAGCTCGCGCAGTCGCTCGGCCTCGGCCCACGGATCTCCGACCTCACCGACACCGCGGCGACGGCCCTCGCGGGCGCCGCGGAGGCCCGCGTCGCCGACCTCATCGACAGGGCGGTCGCCTCGCCACAGTTCGCCACGGCGTGGGAGGAAGCCAACCGGGTGGCGCACGACCAGGTCGTCGGGCGGATCACCGGCGAGAGGACCGGCGCCGTCGAGGTGACGGACGGCGTCGTGTCGGTCGACCTCCAGCCGCTGGTCGCGGCGCTCCGAGACCGGCTCGTGGACCGGGGCGTGCCGGGCGCGAGCGCGATCCCCGACGTCGACCGCGAGCTCGTGCTCGTCTCCTCGGACGCTCTCGGCACGGTGCAGTCGGTCCTCTCGCTGCTGAACGCGGCCGCGCCGTGGCTGCCGTGGATCACGCTCGCCCTGCTGCTCGGTGCGATCGCGCTCGCGCGTCGGCACCACCGGATGGTGATCGTCGCGGGCCTGAGTGTCGCCGGCGCCCTCGTCATCGGCCTGGTGGCGCTCGCCGTCGTGCAGGACGCCGCGGGCGGCGCGCAGCACTACCCCGACGCGGCCGCCGCCGTGGTCGCCCAGCTCGTCGCCGTCCCGCGTGGGGCGCTGCGTGGCACGGCCCTCGTGGCGCTCGTCATCGCGCTCGTCGCGGCGCTCACGCAGCGCGGAGCGCGTGCCGGCTTCCGGAACGCTGCCGCGCGGCTGCGCGGCACACTGCCCGTCGCGCGGGGTGGGCTCGGCCGGTTCGTGGCGGACAACGTCCGGATGCTGCGCGCCGTGGTCCTCGTGCTCGGGCTGCTCGTGCTCGTGTTCGTGGACCGGCCGACGCCGCTCATCGCGCTCGCCGTCGTGGTCGGGCTGGTTCTGCTCCTCGCCCTGCTGGAGATGCTCCGCGCGCCCGACGGCGAGGCGCGGACCACGGTCGAGGCGACCACGGTGCTTCCGGCCGCACCGGCGAGGGAGCCCCCTCCCGAGGGTTAGCGCCGTCAGGGGTAGAGGCCGCGCAGCCGGTGCGCCTCCCAGACGCGCTCGACACCCATGCAGGTCGCGGCCTCGCGGAGGGAGAGGTGGGCCCGGTCGGCGTACTCCAGCACGGCGCGCCAGGACGACGTCATGCGGCGTCGCAGCTTGTCGTCCACCTCGGCCTCGGTCCACCAGTACGCCTGGTTCGCCTGCACCCACTCGAAGTAGGACACGACGACGCCGCCTGCGTTCGCGAGGATGTCCGGCACCACCAGCACGTCCCGCTCACGCAGCACGGCGTCGGCCGCCTTCGTGGTCGGGCCGTTCGCGCCCTCGACCACGATCCCCGCGCGCACCCGGTCCGCGTTCGCCTCCGTCAGCACGCCCTCGAGGGCGGCCGGGACGAGCACGTCGACGTCGAGCTCGAGCAGCTCCTCGCCGTCGATCGCCTCGCCCCCGCTGAAGCCGGCGACGTGACCCGTGGTGTCGACGTGCCGCATGAGCGCGCGGATGTCGAGGCCGTCCTCGCGGAACACGGCGCCCGTGACGTCGGAGACCGCACGCACCCGGACGCCGGCCTCGGCCAGGAACCGGGCGGTGTCGCGGCCGACCTTGCCGAAGCCCTGCACCGCGGCAGTGCTGCGGGACGCGGCGCGGCCGCGGTGCTCGAGCGCGAGAAGCGCGACGTGGGACACGCCGCGCGACGTCGCGCTGGCGCGGCCGAGCGACCCGCCGAGCGCGAGCGGCTTGCCCGTCACGACGCCGGGCACCGTGTGCCCCACGTTGACCGAGTAGGTGTCCATGATCCACGCCATCGTGCGCTCGTCGGTGCCGACGTCGGGCGCGGGAATGTCCTGCGTCGGGCCGATCAGCGGCATGATCTCGCTGGTGTAGCGCCGGGTGACGCGCTCGAGCTCGGCGTCGGAGTACCGGGTGGGGTCGATGGTGATGCCGCCCTTCGCGCCGCCGTAGGGCACGTCGACCAGGGCGCACTTCCACGTCATCCACATCGCCAGCGCGCGCACCTCGTCCAGGTCGACGAACGCGGAGTAGCGCAGGCCGCCCTTCGCGGGTCCGCGGGAGAAGTTGTGCTGGACGCGGTGGCCGATGAACACCTCGGTCCCGCCGTCGTCGCGGCGCAGCGGCACGCTCACGGTGAGCTCGCGGCGCGGCGTGGCCAGCAGCGTGTGAATGCCCTCGCCGTAGCCGAGGTGCTCGATCGCGAACGCGAGCTGCGCGCGCGCGTCGTCGAGCGGTCCCGTGGTCGCGGACTCCGCGACGACCTCCACAGCCATGCCGACCTCCCTGACAGCGGGGACCGACGATGGGTGGCGCGGTCCTCCTCGACCTGCGGCGGTTGCCGCGCGCCCACCCTACCCAGGCGTGCGACCGGTGCTCCCTCCGGCGCGGATGGTTGGCGCACGCCTGCCGCTGGGGCAGGCTGGCGCAGTGATCACGACGAGCGACGGGACACCCGGCGTGCCCGCTGCCCCGGAAGACGAGCCGGCGACCTCTACGCACGACGACGCCCCCGCCGCAGCACCCCGGGAGGAGGCGCGCCGCGCGACCTCGCCGGCGCTCGACGTCGTGCTCGACCTGCAGGCCCAGCTCGAGGACGTCGCGTTCCCCCTCGACCTGCCCGGCGCCGAGCGCGCCCGCGAGCTGCGGCACCGGGTGTCCGTCCAGCTCGCCACCCACCTCGTCCCGCGGCTGCGGGAGGCGAGCCTGCCCGCCGTCGTGGTCGTCGGCGGCCCGACCGGTGCGGGCAAGTCCACGCTCGTCAACGCGATCGCGGGGGAGAGCGTCAGTCCCGCCGGCGTGGTACGCCCGACGACGCGGCGACCCGTCCTCGTCGTGCACCCCGACGACGCCGAGCCCATGGCCGAGCACCCCGTCGCCGCCCGCGCCGCGCTCGTGCACGGCGACGTGCCGCGTGGGCTCGCGCTCCTGGACGCGCCCGACCTGGACTCGGTCGACGAGGCCAACCGGGCGCTCGCCGTCGAGCTCGTCGAGGTGGCCGACGTCTGGCTCTTCGTGACGACCGCCAACCGGTACGGCGACGCCCTGCCGTGGGCGGTGCTGGACCAGGTCCGCCGGCGTGGCATCACGCTCGGGGTGGTGCTGGACCGCGTGCCGCGCGAGTCGCTCGACATCGTCCGGCGCGACCTCCTGGGCCGGCTCCAGGACGCCGGCTTCGGGTCGCTGCCGCTGTTCGTGGTACCCGACGCCGGCCCGCTCGCCGGACCGCTGGACCCCGCCCACGTGAGCGAGGTGGATCGCTGGCTGCGCCTGCTGGCCTCTCGCGCGGCGTCCCGCGAGGTCGTCGCGCGCACGCTGCGCGGCGTCTGGAACCCGCTGCGCGCGGAGGTCCGGGAGCTCGTCGACGCCGCGACCGCCCAGGTCGAGGAGGCCGACGCCCTGCTCGGCGCGGCATCCGCGGTGCTGCCGCCCGCCGTCGCCGCGCTGTCGGAGGCGATCGCCACCGGCGTGCTCACCGAGGGCGCGCCGACCACGCGGTGGGTGGCCGGCGCCGGCTTCCGCGGACCGCTGGAGCCGCTCGCGCACGAGGTGACCGGGTTCTTCGCCCGACGGCGGCTCGAGCGCGGGCGGGAGGCCCGCGGCGCCGCGCTGGCCGCGCTCGTGGAGGAGCTGCGTTCGGCGTTCGTCGACGTCGTCGGAGACGCCGCGCGGCGCAGCGACGCGGACGTCGTGCACGCGTGGACCGGCCACTCCGCCGCGGGCGCGGCGCTCGCCGAGGCGCGGCGCCCCGACGACGTGGTGGGTGAGCGCCGCGAGCGGCTCTCGAGTGCGTGGACCGGGTGGGTGTCCGGGCTCGGCACGCTCGGACTCGCCTCGGCCACGGGCGGGCAGGACGCCCGTCCGCCCCTGCTCGATCCCGACGGCGAGCGCGCCCTGGTCGCGCTCGCAGCGGCCGGGCTGCCCGCCGCCGAGCAGGCTGCGCGGCGCCTGGGCGCAGGTGGTGCGGACGACGCCGTCGCGGCCGCGCGCACCTCGCTGCAGGAGGCCGCGGCCGGGGTGCTGGCGGACGAGGTGCGGGCCTACGGCGACACGGTCTCCGCGCAGCTGTCGATCGAGGCCGCGACGGCGCTGCGGGTGCGGGTCGGGGAGCTGCGGGCGCTGGCGGGGGAGGAGCAGTGAGCGAGTCGGAGATCACGGGCGGCGCGCCCGACGAGGGGGGTGGCGCCGAGCCGCCCTCGACCCAGGTGACCGACGCGTCCCGGGCTCGCGCGACCCACGCGGCGCACGCGGGCGGCGACGCCCGCGAGGTCGCGCGGCGGGCCGAGCTGCTCGACGTGCTCGGGGCGTTCGGGACCCGGCTGCCCGCCGACGTCGCGGCGCGAGCCCGCGCGGAGCTGGACGCCGTGGGCGGGAGGCTCGCGCTCGGCGTCGCGCACCGGGTGGTCGCCCTGGTCGGCGGCACGGGTTCGGGCAAGTCCTCGCTGTTCAACGCCGTCACCGGGCTCGAGGTGGCCGACGTCGGCGTGGTGCGCCCGACGACGGCGCTGCCGACAGCCTGCATGTGGGGCTCTGACGCCACCGCCCTCCTGGATCACCTCGACGTCCCGCGCGATCGTCGCTACCGCGGCGAGACCGCGCTTGCCGGCCCGGAGCCCGGCCAGCTCGACGGCGTCGTGCTGCTCGACGTGCCCGACCACGACTCCGTCGCCGCGGGCCACCGCGATCAGGTCGACCGGCTCGTGCCGCTCGTCGACCTCCTCGTGTGGGTGCTCGACCCCCAGAAGTACGCCGACGAGCGCCTGCACGCCGGGTACCTGCGTGGCCTGGCGGGCCGGCAGGACGCGATGCTCGTCGTCGTCAACCAGATCGACACGCTGACCCCGGAGGGCCTGACCGAGCTGCGGCTCGACGTCGCGCGCCTGCTCGTGGCCGAGGGGCTGGGTGGCGTCGAGGTGCTCACCACCTCGGCCCGGACCGGCGACGGCGTGGCGGAGCTGCGTGAGGCCGTGCAGCGGGTGTCCCAGCGGGCGTCGGTCAACCGCACGGCCGCCTGGGACCAGCTGGACTCGGTCTCACGGGCCCTGACGGCTGGACTGGGTCCGCGCCCGGGCGCCGACGTCGACGTGCCGGCTGCGGCCGCGCGGCTCGCCGAGGCCGCAGGTGTGGGCGTGGTGGCCGACTCCCTGGCGGCCGCGGTGCGCGGCGGCGTGGCCGTGACGGCGGTGCGCGACGTGCCCCAGGCGCGGCTGGAGGCGATCCGGCACGAGTGGGTCGCGACGCTCACCGACGGGCTGGCACCCGCCTGGCGCGACGCCGTCGCGGGGGCCGTGCCCCCGGCCCGGGCGATCGGCGAGGCCGTGACCGCGGCGCTGCGCGAGGTGCCGGTGCCTGCCGTCGCGCGGCCCGGACTGTTCGCGCGGCTGCGGTCGGGGGCGGTGGCCGCGGCGGCGGACCAGGCGCGCGACGGCTACCTCGCCGCGACGACGCCGGCCCTCGAGTCGTGCGTGCAGAAGCTGCTCGCGCCGGCGCAGGACGTCCGCGCCTCGCTCGCCGAGGCGCACCGCGTGCTCGACGGGGCGCGGTAGCGCGTCGGCACACGCGGCAGTTGCCCCCAGCGCGTCACGGCGTCGCCGATCCGCGCGTTCTCCCCACCCCCCGCGCGCTCGCCCACCTCTGCGGGCCAGCCTGGGCGCGTGGCCGGACCCTCCGGCCGGGAGCGGAGGCAGCAGATGAGCTACGAGACGCACCTGACGGTGCGCGGTTTCGTCGGGACGGTGCCGTCCCTCAACCAGAGCGCGAGCGGCACCGTGTGGACGCGGTTCCGCGTGGGCAGTACGCCGCGGCGCCGCAGCACCGAGGGCACCTGGGTCGACGGCAGCACCGTGTGGTTCTCGGTGTCCGCGTTCGGTGACCTCGCGCACCGCGTGTGCAAGACGATCCGCAAGGGCACACCCGTCCTCGTCCACGCGAAGGTGGTGGAGAGCTCCTGGACCGACCAGCACGGCACGGCCCGCACGCAGCTCGCCCTCAACGCGTCGGCCGTGGCGGTGGACCTCGCCGGTCGCGGCATCCTCACGTGGAGCCCCGCGCCCGACGCGGGCGAGCACCGCTCGTCGGACGGGTGGGGCGGGATGGCCGACGGCGCACGCGCGTCCAGCGGCGCGGACGCGGCGTACGCGTCGGACGGACCTGGCGCCGACGGGCCGGACGGGCCGGCGGCGGGCGACGCGTCGTACGCCGGACCGGAGGCTGGCGGCGGGAACGGGGTCGACGGCGAGCGGATGCCCGTGGACGTCAGCGGGTTCGAGATCGTCGAGGAGGACGAGGAGGTGGTCGTCGAGCCGCCGTTCTGAGGTGGACCGCCGTGACGTGACGGACGGTGTGCCATCCTGGCGCCCGGACGGGGCGGGTGCCGCGTGCCGGGTCGGGCCGGTCGGTCCCGGGCCGGCCTGTCCGCGGCGATCAGGAGGGTCACGGGTGACGACAGCGCACGAGGACGCCGGCGACGCGCTCGGACCGGGGGCGCGCCGCGGCGTGGCCCACCGGATCCGCCGCCTCGGCGGTCGCGACCCGCACGAGGCGCACCGCGTGGCCACGCCGCTCGAGCTGCTCTTCGACCTCACGTTCGCGGCCGCGTTCGGCGTCGCAGGGAACCAGATGGCGCACCTGCTCGAGCTCGGTCACCAGGCCCAGGCTGTCGGCGCGTTCGCCTTCGCGATGATGGCGATCGTCTGGGCATGGATCAACTTCACGTGGTTCGCGTCCGCCTTCGACACCGACGACTGGCTCTTCCGCGTCACGACCATGGTGCAGATGGCGGGTGTCCTCGTGCTCGCGCTCGGGCTGCCGGCCCTGTTCCGGTCGGTGGACGAGGGCGGGGTGATCGCAACGGCGTCGTGGTCGCGGGCTACGTCGTGATGCGGGTCGCGCTGCTGGCGCAGTGGCTGCGTGTGGCGCGCTCCTCACCCGCGCACCGCACGACCGCGCTGACCTACGTGGCGTTCGTCGCCGTCGCGCAGGTCGGGTGGGTGCTGGCAGCGATCGCCCACCTGGCGCTCGGCCCGATGCTCCTCGCCGCGGCCGTCCTCTACCTCGTGGAGCTCGGCGGACCCGTGGTCGCCGAGCTGCGCGGCGCCGGCACCCCGTGGCACCCGCACCACATCGCGGAGCGGTACTCCCTGCTCACGATCATCGCGCTGGGCGAGGGAGTGATCGGGACGGTCGCGGCGGTCGAGCCGATCATCGGTCAGCAGGGCTGGGCGAGCGACGCGATCATGGTCGTCGCTGGTGGCACCGTGCTCACCTTCGGCCTGTGGTGGGTGTACTTCTCGGTGCCGTTCGGGGAGATCCTGCACGCCGCGGGACGCTCGGGCTGGGTGTCGTTCGTGTTCGGCTACGGCCACATCCCCTTGTTCGCGGCGATCGCCGCCGTCGGCGCGGGACTGCACGTGGCGGCGTACGTCGTCGAGGGTGAGGCCCACGTCGGGTTCCCCGTGGCGGTGCAGGCCGTCGCGATCCCGGTCGGGGTGTTCCTCGTCGCACTGTTCGCGATCTACGCGCTGCTCGTCCGGCGCGTCGACGCGCTGCACGTCGCGCTCCTGGCGGGCGTCGTCGCGGTGCTGGTGCTCGCCGTCGCGCTCTCCCGTGGCGGACTCTCCTTCGGCGCGAGCGTGGCGATCCTCGCGGTCACGCCCGCAGTCGTGGTGGTGGGCTACGAGATGGCCGGCCACCGGCACGCGGCGGAGCACGTCGCGTCCCTGCGCGCCCGCGGATGAGGGCGAGGCCGCCAGCCCCCGCTCGGGCGCGGCGCGCGTCCGCGTAGGCTGGGGGCCGGAAACCCCCCAATCAACTCCCTAGGAGAGCTGTGGCCGAGTACATCTACTCGATGGTCCGCGCCCGCAAGGCGCACGGGGACAAGGTCATCCTCGACGACGTGACGATGGCGTTCCTGCCCGGAGCCAAGATCGGCATGGTGGGTCCGAACGGGGCCGGCAAGTCGACGATCCTGAAGATCATGGCGGGACTCGAGACCCCCTCCAACGGTGAGGCGCGGCTCTCGCCGGGCTACACCGTGGGGATCCTGCTCCAGGAGCCGCCGCTGGACGACTCCAAGACGGTGCTCGGGAACGTGCAGGACGCCGTCGCCGAGCTGCTCGCCAAGAAGCAGCGGTTCGACGAGATCGGCGAGGAGTTCGCGAACCCCGACGCCGACTACGACGCGCTCATGGCCGAGATGGGCACGCTGCAGGAGCAGATCGACGCTCAAGACGGCTGGGACGTCGACGCCCGCCTCGAGCAGGCGATGGACGCGCTGCGTTGCCCGCCGCCGGACGCGGACGTCGCGGTGCTCTCCGGTGGTGAGCGTCGCCGGGTGGCGCTGTGCAAGCTGCTGCTCGAGGCGCCGGACCTGCTGCTGCTCGACGAGCCCACCAACCACCTCGACGCCGAGAGCGTGCAGTGGCTGGAGCAGCACCTCGCGCGCTACCCCGGCGCCGTCATCGCCGTCACGCACGACCGGTACTTCCTCGACAACGTCGCGCAGTGGATCGCCGAGGTCGACCGCGGCCGGCTCTACCCGTACGAGGGCAACTACTCCACGTACCTGGAGAAGAAGGCCGAGCGCCTGCAGATCCAGGGCAAGAAGGACGCCAAGCTCGCCAAGCGGCTCGCGTCCGAGCTCGAGTGGGTGCGGCAGAACGCCAAGGGTCGCCAGGCCAAGTCGAAGTCGCGTCTGGCCCGCTACGAGGAGATGGCGGCGGAGGCCGAGCGCACCCGCAAGCTGGACTTCGAGGAGATCCAGATCCCGCCGGGCCCGCGGCTGGGCTCGGTGGTTATCGAGGCGAAGAACCTGCGCAAGGGATTCGGCGAGCGGGTCCTCATCGACGGACTCTCCTTCGACCTGCCGCGCAACGGCATCGTCGGTGTGATCGGGCCGAACGGCGTCGGCAAGACGACGCTCTTCAAGACGATCGTCGGGCTCGAGCCGCTCGACGGCGGCGACCTCAAGATCGGCGAGACGGTCAAGATCTCCTACGTCGACCAGTCCCGCACCGGCCTGGACCCGAAGAAGACGCTGTGGGAGGTCGTCTCCGACGGCCTGGACTACATCCAGGTCGGCAACGTCGAGATCCCCTCGCGCGCGTACGTGTCGCAGTTCGGGTTCAAGGGGCCCGACCAGCAGAAGCCTGCGGGGGTGCTCTCCGGTGGGGAGCGCAACCGGCTGAACCTGGCGCTCACCCTCAAGCAGGGCGGCAACCTCCTGCTCCTGGACGAGCCGACCAACGACCTCGACGTCGAGACGCTCGGCTCGCTGGAGAACGCGCTGCTGGAGTTCCCGGGCTGCGCCGTGGTCGTCTCGCACGACCGATGGTTCCTCGACCGCGTCGCGACGCACATCCTGGCCTACGAGGGCACCGAGGAGAACCCGTCGAGCTGGTACTGGTTCGAGGGCAACTTCGCGGCGTACGAGGAGAACAAGGTCGAGCGGCTCGGCCCGGAGGCGGCCCGTCCGCACCGGGTCACCTACCGCAAGCTCACGCGCGACTGACGCGGCGGCGGCACGCGCCCGGGCCCGGGCGCGTCCCGCTGCGCACCTACCGGCTGATCGGCGATGCTGGACACGTCAGTCGTCACGGTGCCGTGCGCACCGCCGATCTCGGAGGTGTCGCCGTGTCGCTGGAGCGGACCCGCTGGATCCCCGTCGGCCTGCTCGTGGTCGTCGGGATCGCGGCTGCGATGCAGTTCGCCAAGGTCGCGGCGATCTTCGTCCCCGTGGCCGCCGTGTACGACGCGAGCGACACGGCCACTGCGCTGCTGCTGTCGGCGCCCGCCTTCGTCGGGCTCGTGCTCGGCCTCACGGCCGGCGTCTACGTCGCCCGGCTCGGGTTCCGGCGCGTGCTGCTGTGGTGCCTCGGGATCGGGACCGTGCTCGGGCTCGTGCAGGCGGTCCTGCCGCCGCTGCCGATCTTCATCGGCACTCGCGTCCTCGAGGGCGTGGCGCACCTGGGTCTCGTCGTGGCGTGCCCGGTGCTCATCATCCTGCTCAGCGCGCCGCGGCACGTCGCGCTCGCGATGAGCATCTGGGGCACGTTCTTCGGGCTCGCGTTCGCGATCGCCGGCTGGCTCGCACCTGCGCTGGAGGAGGCGAGCGGTGTGGGCGCCGTGTTCCTCGGGCACGCCGCGCTGCTCGCGGTGCTGCTGCTGGTCGTGGCGTTCGCCCTGCCGCGCGTGCCGGGCGATGGACCGCAGCGCGACGGCGAGGCCGTCGGCTTCCTCCAGGCTCACCTCGAGGCCTACCGCTCCCCGCGGACCTTCCTCCCCGGCCTGGTGTTCGTCTTCCACACCACGATGTACGTCTCGCTCATCACGTTCCTGCCGCTGTTCGCGGAGCCGTCGGCGCGCGGCGCGCTCCTGGTGTGGATGCCGCTGGTCAGCATCCTCGGCACCGTCGTCGCCGGCTTCGTGGGCCAGTACGCGACGACACCGCCCGTCGTCCTGCTGGCGGGATACCTCGGGGTCGCGGCGCTCGTCGTGGTGACGTGGTCGGTCCTCGTGGGGGAGGGCACGGTCGTCGTGGCCGCGCTCGCCCTCATGGTCTTCTCCGGCCTCATCCAGGGCGCGACGTTCGGCCTGATCCCGACCCTGTCGCGGGACCCGCGGGTCACCGCGCACGCCAACGGCGTGCTCACCCAGCTGGGGAACCTCGGCTCCACGATCGGACCGCCGCTGTTCGCCTCGGTCATCGTGGGCACGCAGCGCAGCGACTTCGCGCCCGTCGCGCTCCTGGTGCTGGCGCTGTGCGCGGGCGGGCTCGTGGTCAGCGCGTTCGCGCTGCGCCTCACCGGGCTGCGCCACCCGCCGCAGCCCGCGGCGCCGGTTCCGGGACCCGCGCTCTAGCCTCCCGCGGCTCTCGGCCGAGCGTGGACGCTTGTCCCGGCGGTCCGGTGCGGAGCGGGCGGGCCGGTGCGGCCGGAGGGCCTGTACGAACTGACTGGTCGTGCGTGCGGATCGACTGGTCAGACCGTATGACGCCCGTGCCGTGTCGCTGTGACCTGCGAGGACTCTCCGTCGATCACGCCGAGAAGGCATCTGACCAGTAAATCCGTCGGGTGGACCAGTCAATCCGTCGGGAACGACGCGCCCCGCGTTCGGCCCGGCCGCTCGTGGCTCTCGGGCTCTCCCCGCGCCGTCGGGCAGGATGGGGCGATGAGCGACGAGCGGGCGACGCAGCCACCGCCGGAGCCGACGGCGGACTGGACGGCTCTGCCGTCGCCGTTGCCGTCGCCGGCCCCCGCGTCAGCCCCCTCGCAGTCGACGGCCACGCAGACCCCGGAGCCCGCCGCGCCGCCCGCGCCGGCCGCGGACCTCGCGGCGGACGAGGCCAACGCCCGCGCGCGCCTGGTCGGAGCCGTCGACGTCGTGCGGGGCCGGCTCACCGCGACGACCCTCCCGCTCGACGGCGTCGGCGTCCCCGAGCAGCGCGCGCGCCGCCGCGAGCTCCTCGACCAGATCGACGACTACCTCCTGCCCCGCCTGCGCACCGACGGCGCACCGCTGCTCGTCGTGGTCGGCGGCTCCACCGGCGCGGGCAAGTCGACCCTCGTGAACTCCCTGCTCGGGGCCCCGCTCACCACGCCCGGGGTGCTGCGCCCCACCACCCGCTCGCCTGTCCTGGTGCACCACCCGAGCGACGGCCCGTGGTTCGCGCCCGAGCGGATCCTGCCGACCTTGGCGCGGGTCGCGACGACGACGGGCCCGC
Source organism: Miniimonas arenae (assembly GCF_006351005.1). GTDB lineage: Bacteria > Actinomycetota > Actinomycetes > Actinomycetales > Beutenbergiaceae > Miniimonas > Miniimonas arenae. The sequence goes on along the minus strand of NZ_VENP01000025.1, from coordinate 27,183 downwards.
CGACGACGCCCGGCGGCACCGCAGGCACCGCAGGCACCGCAGCCACAGCGCCGGCACCCACCGACCGCTCGACGCCGGGCGGCGCCCGCGCGCTGCGCCTGGCCCCCTACGCCGGCATGCCGCCCGGCCTCGCGCTGCTCGACGCCCCCGACATCGACTCGATCGAGCAGGCCAACCGCGAGCTCGCCACCCAGCTGCTCGCCGCCGCCGACCTGTGGCTGTTCACCACGACCGCCGCGCGCTACGCCGACGCCGTTCCGTGGGAGCTGCTGCGCGGTGCGGCCGCCCGACGCGCCCAGGTCGCGCTCGTCCTCGACCGGGTGGACCCCGGCTCCGACCTCGTGGTCGCCGACCTTGCCCGCCTGGCCCGCGAGCAGGGGCTCGGGGACGCGCCGCTGTTCGTCGTGCCCGAGGCGGAGCTGGACGCGAGCGGCATGCTGCCGGAGCGCGCCGTCGCGGACGTCGCGGGCTGGCTCACCGACCTCGGCGGCTCCTCGCACGCACGGGACGTCGTCGCCCTCGCGACCCGCGACGGCGTCGTCATGGACCTGGTCGGCGCCGTCGAGCAGATCGCGGACGCGGCCGACGCGCAGGCCGAGTCGGCGGCCCGGCTTACCGCCGTCGTCACCACGGCCTACGCCGACGCTCGCACCCAGGTGCGGCAGGCGACGTCGGACGGCGCGATGCTGCGCGGCGAGGTGCTCACGCGCTGGCAGGACTTCGTCGGCGCGAGCGACGTGATGCGCTCGGTCGAGCGCGGCGTCGGCAAGGTGCGCGACAGCGTCGCGGCGTTCTTCCGCGGCGGCCGGCCGAGCGCGCAGCCGGTGGAGACGGCGATCGCGCACGGCCTCGAGGCCGTGACGATGGACGCGCTGGAGGGGGCGCGCGAGCGCGTCCGGTCCGCGTGGCGCGCCGACCCGGCCGGAGCCACGATTCTCGTGGACGCGAGCGCGACGGCGGGCGTCACCGGTGCGAGCACCGCGGACCTGCGCGCGGCGATCGCCCAGCAGATCCGCGGCTGGCAGGAGGACGTCCTCGCCGTCGTGCGCGACCAGGGGGAGGACCGTCGCGGCCTCGCCCGCGCGCTGAGCTTCGGCGTCAACGGGCTCGGCGTCTCGCTCATGCTCGTGGTGTTCGCCGGCACCGGTGGCGTGACCGGTGTCGAGCTCGGGATCGCCGGTGGCACGGCCGTGCTCGCGCAGAAGGTGCTCGAGGCCGCGTTCGGCGACGACGCCGTGCGCCGGCTCACCGAGCAGGCGCAGGCCCGGCTGGAGGAGCGACTCGGGTCCCTCCTCACCGCCGACGCCGCGATCGCCCTCACCGCCGTGACCGCGCTCGGCGTCTCCGACGCCGACGGCCCCGCGCTGCGCCGCGCAGCGCAGGAGGTCGCGTCCGCGGCCGCCGCCGAGCGCGCGGTGCGGGTGGACCACGCGCGGCCCGAGGCGCTCACCGCCCCCGGTCCCGCGCTCCGCGGCGCGCACCTGCGCGGCGTCGCCGACGCAGCGCTGTCGCCCTACGGCGGTGCACACCCGAGCCACGCGCCCGACGGCGAGCCCGGCCTGGGCGGACCGGCGGCAGGTGGTGCGGCGGCGGGGGAGGCGCCCCGGCGGCCCGGGTTCTGGCGCCGGCTGTTCGGCGGCTCCGGTGACCCCGGCGGCTCGGGCGACACCCGCAACGAGAGCGGCTGGGGCGATCCGGGGCAGCGCCGGTGAGGGCCGCGTCCCTGGACCTGGCCAGCCGCACCCGGGCGCTCGCGTCCGCGATCGAGGCGGCGGAGGGCCGCCTGCCCGAGCCGCTCCTCGAGCGTGCTCGCGGCGTGCTGGCGCGGGCGAGCGAGCGCGCGGAGCTCTCGTCCGAGCACACCGTCGTCGCGCTGGCGGGCGCGACGGGCGCCGGGAAGTCCTCCGTCTTCAACGCCCTCGTCGGCTCCGAGGTGGCGCGCACGAGCGAGCAGCGCCCGACCACGGCGCACGCCCTCGCGGTGGTCGCCGAGCGGGCCGAGCTGCGCGCGGGCTCGGACGAGCTGCTCGCATGGCTCGAGGTGCCCGCCCGGCACGAGCGTCCGATCGACGAGGACCACCCCGACGGGCTCGTCCTGCTCGACCTGCCCGACCACGACTCCGTGGTCCGGGCGCACCGCGAGCGCGCCGACCACGTCACCCAGCGCGCCGACCTGCTGGTGTGGGTGACGAACCCGCAGAAGTACGCCGACGCGGTGCTGCACGAGCGTTACCTCGCACCCCTCGCGGGGCACGGCGGTGACGTCGTCGTCGTGCTCAACCAGATCGACCGGCTCTCCGCGCCCGAGGCCGCCGCGTGCCTCGACGACCTCGAGCGACTCGTGCGCGCCGACGGGCTCTCGGCGACGGTGCTCGGCGTGTCCGCGCGGACCGGTGCCGGCCTGCCCGCGCTGCGGCGGCTCGTGGTGAAAGCCGTCGAGCGCCGCCAGGTCGCGACCGGCCGGCTCGTCGCCGACATCCGTGGCGTGGCGAACGAGCTCGCCGCCGCCGTCCCGCCGGCCACGGACTCCGCACGAGCCGCCCGCGCGGCCCGCGGCCGGCTCGTCGACACGCTCGAGCAGGCGGCCGGGGTGCCGCTCGTCGTCGAGGCGGTGCGGGTCTCGAGCGTCCGCGACGCCGTCGCGCACACCGGGTGGCCGCCCACGCGGTGGGTGCAGCGCCTGCGCGCGGACCCGCTGCGCACGCTCGGGCTGCGCGGGTCGGGCCGCGTCGGTCGTCCGGGCGGGACCGACGACGGCGCAGCCTCCTCCGCCGGTCTGCCCGCCGACGAGGACGCGCTCGTGCGGACCTCGGTCCCGCCGGCCTCGCCCGCGGTGCGCGCCCAGGTCGCGACGGCGGCGCGCGCGTACGTGCAGGCGGCCGCCGCGGCGCTGCCGGCGGCGTGGGGCGAGCGGCTGAACGCGGCCGTCGTGGGCCGCGCGGCGCTCATCACCGACGCGCTCGACGTCGCCGTCGCCCGCGGCGTCCGCCTGCGGCCCGCGCGCTGGTGGCGCGCGGTGGGCAGTCTGCAGTGGCTGCTGCTCGCGGTGCTCGTGGCCGGCCTCCTCTGGCTCGCGGGCCTGGCGCTCGTGGACTATCTGCGCCTGCCGCAGCTCCCCGACCCGGTGCTCACGGTGGGTGAGCTCGTCGTGCCGTGGCCCACGCTGCTCTCCCTGGGCGGGGCGCTGCTGGGCATCGCCGTCGCGGCGATCGCGCGGATCGGGGCGCGGGTGGGTGCCGCGCGTCGGGCGCGTGCCGTGGGGGCACGTCTGCGTCGAGCGGTCGAGGACGTCGCGCAGCGGCGGCTGCTCGCGGAGGTCGACGGCGAGCTCACCGCCGCGGAGAACCTGCGCGCCGCCGCGGTGGTCGCCGCCGCGTAGGTGCGCCCCGCCGTCGGGAGCACCGTGCCACGCCGTCGGGAACGCTGCGCGCCGGAGCCGTGCTCGCCGTCGTCCGCTCGGTGGCCGAACGAGCGCCGCGCGTCAGCGCCGGTGCCGGAAGACGAGCGGCTCGTCGACGATCGGCTCCCACGCCGCGCGCTGGGCGCGGGTGAGGCGGGTCGGGGCGCCGGTCGCCGTCGTCACCATGACGAGCGTGGTCGCCGCGATCGTGTAGGCGGGCGTCTCCAGGGGCGGGCCGGTGCGCTCGAGCTCGGGGTCGCCGTCGTGCACCGAGTAGCACAGTTCGAGCGAGGACCCGCCGAGCCGACCGATCCACAGCTGCACGGTGAGACCGCCGCGCAGGTAGGGCACGGGCCGCAGGTACTCGATCTCCTGACGAGCCACGAGGGTCTGCGTCGCGGCGCCCGGGCCCATCGTGAGCACCGCGGTGGACCACGGCGAGCGGGTGTGCGCGTCGGCCCAGAACGCCTGGATCCGCGCCTCCTCCAGAAGCGTGAACGCCGCGGCGTTGTTGACGTGACCGTAGGCGTCGAGGTCCGCCCAGCGGACCGGGATCTGCACGCGCAGCCGCACGGTTCCTCCTCGGATCGGGCGGCCCACGCCGCCCCCCGGTTCTACCACGCCGGTCCCCGCCGCCGCAGACGAGTGTCCCGCCGGGGGCGTCCGCGCCCGCAGTAGGGTCGGGCCATGCGTCTCGGAATCGACCTCGGCACGACCCGCACCGTGGTGGCTCGGGTGGACCGAGGCAACTACCCGGTCCTGTCGTTCCCCGACGCGCACGGCGACCCGCACGAGTTCGTCCCCTCCGTCGTCGCGCTGGAGGGCGACGAGCTCGTCTACGGCTACGCCGCCGAGGCCGCGGGTCACGCCGGCGCCCCGGTCCTGCGCTCGTTCAAGCGCGTGCTCGGCGACCCGGAGACGACGCCCGCGACGCAGGTCGACTTCGGTGGTCGCTCGGTGCTCCTCCTCGACCTCCTCACCGGCTTCCTCGCCGCGCTGCGCGAGGAGATCGCGCGGGCCCTCGTCGAGGAGGGCGACGGCCTCGACGGCGAGGACGCGCCCGACGGCGAGCCCGCCTCACCCGCCGTCCCGCCCCTGGAGGTGGTCGTCTCCGTCCCGGCGCACGCCCACAGCGCGCAGCGGTTCGCGACGCTCGAGGCGTTCCGCCGGGCCGGGTTCGACGTGCTCGGGATGGTCAACGAGCCGTCCGCGGCGGGCTTCGAGTTCACCCACCGCCAGCCGCGGTCGCTGTCCTCGCGGCGCACCCAGGTGATCGTCTACGACCTCGGCGGCGGCACGTTCGACGCGTCCCTCGTGCGGGCCGACGGCACCCGGCACGAGGTGCTCGGCTCCACCGGCGTGAACCGCCTTGGCGGCGACGACTTCGACGAGGTGCTCGCCGACGTCGCGGTGCGCACCGCCGGCACTGCGGCCGAGGGGCTGCGCCGCGCGGACTGGCGCGCGCTCGTGGAGGACTGCCGCGAGGCCAAGGAGCGCCTCACGCCGCAGACCCGGCGGATCGCACTCGAGGTCGGCGGCCAGAGCGTCGTCGTGGGCGTGGAGGACTTCTACGAGGCCGCGTCCCCGCTCGTGGAGCAGTCCGTGGCGGCGATGGAGCCGCTCGTCGGCCGGCTCGACGTCGGCTCGATCGGCCAGAGCCTCGCGAACGTGGCCGGCATCTACCTCGTCGGAGGTGGATCCGGGCTGCCGCTCGTGCCGCGTGTGCTGCGCGAGCGGTTCGGCCGCCGCGTTCACCGTTCGCCGTACCCCGGTGCGGCCACCGCGATCGGGCTCGCGATCGCAGCCGACCCGGCCTCGGGGTTCACGCTCACCGACCGACTCTCCCGCGGGTTCGGGGTGTTCCGCGAGCGCGACGCCGGCCGCGGGCTCGCGTTCGACCAGATCTTCTCGCCCGATCACGAGGTGCCCGTGGACGGCGTCGCCACGGCAACCCGGCGGTACGTGGCCGCGCACAACGTCGGCTGGTTCCGGTACGTGGAGTACACCGAGGTCGACGGCGAGGGCGAGCCCCGCGGTGAGCTCGTCCCGTTCGCGGAGGTGCTGTTCCCGTACGACTCGTCGCTGCGCCACCACGGCGACCTCGCCGACGTGGCCGTCGAGCGGCGCGAGGGTGGTCCGCAGGTGGAGGAGCGCTACACGATCGACGCGCGCGGGATCGTCGAGGTGACGATCACGGACCTCACGACGGGGTACGCGCGGACGTACGGGCTCTCGGCGCGCTGACGCGGGTTGCGGCGCAACCGATCCGTGACCGTGACTCAGCGTTCGGCGCGCTGAGGGAGTTCCCGCTCTCGGCACCGAACCGGTCCGGCGCCGGAGCAGCCGGCCTCAGGGCTCGGTAGGACCCTGCGGCGACCGAGCCGCGCGCGCAGCGGCGTCGCGCAGGCGCACCATGCCCTCCTGGGCGATGGTCGCGACGAGGCGACTCTCGCCGTCGTACACCCGAATGGTGCCCAGGCCGCGCCCGCCCGAGGCGGTGGGGGAGGCCTGCACGAAGAGCAGCCACTGGGTGACGTCCACGTCGCGCCGCCACCACATCGCGTGGTCCAGGCTCGCGACCGACAGACCGGGCGTGCTCCACGACATCCCGTGCGCGCGCAGCACTGGCTCGAGCACCACCTGGTCGCACGCGTAGGCGAGCAGCGCGGCGCGCGCGCTGCGGTCCGCCCACGCGGGCAGCTCGCCGTGCGCGCGTACCCAGGTCGCCTGCACGGGCGAGCCGGACGGGTCAGGCCCGAGGTAGATCTGCGGCTCGACCGAGCGGATGTCGAACGCCGTCTTCGGGGCGAGGTAGCGACGGATGATCGCGGGGTCGGAGCGGAACACGTCGTCGCTGCTCGGCAGCTCCTCGGGCGCGGGAACGTCCGGCGGGACCTCGATCGCGTGCTCGAAGCCCTCCTGGTCCTCCTGGAAGGAGGCGATGAGGGAGAGGATCGGCACGCCGTCCTGCACCGCGTGCGTGCGGCGCGCGGAGAACGAGCGACCGTCGTGCAGGACCTCGACGGCGAGCTCGAGCGGGACGTCCGGGTCGCCCGGGCGCAGGAAGTAGCCGTGCAGCGAGTGCACGTACCTGTCCGACGCGACCGTGCGGCCTGCGGCGATCAGCGACTGCGCGAGGACCTGGCCGCCGTAGATGCGGCGGTTCACGTGGGGGTGGGACTGCGCGGCGAAGGTGGTCTCGCCGGTGCGCTCGACGTCGAGCACGCGGCCGATCAGCGCGAAGGCCTCGGCGCCGGTGGGCACGGACTCGTCGGTCACAGCAGGCTCCTCCGCGGCGTGGTCGGGTCGACGGGCGAGTGGTCGTGCCTGTCGTCGGGCGCGTTGAGCATCGCGTGCGCGGCGCGCTCGAGGTAGTCCCACAACGTGGCCTCGGCGAGCGGGGCGAGGTCGAGCGAAAGCAGCGCGGCGCGCATGTGCGCGAGCCAGCGGTCGCGTGCGGTCGGCGTGACCGCGAACGGGGCGTGCCGCATCCGCAGGCGCGGGTGGCCGCGCTGCTCGGAGTAGATGGTCGGGCCGCCCCAGTACTGCTCGAGGAACGCGGTGAGCCGCCAGCGGGCACCGTCCCAGTCCTGCTGCGGGTACATCGGGGCGAGCACGTCGTCGGTGCGCACACCCTCGTAGAACCGGTCGACGAGGCGGACGAACGTCTCGTGTCCGCCGACCTCCTCGAAGAACGTCGCGGCGGGCCGGGGGAACGCGGCGGATCGCTGCGGCGGGGAGGTCACCTCAGCAGGGTAGTCGGCCGTCCGGCCGGGTCGCGGACTAGAGTGACCGGAGGTACATCGCGCGTCACAGGCCTTGTCCCCGTCCCGTTCACGTCACGCACCCGGAGGTCCGCCATGGCCAAGGAGAACGAGTTCCTCACCGACCTGGGCGGAGCCGCGAACGTGCTCGAGATCGAGCCCTGCATCACGCGGCTGCGGGTCGAGGTCGCCGACCCGGCGCTCGTCGACGACGCCGCCCTGAAGTCCCACGGTGCGTTCGGCGTGGTCCGGTCCGGCCGAGTGGTCCAGGTCGTCGTCGGGCCCGAGGCCGACGAGCTCGCGGCGCGGATCGACGCGCTGCGCTAGCCACGCCCCTCACGCCAGCTTGATCCCGGTGCGGGTGAACTCCGCGTAGAGCCGCCGCCGCAGGATCGAGGCGAGCTGCTGGTTCTGCCCGGGCTGCGCGTGCACCCGCACCTGGAGCACCGCCGCGCCGCCGGAGATGTCCGACACCCGAACCACCGGGTCGCGGTCCGTCAGGGCCACGGCGGCGAGTGCCGGGTCGGTCAGCTGCTGCCCGACGAAGGCCTGCACGTCCTCGCGCACCGTGCTGAGGTCCGTGTCGGGGGCGAGGGCGACCTCCACGACGGCGAGCGACCAGCCCTGCGACTCGTTCGCCACCCGCAGGATCTGGCCGTTGCGGACGTACCAGAGCCGGCCGTCGTCGTCGCGCAGCGTCGTGACGCGCAGGCCGACCTCCTCGATCGTGCCCGCGGCGAGGATGTTTCCGAGCGCGCCGAGCTCGACGCGGTCACCGACGTTGTACTGGTTCTCCACCAGCATGAACAGGCCTGTGACGACGTCGGAGACGAGAGACTGAGCGCCGAACGCGACCGCGATGCCGACCACCCCGGCGGACGCGATGAGCGGCGCGATGTTCACGCCGAAGGTGCCGAGGATCATGATGAGCGTGACGACCCCGACGACCACCCCGATCGTCGAGGCGAGCAGCTGGTGCAGCGTGCGCAGCCGGCGGATCCGCGCGTGATCGGCGGGCACGTCCCCCAGCGTCAGGGTGACCCGGCCGGTCGTGTCCACGGTGGGCAACGGCGCCCGCTGCAGCCGGTTCATCACGCGCGTGAGCATCCAGCGCAGCACGATGACCGTCAGCAGGCCGAACAGGGCGATGATGAGCGCCCTCAGGGGGGCGCCCGTGAGCCAGGCCCACGCGTCGTTGATCTGATCCTCTGCCACAACTACAGGGTAGGTGGCGCTCGATCTGGCAGGATCAGCGCGAGAGAAAGGGCAAATGGATGACAAACGACGCCGATCGGGCAGCTCCGTCGGAGCAGCTGCGCGACCTCGCAGAGCGGTACGGCATCTCCACCGAGTACTGGTCGTTCTTCGGCGATCGCGTGCACGTGCCCGCGGCCACCCTGCGAGCCGTGCTCGAGGCCATGGGAGTGGCGACCTTCACCGAGGAGCAGGTGCACACCGCCCTGGCCGAGCGCGACGCGCAGCCGTGGCGTGAGCTCGTGCCCCCCTCGCTCGTGCTGCGCGAGGGCGCCGAGCACGCCGTCGACGTGCGGGTGCGCGACGGGCACGACGTCACCCTCACGCTGCGGCTGGAGGACGGCACCGAGCGCACGCTCGAGCTGCCCGACCAGGAGCCGGAGCGACGTGACCTCGACACCGGGACCGTGTGGGGGCTGCGTGCCCCGCTCCCCGCGGACCTGCCGCTCGGCTGGCACGCGGTGCACGCCGTCGAGCACCGCCTCAGGGGCGGAGAGACGGGCGGCGACGCGGGCGGTGAGGCGGTGCGCGAGGCGACCTGCGTCGTGGCGATCACGCCCCAGCGCCTGCCCGAGCCCACCCTGCGCCCCGGCCTCGGCGGCCGGGGCTGGGGGCTCATGGCCCAGCTGTACTCGGTGCGCTCCCGCGCCTCCTGGGGGATCGGCGACTTCGCCGACCTCGCCGACATCGCGCGCCTCGTGGGCGAGCGGGGCGGTGACTTCGTCCTGGTCAACCCGATCCACGCCGCCGAGGTGGCCGGCCCGATCGAGCCCTCCCCGTACCTGCCCACGTCGCGGCGGTTCGTGAACCCGCTCTACCTGCGTCCCGAGGACATCCGGGAGGCCGCGTACCTGCCCAGCAGCCAGCGCGCGCTGGTGGAGTGGGCGCACGACTCCGTCCGCGCGTCCAACACCGATCCCGCGCGCATCGACCGCGACGCCGCCTGGAGCGCCAAGAAGGCCGCGCTCGAGGTCGTGTTCGCGGCGCCGCGCTCGGCCGGGCGCCAACGCGCGTTCGAGGCGTACGTGGCTCGGGAGGGCCGGCCCCTCGCCGACTTCGCGCTGTGGTGCGCGCTGCAGGAGCACTTCGAGGGCACGGTCGAGCCGGAGGAGGCGCACGACGTCACCTCGCCGCTCGTCGCCCGGCTGCGCACCGAGCTCGCGGAGCGGGTCGAGTTCTACGAGTGGCTGCAGTGGATCGCGGACGAGCAGCTCGCCGCCGCGCAGGCCAGCGCGCACGAGGCGGGCATGAGCGTCGGGGTCATGCACGACCTCGCGGTCGGGGTGCACCCGGAGGGCTCGGACGCGTGGTCGCTGCGCCGGATGTACGCCACCGGCATCACCGTCGGCGCGCCCCCGGACATGTACAACCAGCAAGGGCAGGACTGGTCGCAGCCGCCGTGGCGGCCCGACGCCCTCGCGCGGGAGGCGTACGCACCCCTGCGCGACATGATCCGCTCGCTGCTGCGGCACGCGGGCGCGCTGCGGATCGACCACATCATCGGGTTCTTCCGGCTGTGGTGGATCCCGGCCGGCCAGGGCGCGGGCAACGGCGCGTACGTGCGCTACGACCACGAGGCGATGATCGGCGTGCTCGCGCTCGAGGCGCACCGCGCGGGCGCCGTCATCATCGGCGAGGACCTCGGCAACGTGGAGCCGTGGGTGCGCGAGTACCTGTCCTCCCGCGGGATCCTCGGTACCTCGGTGCTGTGGTTCGAGTACGAGGACGGTCACCCGGCGCCGCCGGAGCACTACCGCCGGCTGCTGCTCGCCACCGTCAACACGCACGACCTGCCGCCGACCGCCGGCTACCTCGCGGGCGAGCACGTCGACCTGCGCGCGCGGCTCGGCCTGCTCACCGAGCCGGTGGAGCACGTGCGCGCCGAGGCGGAGCGAGAGCGCGACCAGATGCTCGGGATCCTGCGCGAGCGCGGGCTCATCGGGGAGTACCCCTCGGAGCGGGAGATCGTCGAGGCGTTGCACGTGCACCTCGTCGCCTCCGACTCGTTGCTCATCGGCGTCGCGCTCGTCGACGCGGTGGGCGAGCGTCGCGCACAGAACCAGCCGGGCACGTTCCGCGAGTACCCCAACTGGCAGATCCCGCTCGCCGACTCCTCCGGTCACGCCGTGCTCGTGGACGAGCTCGACGACGTCGTCCGGTTCCAGTCGCTCACGGCCGCCGTCGACACCGCGCTGCACCGCTGGTCGCAGGAGCGGGGGCTCGCGTGACGCTCGACGTCGTCGCTCCGGTCGCCGGGCGCGTGGTCGCACTCGCCGACGTGCCGGACGAGGTCTTCGCCTCGGGCACCACCGGGCCCGGTCTCGCGATCGTGCCCGACGGCGAGGCCGGGGTCCTCGACGTCGTCGCACCCTGCGCGGGGCTGCTCGCCTCGGCGAAGCCGCACGCCCTCGTGGTCGAGGCGGGGTCGTTCGGGGTGCTCGTGCACCTCGGCGTGGACACCGTGACGCTGCACGGCCGAGGATCGGAGCTGCTCGCGGTCGGTGGGACCACCGTCGAGGCCGGTCAGCTGCTCACGCGGTGGGACGTCGGCGTGGCCGCCGCAGCCGGGCTGCCGCTGGTCACGCCCGTCGCGGTGTTCGAGCTGTCCGAGCTCGACGTCACCCCGCTCGTCCCGCTCGGACACGTCGTCGCGGCGGGGGACCCGCTGTTCCGCGCGAAGCGCTGACGCCCGAAGGGGCGGGTCGCTCGTCGTCTCGCGGTGCGTCGCCCTGCCCGATGTGCGCAGCTCGCCCGGTGCGCGCCGCCCTCCCGGTGCGCGCCACGCGGAGAGCGCGCGCCACCCGCCCGGCGCGGCCGGCGCACTGACCGCACCGACGACGAAGGGGCCGCCTCCGGTCGGACGGAGGCGGCCCCTTCGGTGTGTCGGCTCAGCCGGGGCTCAGCCGACGGCGCCCGCGGCGCCCGCGGCGCCCGCGGCACCCGCGGCGCGGTCCGCCGCCTGGGCGCGGAGCTGGCGGCGCACGCCGTCGGCGGCCTCGACCACGAGCCGGCGCAGCGCCGGCGTGCGCTCGCCGAGCGAGGCGAGGAACGCGTCGGTGAGGGCCAGGACGTCCACGCCGTACGGGGCGTCGAGGTCGGCGAGCACGGCGGGGTAGAGCCCGACGACGACGTTCTGCGCCATCTCGCCCGTCTTGTCCGCCCAGACCGTCTCGAGTGCGGCGAAGTAGCGCTCCACGAACGGCACGAGCAGCGCCGGGTCGTGGCTGCGACCGAAGCCTCCGATCGCCGCGAGCTGCTGCGCGTTCGGCAGGGCGTCGGTGTCGACGACCTGCTGCCACACGAGCTCCTTCGCCTCCGCCGTCGGGAGCGCGGCGCGCGCGGCGGCGACCGCCTCGGCGCCGGTGGCCGTGTTGTCCGCGGCGAGCTCGGCGTCGAGCTCCGACTCGCCGACGGCGCCGCCGGTCGCGAGCGCGATCAGCAGCTCCCACCGCAGGTCGACGTCGAGCGTGAGGCCGGCCAGCGTCGTCGTGCCGTCCCGCAGGTCGGCGAGCCGCGCGAGCTGCTCCGACGTACGGGCCCGCAGCGCGTAGGACTTCAGCAGCTGCAGCTGGATGTCCGAGCCGGGCGCGGCCTCGGTGACGAGGATCCAGAGCCGCTCGGCCGCGTCGGCCGCGACCTGATCGCGGGCTGCGGGGTCGACGAGCTGGCTGATCGCCTGGTGCAGCTGACGCAGGAGCACCATCACCACGGTGGAGTCGGTCTCGGCGGTGACGTTCGCCAGGACGAGGTCGACGAACGCACCAGCCGGCCACTCGCCGTCGCGCGTCATGTCCCAGGCCGCGCTCCACACGAGCGCACGCGGCAGGGAGTCGGGGAACAGCCGGAGCGAGCCGAGCGCGGTGGCGAGCGACCGCTCGTCGAGCCGGATCTTCGCGTAGGCGAGGTCGCCGTCGTTCACGAGAAGGAGGTCCGGGCGGGTGAGCGGACGCGGCAGCGGGAGCTCGGTGAGCGCGCCGTCGATGTCGTACTCGAGGTACTCGGTGCGCTCGAGCGCACCGTCGACGAGGTCGTAGAAGCCCACCCCGACGCGGTGCGGGCGCAGCGTGGGCCACTGCTCCGGTGCGGTCTGCCTGATGGCCAGCCGCGCGATGGTCTCGCCGTCGGTCTCGATCTCGGGGGAGAGCGTGGTGACGCCCGCCTGCTCGAGCCACACCCCGGACCAGCCCGACAGGTCGCGCCCCGACGTCGCCTCGAGCTCGGCGAGCAGGTCGCCCAGCTCGGTGTTGCCGTGCGCGTGCTTGCGGAAGTAGGCGGCGACCCCCGCGAGGAAGTGCTCGGTGCCCACCCATGCAACGAGCTGGCGCAGCACCGACGCGCCCTTGGCATAGGTGATGCCGTCGAAGTTGACCTCGACGTCCTCGAGGTCGCGGATCTCGGCGACGATCGGGTGGGTCGAGGGGAGCTGGTCCTGGCGGTAGGCCCAGGACTTCTCCAGCGAGTTGAACGTGGTCCAGGCGTTGCTCCAGCGTGTGGCCTCGGCAGCGGCGAGCGTGGAGGCGTACTCCGCGAACGACTCGTTGAGCCACAGGTCGTTCCACCAGCGCATCGTGACGAGGTCGCCAAACCACATGTGCGCGAGCTCGTGCAGGATCGTCACGGCGCGCCGCTCGATCGTGGCCTCGGGCACCTTGCTGCGGAACACGTAGCGCTCGAGGAAGGTCACGGCGCCGGCGTTCTCCATCGCGCCCGCGTTGAACTCCGGGACGAACACCTGGTCGTACTTCGCGAACGGGTAGGGCAGCTCGAACGCGGCCTCGTAGAAGGCGAAGCCGCGCTGGGTGATGTCGAGGATCTCCTCGACGTCGAGGTGCTGCGCCAGGCTGGCGCGGCACAGGACGCGCGCGGGGACGGCGCGGCCGTCGGAGCTCGCGATCGTGCCCTCACCGCCGCGGTACGGACCGGCGATGACCGCCGTGACGTAGCAGGGCAGCACGTCGGTGGGCTCGAACGTCCAGGTGGCGACGGCGCCGCGCGCGTCGGTGGCGTCGGCGGTTTCCGTGTCGGTCGCGTCGGCGCTTGCCGGGACGGGCTCGGGCGTGGGGGAGTTGGACACGACGGTCCAGTGCGCCGGCGCGGTGATCGTGAACTGGAACGTGGCCTTGAGGTCGGGCTGCTCGAAGACCGCGAACACGCGGCGGGTGTCGGCGACCTCGAACTGGCTGTAGAGATAGACCTCGCCGTCGACGGGGTCCACGAACCGGTGCAGACCCTCGCCGGTGTGCATGTACTCGCACGCCGCGTCCACGACGAGCACGTTGTGCTCGGCCAGGTCGTCCAGCCGGATCCGCGAGTCGGCGAACACGTCGGCGACGTCGAGCTCGCGTCCGTTCAGCGTGACCGCGTGCACCTGGGGTGCGATGAGGTCGATGAACGTGCTCGCGCCGGGCGTCGCGCCGAACGTCACGGTGGAGACGGACCGGAAGGTCTTGTCGTCCTGCGCGAGGTCGAGCGCGACGGCGTAGCTCTCAGTGGTCAGGACGGCGGCGCGCGTGGCCGCCTCGGAGCGGGTGAGGTTCTCCCCGGGCACGGACTCTCCTTCGACGTGGGTGCGGCGCCGGGTCACGGCGTCGCTGGGCCGGGAACCATCCTCGCACCGGGCACGGACATCATCAGCGCCCACCCCCGCGAGAGGAGCTTGGTCCTTTCGCGAGAGGTTTTTCGTCCTTTCGCGAGAGGATCTTGGTCCTCGCTGGGAGGATCGAGCTGTCGAGCGGACCGCAGACATCACCCCGCGAAAGGACGGACTTCCTCTCGCGAAAGGACGGACTTCCTCTCGCGAAAGGACGGACTTCCTCTCGCGAAAGGACGGACTTCACCTCGCGGACGGGGTGGGAGGGCCGTCCGTGCCCTCGCCGGCGCCCGGCTCGCCGGCGCCAGCCCCAGCGCCCGCGAGCGCAGCCTGTCGGCGGCGCAGCCCCACGATCAGCGCAGCCACCAGCCCCGCGGCCGCGAGCGTGCCGAGCGTCCACCACAGCGCCGCGCTCGAGCCGCCGCCGTCGTCGGCCACCGGAGCAGCCTCCGCGGTGGCCGACCCCTCGTCGGTCACCTCCTCCGCCGCGACGACCGTGAGGGTCGCCGTCGCCGACCCCTCGACCACCTCGCCCGCCGTCGTCACCGCGGACACGAGCACCTCGTTCTCGAGGTCCGCGTCCGCGGTCCCGGCCAGCAGCACCGTGATCGAGCCACCCGGCGCGAGCGACTCCTCGCGTGCCGTGCGCCCGATGCCCGCGTCGACCGCGACGAGATCGGTGAGCGCCGCGTCGCCGTTGTTCGTCACCACCACCTGCCACACCACGTTCTCGCCCTGCGGCACCTCGGCCGAGTCGGCGAAGTCGCCGGTCGCCTGACCGAGGTCGTCCGCGGCGGCGACCTGCTTCGTCACCGTCAGCGCGCCGGTTCCGCCGACGTAGTACGCGTCGTCGGCCGCCGAGATCTCTCCGGCGCTCGACTGGCCGGTCACCGTGACGGTGTTGCGGTAGTCGCCCGCCCGCGCCCGTCCGGTGGCCGTCAGCGCGGTCTCGGCGCCAGGCGCCAGCGACTCGATCTCGCCCGAGAACACCACGGGGCCGTCGGTCGCGCTCGTGGTCTCGCGGTCGGTCACCGTGAGCCCCGTCAGCGGCAGCGTTCCGGTGTTGCGGACGGTGTAGGTCCACGTCAGGTCGTCGCCCGCGGCCACCGCGAGGCCCGGCGCGGAGTCGGTGGTGCTCCCGTTGACCTGCTTGACCACCGTGAGTCCCGCATCGCCCGCCTGGAACCATGTCGTCGCGGAGACGGCGCCCGGCTGCTGCTCGAGCCCGGTGCCGTCGCCGGTCACGGCCACCGCGGTCACGTCGGCCTGCAGCGACCACTGCCCGGCGCCCGCCGTCACGTCGGCCGTGAACGTCCGGGTGGCGCCGGGGGCCAGCGGACGGTCGTCGGACCCGGACGCCTGGACCGGCTCCGATCCGCCGCCGGTCGCGGCGAGCGTGATCGTCGGCGCGATCGTGGCGAGGAAGGTGTCCCCGGTGTTCGTCACCGTGACGTCCGCCGAGACAGGCGCCCCGCTCGCCACCAGGGGTCCGGGCGCCGCGCCGGCGCTCACGCCGTTCGCGGCCACCGCCACGGTGAACGACGGCGTCCCCCCGTACAGCGCCGACGTGTCCGCCCCGGCCACCGGGCCCAGATCACTCGACGCCGTGGCGCCCGCGACGAGCGAGAGCTGACCCGCCACGACCGTCACGCTCGTCTCGTACGCCTGGGTCTGGCCCGGGTCGAGGGAGTCCCAGGACTGCTCCGCGCGGACGGGCGTCTCGCCGCGGACGGTGCCCACGACGTCGAGCGCCACGTCGGTCAGCGCGACCGAGCCCGTGTTGGTCACCTCCACGCGCAGCGGGACCGTGTCCCCGACGGCGAAGCCCGGCCCCGGCGGTCCGGTCACCGCGGCGCCGTCCACCAGGGCGGTCACGGTGAGACCGGTGTCGCCGCCCGTGTACCAGGAGGTGTCGCTCGCCGTCACCGGATCGCCCGACGGCGGGCCCGGCAGCACGATCGGCGTCGAGCTCGCCGTGACGGTGTTCTCGAACTGGCCCGCGAGGGCCGTGCCGGTGGCCTCGAGGACGACCTCGTCGCCCGGCTCGAGCACGAGCAGGTCGGACCCCTCCGGCGGGTCGGGCAGCGGCACGTCCCGGATGCCGTTGGCGCCGTCGCCCGCGGTCCAGGCGTCCTGCACGGAGTCGAGCACGAGGTCAACGGTCCCCGTGTTGGCCACGAGGTAGGTCCACGTCACGGTCGACCCGGTGGCCACGAGCGGGCCGGGGGCGTCGGCGACCTGGAGCCCGTTCGTGAGCGTCACGACGGCGAGCTCCGGCTCGCCCGGATCCGTCGCCTCGTCCGCGTCACCGCTCGCGGGGTCCGTCGCGGGGGCGTCCGCCGAGGGAGCGTCGCTCGCCTCCGCGGAGACGTCGGGACCGCTCGGACCGGGGGAGTCCTCACCCGCGGCGGTCGCGGACGCTCCCAGCAGCCCCAGCCCGAAGGCCGTGAGGGCGGCCACCACCACTCGCCCGCCGCGTGCGCGCATCCCAGCCTCCGTCGTCGATGACGAGTGGAGGCTAGCGCGCAGTCAGAGCAGCGTGCGCAGGAAGGCGCGCACGTCCGCGATCTCCTCGCCGCCGACGGCGTGCGGGAGCCCCGCGTAGGTGCGCTCGGTGAGCGAGGCGTGCGTCGCGAGCCACGCCGAGGTCGCCGCCGTCGCCGCCGCCGGGATGACCGGGTCGGCCGTCCCGTGTCCGAAGAACACCGGTACGCCCTCGCCCGCGAGGCGCTCGTCGGCCGCGGCGTCGTCGGGGTGCCCGACGCCGATGAACCCCGACAGCGCCACGACGCCGGCGAACCGGTCGGGGTCGGCGCGCAGCGCCTGGAGCGCGACGGCCGCGCCCTGGGAGAAGCCGAGCGCGACGGCGGTGCGTCCGTCGGCGTGCTCGTCCAGCCACGCCAGCACCGCCTGCGCCGCCTCCTCCAGATCCCCGCGCTCGGCCCCGAGCAGGGGGCCGGCGAACGTGAGCGGGAACCACGCCCACTGGTTCGGCCCGAGCGCGAGGGGCGCGCGCAGCACGGCGGTCTCGCCGGGGTGGGCGAGGTGCGGCAGGAGGGGGAGGAGGTCGTGCTCGTTGGCGCCGTACCCGTGCAGCACGAGCAGCAGCGGGGTCCTGGTGTCCTCGGGGTCCTCGCCCGGTGCGCGGAGCGTGGCCGCGTCGTCGATCCTCACCGGATCAACCTAGCCGCGCCGCCAGACCTCACCCGATCCGGGCACCGGCGGCAGCGATCCGCTCGAGCGCGACCGGGGGCACGAAGTCCGCCGGGAGCGCCACGACGTACGGCGCGACGAGGGAGCTGATCCGCAGGCGGAGCACCACGGTGCCGCCGCGTCGGCGCACCCGACGCACGTCGCCGTAGGCCGCGGTGCGCGAGAGATTGGCGCCGGCGACATGCATCCCGGTCGCGTCCCAGGTCACCGTGAGCGTCCCGGTCGGCCCGAGCTCGTGCCGCGCGCGCGAGGCCGCCAGCGCGTTGCCGAGCGGGAGACCGATCCCGATCCCGATCCCGAGCACCACGAGCACGACGACGCCCACGCCCACCATCCCGGGCACCGACCAGTCGCTGATCGCACCGGTGAACAGCACGAGGACCACGACGGCGACGCCCATGCCGATCCACAGCGTGGGGAACAGGGCGGTCCGGCGCAGGGCGCGCGCCCCGGCCGTGATCTCCTCGGCCGCGAGCGCGCGGCTGATCGTCAGGTGGTCGCCGGTCGGGCTCGAGCCGAACGAGGGCACCGGGGGCGGTGGCAAGGAGGACACCGCGTCATCCTGCCAGCGCTCGAGCCTGCTCAGGCGGCGGGAGCGAGCCGGACCACCGACCCCCACGGGTCGGCCACGGTGATCGCCCGACCGTCGTCGGCGACGGCGTGTCCGTGGTGGCGCAGCCGGGCCGCGGCCGCCTCGACGTCGTCGCGCGAGGGCACCGTGACCGTCACCTCGCCGAGCCCGAGGGTCGCCGCGCGCGCCGGAGCGCCCGCGGAGTTCCACACGTTCATGCCGATGTGGTGGTGGTAGCCGCCCGCGCTGACGAACAGCGCCCCGGGGTAGTCGCTCACGGTCGGGGTGAAGCCGAGGTGGTCGGCGTAGAACGTGCGCGCCGTCGCGAGGTCGCCGACCTGCAGGTGCACGTGCCCGACGGCGCCGCCGCGGTCCGCGAGGTCCGCCACCACGTCCTCGCGCAGGTGGGCGTCGAGGTAGGCCTGCGGGTCCAGGTGCACGGTGGTCATGACGATCGTGCCGTCGGCGTCGGTCCAGCCCGACCGCGGCCGGTCCCGGTACAGCTCGATGCCGTTGCCCTCGGGGTCGGTGAAGTAGAACGCCTCGGACACGTGGTGGTCCGAGCTGCCCGCGAATCGGGAGCGCGGGTCCTTCGCGGCGGCGAGCACGGTCGCCGCGAGCGTCGCCTCGTCCGGCAGCAGCATCGCGGTGTGGAACAGGCCGGCCTGGTTGCGCGCCGGCCGCGGCAGGCCCGGGGTGTGCACGAGCCGGATCACTCCCGTGCCGCGGCGCCCGAGCAGCACGGAGCCGCCGCCCTGCTCGATCGGAGTGAGCGCGAGGGCGCTGGTGTAGTAGGACTCCATCCCCGCCAGGTCCTCGACGTGCAGGGTGAGCGTGTCCATGTGGGTCGCGTCGGCGAGGATCTCGGGCATCGGGTCTCCAGGTGAAGTAGTTGATCTGGCAACCAAATTAGTGCGCTATAGTTGTTGTGTCAACTAAAGGAGGGCACCATGACCGACCTCGCCGACGCCGTCGTCGCCCCGCCCGCAGCAGACCCGTCAGCCGTAGCAGCCCCGGCCGGCACAGCCGCCCCGGCCGGGCCGGCGCGCCGCGACGAGGAGCCGCGCTGGCTCTCGCCCGTGGAGCGCGCCGCCTGGCTGCGCCTGCTCGCCGTCGTCGAGCTCCTCCCCGGTGTGCTGGACACCCAGCTGCGCAAGGACTCCGGGTTCTCCCACTTCGAGTACCAGACGCTCGCGATGCTCTCCGAGGCGCCCGAGCGCACCCTGCGGATGACGGCCCTCGCGGAGCGGACGAACGCGACTCTGCCGCGTCTGTCCCACGTGGTGACCCGCCTCGCCGAGCGCGGCCTCGTCGAGCGTGCCGCGTGTCCGACCGACGGACGTGCCACGAACGTGATCCTCACGGACGACGGATGGGCCGCCGTCGTGGGTGCCGCTCCCGGCCACGTGCGCACCGCGCGCGAGGCCGTGCTGGACGCGCTCAGCCCGGCCCAGGTGGCCGCGCTCGGCGAGATCGCGGCGCAGATCCTCACCCGCCTGGACCCCGAGGGCCGGATGACCGACCCGGGAGCCTGACGGCGCGTCCCCGCCCGCTCGCACCGCCGCGAGCATCGCTGGGAGCACCGCCTTGCCCCGCGCCCGGCGTGCGCCGTCGCGGCGATCCGTGACAAGGTGGGCGCCGAGGAGGTTCCCGATGACCGCAGAGACCACCGCCGGCGCGGCCGCCGACGCGAGTGCCACCCCCGAGCTGACGCCGACCGAGCAGGAGCTGCTCACCCGGCCGCGCGTCGACTTCTGGTTCGACCCGATCTGCCCCTGGGCGTGGATGACGTCCCGGTGGATGGTCGAGGTCGCCCGGCAGCGCGACGTCGACCTGACGTGGCACGTGATGTCGCTCGCCGTCCTCAACGAGGGCCGCGACCTGCCCGAGAACTACCGCGCGCTGATGGACCGCGCCTGGGGTCCCGCGCGCGTCGCGAACGCCGTCCGCGAGCAGCACGGTGACGCTGCGGTCGGGGAGTTCTACACCGCGATCGGCACGCGCATCCACCCCGGTGGCGAGGAGTTCGAGCCCGCCATCGCCGGCGCGCTCGAGGACGTCGGCCTTCCCGCGGACCTCGCCCGGTTCGCCGACTCCGACGAGCTCGACGAGAGCCTGCGCGCCTCGCACGGCGAGGGCATCTCGCTGGTCGGCGAGGACGTCGGCACGCCGGTCGTCTCGATCAACGGCACGGCCTACTTCGGTCCCGTGGTCACCCCGGCGCCCAAGGGTGAGGCGGCGCTGCGCCTGTTCGACGGTCTCGTCCTGCTCACCTCGGTGGACGGCCTGTACGAGCTCAAGCGCACCCGCACGTCCGGCCCGGTGTTCGACTGAGGAGCCGGCCGTGAGCGCGACCATGAAGCGGTGGCTCATCGGGTTCGCCGTGCTCGACGTCGTCCTGTTCGCCACCCTCCTCGTCCTCCTGGTCAGCCAGGGGCCGGGCGGCAGCGACGACGCGGACGCCACGGCGACCGCGACCAGCTCGTCGACGCCCGCTGCCGGCGCGACGGACGGGACGGACGCCTCCCCGGCTCCGTCCGCCGACGCGACGGCGAGCGGCACCCAGGAGTTCACCCCGCCCGAGGGCGCGCTCGCCCTCGCCGACTTCACGCTGCCGAGCCGCAACATCTCGTGCGCGCTCACGGACGAGCAGGCCGACTGCTGGATCGCCGAGGCCACGTTCACGCCGCCCGCGGGCGACGCGTGCGAGTGGCGCGGTCAGCTCGTCGTCATGACGAGCGACGGCGTCGCGATGCCGTGCCCCGACGCCGCACCGGGACCGGGCGCGGACGGCGTGGCCGTCCTGGAGTACGGCCAGACCACCGTGGTCGGTCCCTGGATGTGCACCTCGAGCGACTCCGGGCTGGAGTGCAGCTCGCTCGCCGACGGCACGGGCTTCACGCTCGCGCGCGCCAGCTTCACGAGCTACGGGCCAGGCCGCCTCGCCTGAGAGGGCGTCAGAAGTCGGCCATGCAGACCGGCGCGAGCGGCCAGCCGAACGCCGCCGCGGCGGCGGCGCCCGCACCCGGCGTGACCTCGCGCACGAGCCCCGCTGCCACGAGCGACGCGAGCCCGATGCCGCCGAGGTAGGCGGCGCCCAGCTCCGCGACGTCGAGCGCGAGGCCCGACGGCGTGGGGTCACCGTCGGCCAGTCGCGTCACCCGCGCGCCGCTCGGCCCGCCCTCGACCCGCCACCGTCCGGCGTTCGCGGGCAGCACGGTGTCGGTGACCTCGAGGACGACGTCGACCGGTGCGGCGTAGGCGCGGGCCGACAGCGCGGCCGGGAGGTCCACGATCCGCACCCAGACGTTGTCGGCCGTGCGGAGCTTCGCCGAGCGCAGGTTGACCAGCTGTCCCAGCAGGGGAGCGTCGACGGCGAGCCCGCCCAGGCGCACCGTGCCCATGAGGTCGAGGTCGGTGAGCGTGCCCCAGAGCGCGCGGTTCGCGGCGCCGTCGACGGCGGCCCACAGGCCCGCGCGCACGGTCCCCTCGGGGCCGGTCGGGCCCCAGGACTCCTTGCGGCGGAACAGGCAGAAGGCGCGCGGGTCGCCGTCGGCGTCGCGCACGACGGCGATCCGGCGCAGCTCGGCGCCCTCGCGCCAGTCCGGGACCTCGGCGAAGTAGTTGCGCAGGTGCGCGTCGCGGCGAGGGAACAGCTCTCCGGGCCGGGCGGCCCGGTCGAGCAGGTCGGCGACCAGGGCGAGGTGACGGTCCTCGGACGCACGCTCGAGCGAGCACGTCAGCCCTTCGGTCCCGGGGACGTCACGCAGCGCGACGCCGCGGCCCAGCTGCACGTCGACCGAGCGCGCCGCGAGGCCGTAGCCGTACCGGCCGTAGATCTCGGGCTCGGCGGCGAACAGCGCCGAGACCGGCTCGCCCCGCTCGGCGGTGCGCTGCAGGTGGGTGGTGAGCATCGCCGTCGCGAGTCCGCGCCGGCGGTGGCCCGGGTGCACGCCGACCCAGGTGAGGCCGGCGGCCGGCACCGCGCCGCCCGGGACCCGCAGATCCGCCTCGTAGGAGGCGTGGACGGCGACGAGACCGTCGCGCTCGTGCCGCACCCCGACGGTGCGGCCCTTCTCGGGCACGAAGTGTGTGTTCTCGAGCGCCTCGGTGGGGTAGACGAACGAGAAGGCCCACTCGTCGACGTCGATCATCGCCGCCTTGTCGGCGTCGTCGGTCGGGTCGAGCTCGACCGTGGTGTAGCCGGGCGCTCCCGGCTGCACGAGGACGCTCGCGGTGGGTGCGGATGCGGGCACGGATGCGGCGCTGCTCGCGTCGGGGCGCTGCTCCTGCTCGGCGGCGGGTACCTCGGTGAGGGTCATGGCCGACATCCCAGCACCGCGGCGCGCGCGCGGGCCAGGGATTTCCCGCGGGCGCGCGGGCCCGGAGACCCCGCCGGCTACCAGATGCGGACGCGCTCGCTCGGCTCGAGCCACAGCGCGTCGCCGGGCTGGACGCCGTAGACCTCGTGGAACTCGTCGAGGTTGCGGACCACGCCGTTGCAGCGGAACTCCTCCGGCGAGTGCGGGTCGACCGTGAGGAGCCGCAGCACCTCGGCGTCGCGTCCCTTGCACCGCCAGATCAGGCCCCACGCCTCGAACAGCTCGCGCAGGCCGGCCGCCTCGTCGTCGTCCGTCGTGCCCTCGGGCGAGGCCGCCCGGTCCGCGCGCGCCAGCCGGTACGCGGTGATCGCGATCCCGAGCCCGCCGAGGTCGCCGATGTTCTCCCCGAGCGTGAGCTGCCCGTTCACGTGCGGTCCCTCGACGAGCTGCGTCGGGCGCACGGCGTCGTACTGGTCCACCAGCGCCCGGGTGCGTCGCTCGAACTCCACCTTGTCCTCGGGTGACCACCAGTTCACGAGGCGACCTGCGCCGTCGTACTCGCTGCCGTGATCGTCGAAGCCGTGGCCGATCTCGTGCCCGATCACGGCGCCGATGCCGCCGAAGTTCGCGGCGTCGGAGGCGTCGGGGGAGAAGAACGGCGGCTGGAGGATCGCCGCGGGGAACACGATCTCGTTCATCCCCGGGTTGTAGTAGGCGTTGACCGTCTGCGGGGTCATGAACCACTCGTCGCGGTCCACCGGCCCGCCGAGCTTCGTGAGCTCGCGCGCCGTCTCGTGCCGGTTCGCGGCGCGCACGTTGGCAAGCAGGTCGGGCCCGACGGCGAGGTCGGAGTAGTCCTTCCAGCGCGCCGGGTAGCCGATCTTCGGCGTGAACGCGGCGAGCTTCTCGAGAGCCTTCTCGCGTGTCGCGGGCGTCATCCACTCCAGGTCCTGGATCGAGACGCGGTAGGCCTCGACCAGCCGCTGGACGAGCGCGTCCATCCTTGCCTTGTGCTCGGGCGGGAAGTGCTCGGCGACGTAGAGGCGCGCGACGGCGTCGCCGACGGCGCCCTCGACGAACCCGACGCCGCGCTTCCACCGCTCGCGCTGCTGCGGGGCGCCGGTGAGCCGGCGGCCGTAGAAGTCGAAGTTCTCCGCGGAGATCGCGTCCGTGAGGTAGGGCGCGCGGGAGCGGACCACGCGCCACGCGAGCCACGTGCGCCACGTCTCGAGGTCGACCTCGCGCCACGCCTGCGCGAACGCCTGGAGGTAGTCGGGCTCGCGGACCACGACGTGCTCGAGCATCGCGTCGGTCAGCCCGAGGCCCTCGGCGTACGCGGCGAGGTCGAAACCGTCGAGCGCGACGGCGAGCTCGGCCCGCGTCGTCGGGTTGTAGGTCGCGACGGCGTCGCGGTCCTTCACGCGGTCCCAGTGCCCCGCGGCGAGCCGGGTCTCCAGGGCGAGGATCGCCGTCGCCCGGGCGTGCGCCGTGGGCTCGTCCGCCTCGGTCGCCAGGACGAGCTGGCGGGCGACGTGTCCGGGGTAGGCCTCGCGCAGCGCGGCGTTCGCCTCGTCGCGGTAGTAGGACTCGTCGGGCAGGCCCAGTCCGGACTGGTAGAGGTGGAGCGCGTAGGAGTCCGGGTCGCCCGCATCGGTGTCGACGTAGAGCCCGAACGGACCGCCCACGCCGGTCGCGGCCAGCGCGCCGATCACGCGGGCCAGCTCGGTGCGGCCGGCGGCACCCGCCACCAGCGCGAGGTCCTCCTCGAGTGGCTGCGTGCCCGCGGCCTCGATCGCGGCGGTGTCCATGAAGGAGGCGTACAGCGTGGCGACCTGGCGGGACTCCAGCGAGGCCTCGGGGGAGCCGTCCGCGGCCTCGACGATCGCGCGGACGTCCCGTTCGGCCTCCTCGGCGAGGCGGTGGAACTCCCCGTAGCGGGCGCGGTCGGCGGGGATCTCCGCCTCGGCGAGCCAGCGCCCGTTGACGTGGCGGTAGAGGTCGTCCTGCGGCCGGACCGTGGGGTCGCCGCCGGTGGCGACGAGGTGGGCGTGGTAGGCGGCGTCGGTGGCGGCGGGCTCCGGGGTGGTGGCGGGGGAGGCGGCTGCGATGTTCTCGGCGGGCACGATGTCGATGCTAGGCGAGAGAATCGGCTGGCCCGATCTGGTGCCCCGATGGTGCACTGGGCGCATGGCCACCACGAGCGAGACGCCGCGCGTCGACGACGGCGATGCCACTGACCGTGCCACTGACCGCGCCGCTGACCGCGGTACTGCCCCCGCCTCTGCCACTGCGTCTGCGTCTGCCGCCGACGGTGCAGGCGCACCCGGCGCACGCGCCGGTCTCGCGCGGCTGTGCGACCGCGTGTCCCCGCCGCGGCTGCCGACTCTCGCGCACCCCGATGTCGCGACGTGGCGCCCGGTCGAGCTGACCGACGTCGATGTGGTGACGGCGCTGCAGAAGGCGATGGACGCCGTCGACCATCCCGACTGGACCACGCCGCGCGAGGACGTCGAGGACGAGCTGGACGCGCCCCACGTGACGCTGACGCGCGACTCGGTGCTCGCCGTCGGGCACGACGGCGAGGCGCTCGCCTGGGGACTGATCGAGCTCATGCCGGGGCGCGAGACGCGCGTGCAGGCGTACGCGAACGGGGGTGTGCACCCGCGGGCGCGCGGGCGCGGCATCGGGCGCGTGCTGCTCGCGTGGCTGACGGCGCGCGGCGTGCAGCAGATCGCCACGTGCGAGGAGGCGCTGCCCGCGTGGGTGCGCAGCGGCGCGGACGAGCGCAACCGGGGCGGCATGGCGCTGCACGAGCGGCTCGGGTTCGTCCCCGAGCGGTACTTCACGACCATGGAGCGCGACCTCGTCGGTGCGGCGGGGGAGTCGGGCGAGGCGCTCGCGGTGGTCGAGCCGCCCGTGCCCGACGGCGTGCGGCTCGTCCCGTACTCGGCCGACCGCGCGCAGGACGCGCTCGACGCCCGCAACGACGCCTTCCGCGACCACTGGGGCAGCCAGCCGCGCACGCCCCAGGAGTGGGCGACGTTCGTGGGCGGGGAGCTGTTCCGCGAGGACCTGTCGTGGCTCGCCGTCGACGAGGCGGACGTCGTGCTCGGGTTCGCCCTCGTCAGCGCCAACCCCGAGGACTGGGAGCTCCAGGGCTACACGAGCAGCTATCTGGGCGTGCTCGGCGTGGTCCGGGCGGGCCGTCGGCGCGGGATCGCGCCGGCGCTGCTCGCGCGCT
The DNA here is from genome assembly GCF_006351005.1 of Miniimonas arenae. Taxonomy (GTDB): domain Bacteria; phylum Actinomycetota; class Actinomycetes; order Actinomycetales; family Beutenbergiaceae; genus Miniimonas; species Miniimonas arenae. The sequence goes on along the minus strand of NZ_VENP01000025.1, from coordinate 1,828 downwards.
ACCTGCGGGCCACGCGCGACGCGGGGCTGGACCGGGCGGTGCTCGACGTCGACACGGCCAACCCCTCCGGCGCGCTCGGGCTGTACGAGCGCGCGGGGTTCGTGGCGACGAACCGCTCCGTGGAGTACGTGCTCGAGGTCTGAGGGTGCGCGTGCGCGAGGTCTGAGGGTGCGGGTGGTCGGCGCGCGCCAGGCGGACTCCCGCGGGCTCCCGACCCGAGGGGGGCCGTGCCACGATGGGCCCATGCGCATCCACATCGCCTCCGACCACGCCGGTTTCGAGCTGAAGGAGGCGCTCGTGGAGCACCTCGTCGCCGCCGGTCACGACGTCGTGAACCACGGGGCCCTCACCTACGACCCGCAGGACGACTACCCCGCGTTCTGCATCGCGGCCGCCGAGGCTACGGTGGCCGACGGCGGAGGGGACGGGTCCGCCGTCGCGCCCGCCCTGGGCATCGTGATCGGCGGGAGCGGCAACGGCGAGCAGATCGCCGCGAACAAGGTGCGCGGCGTGCGGGCGGCCCTGGCCTGGAACCTCGACACCGCGCGGCTGGCGCGCCAGCACAACGACGCCAACGTGCTCGCGATCGGTGGTCGGATGCACACGGTCGAGGAGGCGACGTCGTTCGTCGACGCGTTCGTGGCCGAGCCGTTCTCGCAGGACCCGCGGCACGCGCGCCGGATCGCCCAGCTCACCGAGTACGAGGGCGCGCGGGGCTGAAGCTCCGCATCGCGGGCGATCGCGCGGCGACTGGTGGCCGCGCCTCATGTCCACCGAGACCGACCGTCGATGGAGCTGACGGTGTCGGCACTCGCCGGGGACTCGGCGAGGTGGGCTGACGGGTCCGCCGAGGGTTGCGGGGAGGTCGGTCGCGGCGCGCTGAGGGTTGCGGCGAGGTGGCGGTCGCGGCGCGCTGAGGGTTGCGGCGAGGTGGCGGTCGCGGCGCGCCGCGGGGCTCGACAGGGGGGACTTCGCGGGTTGTCCCCAGGCACTCCCGGAGTCGACCCGAGACTCTCCTTGTGGATATGTTTGCGCAGTTCAGGTCTTGTAGATCGCACAAGTGTGTCCTAGACTCGCTACATGGCCGCCCCGCTCCTCCTCGACCCCGCGCACCACGCGCAGGCCGACCTGGACGCTGCCCTGGCCACCCTCGAGACCATCGTCGAGCACGAGACCCTCACCGCCCCCACGACCGAACGAACCCTCCACTTCGCCGAGCTCGTCGAGGCCACCACCCGGCGCCCGACCCGCCTGCAGCTCCATCTCGCCGCCGCTCTCGAGCACGCCACCACCGACGTCCCCTCCGGGCAGGGCCTCCTCGTCGACCACGGCGGAACTCTCCCGGGACCCGCCCTCGTGCCCGACCCGGCTGACACCAGTGACGGTTCCTGCCGTGCCGGCGACCGCGCCGACATCGTGGGGTGCTCGGGCGACACCGGCGGCGTCGATTCCGCCCCGGGTCCCGGCCCGCGTACCCGCTATGCGCGGGCGCGGGACCTGCTGCGGATGCGGTTGCGGATCAGTGGCGCCGAGGCCGGCCGCCGCATCCGCCTCGGCCACGCCCTGACCCCTCGCACCACTCTCAGCGGGGAGGTCGTTCCTGCCGAGCGCCCCGTCCTTGCGTCGGCGCTGCCGCACCTGGACCGGGAAGCCACCACCGGGGTCCTGCGCGCCCTCGAACGCGTCGCCGCCGTGCTGGACCACGAGGACGTCACCGAGCTCGAACAGGTCCTCACCAGCCACGCCACCACGTTCGACCCCGACCAGCTGCGCCGGATCGCCACCCACGCCGTGGCCGTGGCCGATCCCGACGGGGCAGCGCCCAGCG
>NZ_VENP01000024.1 GCF_006351005.1 Miniimonas arenae | reverse complement strand
GGTTCGTCGCACGAGGGGGCCGTAGTTGCACATGAGAATGATGTGCATCTAGAGCGATGGGCGGAAGGAGACGGCGCAGGTTGAGCGGCACAACAGATGGCCCAGCAGGGCACCTCGCACTCCGTCTCGCGATGCGGACGGCGATCCGGTCCGTGGACGGGGATTCGGCGCCCGCGCTAGGCTCCCCACACCATCCAGAGCGGCCGAGAGACCTGGCTCGTCGACGCCGCAGCAACCCCCAACGGAAGCCTCCCGCGGGAAGGGTGCTCACGCCAGGATCGATGGAGACACCATGCGGGCACACCACCCGTGGCGCAGCGGGAGGCGACGATGACCACGTCGGAGCTCTACCGCGCCCCACGACCCACGATCAGCTTCGAGCTCTACCCACCGCGCACTCCGCGCGGCGAGGAGCAGGTCCACGAGACGGCGGCGCGCCTGGCGGCCGGCGAGGCGGACTACTTCTCGGTCACCTACGGCGCCTCGGGCACCACGTCGGAGCGCTCGCAGGCGCTCGTCGAGCACCTGCTGGCCGAGACCCGAGTCCCAGTCATTGCCCACCTCACCTGCGTGGGGCGCAGCCGGTCGCAGCTGCGCGACGTCGTCAGCGGCCTGCTCGACGCGGGCGTGCGCGACTTCCTGGCGCTGCGCGGCGACCCGCCCGAGGGCGGCGAGTGGTCGCCGGGGGGTGACGGCCTGGCGCGCGCGTGCGACCTCGTCGCGCTCATCCGCGAGGTGGAGGCGGAGCGCTTCGGCCTGCCGCCCGCGAGCCCGGTCGAGCGCCTCGTCGCTCGCCGCACCCGGCGCGACGGCGTGAGCATCGCCGTCGCCGCCTACCCGGGTTACACCGTGCCCGGCCTGTCCGGCGAGTTCCAGGTGCGCGACGACGAGCTCACCGCCCTGCGCGCCAAGCAGGACGCGGGGGCGGACTTCGCAATCACCCAGGTGTTCTTCGACGTCGAGGCGTACGTCGCGCTGCAGCGCGCCGCGCGCGCGGCCGGGATCGTCCTGCCGCTCGTGCCGGGCGTGCTCCCGCTCACCGACCCCGACCGGATCCGCAGGCTGTGCGCGCTCAACCGGATCCCCGAGCCCGCCGAGCTGCTCGCCGAGCTCGAGGCGGCCGGCGGCCCGGAGGAGGCGTACGCGCTCGGCGTGCGGCGCACCGCCGACCTCGTCCGCGGCGTGCTCGCCGCGGGCGCCCCCGGTCTGCACCTCTACACGTTCAACCAGCACGCCGCGGTGACGCGGCTGCTCGACGAGGTCCTGGCTCCGGCCTGAGCCGCCTCCCTCAGTCACTCGACCTCACCCGACCACCGGCGAGCACGAAGCCTCTCCTCGCCACCGCCCGTTCCAGGAGAGCACCATGACCACTCAGTCCACCCCGTTCCCCGCCGCCACGATCCTCGGCTACCCGCGCATCGGCCCCCGCCGCGAGCTCAAGCGTGCGCTCGAGGACCACTGGGCCGGCCGCACCGACGAGGCCGCGTTCGAGGCGAGCGCCGCGCAGGTGCGTCGCGCAGCCGTGACGCGCCTGCGCGACCTCGGCCTCACCGAGCCGGCCGCCGTCCCGCTGGACTTCGCCCACTACGACCAGGTGCTCGACGTCGTGCTCGCACTCGGTGCGTTGCCTGCGCGGCTCGCCACCGACCCCGAGGTCGCTCCGCTCCTGACCGAGGTGGACGGCGCGACGGTGCAGCCGCTGCCGCTCGCCGTCGAGTGGGCGCTCGCGCGCGGCACGACGGCGCAGGGTCCGCTCGAGATGACCAAGTGGTTCGACTCCAACTACCACTACCTCGTGCCCGAGATCGGCCCGGACACCCCGCTCGCCTACCGTGGCTCGCGCCGCGCCGACCACGTCCGCGAGGCGGCGGCGCTCGGCGTGGCCGGCCGTCCGGTGCTCGTGGGTCCCGTGACGTTCCTCCTGCTCGCCAAGGCCGCGGCCGACGCCCCGGCGGGCTTCGACCCGCTCGACCGGCTCGACGACGTCGTCGCCGGCTACGCCGCGCTCCTCGCGGACCTGCGCGCGGCGGGCGCGGAGTGGGTGCAGCTCGACGAGCCCGCCCTGGTGAGCGACTCCTGGGCGCGCACGACGGCGGAGCTCGCCTCCGCCGTCGGGTACGCGTACGCAGCGCTCGCCGCGGCGCAGGAGCGACCGGCGATCTTCGTCGCCGCGCCCTACGGCACGCTGCCCGGCGAGGCGCTCGAGGCGCTCGCGGGCGCGGGGGTCGAGGCCGTGGGCGTCGACCTGGTCAAGGGTGAGCTGCCCGACGGCGAGGCGCCCGACCTCGGCGCGCTCACCCTGGTCGCGGGCGTGGTCGACGGACACAACGTCTGGCGCACCGACCTCGACGCGGCGGCCGAGCGGGCCGCCGCGCTGGCTGCGCTGGGCGCGGGCGCGACGACGGTCTCGACGTCGACGTCGCTCCTGCACGTCCCGCACACGGTGGCCGACGAGGCCGGTGCCCCGCTGCTGCCCGAGCGCGTGGCCGGCTGGCTGGCGTTCGCGGACGAGAAGGTGGCCGAGGTGCTCGCGATCGCGGCCGGCGCCGACGGCGCACCCGACGCGTTCGCCGCGGCCCGGACCGCCCTGGCCGACCGTGCCGGCGCGCCCGGCGTGGTCCGGCCCGAGGTGCGGGCGCGGGCTGCCGCGCTCACGCCGTCGTCCTTCACGCGGGAGCCGTACGCGGTGCGCCGCGCTGCGCAGGAGGCGGTGCTCGACCTGCCGGCGCTGCCGACCACGACGATCGGTTCCTTCCCGCAGACCGCAGAGCTGCGCCGGGCGCGGGCCGCGCTGCGCCGCGGCGAGCTCACCGAACAGGGCTACGAGGACGCGATGCGCGCCGAGGTCGCCAGCGTGATCGCGCTGCAGGAGGAGCTCGGGCTGGACGTGCTCGTGCACGGCGAGCCGGAGCGCAACGACATGGTGCAGTACTTCGCGGAGCAGCTCGACGGCTTCGCGGTGACGCAGCAGGGCTGGGTGCAGTCCTACGGCTCGCGCTGCACACGTCCCTCGATCCTGTGGGGCGACGTCGCGCGGCCCGCTCCGATCACCGTGCCCTGGGCCACCTACGCGGCGTCGCTCACGTCGGCCCCGGTCAAGGGCATGCTCACCGGGCCCGTGACGATCCTCGCGTGGTCCTTCGTGCGCGACGACCTGCCGCTCGGCGACACCGCGACGCAGGTCGGCCTCGCGCTGCGGGACGAGGTCGCCGACCTCGAGGCCGCCGGCATCGGCGTGATCCAGGTGGACGAGCCGGCGCTGCGCGAGCTGCTGCCGCTGCGCCGCGCGGACCAGGACGCCTACCTGGCCTGGGCGGTCGCGGCCTTCCGGCTCGCGACCTCGGGGGTGGCGGTGCGCACCCAGGTGCACACGCACCTGTGCTACTCGGAGTTCGAAGAGGTGTTCGGGGCGATCGACGCGCTCGACGCCGACGTCACCTCCGTGGAGGCGGCCCGCTCGCGGATGTCGCTGCTGCCCGCCGTCGCGGCGGCCGGCTTCGAGCGCGGCATCGGTCCGGGCGTATGGGACATCCACTCCCCGCGGGTGCCGTCCGAGGAGGAGGTCACCGAGCTGCTCCGGCTTGCACTGGAGTCGGTGGGCGAGCGCTCGCTGTGGGTCAACCCGGACTGCGGGCTCAAGACGCGCGGCTACGCCGAGACGACGGCGGCGCTGCAGGCGCTCGTCGGGGCGGCCCGGCGGGTGCGCGCGGAGATCGGGGCGACGACGGCGGTCTGACGCCGGTTGCGCGTGGCCCGTGGCGGTCCCCGCGGGGGTCGCCACGGGCGTGCGCGGGCCTGCGTGGGGCGCGTCACCCGGGGTTCTTGGTGCGTGCTGCGTGGACGCCGCGGTCGCCACGTCCACCGTGGGCGCGGCAGCGGGGCTCCTGCCGCGTGCTGCGTGGACGCTGCGGTCGCCGTGTCCACCAGGGACGCGGTAGCGGGGCTCTTGGTGCGTGCTGCGTGGACGCTGCGGTCGCCGTGTCCACCGTGGGCGCGGCAGCGGGGCTCCTGCCGCGTGCTGCGTGGACGCCGCGGTCGCCACGTCCACCGTGGGCGCGGCAACGGGGCTCCTCGAGCGCGCTGCGTGGACGCCGTGGTCGTGGTGTCCACCAGGGACGCGGCAACGAGACCGAAGTCGCGTCTCCTGTGGACGCCGCGGTCGCCGTGTCCACCGTAGACGTGGCCACGTGTCCGACGGCGCGCCCCACGTGGTCCCGGTGGCCGCCGCGTCGAACGCTCGCTCGCAAGGCACCGCAAGTCTTTACTGGATTCTTGCGATTCGATGGCGTCCGTTACGCAACCGTTACGGCACTGAATCGTTTCGTCAGTTGCGCAGCGCGCTGTCCCGGGGTTGTATCGGGCGGTCAGCCCCTTCGGGGGATCGCCGCGGCCTGACCGGGGGCGGCGAACCACGACGCTGTGGAGGAGCAACGAGATGACCTCATCGATTGGGATGCGACGTGTGCGTGGGAGCGCTGCCATCGTGGCTGCTGGCTCGCTCGCACTCGTTCTGGCCGCGTGTTCGGGCGGCGACGGTGGCGGTGGGGACGCCACCGGTGGGGGCGATGCGACGGGCGACGGCGGCGGCGACACGGCCGAGGGGATCGACTGCGCACCGTACGAGGAGTTCGGCGACCTGAGCGGCACGAGCGTGTCGGTCTACACGTCGATCGTGGAGCCGGAGTCGGACCAGCAGATCGCGTCGTACAAGCCGTTCGAGGACTGCACCGGCGTCACCATCAACTACGAGGGCTCGCGCGAGTTCGAGGCGCAGCTCCTGGTGCGGATCCAGGCGGGCAACCTGCCCGACGTCGCGTACCTGCCCCAGCCGGGCCTGCTTAACACGATCGTCACGCAGTACGGCGACAAGATCGTGGCGGCGCCCGAGCAGACCGCCGCGAACGTGGACGAGTACTACGACCCGAAGTGGAAGGACTACGGCTCGGTCGACGGCACGTTCTACGCCGCTCCGCTCGGCGCCAACGTGAAGTCCTTCGTCTGGTACTCGCCCTCGATGTTCGAGGACGCGGGCTACGAGATCCCGGAGACGTGGGACGACATGATCACCCTGTCGCAGACGATCGCCGACGAGGCCAAGGCGGGCAACGGCGCAATGCCGTGGTGCGCCGGTGTCGAGTCCGGTGACGCGACCGGCTGGCCGGGCACCGACTGGATCGAGGACGTGGTGCTGCGCACCGCCGGCCCCGACGTCTACGACCAGTGGGTCACCCACGAGATCCCGTTCAACGACCCGCAGATCGTCGACGCGTGGGACACCGCCGGCGAGATCCTCAAGAACCCGGAGTTCGTCAACGCCGGCCTCGGCGGCGTCGACTCGATCGCCACCACGACGTGGACGGACGCCGGCTTCGGGATCCTCGACGGCACCTGCTGGATGCACCGCGCCGCGAACTTCTACGCGACGCAGTGGCCCGAGGGCACCAACGTGGCCCCCGACGGCGACGTCTACGCGTTCTACCTCCCGGGCGACGGCACGAGCAAGCCGGTCCTCGGCGGCGGCGAGTTCGTGGCCGCGTTCGCCGACCGTCCCGAGGTCCAGGCGTTCCAGACCTACCTGTCCTCCCCGGAGTGGGCCAACGCCAAGGCGAAGGCCACCGACACCGGCGGCTGGGTCAGCGCCAACAAGGGCCTGGACCCGGAGAACCTCGCGACCGAGTTCGACAAGCTCAACGCCCAGATCCTCCAGGACCCGGAGTCCGTGTTCCGCTTCGACGGCTCGGACCTCATGCCCGGCGAGGTCGGCGCCGGGACGTTCTGGACCGGCATCGTCAACTGGCTGACCGGCACGGACACCCAGACGGTGGTCGACACGATCGAGGCCTCCTGGCCCGCCAGCAGCTGATCGCCCGTCGAACGGCACAGCGCCGGCTGAGCGCCGGCACCCCGCTTCACCCGTAGCACCGGTTCGAGGGGGTCCACCTCCTGGTGGGCCCCCTCGTTCCACCTCGGCACTCGTGCCGAGCCAGTCTCGAGGTCCTGCTCGAGTCAGCCCACCTCTCCGGCCGCGAGGTCGGACACGCATCCGCCGGTGACGTCGCCGGCGGGAGGGAGCCCCTTCATGGACTGGTTGCTCCGGCCTGAGGCCGCGGGCGAGAAGATCGTGGTGATGGTCATCGCGATCCTCCTGTTCGCCGCCGTCATGGCCCTCATCCTGTTCGCCGTCGACCGCCCCAAGCGGATCAGCGGCACCGTCGTCGCCGTGGCCTTCGCGGGCCCGGCGATCATCCTCGTGACGATCGGCCTGATCTATCCCGCGATCCTCACGATCATCAACTCGTTCAAGAACAAGAACGGCAGCGCCTGGGTCGGCCTTGACAACTACTCTCAGGCGTTCAGCAACCCCGAGCTCCTGCTCGTGCTGCGCAACACCGCGATCTGGGTCATCCTCGTGCCGCTGCTCTCGACGGCACTGGGCTTGATCTACGCCGTGCTGGTGGACCGCACCCGCGGGGAGAAGGTGGCCAAGGCGCTGGTCTTCCTGCCGATGGCGATCTCCATGGTGGGCGCCTCGATCATCTGGAAGTTCGTCTACGAGTTCAAGCCCAACCAGCCCGGTGTGAAGCAGACCGGTCTGCTCAACCAGGTGATCGTGTGGCTCGGCGGCGAGCCGCAGCAGTTCCTCTCCACCCAGCCGTGGAACACGTTCTTCCTCATCGTCGTGATGATCTGGATCCAGACCGGTTTCGCGATGACCATCCTCTCGGCCGCGATCAAGGCGATCCCCGACGACATCATCGAGGCGGCGCGGCTGGACGGGCTCAAGGGCATGAGCATGTTCCGCTACATCACGATCCCGAGCGTCCGGCCTGCCCTCGTCGTCGTGCTCACGACGATCGCGATGGGCACGCTCAAGGTGTTCGACATCGTCCGCACGATGACCGGTGGCCAGTTCGGCACGTCGGTCGTGGCGAACGAGTTCTACACGCAGCAGTTCCGGCAGGCGAACCAGGGCCTCGCGGCCACCCTCGCCGTCATCCTGTTCGTCCTGGTCATCCCGATCGTCGTCTACAACATCGGGCAGATGAAGAAGGTGGAGGAGATCCGATGAGCTATCCCGCGATCGAGTCCACGACTCTCGTCGAGACGGCCGACGGCGGAGGTGACGAGCGGCGCCGTGGGCGGCTGCGTCGCTCGAAGATCGCCGAACGGTCGGAGTCCGCCGCCTCGCGCCTGTCCTCGCCCTGGGCGTCGGCCGTCGCGATCCTCGTGGCGATCCTGTGGACCATCCCGTCCGTCGGCCTGCTGGTGACCTCGTTCCGACCGGAGCTGGACATCCGCCGCAGCGGCTGGTGGACCGGCCTGACCGGTCCGTTCACCGTCCAGAACTACGAGACCGCCTGGTCCGGGTCCGGCGGTCTGGGGCCGTTCTTCGTCAACTCGTTCGTCATCACGCTGCCGGCCGTGCTCATCCCGATCACGATCGCGCTGCTGGCGGCCTACGCGTTCGCGTGGATCGACTTCAAGGGGCGCAACTTCCTGTTCGTGGCGATGTTCGCGCTGCAAGTCGTGCCGCTTCAGGTGGCGCTCGTGCCGCTGCTCAAGGCGTACGTCGACATGGGGATCAACGGCACCTTCTGGTCGGTGTGGATCTCGCACGCGATGTTCGGCCTGCCGCTGGCGATCTTCCTGCTGCACAACTTCATGAAAGACATCCCGCCCGCGCTGGTCGAGGCGGCCCGGGTGGACGGCGCCGGCCACGTGAAGATCTTCTTCCAGGTGCTGCTGCCGCTCCTCGTCCCGGCGATCGCCGCGTTCGGGATCTTCCAGTTCCTCTGGGTCTGGAACGACCTGCTCGTCGGCCTGACGTTCACCGACACCGGCAGCCGCCCGATCACGGTGGCGATCGCCGAGCTCGCGGGCTCGCGCGGCGGCCAGTGGCACCTGCTCACCGCGGGTGCGTTCATCTCGATGATCGTGCCGCTCGTGGTGTTCTTCTCGCTGCAGCGGTACTTCGTCCGAGGGCTTCTGGCGGGGTCGGTCAAGGGCTGACGCCGATCGCTGCCAGGAGGAGAGGAGGCCCCCCGCCCAGCAGGGCGGGGGGCCTTCGCGTGCTTGCGGTCGACTCGGCGCCCGCGTGCGGTGAGCACACGCTACCGGCGCCGGTCGAGACTGCGCGCCGCACCGGCGCCGGTCGAGACTGCGCGCCGCACCGGCGCCGGTCGAGCTTGCGCGCCGCACCGGCGCCGCACCTGCTTCCCCCCGTCCCCGCTACGCCCCGAGCGGTTGGGCCTCGCGCAGCTCGAGCACGGGTGCGCGGGCGCACAGGCGCAGGTAGGCGCCGAGGTCGGCGAGCGCGTCGCCGTCCAGGGGCACGCCGTCGGTGAGTGCGGGCGAGGCGACGAGCACCGCGGCCCACTGGCCGCGCGACACCGCCACGTTGAGCCGGTGCCGGTCCAGCAGGAACCCGACGCCGCGCGGGATCTCCCGGGCCGACGACGCCGCGAGCGTCACGATCGCGACGGCGGCCTCCTGGCCCTGGAACTTGTCGACCGTGCCGACGCGCACGCCGGGCAGGCCGGCGTCGTCGAGCATCGCCCGCACGAGGGCGACCTGCGCGTTGTAGGCGGCGACGACCAGCACGTCGCGGGACTCGGTGGGGCGCGGCGCGCTCTCGCCGTCGGGCCGCCACGGCCGGCCGATGAGGTCGCGCACCAGCCGGACGACCTCGGCTGCCTCTTCCGTGGACGCCGAGCTGTTGCCACGGTGCGCGACCGGCCGCCGGTGCACGCCCGGCGCGAGGCCGTCCAGGTGCCGGACGTCGGTGACGTCGACCTCCGAGCGCAGCCGGCCTGCGTAGGCCAGGTCGGAGGCCGCGGCGCACAGCGCCGAGTGCATGCGCCACGAGCGGTCGAGGAAGTAGCCGTGCGTGGGCGGCATCACCGGCTCCCCACCGGTCACCCAGGCGAGCGCGGACTGGTCGACGGGCTCGTCGTGGTGGCCCTGGCTCACCTGCGGCAGCTGCTGCGGGTCGCCCAGCAGCAGGAGCCGCCGCGCAGACGTGGACGCGGCGAGCGTGTTCGCGAGCGAGAACTGCCCGGCCTCGTCGACGACGAGGAGGTCCAGCTCGCCGTCGGCGATCCGTGACCTGTTGGTGAAGTCCCACATCGTGCCGCCGATGACGCACCCGTCCGAGGCGTGCTGCGCGAGGAAGGTCGCGTGCGCGTCCGGCCCGAGCATCGTCCACGGCGGCGGGACGACGGCGGGGTCGGACAGGTCCGGCGTGGTGGCGGGCTTCTTGGCGACCTGGGCCGCGTCGAGCCCACCGGCGACCACCTGGTCGAGCAGGTTCTCCACCACGGCGTGCGACTGCGCGACGACGCCGACCCGCCAGCCCAGCTGCTGCACGAGCCGCGCGATGACCCGCGCGCCGACGTGCGTCTTGCCGCTGCCCGGCGGCCCCTGCACGGCCAGGTAGGAGCGGTCGAGCGCGGCGGTCGCCCGCGCGATCGCGGCGGCGCGGTCCTCCCCGAGCGGCGGCAGCGCGCCCCCGCCCGCCAGGCGCGGCGTGCGGCGTCGGAGCAGCTCGACCGCGGCGGTGTCCGACAGCGCCGGCGTGCCCGACGGCGTGGGGGCACCGGCGGGGAGCGCGTCCAGATCGCGGAGCGAGAGTCCCGCGGCCCGCGCGGCGACGTCGATGATCGCCGCGTGCGGGTTCTTCGTGGGCACGGGGGCGCCGGGCACGACGGCGACCGGGGTCGCGTCGACGCCGACACCCTCGGCGAACTCGGCCGGCGCCCGCTCGACGACCTCGAACACGGCGCGCGTGCCGTCGGGTGAGACCGAGACCTCGGCGAGGACCGCGTTCGTGGCGGCGTAGGCCGCGCCGGTGCCGATCCGCAGGCCCTCGGCGGCACCGGCGGGGTGCAGGCAGAAGACGTCGCGGCCGGCGTCGGGGGAGCTGGCCGGCCCGAGCGTGCCGGTCAGGCGCAGCCGCCGCCGGCGGTAGCGCCCGGCGGTCGACCACGGCTCGACCACCTCGACCGCCTCGGGCCCGTCGCCGACGCTGAGCACGTCGCGCGTCTCGGCCCACCAGTCGCGCGGCTGGGCGAGCCGCTCGAAGTGCTCGCGCCAGCCCGGAGCCTGCTCGCGCCGATGGTAGTCGACGGCCGCCGCGAGGAGGGCGAACGCCTGGTCGTCGTCGGAGCGGGGCGACTCGCCCGCGGCGGCGAGGAGCGCGCCCACGAGGCGCTGCTCGCCGGTGGGACGAAGGCCGATCTCGGGGCTCGCCGTCGGGCCGGGCGTGGCGGGCGACGCGGGCAGGTCGGCGGCCGGGCCGGGTGTGCCGACGGGCGCCGGGCCGCGCGCCGAAGACTCCGCGGTCGAGACGGGCTGCGACGTGACGCCGGCTCCGGCGCCGGCCAGCGAGCGCAGCCAGAGCAGCAGTCGGCGGGTGGAGACGCAGTCGTACCGGTTGTAGTCGGCGATCTCCGCCATGGCCGCGGCAAAGGCCTCCTCGGCGCCCGGCTCGCCCGCCCCGCGCGCGGCCGCGGCCTCGGCGTAGGCGATGACGGAGTCGCCGCCGGTCGTCACGCCGCCCGCGTCGCGCAGCTCGGCGCCCATGTAGAGGGGCTCGAGCGACTTGAGGCCGTAGGAGGGCTGCGAGACGACGACGGCGTTGCGCACCACCGGGTAGAGGTCCACGAGGACGCCCTCGCGCACGAGCGTGAGCACCTCTTCCAGCCCCGCGCCGTGCCGCTCGGCCAGCCGCTCGAGCGCGGTCTTCTCGTAGGACGCGTAGTGGTAGACGTGCATCCCGGGAAAGCGCGCGCGGCGCCGCTGCAGCCAGGCGAGGAAGTCGACGAGCGCCGCCTTCTCCTGCGCTCGGTCGTGTGCCCAGAACGCGACGTACCGCTCCTGCTCGCCCTCCTCGACGAGCCCGAACAGGTACTCCAGGCCACCCTCGAGCGCGCCGTGCGGCGCCCACATGGGGTCGCCCTCGAAGTCGAAGTAGACGTCGCCCGGGTCGGGCGCGGGCAGCGCGGCCAGGACGTGCCGGCCCTCCCGCTGGAGCACCTGGAACCGCACGACCGGCTCGAGCGCCGCGGACGCCGCGGGGTCGACGTCGGCGAGCGGCACGCCGTCGGGCGTCACGACCCGCGCGCCCGGACCGAGGGTCCAGCCGGCCGCCTCGACCGCGGCGATCCGCGCGCGCTGCCCGGCCTGCGCGGCCGCCTGGCGGACGAGCCGGTCCTGGACCAGCGGCGGGATCCGGGGCACCGGCGTGCGCAGGGCGCCGAGCTCGGCCACCGTGTGCACGCCGGCGGCGAACAGCCGCGTGCGGTGCACCGCCTTCATGCCGTGCACGAGCCGGACGTCGTCGGTCCGCTCCACCTCGGGCGTGCACGCCTCGCACCGCCCGCACGCGCGCCGACGTACGCCGAGACCGGCGGGCAGGAGCGCGAGCTCGGCAGGCTCGGCGTCGCCATCGCGCCACTCCTGCCACGAGACGGGACGCCCGAGCGCGACGTGGGCGTCGATGAGGCCCTCCACGAGCCGCCGCTCGCCGCGGTAGACCTCGAGGAGATCGGCGAGCAGGTGGTCGCTGCGCACGCCGTTGCCGTGGTGCAGCCACACCCGGTCGGTGATCGGCACGTCGAGGGCGAGGAGCTGGTCGGCGTACGCGGCAAGCTGGAGCAGGGCCGTGCCGCGCACCTTGGCGGTCAGCTTCGTGTCCACGACGGCGTAGCGCGGCCGGGGCGTCGAGCTCGCCTGGCGTTCGCCGCCGCCGTCGCCGTCCTTGACGAGGAAGTCGGCGCGTCCGTAGAACCGCCCGTCGAAGAACGTCGCCTGGAACACCACGTCGGCGCCGCCGCGCAGCGCTGCGATCGTCTGCTCCCGCGCGGTGGCGATCGTCGCCCGGAAGTCGCCCTCCGGCTCGATCGCCGCGACGCCGCGGGGGGTCACGCCGTCGTACGTCCCGTACTGCTCCTCGTAGGCGAGCCGCACGCGCGCCTCGTGCGCGTCGCCGAGGAGGGCGGCTCGGCGCAGCATCGGGTCGTCCACCTCGGGCAGTCGCTCGGCGCGCCCGAGCACGCCGTCGAGCGTGCGCAGCAGGCGGAACGGGCAGTCCGCGAGCGTCACGTCCGTGGGCGAGTAGACCACGGTGGGAGAGTCGGCGACGGCGTCGCGACCGGCGAGGATGAACACCTCTGCACGCTAACGCCGACCACCGACGTCCGGGCGTGGGCCCACCCGGCCGGGTGGCCGCGCGCAGGAGTTCGGCTCCCCGACACGTTGCGAGCGGCCCCAACGCGCCGTCAGGATGACCCGGTGACCTCCCCAGAGCCGGCGGCGGGGACGTCCCAGCCGTCCCCTCCCGCGTCGACCCCTGCCCCGTCGACGCCCCCCGCGCCGACCCCGGCCTCGCAGGAGACGGCCCCGCAGCCGCCCGCCCCCAATCTCCCCCCGCCGACCCCGACTCCGTCGGCCGAGGGCCTGCGGACGAGCGCGCGGGCCGCGGACATCCGGCGCTGGCGCGGCTACCTCGCCGACGAGCGCGCCGAGATGCAGATCTACACGGACCTCGCGTCCCGCCGCACGGGCGAGGAGCGGGCGATCCTCCTGGCGCTCGCCGAGGCCGAGAAGCGGCACGAGCAGCACTGGCTCCACCTCCTCGGCGAGCACGCCGGCGACCGGCAGCGGCTGCCCCTGCGCAGCCGGGTGCTCGGCTGGTTCGCGCGCCGGTTCGGGTCGGTCTTCGTGCTGGCGCTCGTGCAGCGCGCCGAGGCGCGGTCCACGTACGCCACCGAGCGCGACGCGACGCCGCAGATGGTGGCCGACGAGCGCATCCACGCCGAGGTGGTGCGCACGCTCGCGGCGCGCGGCCGCGCACAGATGTCGGGCTCGTTCCGGGCCGCGGTGTTCGGGATGAACGACGGCCTCGTGTCCAACCTCGCCCTCGTGCTCGGCATCGGCGCCACGGGCGTCTCCACCGGCGTGGTGCTCGCCACGGGGCTCGCCGGCCTGCTCGCGGGCGCGCTCTCCATGGGTGCGGGGGAGTTCGTGTCCGTGCGCAGCCAGCGGGAGCTGCTCGAGGCCTCGACCCCGGACCCCCTCTCGCGGACCGTCTACCCGCACCTCGACCTCGACCACAACGAGCTCGCGCTCGTCTATCGCGCCCGCGGAGAGTCGCCCGAGGACGCGCGCGTGCACGCCGAGCGCGCGATCACGAGCTACCGACCCGACTCGGTGCAGCCGCGCCACCTGCACACCGAGTTCGAGGAGATCGGCAGCGCCTGGTCGGCTGCGTTCTCCAGCTTCGGGCTCTTCGCGGCGGGCGCCGTCGTACCGGTGCTGCCCTACCTGTTCGGCCTGACCGGCCGCTCGGCCGTGCTCGTGGCGGCGATCCTCGTGGGGGTCGCGCTGCTCGTCACCGGTGCGATCGTCGGGGTGCTCTCGGGCGGTCCGCCGCTGCGCCGGGCGCTGCGCCAGCTCGCGATCGGCTGGGGCGCGGCGGCCGCCACCTATCTCCTCGGCCTCGCGTTCGGCACGCAGGTCGGCTGACGCACGCCCGCACCCCCGCCGAGGCGACCGCCGCGCGCGGTGCAAGGCCCGGCGGAGGTGCGACACAGACCCGGTATGAACCGGCCCGGCAGGAGAAGCCCCGGCACGAACGGCCCCGGCACCACGCGGTCGCTCGCCGTGCTCGCGATGCTGGGCACGGCCGCTCTGACCGGCTGTGCGACCAACGGCCCTGGCGGTGAGCCGGGATCGTCCTGCGCCGTCGTCGAGCCGGCCACGGACGTCACGCTCGACGGGCTCGGCGAGGCCGACGTCCTCGCCCTCGACGCCGTCACGAACTTCTCCCGCGTCGTGGTCTACGCCGACGGACGCGTCGCGATCATGGACGTCGAGGGCTGGGACGGCGAGCGGCCCGACGGCGAGCCCACCGCGAGCGCGGCCCTCACCGACGCACCACCGGCACCCGGGTTCACCGCGGTGCTCGCGGCCGGAACCCTGCGACCCGGCGCCGGGGCCGCCGAGATGGTGCCCGCGATGGCGTGGCCGTGGCCCGTGGTCCCGGACGTCCCCACGCTCTGGGCCGGGCAGCTCTCCCCGTGCGCCCTCGGTCTCCTGGCTGCCCAGGCCGCAGACCTCGCCCATCACGTCGGGGAGCTCGACGGCGATCTCGGCGTCTGGGCCACCACGGACCTCGCGACGACGATCCTCGACTACCGGGGCGAGCCCGCCGTCGTCGCCTCCGCCTACGGTCTGGACGTGGACGCGGACGGCGACCCGGCCTCGCGCTACAGCCAGCGCCAGCGTGACGCACGCGAGCTGATGCGGCAGATGCAGGACACCGTCGTCAGGTACACGAGCGGCGTGCGCGAGGTTCCCGTCACGCGGCTGGAGGTCTACTGGCCGACGGACGCGTGCAGCGCGGTCACCGACCCGGACGAGGTCGCGCAGCTGCTCTCCGGAACGGCCGCCGACGACCACGGCCTCCTCACCAGGGCTCTCGCCCCCGGCGTCGAGGCGTGCGACGGCACCACCTGAGCCGACTAGCGTGGGTCGGTGCGCCGCCTGCTCCTGGACACCCGACCGCTCCACGTCTCACCCGCCTACCGCCGCCTGTGGTGGGGCCTCGGCCTCGCGCAGATCGGCACGATGGTCACGCAGGTCGCGGTCAGCCTGGAGATCTACGAGCAGACGTCCTCGACGTTCGCGGTCGGCATCCTGGGCATCGCGGCCCTCGTCCCGCTCGTGGTGCTCGGCCTGTACGGCGGCGCGCTGGCCGACGCGTTCGACCGGCGCACCGTCGCCCTCGTGTCCGGCGTCGTGATGATCTCGGCCACCGTGGGGCTCGTCGTGCAGGCCGCGCTGCAGCTCGAGCAGCCCTGGGTGCTCTACCTGCTCGTCGCGATCCAGTCGGCCGGCTCGGCGGTCAACGTCCCCACCCGGATGTCGATCATCCCGCGGCTCGTCGGGCGCGACCTGCTGCCCGCCGCGAACGCGCTCGGCACCCTCACCGGCTCCCTCGGCCTCACGGTCGGCCCGCTGCTCGGGGCCGTGCTCGCCGCGTCGGTGGGCTACGCGGCGACCTACGCGCTCGACGTCGTGCTCTTCGGGTTCGCGCTCTACGCGCTGCTCCGCCTCCCGGCGATGCCGCCGGGCACGCCGATCGCGGCGGCGCCCGGGCTCCCTGCCGCGGGCCCGGGGTCGGACGACGTCGCCGCCGTGCTGCCGGCCGACCCCACGGCCGCCGACGGCGAGCCCGCCCCCCGCCGTCAGGCCGGCTTCGCGGCGGTGTGGGAGGGCCTGCAGTTCCTGCGCACGCGGCCGAACCTGCGCACGACCTTCGTGCTCGACATCATCGCCATGGTCACCGCCATGCCTCGCGTGATGTTCCCCGCGGTCGGCGCGGTGATCCTCGGCGGCGGCGAGACGACCACGGGCGGCCTCACGGCGGCCATCGCGATCGGGTCGGTGCTGGCGAGCGCGCTGTCCGGCGGCCTGGGCCGGGTGCGCCGCCAGGGCGTCGCGATCGTCGTGGCGATCGTGGCGTTCGGCGTGTGTGCGGTGGGGTTCGGCCTCTCACTCATGGCGGCCGGGCGGACCTCGCCGTCGTCGCTGCTCGTACCCGTCGCGATCGTCGCGGGCCTGTTCCTCGTCGGCGCGGGCGCCGCGGATGCGGTGAGCGCGGTGTTCCGCCAGACGGTGATGCAGTCGGCCACGCCGGACCACCTGCTGGGCCGCCTCCAGGGCGTGTTCATCGTGGTGGTCGCCGGCGGCCCGCGGCTCGGCGACCTCGTGCTCGGGTCGGCCGCGACCCGGTTCGGCGAGGCGTCGGCCGCCGTCGGCGGCGGGATCGTGTGCATCCTCGCGGTGCTCGCCGTCGCGTTCGGCCAGCGCGGCTTCCTGCGCTACGACGCGCGGCACCCGACGCCGTAGCGCACCCGGCATCGGCGGCTCGGCGGCGGCGCCGTCACGCACGTGCCCACCGCGCCGCGCCCTGGTGTCGGTGACTCCCGGCCGCGCGCGACGGGTTGCCCGGGGGCGGGAGTCACCGACGGTCTGGGACGCGTCGGGCGCTGGGCGGCAGCGCGGCTAGAGGTCGACCGAGCGGTTGGTCGCGACGTCGGGCTCCTCGCCCTTGACCATCGCGACGGCGTACTTGACCAGCGCCACCGGCTTCGGGTCGTCCATGGTCCAGTACTCGGCGGAGTCCGCGTCCACCTTGAGCAGCGCGACGGCCGGGTCCTCGCGGCCGCCCTCGAACCAGGCCTCCGCGTGCGGGTTCCACAGCTCGTCGATCTTCGCCTGGTCGCGCGAGACCGACGCGGTCCCGGCGATCGAGAGGTAGCTGTCGCCCGCGGTGATCGCGACGTTGACGTGCGGGTGCGCCTCGAGCTGGGCCGTCTTCGGGGAGGGCTCGGCGACGAGGAAGTACAGCGTGCCGTCGAAGTCCCGCTCGACGACGGCGAGGGGCCGGCTCAGCAGCTCGCCCTCGGGTCCGACGGTGGTGACGAACGCGGTCCGGGCCTTCTTGACGAGACCCGCGATGGTCTCCAGGTCCTCCTGAGATGCGGTCATGAGCGTGACGGTACGTCCAGGTCCCCGGGCGGGCCTCCCCCTTTCGGGTGGCCGAACGGGCACGGGGTCCGAGGCGACCTCAGGGGCCATCTCGCGAGCCGGCTCAGGGCCAACTCACAGGACGGCTCACAGGCCGAGGAGGCGCAGCAGCGCGGTCGCACCGGCGCCGAGCAGCACGCTCACCACGAGCGGTGCGCGCACGGCCGCCGCGCCGAGCGCCAGCCCCACGCCCACGGGACGTGCCCACCCGTCCGGTGCGGCGCCGTCGTACACCGCGGCCGAGGCGGTGACGGCGATGAGGAGCGCGACGACGCCCTGCTCGAGCAGCTGCTCGACCTGGGCGGCGCGGCCGAGCACGCGGCCGCCGAGCTCGACGCCGAGGCGGCGCGTCGCGTACGTGCCGAGCGCCAGGAGCAGGCCGGCGGCGACGACGGCGCTCACGCGAGGCCGCCGGGTGCGTCGCTCTGGGCAGGCCGCGAGCGGCCGGGCACGAGCACGACGGCGAGCGCCGCCAGGGCGAGCACCGGCGCCAGCCCGGCGGGCACGAGCGGCGTGGTCACCAGGGCGATGACCGCGGCGAGGACGGCGACGGCGAGCGTGCGGCCCGCGCGGATCGCCGGCACCGCGAGCGCGCCGAGCAGCGCGGGCAGCACGGCGTCCAGGCCCCACACGCGCGGGTCGGAGACGACGAGCCCGAGGCCCGCGCCCACCGCGGCGCCGACCGGCCAGCCGAGCGCGACGCCGATCCCGGCGACCCAGAACGTGGCGACCCGCCCGCGGTGGGCCGTGGGGACCGGCGCGGCTGCCGGCGCCGGCGAGGTGGCGAACGCGACGGTCTCGTCGTTCACGAGGTGCGCTCCGAGCGCCCGGCGCCACCCGCGCGGCAGCAGCGGCGAGACGGCCATGCCGTAGACGCTGTTGCGCAGGTTGACGAGGATGCCCGCCGCTGCCGCGAGCCACGGGCTGGCACCGGCGCCGACGAGGCCGACGAAGAGCAGCTCGGCCGAGCCCGCGAGCACGGTGAGCGCGAGCAGCAGCAGCTGCCAGGCGGCGAACCCGGCGCTGACGCCGGTCACGCCGTAGGTCACGCCGACCAGGGCGACGGCGAGCGACATGAGCAGGATCGGGCGACGCAGGTCGCGGGGCACGTCGTGCCACAGCGCCCGGATCGCTCGCAGTCCGTGGGCCATGCGGGGATCGTGCAGCGGTGACCGAACGTTCGTCAAGTCGAACGGACGGTCCGCTAGGGTGAACACATGAGCGGACCGACGTCGCCGAACGGAGCCGACCGTGAGGCTGCCCCGGACGTGCGCGCGCTCGTCGCTGCGGGCCTGCGCGCCGCGCGGACGCGCAGCGGCCTGAGCCTCTCGGAGGTCGCGCGCCGCGCCGGAGTGGCGAAGTCCACGCTCTCGGCGCTCGAGGCCGGTCAGGGCAATCCCGGCGTGGAGACCCTCTGGGCGCTCAGCGACGCGCTCGGCGTCCGGTTCTCGGAGCTCGTCGACCCACCACCCTCGCCCGTGCGACTCCTCCGGGCGGGCGAGGGTCCACGGGTCCCCGCGGGCGAGGCGACCTACGCCGCAACGCTGCTCGCCGCGTGCCCGCCGACGGCGCGACGCGACGCCTACCGCATCACGGCCGAGCCGGGCGTGCCGCGACGCTCGACGCCGCACGCGCGCGGGACGCAGGAGCACGTGGTGCTCGCGGCGGGTCGGGCGCTCGTGGGCCCGACGGACGAGCCGGTCGAGCTCGCCCCGGGGGACTACCTCGCCTACCCCGGCGACGTCGCGCACGTGTTCGAGGCGCTCGAGCCCGGCACGTGGGCGGTGCTGCTGTCCGAGCTGGGCTGAGCAGCGCTGGGCTGAGCAGCGCCCGGCGCCGACGCCGCCCGCTCACCAGCCGCGCGCGAGCCAGGCCGCGACGTCGGCCGCCTCCGCCCCGATGGTGGTGTCCTCGCCGTGCCCGGTGTGCACGGGGGTCTCGGGCGGCAGGACGAGCAGGCGCTCGCGGATCGACGCGACGATGCCCTCGAACGAGGAGTAGGGCCAGCGCGTCGCGCCCGGGCCGCCGTGGAAGAGGGTGTCGCCGGTCATCACGGCGAGCGGCCGGGCCGCCCCGCGCTGCTCCTCGCCGTCACCCTCGCCACCCTCCGGCCACGCGACCACGACGCACGAGCCGGGGGTGTGCCCCGGCGTGTGCCGCACCTCGACCTCGCCCCCGGCGACGGCGAGCCGCAGGCCATCAGTGAGCTCGCCGTCGGGCGCGTCCACGAGCGACTCGTGCCAGAGGGTGCGGTCGGCCGCGTGCAGGAGGACGGGCGCGTGCGTGCGGGCGCGCAGCCGCGGCGCCGCGCCGACGTGGTCCCAGTGCCCGTGCGTCACGAGGGTGGCCACGACGCGCCGGTCACCGACCGCGTCGGCGATCGCGTCGCCGTCGTGCGCCGCGTCCACGACGACGACCTCCGCGTCGTCCCCGACGAGCCACACGTTGTTCGTGAAGTCCGTGCGGCCCGGGGCCGGCACGACGAGCCGCTCGATGCGCATCGCCCCACTGTGCCGCGCGGGGCCGCCCCGCGTCACCCTCGCCGGCCCGAGCGGCCCGTGCGGCCCGAGCGGCCCCTCGGGCCCGTCCCGCCGAGCGCGTTGCCCACCCACGCCACCAGCAACGCCATGGCGAAGAACGCGACGGCCACGAGCAGGCTGCCCACCACCACGGGTGCCTACCCGCCGTCGCGCGGGTCGAGGAACGGGTAGGGGTACCAGTCCACGATCGGACCGCGCACGAGGGTGTAGGCGAGGTAGGCGAGGGGCACGAGCATCCACGCCACCACGCGGCGCGGCGTGGTGCGCGTGCGCGGCGGGTCCAGCAGCCAGTCGGCGACCATGCGGATGGGCACGACGACGTGCAGCACCGTGTTCGGGAACCCCTCGGTCTGCACGTCCACACCGCGCAGCATCGTGTTGTAGACGATCCCGGTGAGTCCGAGGAAGGTCACGGCGGCGCCGCGGACGACGTCGGGCACGGGTGCCACGAG
Organism: Miniimonas arenae; assembly: GCF_006351005.1. Taxonomy (GTDB): domain Bacteria; phylum Actinomycetota; class Actinomycetes; order Actinomycetales; family Beutenbergiaceae; genus Miniimonas; species Miniimonas arenae. The sequence goes on along the minus strand of NZ_VENP01000024.1, from coordinate 28,397 downwards.
CGCCCACGCGCACACCACGGCGCCGAGCAGGTTCGAGAGCACCGTGAAGTAGGAGTAGTGGTTCGCGGGGGAGAACGCGTCCCCGAGCGACGTCACGAGGTACGTCTCCGCCGCCACCACGAGGGCCACGACGGCGATCCGCACCACCGCGCTCGCGCGCAGTTGCGCGGGGGTCACGCCTGCTCCAGCACGGCCTGCGCCGCGTTGTGCCCGCCGAGCCCCGACACCGCGCCGCCGCGCACCGCACCGGACCCGCACAGCAGGATCCGATCGTGCGCCGTCGCGACGCCCCAGCGCTGCGCGGGGGAGAGCTCGCCGTCGGGCGCCGCGTCCTCGCGCCACGGCCAGGCGAGCGGCCCGTGGAAGATGTGTCCGCCGGGCATGCCGACGGAGCGCTCGACGTCGAGCGTGGTGCGCACCTCGACGCAGGGGTTGCCGTGGGCGTCGTGCGCGACGACGTCGAGCACCGGCTCGGCGAGGACGGAGTCCAGGGCTCGCAGGACCGCGTCCCGCAGCGCCTCGCGGAGCGCGTCGTTGCCGTGCGCCGCGACGAGCCGGTGCGGTGTGTGCAGGCCGAACACGGTGAGGGTCTGCGCGCCGGACGCCGCGAGCTCCGGCCCGAGGATCGAGCGGTCGCTCAGGGTGTGGCAGTAGATCTCGCAGGGCAGCGGGTCGGGCACGGCGCCACCCGCCGCGCGCGCGAACGCGGCGGTCAGCTCGCTCGCGAGCTCGTGCACGTGGAACGTGCCGGCGAAGGCGGCGGCGGGGTCGACGCTCGTGTCCCGCAGGCGCGGCAGCTGGTCCAGGACGAGGTTCACCTTGACCTGCGCGCCCTCCGGGGCGGTCGCCGGTGCCGGGTCGGTGCCGGCGTCCTCTGCCAGCAGGCGGTCCAGCACGGCCGGGGCGAGGCCCGCGAGCACGACGGCGCCGCTCACCTCGTGCGTGCGGCCCGCCCGGGTGAAGCGCACCTCGCCCGCGGGGCTGACCGCGACGACCTCGGCGCCGGTGAGCAGCTCGGCGCCCGCGCTGCTCGCGGCGCGGGCGAGGGCGCCGGAGACCGTGCCCATGCCGCCGACCGGGACGTCCCAGTCGCCAGTGCCGCCGCCGATCACGTGGTAGAGGTAGCACCGGTTCTGCGCGAGGGAGCGCTCGTGGAGGTCGGCAAACGTGCCGATGAGGGCGTCGGTCGCGACGACGCCGCGGACCAGGTCGGACGCGAAGCGGCGGTCCAGGGCCTCGCCGAGCGGGCGCTCGACGAGGTCGCGCCAGAGCGCCTCGGCTCCGGCGTCGGCTCCGGGTTCGGCGTCGGCTTCCGTGCGTGCGAGGGCGCCGGCCTCGGCGAGGAACCGCTCGCGCACCTCGGTCCGGGTGGGCAGCGGCTGGATGAGGGTCGGTGCCAGCGCCCGGGCGAGTGCCGCGGTGCCCGCGTACCAGCGCGACCAGGGTTCGGCGTCGTGCTCCGCGCCCACGCGCGCGAACGCCGCCCGGTGGGCGACGGCGTCGGCGGCGGAGTCGACGAGCAGGCCGCGGGCGGGGTCGTGCGGGTCGGGCGTGTAGGAGGAGAAGCGGCGCCGGACGAGGGTGAGGTCGAGGTCGAGGTCGAGGTCCCGGGCGATCGCCCGGGGCAGCAGGCTGACGAGGTAGGAGTAGCGCGAGAGGTGCGCGTCCACGCCGTCGAACGGTCGCTCGGACACGGCGGCGCCACCGAGGTGGTCGGCGCGCTCCAGCAGGAGGACGCGCCGACCGGCCCGCGCGAGGTAGGCCGCGGCGGTGAGGGCGTTGTGGCCGCCGCCGAGGACGACGACGTCGTAGCGCTGCACGACCCGAGCGTAGGGCGCCGCCGTCCGGAGGGCGGGCGCTCGAGCCGCCGCGCGGCTCAGGTGGCTCAGGCGGCCGTGGCAGCCAGCACGTAGCGGGCGGCGTCGGCCGCGGCCTGCGGCGTGAGGCGGTGCGTGGTGCGCACCGCCGTCTGCGCGCCGGGCGCGTCGCCGACGAGGTCGCCGTCGGTGTGCACCTCGACGCCCCAGGAGCGGGGCTGGTCGGCGGGACGGCCAGGGCCGTCGTCGACCACGAGGAAGACACGGCGGCCGTCGTCGAGGAACGCGATCGGCACGGGCCGGCTCGCGGTGAGGGTGGTCTCGCCGGCGAGCTCGCCGGCCAGGAGGCTGCGGACGGTCTCGGTGACGGCGAGCACGGCGGTGGCCTCGTCGGTCATGCCGGTGCGGTCGATCGGTCGGAAGGTCGGGATGGTGGTCATGGGTACTGCTCCTTGCGTGCATGCGGCCCGGTCGTCGGGTTCCGAGGAACGCAGCGGGTGCGCGCTCACGACGGCGCAGCTCGCCCAGGTGGGCGGCGCACCGTGCCGGTGACGTCCGGGAGGGGGCACGGCGACGATCCGTCGTCGCCACGCTCCCCGTGGGTGCCGGGCGGGTGCCCGGTCGACTCGTCCGGCCGGTGTGACCACGGCCGTGGACGAGCCGCCCACGTTACGTCATAACGCCGACAAGGGCCAACGCATTCCCGGTGAGGTGGGACGAGTCACGACGGCGAGGGGCCGCCGTCCGGGTGGACGGCGGCCCCTCGGGGGTGCTGCGAGCGCGGCGGGCGTCAGGCCATGTGCGCGGCGACTCAGTCGTTCGCGGGCGCGGCCTCGACGGCCTCGGCCTGGACGACGCCTCCGTCGCTCTGGCCGTGCTGCACCTCGATGCGACGCGGCTTCGCCTCCTGCGCCACCGGGATGGTGAGCGTGAGCACGCCGTCGTGGTAGGTCGCGCTGATCGCGTCGAGCGCGAGACCGCGGCCGACGGTGAGCTGGCGCGCGTAGGTGCCGGTCGGGCGCTCCTTGGCGAGCCACTGCACGTCGTTCGCCTCGGGGGCCGTGCGCTGCGCCCGGATGCTCAGCGTGCGGTCCTCGACGTTGACGTCGATCGTGCCCGGGTCCGCCCCGGGGATGTCGACCGTGAGCACGTAGTGGTCGCCGGACCGGTACAGGTCCATCGGCATCTGCGCGGCGGCGCGGTCGGCGTTGAGCATCTGTCCGACGAAGCGGTCGAGCTCGCGGAACGGGTCGTAGGTCTTGGCCATCTGTCGCTCCTCGTGACGGTGGGACTGCCCCGTGCGGTCCCGCTGACGTCATTGCTAGCACTCGGTAGCGGTGAGTGCCAAGAGAGTTGAGTCGGGTTCACTCAAGGCGAACGACGGGCGGCATCGACGCAGGTCAGGGCGCCATCGGGCGGCCGGTCCGGACGGACCCGGCCCGGTCAGGGCACCGACGCGGGCGACGCCGGCTCGTCGTGCGTCCCGCGCCACCGGGCCACGGACCGCATGAGGTGGTACACCGCGAGCGCCGAGAACGTGCCGAGCGCGATGCCCTCGAACGTGAGCTGCCCCGCGCTCCACGTGAAGTTGGCGATCCCGACGACCAGGGCGATCGCTGCCGTCGTGAGGTTGACCGGATCGGCGAAGTTGACCTTGTTCTGGACCCAGATCCGGGCGCCGAGCACGCCGATCATGCCGTAGAGCACCGTGCCGGCCCCGCCCAGCACCCCGACCGGGATCGTCGCGATGAGCGCGCCGAACTTGGGCGACAGCGACAGCAGGAACGCGGTCACCGCCGCGACGTAGTACGCGGCCGTCGAGTACACCCGCGTGGCCGCCATGACGCCGATGTTCTCGGCGTACGTCGTGGTGCCGGACCCACCGCCGAGGCCCGCGAGGACCGTGGCGAACCCGTCCGCGAAGAGCGCGCGCCCTGCCATGGGGTCGAGGTTGTCGCCCGTCATGGCCGCGACGGACTTGAGGTGGCCGATGTTCTCGGCGATGAGCACGAGCACCACCGGCACGAACAGGCCGAGGACGGCCACGCTGAACGTCGGCGTCGTGAAGTGCGGCAGCCCGACCCAGGCCGCGGCGCGCACCTCGTCGAACACGACCTCGCCGCGCACCAGCGCGACCGCGTAGCCCACGAGCACGCCGAGCAGGATCGACAGTCGGCCGAGGATGCCCCGGAACAGCACGGTCACGAGCACGACGGCGAGGATGGTCACCAGCGCCGTGACCGGCGCCACCTTGACGTTGTTCCACGCCGCGGGCGCGAGGTTGAGCCCGATCACCGCGACGATCGTGCCGGTCACGATCGGCGGCATGAGCACGTCGATCCAGCCGTGCCCGGCCCAGCTCACCACGAGGCCGACGACGGCGAGCACCGCTCCCGCGACCACCACGCCGCCCAGCGCGCTCGCCATCCCGCCGCTCTGGCTGGCGGCCGCGATCGGCGCGATGAAGGCGAACGACGAGCCGAGGTAGCTCGGCACCCGCCCCCGGGTGATGAGCAGGAACAGGAAGGTCCCGATGCCGGAGAAGAACAGCGTCGTCGCGGGCGGCAGGCCCGTGATCAGCGGGACGAGGAACGTCGCGCCGAACATCGCGACGACGTGCTGCATCCCGATGCCGATGGTGCGCGGCCAGCTCAGCCGCTCGCCGGGGCTGACGACGGTGCCCGAGGCCACCGTGCGTCCGTCGCCGTGCACCCGCCAGCGGAAGGGGTGGTTCGCGGTGGCGTCGGTGGAGGGGCCGGTGGTCGGGCGTGCGGGCATGCGGCATCCAGGGGGGTGACGGGGGGTCGGCAGGGTCGAGCACACCCTAGTGAGGCCGCCGGCCCGACGTCGCGGGAACGCCGCACGGCCCCGGGGCGAGGAGCTCCGGGGCCGTGCGGGTCGTGCGGGTGGTGCGGGTCGTGCGGGGGGTGCGATGGTGGGCGTCAGCTCGACGGCGGGCCCCACGGCTGCGTCGGCGGCTTGGGCTCGCCGTCGGGCTCCGTGGGCGTGGGCTCGCCGTCGGGCTCGCCGGACGTGGGCTCGCCGTCGGGCGCAGCGGGCGTGGTCGGCGCGGTGGGCTCAGCCGGACGGTCCCAGGGCTGGCTCGGCTGCGCCTGCGGCTCGCTCGGCGCGGGGGGCGCGGCGGGACGGTCCCAGGGCTGGCTCGGCTGCGCCTGCGGCGCGGCCGACTCGCTCGGCGCGGTGGGCGCGACGGGCTGCGCAGGCGCCTGCGGCTGCGCCCACGGCGCCGCCTCCGGGCTCGTCGGCGCGCCGGGCACCGCCGGCACGACGCCCGCCCCACCGGCGGCCCCGCCACCGGCGCCCGCGTACGCCCCCGCGTAGGCGGCGGCCGCGTCCGGGCCGCCGTTCTTGCGGTTGCGCAGCACGAACCACACCACCAGCGCGACCACCACGAGGAATGCGAGCAGCACGACGACGATCCAGATCGGGAAGCCACCCGCGGACCCGCCGGCCTCCGCCGTCGCGGTGAGCGCCTCGGTGTAGCTCGTGAGGTCCCACGTCGCGGTGTTGCCGTCGATGTCGGCGCCGGGAGCCTCGAGGACCTTGCCCGGGAAGGTCACCACGATGGTGCCCTCGTCCAGCAGGGTCGCGGGGTCGGCGCCCAGGTCGGTGCCGCTGGAGTCGAGGTCGCCGAGGGTGGAGGTGAAGCTCGGCATCGAGAACGTGATGGTGTCGTCGTCGTCGTTCTTGGTGAACGTGAACGACTGGCCCTCGTCGGTGCCCTGGAACTCGCTCGCGGGCACGTCGTCCATCACTACGCGCATCCCGACGTACTCGCCGTCGTCGATCTGCTCGACGGTGACGCCCTCGGGCGCGTCGTCGGTGCCGGAGGTCATCTGCTGGAGGAAGTCGTCCTTCGACATCCCCATCGTCTCCAGCGCGCTGGTCTGCATCGCGATCTCGAGCGTGCCGGTGACCTCGAGGTCGCCGTTCACGGTGAGGTCGGCGTTGTACTTCATGCAGCCCGCGAGCATCGCCACGGCGGCGATCACGACGGCGAGCCGCGGCACCCGGGACAGGATGCGGCGGGAGCGGGAACGGGGGGATCGGTGCGCGGGTGGGGAAGTCGGGCGGGAGGTGGCGGCACGGGTCAGGGTCGGCACGGGGACTCCTCGGAGGGGGACCAGCAGAACGGAGCAGCATAAGGGACGCTACTGGTCCCGGAGCCCTAGGGTGGGCGCCATGACCTCTCCGATCGACCCCACCACCACTGCGGCCTGGGCGGAGCTGGACGCCCTGCGCACCGCCTTCACCCCGGACCTGCGCGCCTGGTTCGACGGCGACCCGGGCCGGGTCGGCCGGTTCTCGCTGCCGCTGGCGGACCTGCACGTGGACCTGTCGAAGAACCTCGTGACGGACGAGGTCCTCGCCGCGCTCGTGCGCCTGGCCGAGCAGACCGGCGTCGCCGACCGCTTCGCCGCGATGCTCGCCGGCCAGCACATCAACACCACCGAGGACCGCGCCGTCCTGCACACCGCGCTGCGCCGCCCCGCGGGTGCGACCCCGCCGCTCGAGGTCGACGGCCAGGACGTCGACGCGGACGTGCAGGCCGTCCTCGACCGGATGTCCGCGTTCGCCGAACGGGTCCGCTCGGGCGAGTGGGTGGGCGTCACGGGGCAGCGCGTCACGCACGTGGTGAACATCGGCATCGGCGGCAGCGACCTCGGCCCCGTCATGGCCTACGAGGCGCTCAAGCCCTACGCCGACGCGGGCATCGAGGCGCGGTTCGTCTCCAACATCGACCCGACCGACCTCGCGCAGAAGGTCTCGGGGCTCAACGCCGAGACCACCCTTTTCATCGTTGCGTCGAAGACGTTCACCACGCTGGAGACCCTCACGAACGCGCGGCTCGCGCGCGACTGGCTGTGGGAGAAGCTCGGCGCGGCGGGCGCGATCGGGACGTCCGAGGAGGACCGGAGCAACGCCGTCGCGCACCACTTCATCGCGGTCTCGACGGCGCTGGACAAGGTCGCGGCGTTCGGGATCGACCCGGCGAACGCGTTCGGGTTCTGGGACTGGGTGGGCGGGCGCTACTCTGTGGGCTCCGCGATCGGCACGAGCCTGGCGATCGCGCTCGGCCCGCAGGTCTTCCGCGACCTGCTCGCGGGCTTCCACGCCGTCGACGAGCACGTGCGCACCACGCCGCTCGCGCAGAACGTGCCGGTCCTCATGGGCCTGCTCAACGTCTGGTACGTCAACTTCCTCGGCTCGCAGACGCACGCCGTGCTGCCGTACGCGCAGCAGCTGCACCGCTTCCCGGCCTACCTCCAGCAGCTCACGATGGAGTCGAACGGCAAGTCCGTGCGCTGGGACGGCTCGCCGGTCTCGACCGACACCGGTGAGGTGTTCTGGGGCGAGCCCGGCACGAACGGCCAGCACGCCTTCTACCAGCTCATCCATCAGGGCACGCGGCTCATCCCGGCGGACTTCATCGCCGTCGTGAACCCCGCCTACCCCCTGCGCGACGGCGAGCAGGACGTCCACGCCCTCTTCCTCGCCAACTTCCTCGCGCAGACCAAGGCGCTCGCGTTCGGCAAGACGGCCGAGGAGGTCGAGGCCGAGGGCACGACGGGCGCGCTCGTCGCGGCGCGGACCTTCGCGGGCAACCGCCCCACGACGTCGATCTTCGCGCCGGCGCTCACGCCGTCGGTGCTGGGCCAGCTCATCGCGCTGTACGAGCACATCACGTTCACGCAGGGCGTGGTCTGGGGGATCAACTCCTTCGACCAGTGGGGCGTGGAGCTGGGCAAGAAGCTCGCCCTGGAGATCGCGCCCGCGATCGAGGGCGACGACGCCGCGCTCGCCGCGCAGGACGCCTCCACCCAGGCGCTCATCGCCTACTACCGCGAGCACCGCGTGTAGTCACGCGAGCCGCGCGCTCAGACAGCGAACGACGGCGCGAGAACGGCCCTCCGCGACCAGAACGGCCCGCTGGGGGCCGTCCTCGTCGCCTCGGGCCGTTCTCGCGCCGTCGTGCGTCGTGCGGGTGGTGCGCTGCGCCGTCGTCCTGGTGAGGGTGGCGGCGCAGGTGGTGCGGGTGCGACTCGGTCGCGCTCGGCTCGGGCGCGTCAGGCCTGGTCGGCCGCCGCGCTCGCCTCCTGCTCGGCGATCTGGCGCCGCACGTCGTCCATGTCGAGCGCGTTGACCTTGCCGAGGAGGTCCTCGAAGGCCGCGGGCGGCATCGCGCCGGCGTTGCGGTAGACCAGGATCTGGTCGCGGAAGACCATGAGCGTCGGGATCGACGTGATCTGCGCCTGCGCGGCCAGCGCCTGCTGGTCCTCGGTGTCCACCTTGCCGAAGACGATCTCGGGGTGGGACTCCGAGGCCTTGCTGAAGGTCGGCGCGAACTGGCGGCACGGGCCGCACCACGAGGCCCAGAAGTCGAGCACGACGGTGCCGTTCTCGCTGATCGTGCTCTCGAAGTTCTCGGCCGTGATCTCGATGGTGGCCATGCGTGCTGCTCCTGTCTGCGGGATCGGGCTCCGCTACGACGTCGGGTGTCCATGCGCGTCAACGCCGAGCGGTGCGTCGGCATTCCGCCGGGCCCGCATGGTCCAGCCCGCGCCGAGCGTCACCACGACGGCGACGACGCCCGCCCCGGTCGAGACGAGGAAGCCGGTGTGGGAGCCGTGCGCGTCGATGAGCGGACCCGCGATCGCGGACCCCGCCGCGACCCCGACGCCGAGCGCCGTGCCCACCCACGTGAGCCCCTCGGTGAGGCGCGTGCCCGGCACGATCTCCTGCACGAGCGAGTTGCCCGAGACCAGCGTCGGGGCGATGGACAGCCCGACCACCACCATGACGCCGGCGAGCATGACGAGCGACGTCGTGAGGAAGAAGAGCGAGACGCCGACGGCGAGCACCACCGTGCCGATGCTGAACCGGCGCCACAGCGGGCTGGACCAGCGCCGCGCGCCGTACACGAACCCGCCCACGAGGGAGCCGGCCGCGAAGCACGCGAGGATCACGCCCGACAGGCCCTTGTAGCCGGACTCCTCGGCGAACGCGACGGTCGAGACGTCGGTCGCGCCGAAGATCGTGCCCATGCACACGAACACCACGACGAGCACGAGCATCCGGCGGTTGCGCAGCAGGGACTGCCGGGAGCCCGCGCTCGCGGCGTCGACCCGGCCGCTGGGCGGCGGCTCGGTGGCGCGCTGCGCGAGGAACGCGTAGCCGCCCAGCACCGCGGCGACGATCGCGACGGCGAGACCGGCCGCCGGGTGCACCCCGGTCGCGAGCACGGTCGCCAGGACGGGGCCGACGACGAACACGACCTCGTCGAGCACCGACTCGAGCGCGTAGGCGGTGTGCATCTCGTCGTGGGTGTCGGTCACGGCGTTCCACCGCGTGCGCACCAGCGAGCCCATGCTTCCCAGCGACGCACCGACGACGACGGCGAGCACGAGCAGGACGGGGACGGGCGCCATCGCGTTCGCCGCGAGGGCGAGGGCGGCGAGCGCGGTCATCGAGATCGCGATCGCCGGGCGCATGACACGCGCCTGGCCGTAGCGGTCGATGAGCTTGGCGATCTGCGGCGCGGCGACCGCCTGCGCGACGACGAACACGCCCGAGACCTGTCCGGCGAGTCCGTAGGAGCCGTACAGACGCTGGTCGGACAGCATGAGGACGATGCCGATGCCGACCATGGAGATCGGCAGGCGCGCGAACAGGCCGGCGAGGGAGAACTTCCAGGCGCCGGGCTTGCTGAGGACCTCGCGGTAGGGGCGGAACATCGCCCGCAGTCTCTCACCCGACCGGCCGGACGGTCGAATCGATTCGGTGCGTCCCGCCTCCGACGGTCGGCGGGAAAAGTTCATCGAAGCGTTACGCCCCGGGGTACCCCGCGTCGGTGGCTCGTCGTAACGTCACGAGGTCAGCCGTCGTACGGAGGGAACGCAAGGATGCACAGACGGACACGATTCGTCGCTGCGGCCGGAGCCGCAAGTCTCGTCACGGCGGGGGCGGTGATCGTCCCGGCTACCGCCTACGCGGACGTCAGCGCCGACGCCGCCGTGGTGATCAACGAGGTCTACGGAGGTGGTGGCGGGGGATCCTCCGTCTACCAGCAGGACTTCGTCGAGCTTCGCAACACCAGTGCTGCACCGGTCGACCTGACCGGATACTCGGTGCAGTACGCCGCAGCCGCGGGGACGAACTGGTCGGGTCGAATCGATCTCGCCGGCTCGATCGCCCCGGGCGACACCTTCCTCGTGGTCACGGGCACGGCCGGGTCCGGCACCCCGACGCCGACGGGAGACGTCACCGGATCGGTCAACCTGGCCCAGGCCAACGGCAACGTCGCCCTCGTGTCCCGTCAGACGGCGCTCACGTGCGCCACCACGGCCTGCGCCACCGACGACGCGGTCGTCGACCTCGTCGGCTACGGCACCGGCGCCGCCTTCGCCGGGTCCGGCCCGGCCACCGGGATGAGCCAGACCACCTCCGTCGCCCGCAACGCCGCGGGCACCAACACCGGCAACAACGCCGCGGACTTCGCGGCCGGCGCGCCGACGCCGCAGGCCTCGACGGGCACGACTCCGACGCCGGAGCCCACCACCGAGCCGACGGTGGCGCCGACCACTGAGCCGACCATCCAGCCCACCACCGGACCGACCACTGGGCCCACCACCGAGCCGACCAGTGAGCCCACGGCAGAGCCGACGGGCGGGCCCACGGCCCCGAGCTGGACCCCGATCGCGCAGATCCAGGGCACCGGCACCTCCGTCGCCGTCACGGGCACCGTGACGACGCGCGGCGTGGTCACGGCGGCGTACCCCACGGGCGGGTTCGCCGGCTACGTCATCCAGACCCCCGGCACCGGCGGGACCACCACCGGCCGGACGGCGTCGGACGCGATCTTCGTCTACTCCCCGAACACCGTGGCCCAGGTCGAGATCGGCGACTACGTCGAGGTGACCGGCGCGGCGGGTGAGTTCAACGGCCTGAGCCAGGTCGACCTGCGCAGCGGCACCCTCACGGAGCTGACCGACGAGGTCGAGCCGGTCGTCCCGCTCTCGATGGCCTGGCCGGCCACCGACGCCGAGCGCGAGGCGATCGAGTCGATGCTCCTCGCGCCCGCGGGCGACTACACGGTGACGAACACCTACTCCACCAACCAGTACGCCGAGGTCGGCCTCGCGAGCGGCACCACGCCGCTGCGCCAGCCCACCGACGTCGCGCGTCCGAACAGCGTCGAGGCCGCTGCGGTGGTCGCCGACAACGCCTCTCGCGCGGTCACGCTCGACGACGGCGCGACGACGAACTTCCTCGCTGCCGCCAACCAGTCGCAGACGCCGCCCTACGTCTCGCTCACCGACCCGGTGCGCGTCGGTGCCCCGGTGACGTTCACGCACCCGGTCGTCGTCGACTACCGCAACAACACGTGGAAGCTCGCGCCGACGTCGCAGGTCACCCCCGCGGACCCGGCCGCCTACCCCGCGACGTTCGCGAACACCCGGACCGCCGGGCCGGACGCCGCCGCGATCGGCGACGCCGACCTCACCCTCGCCTCGTTCAACGTCCTCAACTACTTCACGACGCTCGGCGCGGACACGCCCGGGTGCACCGCGTACACGGACCGGACCGGCAACGGCGTCACCGTGAACAGCGGCTGCGACCCCCGAGGGGCCTGGGACGCCGACGACCTGAAGCGGCAGCAGGACAAGATCGTCGCCGCGATCGGGGGCATCGACGCGAGCGTCATCGGGCTCATGGAGATCGAGAACTCGGCCAAGCTCGGCGAGACCCCGGACGAGGCCACGGCCACGCTCGTCGCCGCCCTCAACGCGGCAGCGGGCACCACGAAGTGGGCCTACGTCCCGTCCAGCACCGAGCTGCCGCCCGTGAGCACGCAGGACGTGATCACGAACGCGATCATCTACCAGCCGGCCGAGGTCACCCCGGACGGCGCCTCCCACGCGCTCGGCACGGCGTCGGGCACGAACCAGGCGTTCGACAACGCGCGTGAGCCGATCGGCCAGCGGTTCGTCCCCGCGGGGGACTCCGGCGACGACGAGGACGCGATCTTCGTCGTGGTCAACCACTTCAAGTCCAAGGGCTCGGCGGGACCGCTGCCGGGCGACGCGGACAGCGGTGACGGCCAGGGTGCGTCCAACGCCTCCCGCGTCGCGCAGGCCACGGCGCTGCGCGACTGGCTGCCGACGGTGACCGAGGAGGGCGACGCCGTCGCCCTCGTGGGTGACTTCAACTCCTACGGCACGGAGGACCCGCTCGAGGTGCTCTACGACGACGGGTTCACCGACGTCGAGCAGCACTTCGACGTCCCGGAGAGCTCCTACAGCTTCTCGGGCCTGTCCGGGTCGCTGGACCACGTCCTCCTCAACGAGGCGGCCCTGGCGCGCGCGACCGGCGCCGACATCTGGTCGATCAACTCGGGCGAGTCGATCGCGCTGGAGTACAGCCGGTACAACTACCACGGCACGCTCTTCTACGCCCCGGACGCCTACCGGTCCTCCGACCACGACCCGGTGGTCGTGGGCCTCACGGCCGACGGCGGAGCGGCCGAGCCGATCGAGCTCGACCTCGTCAACCTCAACGACTTCCACGGGCGGATCGACGCCAACACCGTGAAGGTCGCAGGCACGGTGGAGCAGCTGCGCGCGCAGAACCCCGAGGGCACGGTCTTCGTGTCCGCCGGTGACAACATCGGCGCATCGCTGTTCGCCTCGGCGCTGCAGCAGGACCAGCCGACGATCGACGTCCTCAACGCGCTCGACCTCGCCACCTCGGCCGTGGGCAACCACGAGTTCGACCAGGGCTACGCCGACCTCACCGACCGCGTGATCGGGGCCGACAAGCCGAACGCGCAGTGGGCCTACCTCGGTGCGAACGTCTACGAGAAGGGCACCCAGACCCCGGCTCTGCCGGAGTACGACGTCGTGGAGGTCGACGGCGTGCGCCTGGGCTTCGTGGGCGTGGTGACGGAGGAGACGCCGACGCTCGTGACGCCGTCGGGCATCGCGGACCTCGACTTCGGCGACCCCGTCGAGGCGCTCAACCGGGTGACCGGCGAGCTGCTCGACGGCGACGAGTCGAACGGCGAGGCCGACGTGGTGGTCGCGCTCGTGCACGAGGGCGCCGGCGCGGGCACGCCCGACGGCGCCACGATCGAGCAGGAGATCGCCGCCGGCGGCGCGTTCGCCGACGTCGTGACCGGCACCGACCCGCGGGTCGCGGCCTTCCTCACCGGCCACACCCACAAGCAGTACGCGTGGGACGCGCCGATCACGGGCACCGACCGCACGCGACCGGTCATCCAGACCGGCAGCTACGGCGAGTTCGTGGGGCACACCACGCTGCTCGTGGACCCGGGTTCGTTCGAGGTCGTGGACTACGCCGTGGAGAACGTCGCCCGGACGACCACCTCAGACGCCGAGCTCGTCGCGGCCTACCCGCGGGTGGCCGACGTCAAGACGATCGTCGACGCGGCGCTCGCCGAGGCGACCGTGATCGGCGCGCAGCCGGTGGGTGCGGTGACGTCGGACATCACGACGGCGTTCGCGGGCGGGTCGTTCGCGAACGGCGTCTGGACCGGCGGCACGCGGGACGACCGCGCGTCGGAGTCCGCGCTGGGCAACCTCGTGGCGAGCTCGCTGCGCGACACGCTCGCCGACGACAGCCGGGGCGGCGCCGACATCGGCGTCGTCAACCCGGGCGGCCTGCGGTCCGAGCTGTACTACGCCCCGGACGGCGTCGTGACCTACGCGGAGGCGAACGGCGTCCTGCCGTTCGTGAACAACCTCTGGACGGTCACGCTCACGGGCGCGCAGCTGGACACGCTGCTCGAGCAGCAGTGGCAGACGAACGCCGACGGCGTGACGCGGCCCTCCCGGCCGTATCTCGCTCTGGGTCTGTCGGACAACGTCACCTGGGTCGCGGACACCGCCGACGGCAACGCGACGCCGGGCGACAACGTGTCGGCGATCTACGTGAACGGCGAGCTCGTGCAGCCCGACGACACGTTCACCGTGGCGACGTTCTCGTTCCTGGCGACCGGAGGTGACAACTTCCGGGTCTTCACGCAGGGCACCGGGGTGCGTGACTCCGGCCTCGTGGACCGCGACGCGTGGATCGACTACATCACGGCCAACAGCCCGCTGACGCCGTCGTTCGCCCGCACCCGCACCGTCCTGCCGGCCCTGCCCGGCACGGTCGAGGCCGGCTCGGACGTGACGCTCGACCTCGCCGGGCTCAACCTCACGTCGCTGGGGGCGCCCGCCAACGCGAGCGTCTCGGTGACGCTCGGGGACGCCCTCGTCGGCACGGCGCCGGTCCTCGCCGGGACGTCGTCGGTCACCGTCACGGTGCCCGCCGACGCCGTGGCCGGGGACACCGCGTTCACGGTCACGGTCGACCCGGCCGGGACGGTGGCGCAGATCCCCGTGACGATCGCGGCCGCGGCCGAGAAGACCGTGGACCTCACGCTGCTCAACGTCAACGACTTCCACGGCCGGATCGACGCCAACACCGTGAAGGTCGCCGGGACGATCGAGCAGCAGCGGGCCGAGGTCGAGGCCGCCGGCGGCGAGGTCGCGTTCCTGTCTGCGGGCGACAACATCGGGGCGTCGCTGTTCGCCTCGTCGGTCGCGCAGGACCAGCCGACCATCGACGTGCTGAACGCACTGGACCTGGCGGCCTCCGCCGTCGGGAACCACGAGTTCGACGGCTCCTTCGCCGACCTGACCGACCGGGTGATCGGGTCGGAGGCCGACCCCAACGCGGACTGGACCTACCTCGGGGCGAACGTCTACGACGCCACGGGCAACCCGGTCCTGCCCGAGTACGAGCTGCTCGAGCTGGGCGACGTGACGGTCGGCGTGATCGGCGCCGTCACCCAGGAGACGCCGTCGCTCGTCTCGCCGGGCGGCATCGAGGGCCTCACCTTCGGTGACCCGGTCGAGGCGGTCAACCGCGTCGCGGCGCAGCTCACCGACGGCGACCCGGCCAACGGCGAGGCCGACGTCCTCGTGGCCGAGTACCACGAGGGGGCCGGCGCGGGCACGCCCGACGGCGCCACGCTCGAGGAGGAGGTCGCGGCCGGCGGCGCGTTCGCCGACATCGTGACGAAGACCTCGGCGTCGGTGGACGTCATCTTCACCGGCCACACGCACAAGCAGTACGCGTGGGACGCCCCGGTCCCGGGCGTGGACGGGGCGACCCGGCCGGTGCTGCAGACGGGCTCCTACGGGGAGTTCGTGGGTCGCGTCGACCTCACCTACGACACCGAGACCGACACGGTCACCGCCCACACGGCGACCAACGTGGCCCGCACCACGACGGCCGACGCCGAGCTCGTGGCGGCCTACCCGCGGGTGGCCGAGGTCAAGACGATCGTCGACGCGGCGCTCGCCTACGCGGACGTGATCGGCGCCGAGCCGGTCGGTTCGGTGACCGCGGACATCACGACCGCGTTCGCCGGCGGCTCGTACGTCAACGGGGTCTGGACCGGGGGCACCCGGGACGACCGGGCGTCGGAGTCGGCACTCGGGAACCTCGTGGCGAACTCGCTGGTGGAGTCGCTGTCGGCACCCGAGCGGGGCGCGGCGACGATCGGCGTGGTCAACCCCGGCGGCCTGCGGGCCGAGCTCCTGCGCGGGGCGGACGGGGTGATCACGTACGCCGAGGCCAACGCGGTCCTGCCGTTCGTGAACAACCTCTGGACCACGACGCTCACGGGCGACCAGGTCATCGAGATGCTCGAGCAGCAGTGGCAGACCACGGCGACCGGGACCGTGCCCTCGCGGCCGTTCCTCAAGCTCGGCCTGTCCGAGAACGTCTCCTACACCTACGACCCCGACCCGGACGGCGACGGCGTGCTGCTCGGCGACCTCGACGACCAGGGCAGGCACATCACCTCGGTCACGGTCGACGGGGCACCGATCGACGAGGCCGGGCAGTACCGGATCGGGTCGTTCTCCTTCCTCCTGCAGGGCGGGGACAACTTCCGGATCTTCACGTCGGGCACCGACACGCGCGACTCGGGTCTCATCGACCGTGACGCGTGGATCGACTACCTGCGTGACGCCTCGCCGCTCTCGCCGGACTTCGCCAAGCAGGCGGTGGCCGTGGAGCCGGTGGAGCCCGTCGTGGCGGGCGGCACGCTGGCCGTGACGCTCTCCCGGTTCGACCTCACCTCGCTCGGCGCGCCGCAGAACACCACGGCGACCGCGCTGCTCGGTGGGACCGCGGTCGGGACGGCGACGGTGTCGGGCGGGTCCGTGACGCTGAACGTCGTGGTGCCGGCCACGACGCCCGTGGGGCAGCAGCTCCTCACGGTGCGGCTCGCGCCCTCGGGCACCGAGGTGACGATCCCGATCGAGGTCGAGGCGGCTCCGCCGGTGAAGGTGACGACCACGACGAGCCTGTGGCTGTCGCAGCAGGACGTGCGCAAGTGGCAGATCCTGCCGGTGCTCGCGACGTCCTACGTGCGGGCCTCGGACGGGTCGTTCGTGACCGGCACGGTCGAGATCCGGTCCGGTGACCGGGTGGTGAGCCGGGCACCGGTGTTCGCCGGGGTCTCGATCGCGCTGATCTGGCCCTGGCAGCAGCAGGTCGGCACACAGGAGCTGACCGCGACCTTCATCCCGCGCGACGGCGGCCCGGCCGGGTCGACGAGCGCTCCGGTGAAGTTCCGGGTCCGCTGACGCAGCAGAAGGGGGCCGACCGCGATGCGGTCGGCCCCCTTCTGCGTGCCCGGCGCCTGTGTGGGCGCGAGGCGTCAGGCGATCGCGTCCGCCACCACGGCGCGCGCCGCGTCCTGCACCTGCTCGAGGTGCTCGGGCGAGACGAACGACTCGGCGTAGATCTTGTAGACGTCCTCGGTGCCGGACGGCCGAGCGGCGAACCAGGCGTTCGCCGTCGTGACCTTGAGCCCACCGATGGGCTCACCGTTGCCGGGCGCCGTGACCAGCCGCGCGGTGATCTCCTCGCCCGCGAGCGTCGTGGCGGTGACGGCCGACGGCGAGAGCGCCGTGAGCGCGGCCTTCTCCTCGCGCGTCGCGGGCGCGTCCACGCGGGCGTACCAGGACTCCCCGTGCCTCGCCACGAGCGAGCGGTGGTAGGCCGACGGCGAGGCGCCGGTCTTCGCGGTGATCTCGGCCGCGAGCAGGTCGAGGATGAAGCCGTCCTTGTCCGTGGTCCAGACGGTGCCGTCGAGCCGGAGGAACGAGGCCCCTGCGCTCTCCTCGCCACCGAAGCCCATCGTGGTCTGCAGCAGGCCGTCGGCGAAGTACTTGAACCCGACGGGGGTCTCGATGAGCGGACGGCCGAGGTCGGCCGCGACGCGGTCGATGAGCGAGGACGAGACGAGCGTCTTGCCGACACCTGCCGACGCGGGCCAGCCGGACCGGTTGCGGAACAGGTAGTCGATGCAGACCGCGAGGAAGTGGTTGGGGTTCATCAGCCCGCCGTCGGGCGTGACGATCCCGTGCCGGTCGGAGTCGCCGTCATTCCCCGTCGCGAGGTCGTAGGGCGCGGAGCCGCCGTCGGGAACGGCCATGATCTCGCGCAGCGACGCCATCGCGTACGGCGAGGAGCAGTCCATCCGGATCTTGCCGTCCCAGTCCAGCGTCATGAACGAGAACTGCGGGTCGGCGTCGGGGTGGATGACCGTGAGGTCGAGCCCGTAGAGCTCGCCGATGACTCCCCAGTACTCCACGCTCGCGCCGCCGAGCGGGTCGGCGCCGATGCGCACGCCCGCTGCGCGGATCGCCTCGAGGTCGACCACCGAGGGCAGGTCGTCCACGAACGTCGCGCGGTAGTCGTGCTTGACCACGAGGTCGCTCGCGACGGCGCGCTCGTACGGCGTGCGGTCGATCGAGCCGAGGCCGGAGCGCACGAGCTCGTTGGCGCGCCGCGCGATCCAGCCGGTGACGTCGCCGCCGGCCGGGCCGCCGTCGGTCGCGTTGTACTTGATGCCGCCGTCGGTGGGCGGGTTGTGGGACGGCGTGATGACGATGCCGTCGGCGATCCCCGGCCCGGCCGTGCGCGGCCCCTCGCTGGTCGCGGCGCCGTTGTGCAGGAGGATCGAGTGGGACACCGCGGGCGTCGGCGTGTAGGAGCCGCGCGCGTCCACCCGGACCTCGACCCCGGCCGCCACGAGCACCTCGAGCACGGTGCGCTCGGCGGGCTCGGAGAGCGCATGGGTGTCGCGACCGACGTAGAGCGGCCCGTCGATGCCCTGCGCTCGGCGGTAGTCGACGATCGCCGCGGTGATCGCCGCGACGTGCGTCTCGGTGAAGCTGCCGTTGAGGCTCGAGCCGCGGTGGCCGGAGGTGCCGAAGACCACCTGCTGCACCGGGTCGTCCACGTCGGGCACGGTGTCGTAGTAGAGGCCGAGAACCTTCTCGACGTCGATGAGGTCCTCGGGCTGGGCGGGCTGGCCGGCGCGTGGGTGCATGGCCTGATCCTGCCAGCGCCGCGCACGCGCCGACTAGGCTTCGCGGCCGCGACGCCCGTCACGCCGCCGGTCACCACGGCCCCCGGCGGGGGCGTCCGGCGACGCACTCCGACTAGGCTTGCTCGCCATGGCCAAGAAGAACCGCCGGTCCTCGGGCCCCGCGCAGCGCGCGGGCGGCACGCGCCCCGGAACCCGTCCCGCCAGCTCCCGCCCGGACACGCACGGCGCCGGTGCCGACGCCGGCGCCGCCACCGCTCCCGGCGCCGCGAGCGCCGAGGCGACCACGCGGCAGCGTCGCACCCCGGTCCCCTTCGTCGCCCGCCCGTTCGAGGGCCTCGCGGGCGAGGCCGACTGGGTCGCGGTGCGCGAGATCGTGCCGTCCGCGGTGGGCACGGTGCGCACGACGGCCGAGCACGGCGCCGTCGACGTCACGATCGTGAGCCTTCTGCCCGACCTCATGCCGGCCGTGCGTCGCGAGGACGGCCAGGTGCTTGTGGCCCTGCAGACGGTTGGCACGAGCGGCGACGCGAGCCGCGACGTCGCGGACGCGCTGCTGCGCGCCCTCGAGCTCGAGCCCGGGGACGCCCTGACCACCAACGACCTGCCCGAGCCGGGACCCCGGCTGCAGGACGTACTCGACCCCGCCGTCCCCTTCGAACCCGAGGTGCGCGACGAGTTCGACTTCTGGCTCGCGCCGGGCGAGCACGCGCACGAGGTGGAGGCGGCGCTCGAGAACGCCAACGAGCTCATCGTGCCGACGCGCCCCGTCGCCGTCCCGGAGGAGCTGGGCAAGGCGTTCTGGTGCCGGATGAACGGCAAGGAGTTCCTGCGCTGGGTCGTGGCCGCCGCCGAGGAGGAGACGCTCGACGCGCTGGCGCGGCTCGCGGCGCGGCGCACCGCGGCCCTGGAGGACGGCGCACGGCTGATCGGGGCGTTCCGCACGTGCGGCGTGCTGGTCCCGGTGTGGGAGCTGGTCCGCGGCACGGAGGCCGACGAGCTGGCCGAGCCGGTCGCGGCCCTCGCCGAGCGGCTCGGGACCGCGCTGCGGACCACGGACCCGCTGACCTCCGACGAGCGCCGAGCCCGCGCCGGACTCGTCTCCCGCCAGGTCAACCTTCGCTAAAGCACACGCCACGCACGACGGCGCGCCCGCAGTCCTCGAGGCGAGCGCGGCCACGATGGGCAAGTGGCGGGCAACCGACCGGCAACCGGTCGGCAAGCGATGAGCAACAGACCAGCAACCGACGAGCATCGTAAGGTAAGCACCGTGGACGGACAGGGCGCCTCGAGCCGGGACCCACTGCGCGTCGTCCGCGCCCGTGGCGCGTCGCGTCCCGCACCCTCCGACACCGTGCGCCGGGCTCAGCGCGTCGCCGCCGTCATCCCCGCCAAGGACGAGTCCGAGCGGATCGCCGCGACCATCCGCGCCGCCCGCGCCATCCCGAGCGTCGACCTCGTGCTCGTCGTGGACGACGGCAGCACGGACGACACCCAGCACGTCGCCCGCGCCGCCGGTGCCGTCGTCGTGCGGCACTCGCACAACCGCGGCAAGGCCTCGGCGATGGAGACCGGCGCCGCGGTCGCGGCGATGCGCGACGCCGACGGCGAGCCGCCCCGCCTCCTGCTCTTCATCGACGCCGACCTCGGCGACACCGCGGTGAACACCGCACCACTCGTCCCGCCGGTGCTCGCCGGCAAGGCCGACCTCTCGGTCGCGATCCTCCCGCCGCAGGCGGGCGCCGGTGGTCACGGCATCGTGCTCGGCCTCGCACGTCGCGCGATCCAGGCGGTGTCGGGCGGGTGGACGCCCAAGGCGCCGCTGTCCGGTCAGCGCTGCCTCACCCGCGAGGCGTTCGAGGCCGCGACGCCGCTCGCGCGTGGCTGGGGCGTGGAGACCGGGATGACGATCGACCTGCTCGAGCAGGGCTTCGCCGTCGTGGAGGTGCCGTGCGACCTGCGCCACCGGCCCAGCGGCAAGGACCTGCGGGGCTACCTGCACCGTGCGGCGCAGTACCGCGACATCGCCTACGCGATCTCGGTGCGCAAGGTCCGCCGGTACTGAGCGTCCGCCGGCACGGCGTGCTCAGCGCTCGCCGTCGCCCGCGCTCGCCTGCGCCGGTTCCTCGCTCGGCGCCAGCGTGAGCAGCCAGCTCGCGCACGTCGCGAGCAGCAGCGGCACCGCGAGCGCGACGCCGTAGGCCGGGATCGCGATCCCGGAGTCGTTGACGGCGAACCCGATGCCGAGCGCCACGGCGAGCGCCACGAAGCCGGGCCGCAGCATCGGCACCACGTCGCCGAGCTCGGACAGCCGCGCCCCCGCGCTCAGCCACGAGAACCGGCCCCCGCCGGGTGAGGTGATCGCCGAGCGCACCGGCCGGGCCAGCAGCAGCACGACCAGCGCGACGCCCGCGATCGCGAGGATCGTGAGCGGCCGGTTGTTCGCGAGGATCCGCAGGTTCGCCTCGAGCTTGCGGCCCACCACGTCCCACGCCCCGCCGTCCAGCACGGTCTGCACGAACCCGCCGAGGTGGGTGCGGTCCTCCGCCGGGCGCAGGTAGTCCAGGACCGCGAGCGCCGCGGTCGCGGCGACGGCGGCGCCGACGACGGCGAGCACCCGCCCCCACGTGATCCGCACCCCCGCGGCCATGAGGGCGAGCAGGGCGAACGCCGGGATGATCGCCGGCGGACCGCCGAAGTCGGCGCCGATGCCGGGGGCGCCGTCGAGCACGGTGGCGAGCAGACCGACGATCGCGACGATCGCCGCAGCACCGGCCCGCTGCCCGCGGCGCACGAGGTGGTTCGTGACGGCCAGGCAGAGGAGGATGCACGCCGTCGTGAACAGTGCGAACGCCGTGTTGTTGAAGCCGTAGAAACGGCCGGCCACGAGCACGGGCACGCCCATCACGGCCGAGAGCTGCAGGCGCGCGCCGGTCGCGACGTCGACGGCGAGCACGAGCGCCGTGAGCCCGGCCACCACGCCCATCGGGACGAGCAGGCCGGGGATGCTCGGCGCGGGGCGCGCGCTGCCCGTGACGTCCGAGCCTGCGGCGGGCGCGGGCGCGGGCGCTTGTGCGGGCGATCCGGCCACAGCGTCGACGGCGTGACGCGAGGCTCGCCGTCGTCCCGCCGCTGCGGCCGCGACCAGCGCGCCCGCGGTCACGACGGCGCAGATCGCCAGCGTGGCGACGGCCAGGGCCAGCCCCGCCGGCTCCACCCGCCACCACGGCAGGAGGTTGGCGAGGAACGTGGAGACCGGGATCGCGGCCATCGCGACGGCGACGACGCGCAGCGTGCGCAGGACCCGAGGCCGCTCGCGGGTCGGCGAGACCGTCGCCGGGTCGGTGCGCCGCCAGCGCGCGAACCACCGGCCGAGCCGGGTCGCGGTCTGTCGTGAGAGGCCGAGCGCGACCCCCGCGTAGAGGATGACGTTGAGGATGACGAGCAGGAGGTAGAACGGCGCGACGAGCGGACGCTGCGCCTGCGCGTGGTCGTTCGCGTCCACGAGGGCCGCGATGCGGTCCTCGCCCGCGTCGGTGGTCCCGGCGCCGCCGACGACGTACGGCGCCGAGCCCACGAGCGAGGCGGACGGCGTGGTGAGCCGCGCGATGCCGGCGGTGCGCAGGAACCACGGCGTGAGGTCGGTGGCCTGCACGTACCCGGGCTGGCGCGTGGAGGTCGAGGTCAGCGTGCCCGGGCCGAGCCCGTCGGCGGCGATGACCTGGAGCGCGGGGCTGGACCCGGAGTCGGCGAGCGAGGCGGCGACGACGAGCGGGCGGTCCCGTGCGTCCCCGGCGGCCTCCGCGACGCCGCTGAGCACCTCGCCGACGAGCGCGTCGACCACCGCGACCTGCTGGGCGCGGAACGCCGCCCGGTCCGCCTCCGACGGCTCGTCCGCGGCCGCCGATCCCGGCTGCGCCACCCAGTCCCGAACGGAGCCGACGTCGACGACGAGCACCGCGGAGTCCGCCATCGCGTCGCGAACGGCGTGCTCGAGCGCCGCGGCGTCCTCGGGCCGGGGGAGCGCGGTGCCGGCGACGGCACCGTTCGACGTGGCCAGCGCGATCGCGGCGCCGGGCCCGATCGCCGTCGCGGCCACACCCGCCGCGCGCAGCTCGTCGCCGAGGAGACCGGGGCGGGAGTCGTAGGAGGAGCTCGCGGACGCCGCCGCGTAGTCCGCCCAGCCGGGCACCGTCGCGCCGGTCGCGGCGCCGTCGGTCGAGGCCTCCTCGAGCGGCCGGCAGGTGAGGCCGGAGTCGTCGGTGGTGCGGTCCGCCGCCGCCAGGTCGGCCGCACGCGCGCCCGAGGAGACCGCGAGCCAGCCGTCCGCGGGGCAGGTGGTCGACCGGACGCTGCGCACCACGAGGTTGCCCACGCCCGTGCCCACGCCGAGGCGCCACAGCGACGGCGTCGCCTCCGGCGAGACGTCGTCCCAGCGCACGCCCGTGAAGCCGACGACCACGAGCGGGCGGGCCTCGTCCTCGCCGTCGCGGGTGTCCGCGTGCGCCGCGGGAGACCAGGGTGCCAGCGGACCGAGCACCGTCGTCAGAAGCGCTGCGAGGAGGGTCAGCGCGAGCAGCCGCGCCGTGGGAGGGACCGGTCTGTCGCCGCGTCGGCGGGGGCGTCGGGCGGCGGGTGCGATCACGCTGCCAGGGTAGGCGAGCGGATAGGGTCGCTCGGGGCGGAACTCCGCACCCGAGGTCGAGGCGAGACGGAGAAGTCGTGGAGAACGGGGCCCGGCCGCTCGTCGTCGCCGGGTTCGCTCGCGGCGCCGGCCCGTGGGTCGTCGAGCACCTCCTGCGCGGCACCGCCTGGTCCCGCGTCGAGGCGCTCGACGGCGAGCCGGCCTCGGCGGGTGCGCTCGCCGTCGCGCACGGTGGGGGTGGGCAGGGTGCCGCCGCTCCTGACGCCGCGGACGTCCCCGCCCTCCCGGACCTGCCCGCGCTCGCCGTGCTCGCCGTCCCCTCGGACGAGGTCGCCGGGTACGCGGCGCGGCTGGCCGGGGTGCTGCCGCCCGGGTCCGGCGTGGTCGTGGTGACCGCGGGCAGCATGGCGAGCCTCGCGGCGGTGACCGCCGTCGAGCCGAGCTGGCAGGTGTGCGGGCTGCACATGCTGTTCGACATCTACCGCACGGGTCCGCAGGGGCAGACCTGCTACGTCGTGGAGCGCACGAACCCGCTCGGTCAGTGGGTGGCCGCGCTCGTGGAGCGGGCCGGCGGCGTCGTGAAGTCCGGCCCCGCCGCGGTGCACGACGAGACGATGGCGCTGGTCCAGGCGCTGCCGCACCGCATGCTCACGGCGTTCGTCGACGAGGTGCTGCGCTCGGACGTGCACCTGGAGGACGAGCTGTGGGCGGCCCGCACGCCGCTGTTCGAGGCGTTGCTCAGCCTCGGCGTCGGCGTGCTCGACACCCGTCGGGAGAACTCCCTGGCCGCGGCGCAGGAGCTGCCCACCACGCCGGCCGTCCGTGCGGGCTACGACGCCGCGCTCGCGCGCTTCGACGCCGCGGCCGACGCGCACGCCACCGCGGACCACCTCGGCGTGGTGCGCGACGCGCTCACCGGCGCCGCCTACGACTCCCTGCGCCGGGTCGGCGCGAACGCCGTCGCGGCGGTGCAGGCCAAGCGTGCCGAGCTCGCGCTGCACCGCCGCACCGGAGCGCTCATCGGGCTGCGCACCGTCACCGACGCGGGCAGCCTGCGGGTGGGCCGGGTCGTCGGGATCGAGCCGAACACCGTCACGCTCGAGGAGCTGCTCGTCGGGCCGCCCGGGCGCGCGGCGCTGCTGGACGGGCCGGGGGTGCGCAACGCGCGCCGGCTCGGCGTCGCAGGCCGGGTGCACCGCACGACGTTCGCCCTCGGCCACGTCACGCTGCTCGAGCCGACCGCGCTGCAGGCCGAGCTCGACGCCTGGCTCGGGATCATCCACCGCGACGTGCGGCTGCTCGTGCCCGAGTCGGTCTCGGGGCTCGGCGTGCTGGCCGCCGTCGCGCAGCTGCCGCAGGTGCGCGACGCCGCGCACGTCGACGACGTCGTGCGGGTCGGCCAGCGGTCCGTCGTGCTGCGCATCGGCATCCGGGCCGACCGCGACCTCGAGGCGACCGTGGAGTCGGTCCGGGCGTACGTCGCGGGCGTGTACCGGTGGCCCGCGGGGGTGGCGCTCGCGCACGAGGCAGCGGGTGATGCAGCCACAGGGCCGACCGACGCCCCAGCACAGGCCCGCGTCCACTTCCTCGGACCGCGCGGCTCGTTCTCCGAGGTCGCGGCCGGCAGCGTCGAGCAGCTCGTCGCCGCGCGGCCGCGTGCGCTCGTGGCCGAACCGTCGTTCGACGCGGTCCTCGCGGGCGTCGCGGCGGGCGGACTGGGCGTGCTGCCGGTGTCGAGCTCGGCGTCGGGCCTGGTCTGGCGCGCCGTCGAGGCGCTCCTGGCCGCGCCGCCCGCCGCGGACGGCGGCCCGACCGCGGGCGGGATGATCGACGTCGCCGTCCGCTTCGACGCCTACGGCCGTCCCGGCACGTTCCTCGAGGACCTGCGCGGTGCCGTCGTGCTCAGCCATCCGCAGGCGATCGCGCAGTGCGGGGCGTTCATCCGGCGCTGGGGCCTGCGCCCGGTCCCGGTGTCCTCCACCGCGCGCGGGCTGGAGATCCTCGCGGACCCGGGGCTCGCCGTCGTCGACGGCCTCGCGGACGTGCCCGGCGTCGCCGGGGTTCTCGACGGCGAGCCCGCCGTCGCGCTCGGCGTGCAGGACCGCGGGGCGAACCTCGGCCTGGTGACGCTCGAGCGCGAGGTCGACGACCTTCCGGGCTCGATCACGCGGTTCCTCGTGGTCGGCCCGGCGGGCACGTTCGGTGCGGCGCCGGGCGGGGCGCGGCCGACGCTGCGCAGCGTGTGGGTGGGCTCCGGGCTGCGCGCGGGCGCGCTCGCGGCGACCGGCACGGAGGCGCGGTTCGACGAGCTGCTCTCCGACGGTGAGGGCCGGTTCCTCCTCGTGACGAGCGGGCCCGGGCCCGGGGGGATCGCGGGGACTGGGCTCGCGGCGGGCGGGGAGCCGTTCGCCGAGCGCGCGCGGCTGCTGGGAGAGATCCCGTGGAGCCCGCGCACTCCGGTGGTGCGGCCCGGCTGAGGTGCGTCTCCCGGCCATCGAGGCGCGGCCGGCCTGTGCCCGCCACGATGGGGGAGTTCGGTGCGCCGCGGCGGACTCGACGGCAGACTGCGGGGGTGTTCTTCACCTCCGCGTCCATGTCGCCCTCGCCCGACGATCGCCCTCGCCCCGACGGCTCCGGCGAGGAGCCGCCACCGCCGCCGGACGCCTACGCGGACAGTCGTCTGGACACGTTCCTCACGGCGTTCCACCGACTGTCCCAGGCGGCAGCGGCCCGCGCGGCCAGTGAGGCCGCCGGGGGTGTCGGACTGGTCGCCCGGGTCACCGACCACCTCGGCGTCAACCCGGGCACGCTGCCGGTCGTGACCGAGGCGGTCGCCCCGATGCGCGTGGTCGACATCGACGTCGCGGTCGCGCACGTCGTCGAGGCGCACGGTGGTGGCGAGCTGGTCGGTGTCGGGGGAGGCGACCAGCGCTGGCACATGTCGTTCGCCGACATGCTGCAGGAGAACGGGTGGGCACGACTGAGGGTCGGCGCCGTCGAGTACCGGCGCGAGTCGACCGGCCCGGACACCGAGCGCGACATCGTCGCCTACGGGCTGCACCTGTTCCGCCACGACGGCGTACCGGTCGCCCTGCTCCAGCGCGGCAGCAACCCGCAGTTCGGCGGTGAGCCCAAGCTGGAGGTGGTCAGCCCCGACGCGGACGCGGTGCGCAGGGTCCTGGCCGAGGTGCGCGAGGCGATGTCCACGCACTCGGTCCTGCGCGGGCAGGTCGTCGTCTTCACCTCCTCCCCGTTCGAGCCCGGCAGCGGCGGAGTCAGCTTCCTGGCCCGACCGCGGATCGAGTCGGGTCAGATCGTGCTGCCCGACGGGCTCCTGGCGCGGCTGCGGCGGCACGTCATCGGCATCGGGGAGCGGGCGAGCGAGCTGCGGGCGCTCGGTCAGCACCTCAAGCGCGGCGTGCTGCTGTACGGGCCTCCGGGCACCGGCAAGACCTTGACCGTTCGCCACCTCGTCGGGGAGTCGTCGTCGACGGTCATCGTGCTGACCGGCGCAGCGCTCGCGAACATCACGCTGGCGGCGCGGACCGCGCGTGCCCTCGCGCCCTCGATCCTCGTGCTCGAGGACTGTGATCTCGTCGCCGAGGAGCGCAGCACCTACACGAGCTCACCGCTGCTGTTCGAGGTGCTCGACGCGCTCGACGGGCTCGATCCCGATGCGGACGTCACGTTCCTGCTCACCACCAACCGCGTCGACGTCCTCGAGCCGGCGCTCGCCCAGCGGCCGGGGCGCATCGACCTCGCGGTGGAGCTGCCGCTGCCGGACGAGCGGGCTCGCCTCGCCCTGCTCGAGGTGTACGCGCGACACCTCGATCTCGGCGCCGAGGCGCTCGCGTCCGCGGCACGGGAGACGACGGGTACGACGGCGTCGCTCGCCAAGGAGCTCGTCCGCCGGGCCGTGCTCACGGCCGCGGAGGAGGGCCGAGCCGTGGCCGACGAGGACCTCGCGGCTGCTGTCGCGGAGGTGATGCGTGAGGCGCGCGGGATCGGGCAGTCGATGCTCGGGGCGTCGCCTGCTCGCGCGGCCGCAGCCCCGGGTGACGCCGACGCTGACGCCGCGGCCGACGGCGGTGCCGACGCGCTCTGACGCGCGTGGCCGGCTGGAAGGACGGGGAGTGCGTCAGCGGCGCACGCGCACCCGCAGGCCGCCCGCCTGCACCCGCACGTGCACCTCGACGGCCTCGCCCACGAGGTCGCCGTCGACCTGCACCGGCTCGGGCTTGTCCAGCTGCACGGAGATCGACCGGCCGCGGAAGAACTCGATGCTGCTGGGGTTGTAGAGCACGGTGTGCCGCACCCCGATGCCCTGCAGCAGCACGCGCCACAGCAGCGACGCCCAGCCGATGAGCCCGCCGCGGGTGTCGATCGCGGCGACGTCGAGGTAGCCGTCGTCGAGGTCGGCGTCGGGCAGCAGCACGATGCCGGCCGGGAGGCGGCCGCAGTTCGCGAACAGCAGGGTGCGCACGCGCAGCGCCTGCCACGCGCCGTTGCCCACCTGGAGTGCGAGGCGGGTGCGGCGCGCGTGCAGGTGCCGGACGCCCGCGAAGAAGTAGGCGACCCAGCCGATCCGGCGCTTGAGCGCGTCGTCGGCGCCGGCCACCATCTGCGCGTCGAACCCGGCGCCTGCCATGACGAGGAAGAGGTGCTCGGGGTACCCCTCGGCGCCCGGGTCGCTGTCGGCCGGCACGGCGGTGAGCCAGCCGAGGTCCATCTCCATCTCCCGCCCGGTGAGCGCGGTGCGCACGAGCGGGAAGTGACCGTCGACCGGGAGGTCGAGGTTGCGGGCGAGCAGGTTGCCCGTCCCCGCGGGGATGAGAGCCATGGGGATGTCGCCGCCCGCGAGCGCGGTGGCGACCGACCGCACGGTGCCGTCGCCGCCGGCGGCCACGACGACGCTCGCCCCCGACTCCAGAGCCTCCGTCGCCTGACCGACGCCCGGGTCGGCCACGGTGGTGTGGAAGATCAGCGGGTCGGGCAGGCCGAGCTCGCGCGAGATCGTGCGCGCCGCGGTCTCGAGGGCCTCGACGTCGGGCACCTTGATCGGGTTGATGACGAATGCCGCCGGGCCGACAGGGCGGGGCGTGCCGTCGTCCTCCAGCGTGGGACGTGGCACCGGGACCGGGCGAGGCGCGCGCATCGGGGGGAGCGTCGCCATGGTGCGGTGCTCGCGGTAGGTCACGGCGGCGATCCACAGCGCCACGGAGGCGAGCACGACGGCGATGATGCCGAGGACGAGCGCCGCATGGACCACGCTCCCACGCTATCGGTGTCCGCTTCGTTGAGGAGTCCCGGGAGTGCCTCGTGCGCCGCAGTCAGATCGTGGTCGCACCACAAGGCTGCCCGAACCCGTCTTCGTTCCGTCGCACCGAACGCCGCCGCTTCTCGTGCGCCGGTGCTAGCCCCGGTCTTTCATGAGGTTCTCGTCGACGGGAGCGGGGCTTGAGGTGGATCGGTGAGGGTTCTTGGGTATGACGCTGAG
>NZ_VENP01000023.1 GCF_006351005.1 Miniimonas arenae | reverse complement strand
TCGACCTCTACCCAGGCACCGACGCGCCGACCGACCCCGCGCCTGCCCGGCAGCCGGCTACACCCTCAACTGGGAAGAGCCGGATATGGGGCGAACCGCAAGGCCTCGGCGAGTGTGGGCCAAGGCGCTGCTCAGCCCATTGCTGTGCAAGACGCCGATAATGTGCATTATGTCAGTTCCAAGATCTGACGTCCGGGGTGACACCCCCCGCGTCTCCCCTGAAGCCACCGCGGCGACGCACCCGAACTCAGTCGCGGGCCTCCCCGAGCGTGACCTCTCTGGGCAACGTATCGTCCGACGTCGGGTCAGCACGAACGAAGACGGCGGTCTCGCTCAGCTCCATGCCGCCGGACAGGACATAGACGCCGGCCGTCGCGCCCGTGATGTAGTAGTCGCTGTCGTCGGCTCCCTCGAGCCCCATATGAGTCAGGTACAGCAGATAGACACCGCCCGGCTCGAGGGTAAGCATCGGCGCGTCGGCGTTGTCGTTCCTCCCCGTCTGCCACACACGGACGAGCGAGCCGGACGTCGTGACGTTGGCATCGTCGGTGCTGCCGTGCGCCAACACCTCCAGAACTTCCGCCGTTGAGACGGTGAGGTCCGGCCAGTCCCGTGCTGGAGAGTCGACGTCCTGCGGGTCGGTACGTCCCACGATCACCAGATCGCTCGCCTGCGAGATCTCGTTGAGGCTCGCGAACAGCTCGTGTCGAGACGCAGAAGTCGACGAGGTGCCGCATGAAGAGACCAGCCCTGCCACCAGGGCCCCGGCGGTCAGTGCCGCACAGCGTGACGGGCGCACTCGCATGGCCAGCAGTGTGCTGCATGCCCGAGCTCGCCGTCGCCCACCGCAAGGCCTGTCTGCACGCTCGCGACAGCAGCAAATGGGGTGCGACGGGTAGTTTGATCTCATGAAGGCCCCGATCGATTTGGCCCGGCTCGAGCGTGACGCCGACGGCCGACTCGTAGCGACGAGCACCACCGTGGTGACCGACGACGACGTGTTCGCACTCATCGACTCGGGTCGTCGGTGAACACCATCGTGGGCGCCTGACGTGCCCGACCGTTCCGAGATCGTGTGCCTCTGCGGGTCGACGCGTTTCGTCGAGGAGATGGCCGCCGCGAACCGCGATCTCACGTTCGCCGGCGCGATCGTCGTCGCGCCAGGTGTGTTCAGTCGAGCTGACGGCCTCGGCGGGGGCGAGCCGATCACAGCCGAGCAGAAGGCCGCTCTGGACGCCCTGCACCTGCGAAAGATCGACCTCGCCGACCGTGTCCTGGTGGTCAATCCGGGCGGCTACATCGGCGAGTCCACCAGCCGTGAGATCGCCTACGCCCGCGCCAACGGTAAGCCCGTCTCTTTCACCGGCTCGACTCGATTACACGATGACCCGGCAGCTCGCTGAAGAAGGCCGAAGCCGAAGTCCAGTTCGAGCCGCGCGGGAGGTCGCGGCCGCGCTCGCTGGCGTCGCGAGCATCTTGGCTGCGGGAGCAGCCTGGAGTCTCTGGGACATGCTCCCCTTCCCCGACACCAGCACGATCGTCGCGCTCCTCATCAGCGTGTCGCTGTCATTCATCTCGGCGGTGATGTGGCGTGCCGGAGCGTCGCGCGCTGACTCCTCGTCAGTCGTACGCACGTGCGCGTTCTGGGGCTTCGCGGCCTCGGCGACAGCAGTTCTGCTCCTGCTGATGGTGCTGGTCGGGGAGATTCCGGACGCGAGGCCCTGGCTCAGGGCCGCGGTCGCTCTGGCGGCTCCGGTCTTCGCATGCCTCGCTGCGGCCAAGCGCGTCACGCTGACGTGGTTCGGCGTCTCCCTTGCGCTCTTCTCCGTGTTGCTGTGGACCGCGGTGGTCGTCCTCCACCAGCACAACTGGCTCAGCCCTTACCCTCAGTGAACACGTCCTCCGAGGACGTCGACCGTCACTGCTCGCGGTACGCGGGCACCAGTGACGCGGTGGAGCAGTACCGCAGCGTGTCCGCCGCGACCGACGTGTCCCCCGGACCCAACGGGTCCACGTAGGTGGCCAGGTAGAACCCGTAGTCGGGGAAGTGGGAGACGAGCGGGTTGTCCTCGAACGACCGGAGCTGCGCGACGGCGTACTCGGCGTCCTCGACGTTCCCCAGGTCGTACTGGCTCACCGCCTCCGACAACCAGGCACACTGCCAGTCGAGCGCCATCTTCGCCTTGAAGTAGCCCTCCTCGTACCAGACCTTTGTCGGCTGTGACGCACCGTCGGGGAGATCGTCGCCCGACTCCAGCGCGGAGATCTGTGACTCCAGCTCCGGGAACGCCTCGTTCAGCCCCCACGTGGAGCCGGGAGGCATCGGGAGGATCGGCTCGGCTTCTGCGCGCTCCTGCGCCGACTGCTCCCTGGCCTCGCGGAGGTTGGTCCTCAGCTCCTCGAGCCAGCCGATGCTCGCCGCGCTCAACGTAGGCACGCTTGTGACGGTAGCCGCCGATGTCGTCGGTGCCGACGCGGGCGAGGGCGACTCAGCGCTCTCCGCCGTCCCTCCCGTCGCGACCGCGCACGCCGACAACCCCCACGCCACCATCGCCACGGTCAGTGGGAGCGACCCCCGCCTCATCCTCGACACCCTCTCCTGAGCTCCACCCCGCCTCGTCGCGGGCCTGGACCCCATCTTGCGGCAGAGGTGCGCAGGACCGCGCGCCCTCACCGCAGCCGCACGCCGACCTCCGCTGCGATCCTCTCCACCATCACGGTGAGTCGCTCGACCCGAGCGGGCATGGTGTGGCGATAGCTCGCGATCGTGAGCAGGCCGGGACCGACGAACGCCCACGCCCGGGCACGGGTCCACGTCGCCTCGTCCGCCCCGGCGGCGTCCCGGAAGACCTCTCGAGCAGGGTCGTCGAAGATGCTCCACGCGTAGAGCAGGTCCACGGACCTGTCTCCCACACCAGTGCCGCCGAAGTCGACGACGCCGGCGAGCTCGCCGTCGGGCCCGACGAGAAGGTTCTCCTCCGAGAGGTCGGTGTGCACGACACACGCCGCCCCCGACCCTCCCGGGAGCTCGCGCACCCGACGCCACGCCTCGCGGACCCCGGACGGGTCGAACAGATCGGCCAGCGCGTCGGCCGCGTCCTCGGCCCACCTGTCGATCGCGTCGGTGACCGGCTCTCCGCAGCGGTAGCCCCAGTGCTCGGACCCGGCGGGCACGTCGGGTGGGTCGACGAGGTGCAGGCTCCGGACGAACGCGCCCAGCGACCGGGCCAGGCGCGCCTACCGCGGCCCGTCCAGCGAAGTCGGCAGCGGCAGCTCGCCCGGCACCCAGGTCACCACCGTCCACGGCCGGGCGAAGAGCACGCTCGGCCCGCCCACGGCGACCACCTCGGGCACGGCCACGGGCAGGTGAGGCGCGAGGCGCGGCAGCCAGTGCAGCTCGTTCTCCAGGTCCCAGACGTAGCGGTCGGACCGCGGCAGGCGCACGGCCAGCGCGTCCCCGACCCGGAACACCCAGTTGCTGCTCCCCTGGGTCTCGCTCGCCCGCACGGGCAGGTCGGCCAGCTCAGGGACCTGCTCCCGCAGCAGTGCGGAGACGAGATTCGGGTCCGGAACGGCGTCCGCCGGCCGAGCAGTGGGTGCGCTCACCTCGCGATGTTGGCGGAGTCGCCCGCCGACGCCGTGTCTATTTCGACGCGGTGAGGCGCCCGACGGCGAGCTCCACCTCCCGCGCATCCCGCGCCTGCGCGTCGAGCGCACGATGGATCGTGAGCCCCTCGATCAGCGCGTCCAGCATGCGCGCGGTCTCCGGATCGAAGTGGCGCTCGAGCGCCGCCCGGCTGCGAGCCATCCACGCCGTCGTGAGGTCGCGGTACGCGGCGTCGCGCGCCGCGAGCGTGTAGAGCTCGTGGGACAGCACGAGCTCGCGCTGGCTGGTGAACACGTCCTCGAGGATGAGGGCCACGACGGCGTCGCGCGCCTCCTCGCGCGACCTCGCCTGCGCCATCCGCGCCTCGAACCGATCGCTGACCGTGGTCGCGAACCGCGCGAACGCCTCGTGCAGCAGCTCCCCCATGCCGTCGAAGTAGTACGTCATGGCGCCGAGCGGCACGTCGGCCTCCGCCGCGACCCTGCGGTGGGACGTCCCCGCGACGCCGTCGCGTGCGATGACCTTGAGGCACGCGTCGACGATGCGGTCGCGTCGGCCGGGGTCGTTGCGCCTGCCCTGGCGGGAACCCCGGCGTGACGTCTCGCCCGGACCACGTGAAGCCGACCCCGACGGCGAGCGCTCCTCTCCCCCACGCGACGCCGACGGCGAGCGCTCCTCTCCCAGGGCGGGCTCGCCGTCGTGCATGGTCGTCACAAGACGTGACGCTACCCGGAGTGTGTACGTACGTCCATAAACGTGCGTACGATGGACCGACCGCACGACGCCCTCGAGAGGCCCCGCTCGATGTACTCCCTCCTCCTGGCGATCATCTACGTCGCCTTCGTCAGCCTCGGGCTGCCGGACTCCCTCGTCGGCTCCGGCTGGCCCGTAATGCACGAGGACCTCGCCGTCCCGCTCGCCTACGCAGGCATCATCACGATGCTCATCGCGGGCGGCACCATCGCCTCCAGCCTCCTGTCGGAGCGGCTCACCCGCCGGTTCGGCGCCGGCCTCGTCACGGCGGTCAGCGTCGGCATGACCGCCGCGGCGCTGCTCGGCTTCTCGGTCACCGGATCGTTCTGGGTGCTCTGCCTGTGGGCGATCCCGTACGGGCTCGGCGCCGGTGCCGTCGACGCCGCGCTCAACAACTACGTCGCCCTGCACTACGCCGCACGCCACATGAACTGGCTGCACAGCTTCTGGGGCGTCGGCGCCTCGATCAGCCCCTTCGTCATGAGCCACGCGATCACGTCCGGCCTGGGCTGGTCCGGCGCCTACCGCATCATCGGCGTGGTGCAGGTCGTGCTCACCGGCCTCCTCCTCGCGAGCCTCCCGCTGTGGGGCAAGGTGCATCCGCGCGTTCCCGCGCACGACGCCGAGCCCTCCACGCACGACGGCGAGCCCACCTTCACGCACGACGGCGAGCCCGCCCCCGCGCACGAGCCCACCACGCGCGGTGGTCACGTCCCCCTGGCGACCGCCCTGCGGATCCCCGGCGTCCCCCTGGTGCTGCTCGCCTTCTTCGCGTACTGCGCACTCGAGAGCACCTCGATCCTGTGGGCGTCGACCTACCTCGTCACCGATCGCGGCGTGACGCCCGCGACCGCGGCCGCCTTCGCCTCGCTGTACCTGCTCGGCATCACCGGCGGTCGCTTCCTCGCGGGCTTCGTGGCCGACCGCGTCGGCGATCGCGCCCTCATCCGCGGCGGTTTCCTCACGGTCGCGCTCGGCGTCGTGCTCATCGCCCTGCCGCTGCCGACGCCGGTCCTCGCACTCGCGGGACTCGTCGTCGCCGGCCTCGGCAGCGCGCCGATCTATCCCGCGATCATCCACTCCACCCCGGTGAACTTCGGCCGCAACAGCTCCCAGGCCATCATCGGTATCCAGATGGCCGCGGCCTACAGCGGCTCGACCTTCATGCCGCCGCTGTTCGGCGTCCTGTCGGGCTGGGTGGGCCTGTGGATCTTCCCGCTGTTCGTCGGCGTCCTCGCGGTCCTCGGCCTGGTCATGTCCGAGCGGCTCAGCGGGCTGGTCGCTCGTCGTGCCTCGACGTCGGTACCGTCGAGCGATGCCGCCGCCTCCCGAACCCCCTGAGGAGCCGCTCGCCGGCGGGAACGCGAGCGGCGCCGTCGTGCGCGTGGGTGACACGGTCCGCAAGCCGTGGACCGAGGCCACTCCGACGGTGCTGGCCTACCTGCACCACCTGCGCGGACGCGGCGTCGACGCGCCGCGCCCCCTCGGCCGGGACGAGCGCGGACGCCTCGTGCTCGAGTACGTGCCGGGCGAGCTCGCGATGGCACGGCAGCCGCTGGACGACGCGCTCCTGCGACGCGTCGGTGGCCTCGTGCGGTCGATCCACGACGCGAGCGTGGGCTTCGCCCTGCCTCGCGAGCACCCCGTGCTGCTGCCCGCGGCGGAGCCGGACCTCATGTGCCACCAGGACCTCGCGCCCTGGAACCTCGTGCTCGACGGCGAGCGCCTCGTCTTCATCGACTGGGACGGCGCAGGACCGAGCTCACGCCTGTGGGACCTCGCCTACGCCGCGCAGTCCTTCGCGCACCTGGTCGACGGCGAGCGCCCGGCCCACGCCGCACGCCGCCTTGCCGCGTTCGTCGACGGGTACGGGGCCGACACCGCGCTGCGCCGCGCCCTGCCCGACGCGATGACCCAGCGCTGTCGGGCCATGTACGACCTGCTGCGGCGCTCCCACGAGTCGGGCGTCGAGCCGTGGGGCTCGATGTACACCAGCGGTCACGGCGCGCACTGGGCGGGCGCCGCAGGGTACGTCGAGCGGCACTCGGCCGCCTGGGCGGACGCGCTCGCCGTCGAACCCGGCTCGTCTGGTGCGCCTGCCGCGCCTGGTGCGCCTACGGCGCCGGGGATGCCGCCGCGCGCTGGTTGAGCCGTGCCGCCTGCAGCACGAGGTGGTCGCGCTCCGCCGCACTGGTCGCCGCCCGCGCCGCCTCGGCGTACAGCGCGGCCGCGGTGACGAGGTCGCCGTCGCGCTCGTGCAGGTGCGCGGCCACCGCGGCGTACCGCGGCAGCCCGGGGTCCAGCTCGTCGAGCGCGGCGAGCCCGGCGCGGGCCCCGTCCGCCTCCCCGACCGCGACCGCGCGGTTGAGTCGGGCGACGGGGTTGGGCGTGAGGCTTACCAGTTCGTCGTACCACTCGACGATCTGCACCCAGTCGGTCTCCGCCGTCGTGCGGGCGTCCGCGTGCAGGGCGGCGATCGCCGCCTGCGCCTGGTACTCCCCGAGGCGGTCGCGGGCGAGCGCCGACTGCAGCAGTGCGACGCCCTCCGCGATCGCGGCGGTGTCCCAGCGGGTGCGGTCCTGCTCGGCGAGCGGCACGACGGCGCCGTCCGCCGTTCGCCGAGCCTCTCGCCTCGCGTGGTGCAGCAGCATGAGGGCGAGCAGGCCGAGCACCTCCTCGTGGTCGACGAGCGCCGCGAGCTGCCGCGTGAGGCGGATGGCCTCCGCCGCGAGGTCGACGTCGCCCGAGAACCCCTCGTTGAAGACGAGGTAGAGCACCCGTAGGACCGTCCCGACGTCGCCGGGCTCGTCGAGTCGCACGCCCGCGACCGTCCGCTTGGCGCGGCTGATGCGCTGCGCCATCGTCGCCTCGGGGACGAGGTACGCCTCGGCGATCTGCCGCGTGCTGAGTCCCGCGACCGCGCGCAGCGTCAGCGCGACGGCCGACGCGGACGTGAGGCTCGGGTGGGTGCACAGGAAGTACAGCGTGAGCGTGTCGTCGTGGGCGGACCCGACGGGCGCCGCGGGCTCGCGCTCCACGCGCAGCTCCCGCTCGCGCCGCGACGTCTGGGCCCTGGTGGCGTCGAGGAACTTGCGCCACGCGACCGTGACGAGCCACGCCGTCGGGTCCCGCGGCGGATCGCTCGGCCAGCGGCGCAGCGCCTCGACGAGCGCCTCCTGCGTCGCGTCCTCGGCGGCGGCGAAGTCCGCGCCGCGGCGGACGAGGGCCCCGATCACCGACGGCGTGAGCGACCGGACGAGGCCCTCGTCCACCGCAGTCACTCCGTGACGGTCGGCGGCTCGCTGAGGAAGGGCCGCAGCTCGAGCCACTCGTGGATCGGCCGGCCGCCCGCCCCGGGTGCGGAGGACAGCTCCGCGGCGAGCTCGAGGGCGCGCTCGCGGGAGTCGACGTCGATCGCCATCCAGCCCGCGATCAGGTCCTTCGTCTCGGCGAAGGGGCCGTCGGTGACCGGCGGGCGACCCTCGCCGTCGAACCGCACCCACGTGCCTTCGGGCGCGAGCGCCTGCGCGTCGACGAAC
Organism: Miniimonas arenae; assembly: GCF_006351005.1. Lineage (GTDB taxonomy): Bacteria > Actinomycetota > Actinomycetes > Actinomycetales > Beutenbergiaceae > Miniimonas > Miniimonas arenae. The sequence goes on along the minus strand of NZ_VENP01000023.1, from coordinate 40,515 downwards.
TCCCCCGACTCCTCCAGCCGCGACGCGAAGTCCTGCATGAACTGGATGTGCGCCGCGACCTCCTCGGGCGTCCAGCGGTCCATCGGCACGTCGTTCTCGGCGGCCGGGGCGCCGCGGTAGTGCTTGAGCAGGAGGTACTTGGCCATCGTCGGCTCCTTCGATCGATGCGGCCATTCTGGCCGCGCTCATCCGGGGGACGAAGCAGCGCGGCGGATCTCGACATCTCCGGCGCCACTGCGTACGAGAGGTTCTTCCCGGGTCGGCGCGGCGTGTCAGCGTCTCCTCGACATCACGCCGAAGTCACCCCGAGCTGCCCGAGTCACCCCGCCGGGAGCTCGTGGCCCCGTCGGGCGAGCTCCGCGCGAGCGTCACGGAGCGCGAACCACGGCTTGGCGGTGAGGAACGGCACGAGGTCGACGATCGACGGCGTGCGTTCGAGCAGGTCCGCCACCGGAAGGACGACGGCGCGGCGCACCTCCGCGGCGAACGCGGCCTCGGGCATCGTGCTGCTCACCTCCTCGTCCAGCAGTGCGGTCCCGGGGACCTCGACCTCGGTCACCCCGTCGCCTCGCACCAGGCGGGTCGGCTCGACCACGCCCGTCTCCTGCGCGCGGAGCCGGAGGAGACACCGGTTCTCCGACCGGAACGACGACGCGTCCACGTCCCACCCGAGGTTGAGGTAGCAGCTCCCGCTCCCCCACGGCGAGCGCTGCAGGTTGACCACCTGGTACTCGCCCGCGGAGGTGGTCCGATACCAGCTCCGGGCGCGTTTGCGGAAGCCGCGCTGCCCGAACACCTCCGCGCACACGCCCTCGACCCGCGTCGCCGCGTCCATCCGCCGAGCATCGCACGTCCCGCCAGTACCGTGACCGTCGTGACGTCACCCGCGCCCGCGCCCGGACCCGAGGACCGGGTGGTCCTCATCTGCGGGCCCGCGGGCTCCGGAAAGTCGACGCTCGCCGGCCGGCTCGCCGCCGGCGGCGCCGTCGTGCTCTCCTTCGACGAGGAGGCGTGGGCCCGCGGCCACCGCGTCCACCCCCTGCCGGACGACGCCGCGCGCTCGATCCACGCCGAGCTGCAGCGGCGCCTCGTCGCGCTCGTCCGCGACGGCGCGCGAGTCGCGGTCGACACCTCGTTCTGGTCGCGAGCCTCGCGCGAGTCCTACCGCGTGGTGCTGCGGCCGCTCGCCGTCGAGCCTGTCGTCTACTACCTCGCGACGCCGCGCGCCGTCGTGCTCGAGCGGCTGCGCGGGCGCGAGGGCAACGGGCCGCACGACGTGATCGTCCCGGCCGACCTGGCCGTGCGGTACCTCGACGGGTTCGAGGTCCCGACGGCGGACGAGGGTCCGCTGCGCATCCTCACCGGCGCGTAGCCCTCGCGGTGCAGGGCCGCACACATCCGTCAGCCGGTCCTGCCTCACGCGCCGCGACGTAGGGTGGCGTGGTGCGCCTGATCCTCGTCCGGCACGGCCAGACCCACTCCAACGTCGGCCACCACCTCGACACCGCCGAACCCGGAGCCGACCTCACCGACCTCGGGCGCGCCCAGGCCGATGCCCTCGTCGAGACGCTCGGCGACGCCGGGATCGGCGCGCTCTACGCCTCGACCCTCGTCCGGACGCAGCAGACCGCCGCGCCCCTCGCCCGGGCGCTCGAGCTGCCCGTCCAGGTGCGCCGAGAGATCCGCGAGATCGGCGCCGGCTCGCTGGAGATGTCCAACCACCACGAGGACGTCCAGACGTACCTGCGCATCGCCCTCGGCTGGATCGACGGGGACCTCAGCACGCGCATGCCCGACGGCGAGGAGGACGGCGCGCAGACCCTCGCCCGGTTCGACGGGGTGGTCGCCGAGGCGGCCGAGTCCGGCGCCGAGGTCGCGGCGCTCGTCACGCACGGCGCGATGATCCGCGTGTGGGTCGCGGCCCGCGCGCGCAACGCCCACGCCCGCGACGTCGCCTACGCGCCGGTGTCGAACACCGGTGCCGCCGTCCTCGTCGGCGAGCCGGGTGAGTGGCACCTCGAGCGCTGGCACGAGCCGGCGCTCGGCGGTCCGGAGCTCGCCGATCCCACGTCCGACGGCGCGGCCGCCGAGGTGGTCGAGCCGCCGCAAGGTGAGGCTGTCACCGAGGAAGCAGCTCCACCCGCTCGGTGAGTCGTTGGGCTCGCCGCGGTCGCCTTGTCCACCTCAGACGCGGCTGCGCTGTTCCCGACGCGTCTCACGTGGACGCTGCCGTCGCCACGTCCACCTCAGACGCGGCTGCGCTGTCCTCGGCGCGGTCGACGTGGATGCTGCCATCGCCACGTCCACCTCAGACGCGGCGCACCCCGAGGTTCCGTGTTGTCGGAGGGCCGGTCTAGCGTGGCCGGCATGCGCATCATCCTGGTACCGGGGTTCTGGCTCGACGGATCGTCCTGGGACGACATCACTCCCCCGCTCGTCGAGGCGGGGCACACGGTCGAGCCGGTCACGCTGCCCGGCGTCGAGCGGGAGAACGACCACCGCGCCGAGGTGACGCTAGCCGACCAGGTCGACGACGTCGTCGCCCGCGTGGACGCGAGCGTCGAGCCGGTCGTACTCGTCGGGCACTCCGGCGGCGGGGCGGTCATTCATGCCGTGGTGGATGCGCGGCCCGAGGCGGTCACTCGCGCGATCTACGTGGACAGCCTTCCCCTGGCGGAGGGCAAGTGCATCAACGACGAGCTCCCGGTCGTGGACGGCGTGATCCCGCTGCCGGACTGGTCGGTGTTCGACGACGCCGATCTCGTGGGCATGACGCCCCAGATCCGCGACACGTTCCGACGGATCGCGATCGACGTGCCCGCGCACGTCGCCCAGGACAAGCAGGTCCTCACCGACGAACGCCGCTACGACGTCCCGATCACGGTGATCACGTGCGAGTTCCCCTCGGCCGACCTCCAGGCGATGGCGCAGGACGACGACCACCCGTGGCACGGCTACGTCCACGAGGTCTCCCTCGTCCGCGATGTGACCTGGATCGACCTGCCCACCGGGCACTGGCCCCAGCTGACCCGGCCGGCCGATCTCGCCGCTGCCCTCGCGGACGCGGTCGGACCGGCCTGACGCGGGTCGACGCGACGAGCTCGACGGGACGAGCTTCGGCCCGTCGAGCGCGGGTTACGAGGGAGGAGCAAGGATGACGAGCACGCGCTGGGCACTGCTGCTGCGCGGTGTCAATGTCGGCGGCGTGACGATCCGGTCAGCCGATCTCAAGGCCTGCCTGGCCGACGCGGGCTTCGACGACGTCCGCACGGTGCTCGCGAGCGGCAACGCCCTCGTCACCACGACCGGCGGGGCGTCCGCGTCCGCGGCATCGACGGTGCGTACCCGTGCCGAGGCGGCGGTCGGCGAGCGGTTCGGGAGGGACGTGCCGCTCCTCGTGCGGACCCAGGAGGAGGTGCGCGACGCCGTCGAGCGCTGCCCGTACCTCGCGGACGCGACCACGCACCACGCCTACCTCGTGCTCACCGAGGACGAACCCGCGGCGCGGGCGCTGCACGAGGCGATGGCCGCCGTCGTCGGGGACGACCCCGCGCAGGAGGCGGTCGAGCTCGGCGCCCGGCTCGTCTACTGGTGGTGCCCGAAGGGGTCGTCGCTGGTCACGCCCGTGTCGAAGGTGACGGCGAAGACGAGGCTGGTCACGACCACGCGCAACGTGCGCACCATGCGCAAGCTCTGCGAGGACTGAGAGACGAGAGTGCCGAGAGACGCCTCGGGCTCAGCCGACCTGGCGCTTCGCCGCGCGACGGTGCGCGAGCTCGTCGCCGGGGTGCACCTCGGGCTCGGCCACCTGGTTCTCCTCCGCCGCCTCGACGGGGAAGGTGGCGATGGTCGCCTCGACCTCGCGCCACACGCGGCCGACGGCGATGCCGAAGACCCCCTGGCCGCCCTGGACGAGGTCGAACACCTCGTCCGCGGAGGTGCACTCGTACACCGAGGCGCCGTCGCTCATCAGCGTGATCCGGGCGAGGTCCTCGACCCCGCGCTCGCGCAGGTGCTCGACCGCCTGGCGGATCTGCTGGAGCGAGACGCCCGTGTCGAGCAGCCGCTTGACGACCTTGAGCACGAGGATGTCGCGGAAGGAGTACAGCCGCTGCGTGCCCGAGCCGGTGGCGGGGCGCACGCTCGGCTCGACGAGCCCGGTGCGGGCCCAGTAGTCGAGCTGGCGGTAAGTGATGCCGGCGGCACGGCACGCCGTGTGGCCGCGGTAGCCGGTGTTGGCGTCGAGGTCAGGAAGCTCCTCGCCGAACAGCAGGCCCTGCGAGATCTGGTGCGACGGGACCGCACCCGCCTTGCTGCTCGCCACCCGAGGCTCCTCCCGGTCGTGCCACCTCACGGGCGTTCGCCCGGTGGCCGTCGATCCATCGTAGTCAACCTAGGGACGGGTCGGGGCCGGGTCAACGCACGTCGCCCCGACACGCCGGAGCGGGTTTCGCTACGGCATGTCTCACCCTCAAGCACAGGGTGAGACATTCGTCGAACCACTCGCCGCCGGGCCCGGCCGAACCAGCCGGTCCCGCACGTCAGGAGTCCTGGTCGTCGAAGTCCTCGGGCTCGACGCTCTCGAGGAACTCGCGGAACTCCGCCAGCTCGCCCTCGCTGTCCACGCGCGCAGCGATCCACGGTCCGCCCTGCACGCCGGCCGCGTCGAGCACGCCCGGGTGGCACAGGATCGGCACGCTCGCGCGCAGCGCCAGGGCGACGGCGTCCGAGGTGCGCGCATCGACCCGTCTGCCGCTGCCGAGCACGAGCTCGGCGAAGAACACGCCGCCGAGCAGCTTGACGATCTCGACCTGCAGCAGGCTGCCACCCGCCGCGTGCAGGAGGTCTAGCGCGAGATCGTGGGTCTGCGGCCGCGGAGGCACGATACCGGCCTGGACCGAGGCGATCGCCGCGCCCTCGCGTGGTCCGATCGACACGGGGACGACGAGCTCCTCCTCGCCCGTGCTCGGCTCATCGAGCACGAGCAGCAGCATGACCTCGCCGACCTCGGAGTCCACGTGCACCCCGAAGACGGCCATCCGGCGCAGCTCGGCGTCCACCGGCGGGCCTAGAAGAGCCGCTCGACGCCCGAGGACACGAGCGCGCTGTGCAGGCGGCTCAGCAGGCCGGAGAGCTCGTCGGCGGCCTCGAGTGCACGCTCGCGCTGCCGGGAGTCCTGCGGGCTGTTCGGCCGGCCGCGCAGCGGCGCGGTGAGCTGGGCGACGACGTCGACCTGCCGGTCCGCGGCGCTGCGCATCTGGCGCAGGTGGCGCAGGTCCACGCCCTGGCGGCCGAGCTCGGCGGCGAGCTGGACCACGGCCACGCTGTGCGCCGGGTAGCGCCCCCCGGCGTCCAGGCCGACGAGCCCGGCGGAGGTGAGCTCGGCGAGGTGCTCGGTGCTGACGCCCGCGAGCTCGGCGAGCTCCGCGGGGCGCAGGCGTGCGCTCGTCGTGGTCGCGTGCGCGGCGGTCACGGACGCCTCTTCGAGGCCGGCGTCGAGCTCGGCGAGGCGCTCGCCGATCACGCGCAGCGGCATGAACGAGTCACGCTGGGCCGCGAGGGCGAACCGCAGGCGCTCCACGTCGGCGTCGGAGAACATCCGGTAGCCGGCCGGGGTGCGCTGGGGCTGGACGAGGCCCTGGTTCTCCAGGAAGCGGATCTTCGAGAGGCTGACGGCCGGGAACTCGTTCTTCAGGATGCCCAGCACCGCGCCGATGCTCATCGTGGCCCGACGCGACACCCCGCGCGGCCAGGGCTCCGTGGCGAGCGCGGCCAGGTGGCGCGGCGCCTCGACCTCGGCACTCGACCGCTGCTGCGGGCGGGCGGGTTCGGCGTGCACCTGGTCGGCCTGCGAGCGTGCCGCGCGCGTCACGAAGCGCCCGGCGCGCGGTTGGGGCTCGGGTGGAAGGTGAGCCGGTACTTCCCGATCTGGACCTCGTCGCCCGCGCGCAGGTCGAGCGACTCGATCCGCACCCGGTTGACGTACGTGCCGTTCAGCGAGCCCACGTCGCGCACGTCGAAGCCGTCGGGCGTGCGACGAAACTCCGCGTGCCGGCGGGAGACCGTGACGTCGTCGAGGAAGATCTCCGAGCGCGTGTCCCGCCCGGCGGACGTCACGTCCGCGTCGAGGAGGAACCGCGCCCCGGTGTTGGGGCCGTGCTGCACGACGAGCAGCGCGCTCGAGGGCGGGAGGGCGTCGATCGCGGCCTGGGGCGTGGGCAGCGCGGAGGAGACGACCGGCGGCTCCGTGCCGTCGGAGACCGGCGGAAGGTGCGCCGTCGTGCTGCCGTCCTCGGCGGGCGGGTACAGCCCCTCGTCGCCGCTCATCCCCGGTCCCCTTCTCCTGCACGTCCTGAGGGGGTCAACCCTATCCCGAACTGGGCGACGGGTCAGGGGCCGGCGTGGCCACCTGGGGATCTCGCAGGGTCCGCACCGACAGGATCTCCAGCTCGTCCTCGCGCCTGACGTCGGTGCGAGCGTCGTTGGACCGCAGCGTCGGGAGGGCGCCGCCGGGAATCTCCAGCGCGACCTCGAGCGTCTGCGGGTCTCCGATCGCCCGCACGAGCACGGGTGAGTCGATGAGCTGCCCGTCGACCACGGTGCCCTCGTCGGTGTCGCCGACCCACGTCGAGGCACCCACTCGCACGTCGTCGATCTCGATCGCCTCGGCACCCGCGTTGCGCAGCTCCTCGATGAGGTTGACCCACGACGACGCCGGCACGCGGGTCCCCTCGTCCACCCGCACCGTGATCTCGACGCCGGGACCCTGCACCGGCACCGTGCCCGCGAGGATCGCCTGGACCTCGGCGTTGCGCGCGGCCACCTCGGCGGCGCTGACGCCGGACTCCAGGTCGTTCCGGTCGAGCACCAGCTGCGCCTGCTCCTGCTCGAGCTGGTCGTTGCGCTCGGTGATCTCGTCCAGGAGGCGCACCAGGTCGTCCTGGCGCAGCAGCGCGAGCGAGTCCGAGTGCGTCTGACGGACCTGCACCACGAGCGCGAAACCGAGCGCCGCGCACAGCACGGCGACCAGGAGGTGCGACCGGGCACCCCACGGCGGGCGGGCGGACGGCGACGTGGACGCGGTGGCGGGTTCGCCGTCGGGCGCGGTGGACGACGGCGAGCTCGCCTCGGCGAGCGACGTCGCCTCGGCCGGTTCGCCGTCGGGCACCCCGGCGGAGGCGGCCGACGCGGCAGGCGACGCGGCCGCGCGGGTGGGTTCGCCGTCGGGCGCGACGTCCGACTCCGGCTCACCCTCGGCGCTCTGGCGATGACGCCCGTGGCGCTCGTCCGTCATGCCGCTACGCCTTGAAGATGAGGCGCCGGATGGAGGCGGCGTTGGAGAAGATGCGGATACCGAGCACCACGATGACCGCCGTGCTCAGCTGCGAGCCGACGCCGAGCTGGTCACCGAGGAAGACGAGCAGCGCGGCGACGAGGACGTTCGACAGGAACGACGTGATGAACACCCGGTCGTTGAACTTCCCCTCGAGCTGGGCGCGCACGCCGCCGAAGAGGGCGTCGAGCGCGGCCACGACGGCGATCGGGAGGTAGGGCTGCAGGGCGGGAGGCACGTCCGGGGAGACCACGAGGCCCACGACGATGCCGAGCGCCAGGCCGATGACCGCAATCACTGCGCTCCCCCTTCGGTGGTGGGCGTGCCGCCCGACGTTCCAGTCTGCCCAGTCTGCCCCGTGTCGCCGGTGTCGTCGGCCGGATCGGGCACGACCGTGGCGAACCGGGGCTGCGTGGTGCGCACGCCTGGCAGCCACTCCTCCTGGCGCGTGCCGGTACCGACGCCGATGTGGTACCGGTCGCGCAGCAGCGCGAGGTGCGTCGAGGCCGAGGAGCGGGCCATCGCGCTGCGCATCGCGTCGACCGGGCCGATGGCGACCACCTCGTAGGGCGAGCTCACCGGGACGAGGTCGACGAACAGCGCCGAGCCCGCGCCGCGAATCGCCCCCGACGCGCTCACCCGGACCCCGTTCACGCCGACGGCCTCCGCCCCGGCCTGCCACAACGCGTTCACGACCACCTGGAGGTCGAGCGCCTGCACGAGCTCCTCGGGGTAGGTCGTCGGGTCCTCCTGCGCCTGCGCGGAGTCGGAGAGGGTGACCACGTAGGCGGGACCGGAGACGGCCTCGACGCCGGAGGCCAGCGCGAGCCGCTGGAGCTGCTCGGTCATGGCGGGGTCGGACGCCGTCAGCTGCTCCGCCGTGAGGTCCCGCACCTGCTGGGAGAGGTCGGCGTTGGCGGCCATCAGCTCGGTCTGCCGGGTCTGCCGGTCGGTGATCTGCTCGATCAGCACGTCGCGCGCCTGGTTGCGGACGGACTGCGGCGCACGCAGCACCTGCGTCGCGGCGACGAGGCCGAGCCCGAGCGCGACGGCGAGCAGGAACACCACGGCCTGGGTCAGCCAGGTCCGGTGCGGGGCCCCGGAGATCTCCCGACGGCGAGCCGCCTCCTCGTAGGCCGGGTCCAGCGGGTGGTCGGTCACCTCGCGCAGGAGGGTCATGGAGGCGTCGGGGCGCTGCCACACCGTCCCGCTCTCGCTCACTCGTGCAGGTTACCCGGGGCTGACCTCGTCCCCGCCGGCGGGACGCGAGACGGGGTCGGCAACGCGTGGACGTCAGGCGTAGGGTCCGTGCGTATGGCGATGAGGGCAGGACTGTTCGTTCCCCAGGGCTGGCGCTTCGACCTGGTGGGGATCCCGCCGGCGGAGCACTGGCGCACCATCCGCGACCTGGCCCGGCGTGCCGACGCCGGCGCGTGGGAGTCGGTGTGGGTCTACGACCACTTCCACACCACCCCGGTGCCGAGCGAGGAGGCCACGCACGAGGCGTGGACGCTCATGGCGGCCCTGGCCGCGGCGACCGACCGCGTGCGGCTCGGCCAGATGTGCACGTGCATGGCTTACCGCAACCCCGCCTACCTCGCGAAGGTCGCCGCGACGGTCGACGCCGTGAGCGGCGGTCGGGTCGAGATGGGCATCGGCGGCGGCTGGTACGAGCACGAGTGGCGCGCCTACGGGTACGGCTTCCCGCGCGCTGGCGTGCGGCTCGGCATGCTGCGCGAGGGCGTGGAGATCATGTCCCAGGCGTGGCGCACCGGGGTGGCGACGCTCGCCGGGGAGCACTACCAGGTCGACGGCGCGATCGTCCGCCCCCTCCCCCTGCAGGAGGGCGGCATCCCGCTGTGGATCGCCGGCGGCGGGGAGAAGGTCACGCTGCGGATCGCGGCCCAGTACGCGCAGTACACCAACTTCGACGGCTCCCCCGACGGGTTCACGCACAAGTCCGAGGTGCTCGCCGAGCACTGCCGCGAGCTCGGCACCGACTTCGGCGCGATCACCCGCAGCGCCAACTACAACGTGGCGATCGGCGCCACGCAGGACGAGGCGGAGGAGCGGCTGCGCGTGCTCGAGGAGCGGCTGCTGCCCCACCTCGGCGCGGAGCGGACCGCCGACCAGATCGCCGGGTACCGCGGCTCGCTCGCGTTCGGGACGCCCGAGCAGATCGTCGAGCGCCTGCAGGGCATGGTCCAGCGCGGCATGACCTACGGCATCTTCTACTTCCCCGAGGCCGCGTACGACACGTCGGGCATCGAGCTGTTCGAGCACGAGGTGCTGCCGCACCTGCAGGTGCCGGAGCTGGACCTGCACGTCCTCGAGGACGACGAGACGATCCCGCCGCGGCCGGAGGAGGACATCGCCGACGTGCTGCGGAGCGCCCCCGACCCGCACTGAGCAGCGCACCAGCACCCGGGCGCAGGTGCTGGGCCGGGTGAGCGCCGAGTCAGGGCCGCAGGTCGCCCGTCCAGCCGAGCGCCGTCCGGACGAGCTCGACGAGCGGGAGCGAGCCCACCGTCTCGAGCGGGTGCCACGCGGCGCGGTCGGTCGAGCCCTGGACCTCGTCGTGCAGCGTCCCGCCGAGCAGTCGGCCGCGGTACACGATGCGGAGCCCGTGCAGCAGCTCGACGCCCGACTCGTCGCCGCCGGCCACGCGTACCACGAGCGAGTCGATCCCGAGGAGCTCGCCGAGCTCGATGTCGAGCCCGGTCTCCTCGCGCACCTCACGCACGGCCGCCTGCGCGGGGTGCTCGCCGAAGTCGACGCCGCCCCCGGGCAACGTCCAGCGCTGCTCGCCGGTGAGCCCGGCGAGCAGCACCGCGCCGTCGTGCACCACGACGGCGTAGCCCGAGACGCGCGGATGGTCCGGCGCGTGCGTCACGGCGCCCCCGTCGTCCCGGACCGCCCGCCCGTCAGGCGAGCCCGTCCGCGGTGATCGTCGAGCCGCTCGGCACGGTGTGCGGCGCGTCGTCGTCGGCCGCCAGCACGGCGTCCCCGACGGCGCGCACGCCCGCCTCGAACGTCCAGTCACCCCGCACCGTGAGCGAGTCGGCCTCGAGGATCGAGGGCACGCCGTCGCCCAGGCGCGCCTCGAAGTCTGCGATGAGCTTGTAGTGGTCGTCCAGCGAGATGAGCGGAGCCGGCCGGCGCGCCACGAGGTGCGAGGCGTCGGTCAGCTCGTAGGCGTCCGAGCGCAGCAGCAGCAGGTCGTTCGTGGTCTTGACCGGCAGGAACCGCGCGCGCTCGACCTCGATGACCTTCGCGCCCGGGAACACGTTCACGGCCGCACCCATCGCGGTCTCGAGCTGCACGACCTTGGTGGAGGTCTTGTCGCTCGGGTCGACCGTCTTGAGGTTGCGGATGAGCGGGAGGGGCATCACGCCGTCGTGCTCGGCGAGCAGCGCCTTCACCTGGACGAGGTCGAACCACAGGTTGTTGGCGTGGAAGTACGGGTGCACGTGCCGGTCGTTGGCCACCTCCAGCTCCTCGGGGTAGGTCTGCGCGGTCTCGCGCTGGATGATCTGGCCGTCCGCCTTGCGCACCACGAGCTGGCCGCCCTTGACGTCGGCGTCCGACTTCGCGACCAGCTCGGCCGCGTACGGCGCACCCGAGCCCGCGAACCACGCGGCGATCGCGGCGTCCGGGACGGCACCGAGGTTGTCCGCGTTCGACACGGTCGCGTACCGGAGGCCCTGCTCCAGGAGCGTGTCCAGCACGCCGGAGGTCTGCAGCGCCGTGTAGATGTCGCCGTGCCCGGGCGGGCACCACTCCAGGCTCGGGTCCTTCTCCCACGTGACGGGCTCGAGCGTGTCGGCCACGAGCTTCGGCTCGCGGTTCTGCAGGAAGTCGGCGGGCACGCCGTCGACGGCGAGGTCGGGGTAGGCGGCGAGCGCCGCCAGGGAGTCCTCGCGGGTACGGAACGAGTTCATGAGCACGAGCGGCAGGCGCGCGCCGTGCTGCTCGCGGGCCGCGAGGACCTGGCGAGCGATGAGGTCGAGGAAGGTTGCGCCGTCGCGCACGGGCAGGAGGGACTTCGCGGCCTCGAGGCCCATCGACGTGCCGAGCCCGCCGTTCAGCTTGATGACGACGGTCTGGGCGAGAGCGGCGGCCTCCGCCTCGGGGTCGGACGCGAGGTCGGCCTGGCGGTCGATGTCGCGCAGGGGCTCGACGTCGGCCTCGCGGATGAGGCCCGTGGCGCCCGACTCGAGCTGGCGGTACAGGCGGGCGAAGGTGGCGATGGCGAGGTCGGGGACCTCGGCGTCACGCATGCGGGCGGTGGCAAGGCCGAGACCGTGGTCGCTCATGGCTGCAAGCCTAGGGGCCGCCGGCCCTCACCTAGAGTGGGAACGTGACCGACGCCGCACCTCCCGACCGCGCCGACGCGACCGACGAGGGCGACCTCGTCGAGGCCTGGACCGACGGGGCGTGCAAGGGCAACCCGGGCCCCGGCGGGTGGGGTGCGCTGCTGCGCGCGGGGTCGCACGAGAAGGAGCTGTGGGGCGGGGAGAACCCGACCACGAACAACCGCATGGAGCTCACCGCGGTCATCGAGGCGCTGCGGGCGCTGCGCCGACCGTGCCGCGTGGTGCTGCACGTGGACTCGACCTACGTCATGCAGGGGATGTCCAGCTGGATCGTCGGCTGGAAGCGCAACGGCTGGCGCACCGCGGCCAAGCAGCCGGTGAAGAACGCCGACCTGTGGCAGGCGCTCGACGTGGAGGTCGCGCGGCACGACGTGCGCTGGGTCTGGGTCAAGGGGCACGCCGGCGACCCCGGCAACACGCGCGCCGACGCGCTCGCCAACCGCGGGGTGCTCGACCCACAGGGCAGCCACAGCACCACCTGACGGCGGGCACGGAGGCGGTCCGTAGAACTCGGAGGCATGAACCCCGACCTCCGCTCCCCCGACGACGTCCCGCCGGACCGCTCCGAGCCCGAGCCGGCCGAGCCGGCCCAGCCCGCCGAGCCGGCCGAGCCGGCCGAGACCACCGCAGCCGAGCAGGCGCCGGCCCGCGCGCCGCGCCGCAGCCTCGCCCGACGCCGTCGGGTGCGCCGCGCGGTCCTCGCCGCGAGCCTCACCGTCGCGCTCAGCCTCGGCGGCGCGACCGCGTGGGCGCTCAACCGGTTCGTCATCGAGCACGTCGAGATCTCCGACGTCGCCGCGTACGAGGAGGCGCAGCGCGCGAGCAGCGACGCCACCAGCGACGCTGATGCGGCGGCGGACGCCACCACGGAGGCGACGTCCGACGCGACGGCGAGCTCGACGTCGGGCACCGCCGCGGACGACGGCACGACGGCGAGCGACGCCGACACGGCGAGCGAGCCACAGATCACCATCACCCAGGGCACGTACGGCTCCGGCGACGACGCCGCCACGTACTACGTGGCCGACGTGGTCGTCTCCGACATCACGCAGCTGCGGGCGGCGTTCGCGCAGAACGCGTTCGGCGAGAACATCACCGAGGACCCCTCCGACATCGCGAGCGACGTCGGTGCGCTCGTCGCGATCAACGGCGACTACTACGGCTTCCGGGACACCGGGATCGTCATCCGGAACGGCGTGCTCTACCGCGACTCCCCCGCCCGCACCGGAGCCGTCATCTACTCCGACGGCACGATGGCGATCTACGACGAGACGACCACGAGCGGTGCGGAGCTGATCGCCGACGGTGCGTGGCAGACGCTGTCCTTCGGTCCCGCGCTCGTGGACGACGGCGAGATCGTCTCGGGCATCGACCAGGTCGAGGTCGACACGAACGTCGGCAACCACTCCATCCAGGGCGACCAGCCGCGCACGGCGATCGGCATGATCTCGGCCGACCACTACGTGCTCGTGGTGGTCGACGGGCGCTCGGACACCAGCGCCGGGGTGACGCTCACCGAGCTCGCCGAGATCATGCAGAGCCTGGGCGCCACCGTGGCCTACAACCTCGACGGCGGCGGGTCCTCCACCCTCGTGGACTCCGACTACGACGTGGTCAACACGCCGTCGAACGACGGCGAGCGCGCGACGTCGGACATCCTCTACGTCGCGGCCACGACCTCCGGATCGGACGAGTGAGATGGCCACGACGTGGGTGCTCGTCCCCGCCTACCAGCCCGACCACCGGCTCGTGGAGCTGCTCGGTGCCCTGCGCCGGGACCTGCCCAGCGCGGGACTCGCGGTGGTCGACGACGGCTCGGGCGAGCGGTACCAGCGCGTCTTCGACGCCGCGGCGCGCCTCGGCGCGAGCGTGCTGCACCACCCCCGCAACCGCGGCAAGGCGGCGGCGCTGCGCACCGGCATGGCGTGGATTGCCGAGCTGACCCGTGGCCGGGACGACGTCGTCGTGGTGTGCGCCGACTGCGACGGCCAGCACCGCCCGGGCGACGTCGCCGCCGTCGCCGACGAGGTCGCCCGCCGACTGGCCGAGGGCGAGCGGGACGTGCTCGTGCTCGGCTCGCGCGCCTTCACCGGGCGGGTGCCGCTGCGCTCCCGGATCGGCAACCGCGCGATGACCGGGCTCGTCGCGCTCGCGACCGGGCGACGGATCGGCGACACGCAGACCGGCCTGCGGGGGTTCGGCGCCTGTTCGGTGCCGTGGCTGCTGCGGGTGCCGGGCGAGCGGTTCGCCTACGAGCTGCGCGTGCTGCTCGAGGCGGCGGACCGGGGCGGCCCGGTCGTCGAGGTGCCGATCGCCACGGTGTACCTCGACCACAACGCCTCCTCGCACTTCCGCCCGCTCGTCGACTCGGCGCACGTCCTGGCGCCGCTGCTGCTGTTCGCGGCGTCCTCGCTCCTGGCCGCGGCGGTCGACCTGGCGGGCGTGCTGCTGCTCGAGGCGCTCACCGGGAGCCTCGCGCTCGCCGTCGTGGGAGCGCGGCTCGCGAGCGCGTCGGTGAACTTCGCGCTCAACCGGCGGGCCGTGTTCCCCGGCGCCGCGCGCGGGCGAGCGGCGCTGGGCGGTCAGGTGCTGCGGTACGTGGGCCTCGCCGTCGTGCTGCTGGCCGCGGGCTACGTGGGCATCCGGACGCTCGAGCACATCGGGCTGCCGCTCGTGGTGGCGAAGCCGGCGACCGACCTGGCGCTCTGGGTGGCGTCGTTCGTGGTGCAGCGACGCGTGGTCTTCGCGCCCGGGCGCCGGGCTCCCTCGGGGGTCGAGCCGAGGCTCGACGAGGGGGCTGAGGCAAGCACAGACCGTGCGCGGGTGGTGGGGGCGGGTGCGGCTCAGCGCCCGGCCTCCTCCTCCCCGAGGGTGTCGTAGACCTCGTGGTACAGCAGCGCGTGCACGCGCTCCACGCGGGGGATGTCGTCGAACTCCAGCGGGTCGTCGGACGCGGACTCGATGACGAGCGTGCCGGTGCGCAGCATCCGGTCGACGAACCCGTGCCGGAACTGCACGCTGTTGATCCTGCTGAGCGGGATGTCGATTCCGCTGCGGGTGAGCACCCCGGTGCGGTACATCACGCGGCGATCGGTGATCACGAAGTGCGTGCTGCCCCAGCGCACGAGCGGCGCGACGAAGAGCCAGACGAACAGGCTCGTCCAGATCACCCCGACGGCGACGCCCGTCACCGTGGGCCACGGCTCGCCCGGGTCGGCGCGGAGCACGGCCCACCACGACCCGACCCCGACGACGGTGACGAGCACGGCGGCCAGTGCCGGCAGCAGCAGCGCCTTCCAGTGCGGGTGCTCGTGGACCACGACGTTCTCGTCCGGCGCCAAGACGTCCTGCGGGTAGCCCATGCCGCCCAGGCTAGGCGGTCGCGCCCGTCCGCCGCGCCGCCCGCAGCACGGCCACGACGAACGAGGAGTCTGGCGTCCACGGCCGCAGGTCCCAGGTCCCGAGTCGGAGGTCCTCCACGAGCCCGGCGGTCGTGACGTCGTCGGCGAGCTGGGCGACGTCGTAGTCGCGTGCCGTGCCGAACCCCAGCACGATCCGGCCCTCGGGCGCGAGGTGACGCGCAAGCGTCGCCAGGGTCTCGGCGTGGCTGCCCGGGGCGAGGAACGTCAGGACGTTCCCGGCGAGCACGACGGCGTCGAACGGCTCCGCGATCCCCCGCGCCGGCAGGTCGAGGGTCGTCAGGTCGCCCTGCAGCCACGTCGGGCCGGGGTAGACCGCCTCGGCCTCGGCGACGAGCACCGGGTCGACGTCGACGCCGACGACGGTGTGCCCACGGGCGTGCAGCGCGCCGCCCACCCGACCGGTGCCCGCACCCGCGTCGAGCACCCGCGAGCCACGGGCGAGCATCGCGTCCACGAGGCGCGCCTCGCCGTCGAGATCCGCGCCCTGCTCCCGCATGGCGCGGAACCGCTCGACGTACCACGTCGAGTGCGCCGGGTTGGCGGCGATGATCGCCTCCCACCTCGACGGCTGCCGCGTCATGCCGCACCCCCCGCGGGGGCGGGCGTCACGGACGACTCGTGCTCGCCGTCGGGCCCGGACTCGGGAGCAGAACCGGCGGAGGCGTCCTGGACGACGCGGTGGACGAAGTCGAGCTTGCGTGCGACGGCGGCGACGATCCCGAACGGGTAGAGGTCGCCCTTGCCCATCGCCTGGTTCGCGCGGTTGAGCAGCTTGGAGCACCAGTACCAGTCCTGGAGCATCTCCCGCGTCTCGCGGCCGTGATAGCTCGTGCGCGGCGTGATGTCCCGCGGCAGGAGGTCGGGGTGCCGGTCGGCGAGCAGCTCGACGCCCGCCTCTGCGAGCACGCCGAGGGTGTCCGTGATGTGCAGGTAGTGGGCCCACGTCTCCGCGAAGTCCTCCCACGGGTGCATCGTCGCGTACTCGGAGATGTAGCCCTGGATCCAGCCCTGCGGCGCTCCCTCGCTGTAGTGCCGCGAGATCGCGTCGGCGTAGGAGGCGCGCTCGTCGCCGAACAGCTCACGGCACTCCCCGATCCAGTCGGTCGTCTCCACGAGCACGCGCTGGTAGTAGTGCCCCGACTCGTGCCGGAAGTGCCCCAGCATCGTGCGGTACGGCTCGCCGAGGGAGACCCGCAGCCGCTCGCGGTGGTCGTCAAGAGACTCGGCGAGGTCGATCGTGATGATCCCGCCCGCGTGCCCGATGCGCACCGGGCCGTTCCCCGACCGGGAGGACAGGAGGTCGAAGCCGAGGCCGCCGGGCTGCTCGTACCACGGCGTGATCGGCAGGCCGAGGCTGGCGAGGTGGAGCAGCAGGCGGCGCTTGTCCTTGGCCACCTTGGCGAGCTTGGCGATCGCGAGGGTGTCGTCGGGCTCGGGGATGCGTCGGGTCATCCGGCAGGCGGTGCACCGCTCGTCCCCGGAGGCGACGTCGACGAGCCAGTTGCACCGCTGGTCCCGGTTGCCGCACGCGAACCAGCGCGTCCCGTCCCGCTCCACGCCGTCGGGCTGCACGGACAGGAACCGCTGCGAGGGCGGGTGGACGCCGATCTCCGTGCCGCACGACCGGCAGGCGAGCGAGTCGGAGTAGAGGAGACCGGAGCACTGCGGACAGCGGTAGTGGTGCACGGGGAGATGCTAGGTCCGTTCACGACGGGAGCCGCCGCATCGGCCCAGGGATGAGGTTAGGCTCACCTTCATGACTCGCCTTCGCATCGACCCGGTCAAGCCCGACACCGCGCGCGTCGTCCCCCTCACCGTGACGGGCAGCGAACGGATCAGCCCGCACGTGCAGCGCGTGACGCTCGGCGGGGCGGGTGAGATCGCCCCGCTCGGCTTCGACCAGTGGTTCCGGGCCCTCGTGCGCCGCCCGGGCCAGACCGAGCTGCACCTGCTCAAGGACGTCGGCCTCGTGTCCTACGTCCGGTACGTGACGCTCCCGGAGACCGTGCGGCCGCTCCTGCGCAACTACACGGTGCGCGAGCTGCGCGGCGACGAGCTCGACGTCGACGTCGTGGTGCACGGCGAGGTCTCCCCCACCGAGGCCTCGTTCGCCTCGTGGGCCGTGCACGTCAAGCCCGGCGATCCCGCGGCCGTGCTCGACGAGGGCCGGATCTGGAACCCGCCCGCGGACACCGACTCCGTCCTCGTGGTGAGCGACGAGTCCGGGCTGCCGGCCGTCGCCGGGATCTGCCGCGACCTGCCCCGGGACGTACGCGGCACGGTGATCCTCGAGCTGCCGAGCGCCGAGGACGCCCAGGACCTCGAGGCGCCCGACGGCGTCACCGTGCAGCTCGTGGTGCGCACCGACGCGCACGCGCGGCCGGGCGTCGCGGCGCTCGCGGCGCTCGGCGCGGCGACCCTGCCCGACGGCGTGCCGTACGTGTTCGCGATCGGCGAGCAGGCGCTGGCGACCGGCGCGCGACGAGACGTGGTGGCCCGGGGCGTGCCGAAGGAGCACGTGTCGTTCTGCGGATACTGGAAGTTCGGGGCGCGCGCCTCGCGGTGAGGTGCATCCGCGTGCACCGCCGGGCACCACCGTGCACCGAGGACGGTGCGCGCTCAGTGCTGCGGCGGCGGCGTGGCCGCGGCCGCCGCACCTGCCGCTGCGGGCAGCGCGCGCAGGATGCGGTCCAGCGCCGCGTCGTCGTGCGCTGAAGAGAGGAACCAGGCCTCGTACACGCTCGGCGGCAGGCTGACGCCCTGCTCGAGCATCGCGGCGAAGAACGGCGGGTAGCGCCAGTCCTCCTGGTCGCGGGCGTCGTCGTAGTCCCGCACCGTGCCGGTCCGGAACGCGATCGAGAACAGGTTGCCCGCCCTCGGGACCACCGCGGCGACGCCGGCCGCGGCGAGCTCGCGCTCCACGGCGTCGGCCACGACGCCGGCAGCGCGATCGACGTGGGCGTACACCGTGGCGTCGGCCAGGCGCAGGGTCGCGAGCCCGGCGGCCACCGCGAGCGGGTTCCCGCTCAGGGTGCCCGCCTGGTAGACGGGCCCGAGCGGGGCGAGCAGGTCCATGAGCTCGGGCCGGCCGCCGAGCGCGGCCAGCGGCATCCCGCCGCCGACGACCTTGCCGAACGTCACGAGGTCCGGCGTGAACGGCGTCTCGTCGAGGCCCCACCAGCCGGCCGGTCCGACGCGGAACCCGGTGAGCACCTCGTCGAGCACGAGCAGCGTGCCGTTCTCGTGACAGATCCGGGCCAGCGCGGCGTTGAAGCCGGGATCGGGCCGCAGCACGCCGGCGTTCGCGCCGGCGGCCTCGGTGATGACGGCCGCGATCCGGCCCGGGTGCGCCGCGAACGCCGTCGCCAGGGCGGCGAGGTCGTTGTAGGGCAGCACGAGGGTCTGCGCGGCGATCGGCTCCGGCACGCCCGCCGAGCCCGGCAGGCCCTGGGTCGCGACGCCGGAGCCGGCCTGCGCGAGGAGGCCGTCGGAGTGCCCGTGGTAGTGACCGGCGAACTTCACGACCAGCGGCCGCCCGGTCGCACCGCGGGCCAGCCGCAGCGCGGTCATCGTCGCCTCGGTACCGGTGGACACGAGACGCACCTTCTCCGCGCCCGGGACGCGGGCGCGGATCTCCTCCGCGAGCAGCGTCTCCCCCGGTGTCGGCGCCCCGAACGAGAGCCCGTCCGCGGCCGCCTGCTGGACGGCGGCGACCACCTCGGGGTGCGCGTGGCCGAGCAGCGCCGGTCCCCAGGAGCAGACCAGGTCGGTGTACTCGCGGCCCTCGACGTCCCAGACCGAGGCACCGCGGGCACGCACGAGGAACCGGGGCGTGCCCCCGACCGAGCCGTAGGCCCGGACCGGGGAGTCCACGCCGCCCGGGATCGCGTGGCGCGCCCGCGCGAACTCGGCCTCGTTGCTCCTCCCGCGCGTCATCGCAGCCACCGGGCGACCTCGGTCGCCCAGTAGGTGAGCACGACGTCGGCGCCCGCGCGGTGGATCGCGACGAGCGACTCGGTGACCGCGCGTTCGCGGTCGAGCCAGCCGTGCGCCGCCGCGGCCTCGACCATCGCGTACTCGCCGCTCACCTGGTACGCCCAGACCGGCACCGGGCTCGCGGCGGCGACCGCCGCGAGCACGTCGAGGTAGTGCGACGCGGGCTTCACCATGACGACGTCGGCACCCTCGGCGACGTCGAGCGCGGCCTCGCGCAGCCCCTCTCGCCCGTTGCCCGGGTCGAGCTGGTAGGTGCGCCGGTCGCCGGTGAGGGCGGAGTCGACGGCGTCGCGGAACGGTCCGTAGAACGCGGACGCGTACTTCGCGGAGTAGGCCAGCAGCGCGACGTCGGAGCGGCCCGCGTCGTCGAGCGCGGCGCGCACGGCCGCGACCTGGCCGTCCATCATGCCGCTCAGGCCGAGCAGGGCCGATCCCGCCTCGGCCTGAGCCAGCGCCATCGCGGTGTAGCGCTCCAGGGTGGCGTCGTTGTCCACCCGGCCCGCGCCGTCGAGCACGCCGCAGTGCCCGTGGTCGGTGAACTCGTCCAGGCACAGGTCGGTCTGCACGACGAGCGCGTCCCCGACCTCGGCGGCCACCGCGGCCGTGGCGACGTTGAGGATTCCGTCCGCGGCGTCGGCCGCGGAGCCGACGGCGTCGCGGTGCGCGGGCACGCCGAAGAGCATGACGCCGCCGACGCCCGCTTCCGCGGCCTCGGCCGCCGCCGCCCGGAGCGAGTCGAGGGTGTGCTGCTGCACGCCGGGCATGGACGCGATGGGGTGCGGCTGGGTGAGACCCTCGCGCACGAACAGCGGGAGCACGAGCCGCTCGGGGTGCAGCCGGGTCTCGGCGACGAGCGCGCGCAGCGCGGGGGTGGCGCGCAGGCGCCGGGGTCGGACGGTGGTCACGAGGCCTCCGGTGAGGGGGTGTCGGGGTGCGCGGTGTCGGGGTGCGCGGTGTCGGGGTGCGCCGGCGCGGGGATGCCCTCGAGCACTTCGTCGAGCGCGTCGGCGAGCGTCATCACGAGCGTGAACGCGTCGGGCTGCGGGGCGACCGCGGCGACGGTCAGCCCCGCGTCGCGCGCGTGCTGCGCCGTCGTGTCGCCGATCGCGACGACGACCGGGACGGGCGCGCGGTCGCGGCCGAGGGTGATGTCGGCGAGGCGACGCGCGGTCGACCCGGACGTCACGACGGCGCCCAGGAGCGGGCCGCTCGCGAGTGCGGCCTCGAGCGCGACGCACGGCTCCTGCGGCTGCACGGAGTAGGCCTCGACGCGCTCGGGCACGAGCCCGAACGCCGACAGGCCGGCCACGAGCGTGTCGGGTGCGAGTGCCGACAGCGGCAGGAGCACGCGCTCACCCTCCCCGCCCACGGGCCACGCGGCGAGCAGGCCGGCGGCGGAGGCGCGCTCGGGCACGAGCTCGACCGCCATCCCCGCCGCCGTCGCCCGGGCCGCCGTTGCCGCCCCCACCGCGGCAACGCGCGCCCCGCCCACGTCCACACTGGCCGAGCCGGCGGCCTCGACGAGGGCGTCGACCGCGCGGGCGCTGGTGAGCACGAGCCAGTCCAGCTCGCCCGCGGCGAGGCGGGCGACGGCGACGGCGAGCGCCTGCGGGCTCGCCGGTGGTCCGTAGGTCTGCAGCGGGTCGAGCAGCGGGTAGCCCCCGCGCGCCCGCACCTGGGTCGCGAACGCGCGACCACGCTCGGCGTCGCGCGTGAGCAGCACGGTCCGGCCCCACACGCCGTCGCCCGTCGGCTCGTCGTCGGGCCGGCCGTCGGGCTCGTCCGCGAGCTCGCCGCCGGGCGTGGCGCCGGTCACGAGAGCAGCCCCGCCGCACCGTCGCGCAGGAGCGCCGCGACGACGTCGCGCGCCACGGACTCGGGGTCGGCCTCCCCGACGGCGACGCCGTCAGCCGCCGGCGCATTCCCCGCGCCCGCCGCGCCCAGTGGCGCCGTCGCGCGGACCGCGCGTGCTCCGTCGAGCGCGTACGCCTCGGCGACGAGCTCGCCGCCCGTGACCGAGACGCCGAGGGGTGCGGCGCACCCGGCCTCGAGGAGCCGCAGCACGATGCGCTCGGCCGTGGCCGCGCGCCGGGTCGCCGGGTCGTCGAGGGCCGCGACGGCGTCGCGCACCGCGGGCGGCGCGTCGCGGCGGACCTCGACGGCGAGCGCGCCCTGGGCGGGCGCCGTCGGCCACGCCACGAGGTCGAGCAGCTCGCTCGCCTCGCCGAGGCGGCCGAGGCGGTCCAGCCCGGCTGCCGCGAGCACGACGGCGTCCAGGCGCTCCTCCGGGGTGCCCGGGTCCTGCACGCGGCGCAACCGGGTGTCGACGTTGCCGCGGATGTCGGCGACGTCCAGGTCCGGCCGCGCGCGCAGCAGCTGGGCCCGACGCCGCGGGGAGCCGGTGCCCACGCGCGCGCCGACCGGCAGGTCCGCCAGCCGGGCGCCACCCGCGCCGACGAGGACGTCGCGGGCGTCCGCCCGCGCGGGCAGCGCGAGGAGCTCGACCTCCTCGTGCGGCGCCGTCGGCAGGTCCTTGCAGGAGTGCACGACGGCGTCGACGTCGCCCGCGAGCAGCGCGTCGCGCAGCGCGGTGACGAACACGCCGGTGCCGCCGAGGGAGGCGAGGCTCGCCGTCGAGCGGTCGCCGTGACTGGTCACGGTGACGAGCTCGACGTCGGGCACGTCCGCCAGGAGCGCTCGGGTCTGGGCGAGCGCGAGCGCGCTCCCCCGGGTGCCGACGCGCAGCGTCACGGGGCCAGCCCGGCGGCGGCCGGCTTGAACCCCGCCCGCACGTTCTCGCAGCACCCCGGCCGGCACACGTCGAACCACGGCCCGAGCTCGGTCACCGCGGGCCGCTCGGCCGTCGGCGTGCCGTGCACGCGCTCGAGGACGAGGTCGACCAGGCCGCTCACGTAGACCGGGTCGACGCCCGGGGTCGGCGTGCGCACGGCCCGCAGGCCGTGCTCGGCGGCCGTCTCCATGGCCTCCTCGTCCAGGTCCCACATGACCTCCATGTGGTCCGAGACGAACCCGAGCGGCACGATGACGACGGCGCGCACGCCCTCGCCGGGCAGCTCGGCGATCCGGTCGTTGACGTCGGGCTCGAGCCACGGCTGGCTCGGGGGCCCGGAGCGGGACTGGTAGACGAGGTCCCACCCCGGCTCCAGCCCGGTCGCCGCGGTGACCTGCTCCACCACGTACGCCGCGACCGCGCGGTGCTGCGCGGCGTAGGAGCCGCCGTCGCCGTGGCCGAGCCGCTCGTTGAGGTCGGCGGGTCCGGACCGGCGGGCGTCCGCCGTCGGGATCGAGTGGGTCGCGAACAGCACCCGCACCGCGTCGACCGGCACGGCGTCCTCGCCCGTGGTGAGGTCGAGCACCGCGTCACGCACGCCGGCGACGAACGCATGCACGAAGCCGGGGTGGTCGAAGAACGGGCGCACCTTGTCGATGGTGACGCTCTCGCCCAGGCCGGTCGCCTCGAGCACGCGCGCGAAGTCCTCGCGGTACTGGCGGCAGGAGGAGAAGCTCGAGTACGCGCTCGTCGCGATCGCGATGAGGCGGGTGTCCCCCGCGTCGGCGGCCTCGCGCACGGCCTCCTCGAGGTAGGGCGCCCAGTTCCGGTTGCCCCAGTAGACGGGCAGGTCCAGGCCGCGGGCGTCGAGCTCGGCCTGCAGCGCGGCACGCAGCTGGCGGTTGTGCTCGTTGATCGGGCTCACCCCGCCGAAGTGGCGGTAGTGGTGGGCCACCTCCTCGAGGCGCTCGTCCGGGATCCCGCGCCCGCGCGTGACGTTGCGCAGGAAGGGGATGACGTCGTCCTGACCCTCGGGCCCGCCGAACCCGGCGAGCAGGATCGCGTCGTAGGCGACGGGCTCCTCGACGTGCTCCGGACCGGCGGCGGCCGCGGGCGAGGCGTACGGCACGACGGCGGGCCGGGCCGCGTCGTCCCGGCCTCCGGCCGGGCCGGCGCCGTCGGCGTGGGTGACCGTGGTCATGAGACGACCTCCTCGATCTCGTCGACCCGCAGGAGCCGACCGGTGAAGAACGGGACCTCCTCGCGCACGTGGCGCCGCGCCTCGGTGGCGCGCAGGTGGCGCATGAGGTCCACGAGGTGCACGGGGTCCTCGGCCTCGAGGGCGAGGAGCCACTCGTAGTCGCCGAGCGCGAAGCTCGCGACCGTGTTGGTCTGCACCTGCGGGTACTCCGAGCCCTTGCGGCCGTGCTGCGCGAGCATGCCGCGGCGCTCCTCCTCGGGCAGCACGTACCACTCGTAGCTGCGCACGAACGGGTAGACGGTGAGCCACTCCTTGGGCGGCAGGCCGCGCATGTAGGCCGGGGAGTGGTTGCGCATGAACTCGGCGTCGCGGTGCACGCCGAGGGCGTTCCAGACCGGGGCCATGGACGCGAACGGCTCGAGCCGGCGCAGCACGCGCAGCGCGGCCTGCAGGTCCGCGGCGTCCGCTCCGGTCAGCCACACGAGCAGGTCGGCGTCGGCGCGCAGGCCCGAGACGTCGTAGGTGCCGCGCAGCGTGACGCCGTCGGGCAGGGCGACGTCGGCGAGCGCAGCGTGCACGCCGTGGCTGCCGCGTCGGCCGAACACGGCCCACAGCGCGTAGCCGAGGCGGTCCGGGGCGCCGGACTCGACGGCGGTGCCGGGGCCGTCGCCGTACGTCGGCATCGGGTCGGCGGGCGCGGCGGTGTCGCGGGCCGAGCTGCCGGGGGTGGTCGGTTCGGGGAGGGTCGACTCCGTCATGACCGTCCTTCCTGGTGGGGACTGGTGACAAGGCTGGGTGTGGTGCCGCACGTGGTGCCGCTCGTGGTGCCGCTCGTGGTGGCGGTCGTCGGGCCGCTCGCCGTGTCCGTCGTGGTGCCGGCGAGGCTCGCGGCGACGCTGCGCGCGTGAGCCACGATCGCGGCGAGACCCGTGCGGCCCGAGGCCTCCCCGACGAGGTGAGCGGCGCCGTCGTGCGCCTGCTCGGGTGGCGCCTCCACGGCGATCGTGCGTGTCCACGTGCGACGCACGACGGCGAGCACGCGCGCCTCGGGCGCGCCGGAGAGCAGCCGGACGTCACGCTCGACGTCGCCGTCCGTGGGCGGGGCGTCGTAGGACAGCCGGACCAGCGCGGCGTCGCCCGCGAGCCAGGGCCACTTGACGCTGGAGTGCGTGAGCGCGCGGGCGGTGACCCCGGGCGCGTCCGGCGCGACGAGCACGCCGGTGCCGCGGGGGGCGCCCGTGAGGCCCTCGACGGCCGCCGCGACGACGGTGAGCGTGCGGCTCGTCGTCGCGGTCGAGGCGAGGCCCACGGCGGCCACGACCACGGGACCGGCCACGCGGATCTCGGCGAGCTCACCGGCGGTGACCGGGTCGTCGGTGCGCAGCGCGGCGCCGTGGGCGCGCGCGTCGGCGGCGAGCGCGGCCACGACCGCGCCCAGGCCACCCCGCACGCAGGCGACCTGCGAGCCGGCTGGGGCGGCCGCGCGCACCTGACGAGCGGCCACGGCGAGCCGCCGGGTGCGGGTGAGGGCGGACGCGAGCGGCGGCGAGGCGGTCGCCAGCGCGAGGTCGTCG
Organism: Miniimonas arenae; assembly: GCF_006351005.1. GTDB lineage: Bacteria > Actinomycetota > Actinomycetes > Actinomycetales > Beutenbergiaceae > Miniimonas > Miniimonas arenae. Next base: position 15,822 of record NZ_VENP01000023.1, on the reverse strand, counting down.
GCGCCGGTGGAGTACACCCCGCGGACCACCGGGTCGACCAGACCGCGCACGACGGCGTCGCCCATCCGGGCGCGGACCACCTCGCCGAGCGTGGGGTCGGGCAGGCGGCGGCTCCTGCGCGGGAGGACGGCGTCGCACGCCGCGCGGACCGCGGCGACCGGGCCGATGGCGCGCACGACGTCGCGCGCGAGCGGCCGACTCGGGATGCCGAGGACGGCCGTGGCGGGCAGGGCGCACGCCGTGCCGTCGGCGCGGTGCACCCACGCCGGGGAGTCCAGCGGCGGGGTGACCTCGCCGTCGAGCCCGAGGTCGGCCAGGAGCGCCGCGACCGTGCCGCCGCGGGTGGCGAACGACTCGGCACCAATGTCGAGCAGGCGGCCCGCGAGCTCGACCTGCTCGATCTGCCCGCCCAGGCGCGGCGAGGCCTCGCGCAGGATGACCGGCACACCGGCCACGGCGAGGTCGCGCGCCACGACGAGGCCGGCGATCCCCCCGCCGACGACCGTGACGACCTCTGCGGTCATCGCGCGTCCTCGCCGGTGCTCGCCCCCGTGGCCGTGACCTCGTGGACGAGGCGGACGATCCGGGTCAGGACCTCCGGGTCGGTCTCGGGCGGCACGCCGTGGCCGAGGTTGAGCACGTGGGCAGACGCGGCGCGGCCGCGCTCCAGCACGTCGAGGACGTGAGCCTCGATCACCGGCCAGGGGGCGCCGAGCACCGCGGGGTCGACGTTGCCCTGCAGCGGCCAGCCGGGGACGGCCCGCGCGGCCTCGTCCAGCGGGGTCCGCCAGTCCACGCCCACCACACCGGCTCCGAAGTGCGGCAGGAGGTCGAGGATCGGGCCGGTCCCGGTGCCGAAGTGGACGGTGGGCACGTCCAGGCCGTCGAGCGCGGCGAACGTGCGGGCGGTGTGCCGGGCGACCTGGGTGCGCCAGGACTCGCGTGAGAGCGACCCGGCCCACGAGTCGAAGACCTGCGCCGCCGAGGCACCGGCCTCGACCTGGGCGCGCAGGAACGCGCCGGAGGTGCGGGCGCACCAGGCGAGCAGCGCCGCGAACGCGTCGGGGTCGGCGACGGCGAGCGCGCGGGCGCGCAGCTGGTCCTTGGACGGCCCGCCCTCCACGAGGTAGGACGCGAGCGTGAACGGCGCGCCCGCGAACGCGACGAGCGGCGTGGCACCCAGCGCGTCGACGGTGCGCTCGACGGCGTCGCGCACCGGGGCGAGGTCGGCTGGGTCCAGCTCGGGCAGGTCGGCGATGTCACGCGCCGTCCGGACGGGCGTGCCCAGGACCGGGCCGCGGCCGGGCACGATGCGCACGTCGACGCCGGCGAGCAGTACCGGCACGACGATGTCGGAGAAGAAGATGGCGGCGTCCACGCCGTGGCGACGCACCGGCTGCAGCGTGATCTCGCTCGCCGTTGCCGGGTCGAGGCATGCGGCGAGCATGTCCCCGCCAGCGCGCAGCTCGCGGTACTCCGGCAAGGAGCGGCCGGCCTGCCGCATGAACCAGACCGGGACGTGCGGCGTCAGGCTGCCTCGGTACGCGCGGACCAGGGCCGCGTCGCTGGTGCGGCCGTCGACCAGCGGGTGCGTGGGAGGCAGGGTCACCTGATCATCCTGACACTCCCCGGACGCGTGTCAGGACGTGCTGACGGGCTGTCGTGACGTGGGGTGCCGGTGCCGCGTGCACGCGACCCGGGGGGGCGCGGGCGGCGTGCTGACGCCTCGTCATATCGCCGTGACCTGCACGTTCGCTCCCCGTCACGTCGCCGCCAGGTGAGGTCACCCTCGGTGGGGCGGCCGTCGAAGCGGTCGTAGCATGACGCCCGTGCTCCTGGCTCTGTCGCTCACCCATGCCTCGGCGGGGTTCGACGTCCTCGAGCGGGCGACGGCGGCCGTCGCGGGTCTGTCCCGCCGCGAGCTCGTGGAGAGCACGCTGGCGCGCGACGAGGTGAGCGGCGCCGTCGTCGTCTCCACGTGCAATCGGCTCGAGGCCTACCTCGACGTCCCCGCGGAGCACGCCGACGAGGCCGCGACCCACATCGTGCGCGCCCTCGCCCAGCGCTCGGGCCTGCCCGACCTCGGCCACGGCGTGCGCGCCCGCACCGACGGCGACGCCGTGCACCACCTCTTCGCCGTCGCCTCCGGGCTCGACTCGCTCGTCCTGGGCGAGAGCGAGATCACCGGCCAGGTCTCCCGCGCGTACGACGAGGCGCGCCGACTCGGCGCCACCACCCCGGCGCTGGACCAGGTGTTCCAACGCGCGATCCGGACCTCGCGCGAGGGCCGCAGCCACGCCCCCGCGCAACCGGACGCGTCCGTGGTCCACCTCGCGCTTGACCTCGCGGCGAGCCGGATCGCCGACTGGCGCGCCACCCGCGTCCTGCTCGTCGGGACGGGGGCGCACGCCCGCACCGCCGTGCGCGCGCTCGGCGAGCGCGGCGCGCGACGGGTCGCGGTGTGGTCGGGCACCGGCCGGGCCGAGGCGTTCGCGCTGCGCCACGGGCTGACCCCCGCTGCGGGTGCGCTGGCCGACGCCGTGGCCGAGGCCGACCTCGTCCTCACCTGCACGTCGCGCACAGCGCTCGGCCTGTGCGACGTCACGGCTCACCGGCTGCTCGTGATCGACCTGGGCCTGCCGCGCAACGTCGACCCCGCGGTGGGCGAGCTGCCCGGCGTCGAGCTGCTGGACCTGGCCACCATCGCGCGGCACGCGGATGTGCCCGGCCTCGGCGGCGGCGTGGAGCGCGACGGCGAGGAGCTCGCCAACGTGCGCGACGCCGTCGTGCGCTACGTCGCGGACGTGGACGCGGCGCCGGCCGTCGTCGCGCTGCGACGGCACGTGGAGGAGCTGCTGGAGTCCGAGCTCGTGCGCGCGCGGCGTCGGGCGCACGACGAGCACGAGGCCGCACGCACCGAGGCGGCGCTGCGCCACCTCGTCGGCGTGCTGCTGCACACGCCGTCGATCCGCGCGCGCGAGCTCGCGGCGGACGGCGAGCTGGGGGCGTTCGCGGCGGGCGTCGAGGCGGTGTTCGGGCTGGGTGCGGTGCGCGACGGCGACGGCGCGAGGCCTGCCGAGGGCGACGGCGAGCACGGGGGCACGTCCGAGGGCGAGGAGCAGGCGCGCGGCTGAGGCCGTCGTGCGCCCAGCCGGCCGCTCACCACGTGGACGCCGCGACCGCCACGTCCACCCCGCACGGACTCAGCCCGAGAGCGCGATGACGGCGCTGACGATCGGCCCGATCACCACGAGGAACATCAGCCCGAGGAAGAGCGCCGCGATCAGCGTGAACCCGATCGCGTTGCCGAGGTTCGCGCGCACCCGCAGGTGCCGCCACACCTTCGCCACGAGGCGCCACGGCTTGCGCACGTCCCAGCTGTTGAGGCGCAGGTTGCGCCCGAGGTAGATGCCGAACGCCACGAGCAGGAGCACCCCGGCGATCGCCAGCCGGGCCTCGGCGTACTGCAGCGGCTCGAGCGCGTCGTACCGGAACACGACCCACGCGAGCACCACGAGGAACACGTTGACCACGGTGTTGAGCACGCCCGACATCGCGAGCGTGAGGACGAGGAGGACGTCGTACCACTCGGGCACGCCGTCGCCCGGGCGACGGTGGGACAGGTTGAGCTCGGTGATGAGGTAGCCCGCGTTCGGCAGCAGCAGGAGCCACGCGAGCAGGACGAGCGCGACGAGGGAGACGATGAGCACGGTCGGCGCGCCCGTGCTCACCATCACGAGCACCGGCAGGAGCCCGAGGCCGAGCACCAGCACCGGTGCGATCGACAGCCCGATGTTGAGCAGCATCGGCCGGTACAGCTCGGTGTGGAAGTAGCGCGCGCGGCCCAGCACCAGCGCCAGTGCGAGGAGGTTCATCCCCACGACGCCGTAGATCGTCGCGCTCAGCAGCACCGGGCTAACCCTTCGCCGGGGCGGCGGCGAGCACGCCGTCGGACTCGCGCAGGTAGCACTCGGCGCACAGCGACTCGTACGTCACCTCGCCCCCGTGGGCCGCGGGTCCGGCGTCGATCGCCACCTGGCTGCCCGCGAAGACGAAGCGTCCGTCCACGAGACGCCCGTTGAACAGCGCCTTGCGCCCGCAGCGGCAGATGGTCTTGAGCTCCTCGAGGCTGTGCGCGATCTCCAGGAGCCGGCGCGAGCCGGGGAAGGCCTCGGTGCGGAAGTCCGTCCGAATGCCGTAGGCGATCACGGGGATGCCATCGAGCACCGCGATCCGCAGGAGGTCCTCGACCTGCTCGGCGGTGAGGAACTGGGCCTCGTCGACGAGGAAGCAGGCCACCGGGTGCGGACCGGCGGCCCGCTGGAACTCCGCCCGGAGCGACGCGTCCTCGGGGACCACGAGGTCGACCCGTCGGCTGACGCCGAGGCGGCTCTCGATGTGGTCGGCGCCCTTCGTGTCCACGCCCGGCTTGGCGAGCAGCACGCGCTGACCGCGCTCCTCGTAGTTGTACGCGGCCTGGAGCAGGGCCGTGGACTTGCCGGAGTTCATCGCCCCGTACCGGAAGTAGAGCTTCGCCACCGGGCGAGTGTACGAAGACCGGGCCCCGCCTCGGCGGCGCCGGGCCGTGGCCGGACGCCGAGGAGGTCCGTGCGGGAGCCACCGAGGGAGATCGCCGACGCCCGACGCCCGACGCCCGACGGCGAGCCTCAGCTCTCCGTGAGGTCCCGCCGGCGCACGGTGCGCGCCGCCCGCGCCGCGAGCCGCCCGGTCAGGCCGCTCCGACCCGCCCGCAGGCGCTGCCAGTCCTCGACCGGCGGGCCGCCGGCGACCCGCTTCGGCAGCCCGACGACCGCCACCAGCCACTCCGGCCAGCCGAGCAGCCGCGCGAGCGCCATGATCCGCTCGGACTCGTTCTCGCTCTCTCCGAGCTCCTCCCCCAGCAGCTCGACCGCGTCCTCGCCGGCGTCGGGTCGCCCGCTGAGCCGCGCGAGCGCCCGCCCGCCGTGCGCGCCCTCCGGCCCCCACGCGAACTCGTCGCCCGGCCGCGCCGCGTGCGCGTCGGAGAGGTAGTCGACCAGCTGCTGCTCGCCGTCGAAGGCCGCGATCGTGAGCAGGGTCTCGGCGCGCACGACGGCGCAGATCACCTCGGGCCGACCGCTCGCCCCCTCCGGGGCGAGGGTCTCGGCGGACTCGCGCTCGCCGTCGGGCACGTGCTCGGGCGAGGCGTCGTCCGGCGAGCCGGACCCCGGCGCGAGGTCCCGGGCGAGGTCGCGCGCGAGCTCGGACAGCGTCCGTCGCTCGGAGGCGACGTGCCCGAGCGGGTCCTCGGCGACCGCGACGGTCCAGGGCTCCTCGCCGGTGGGCGCCGGGGACACCCAGCCGCTGAACCGCGCGACCGAGAGGGACTCCAGCACGGCGTCGCGGGCGCCCCGCGTCAGGACCAGGCCGTAGGACGGTCCGACGGCGCGGCCGTCGTCGATCGAGAACGGTGGCATCACCATGGCGTCAGTGTCGCACCGACGCCGTACGCTCGGCCGGACCGCACCCGGCGCGGTCGGCGAGGGCGCCAGATCGACACCAGGAGAGCGCGATGTCCCCCACGAGCCCGATCGACGCGGCCAACCCGACCCGTCCCGCCGCACCGATGCACCCCGCCGACGGCCACCACACCATCCGCGTGCTCGGCGCGCGCGAGAACAACCTCAAGAACGTCGACGTCGAGATCCCGAAGCGCCGCCTCACGGTGTTCACCGGGGTCTCGGGCTCGGGCAAGAGCTCGCTCGTGTTCGACACGATCGCCGCGGAGTCGCAGCGCCTCATCAACGAGACCTACCCCGCGTTCCTGCAGGGCTTCATGTCCTCCCAGTCGCGGCCGGACGTCGACGTGCTCGACGGCCTCACCACCGCGATCATCGTCGACCAGGAGCGGATGGGCGCGAACCCGCGCTCCACGCTCGGCACCGCGACCGACGTCAACGCGCTGCTGCGGATCCTGTACTCCCGGCTCGGTCAGCCGCACATCGGGGCCCCGAACGCGTTCTCCTTCAACGTCGCCAGCATCTCCGGCCAGGGGGCCGTCACGGTCGAGAAGGGCGAGACGACCGTGAAGGAGGTGCGCCGCTTCAGTATCCAGGGCGGCATGTGCGCGCCGTGCGAGGGTCGCGGCAGCGTGAGCGACATCGACCTCACCGCGCTGTTCGACGCCGACAGGTCGCTCAACGAGGGCGCGCTCACGATCCCGGGCTACTCGATGGAGGGCTGGTACGGGCGCATCTACCGCGGCGTCGGCTACTTCGACCCCGACAAGAAGCTGCGCGACTACGGCGAGCGCGAGCTGCACGACCTCCTCCACCGCGAGGCCACCAAGATCAAGGTCGACGGGATCAACCTCACCTACGTCGGCCTCATCCCGCAGATCCGCAAGTCGTTCCTCAGCAAGGACGTGGACGCGATGCAGCCGCACGTCCGCGCCTTCGTGGAGCGGGCCGTCACGTTCACGGCCTGTCCCGCCTGCCACGGCACCCGACTCAACGAGACTGCGCGGTCCTCGCTCATCGACGGCCGCAGCATCGCCGACGTGTGCGCGATGCAGATCAGCGACCTCGCGGCCTGGGTGCGCACGCTCGAGGCGCCGAACGTCGCGCCCCTGCTGGAGTCGCTGCGGGACACGCTCGACGCGTTCGTGTCGATCGGCCTCGGCTACCTCTCGCTGGACCGGGCCGCGGGCACGCTGTCCGGCGGCGAGGCGCAGCGCACCAAGATGATCCGGCACCTGGGCTCCTCGCTCACCGACGTGACCTACGTCTTCGACGAGCCCTCGATCGGGCTGCACCCGCACGACGTGCAGCGCATGAACGACCTGCTGCTCCAGCTGCGCGACAAGGGCAACACGGTGCTCGTCGTCGAGCACAAGCCGGAGACGATCGCAATCGCCGACCACGTGATCGACCTCGGCCCGCTCGCGGGGTCCGCCGGGGGCGAGGTCGTGTTCCAGGGAACGCTCGACGGTCTGCGCGTCAGCGGCACGCTGACCGGGCGGCACCTCGACGACCGGGCGAGGCTGAAGGCGCAGGTGCGCTCGCCGTCGGGCCGGCTGGAGATCCGCGGTGCGCGCACGCACAACCTGCGCGACGTCGACGTCGACGTCCCGCTCGGCGCGCTGGTCGTGGTGACCGGCGTCGCGGGGTCGGGCAAGAGCTCGCTCGTGCACGGGTCGCTCGCGCGGCGCGAGGGCGTCGTGGTGGTGGACCAGGGCGCGATCCGCGGCTCCCGGCGCTCCAACCCCGCGACCTACACGGGCCTGCTCGAGCCGGTCCGGAAGGCGTTCGCGAAGTCGAACGGGGTGAAGCCGGCGCTGTTCAGCCCGAACTCGGAGGGTGCGTGCCCCACGTGCAACGGCGCCGGGGTCACCTTCACCGACCTGCCCACGATGGGCACCGTCTCCAGCCCGTGCGAGGACTGCGAGGGCCGACGCTTCCAGGCGGCAGTCCTGTCTTATCAGCTCGGCGGGCGCTCGATCGGCGACGTCTTCGAGATGTCGGTGACGGGGGCAGCGCAGTACTTCGCGGCTGGTGAGGCCCGTGTTCCGAGCGCGCACGCGATCCTCACCCGGCTGGCCGACGTCGGCCTGGGATACCTCACGCTCGGTCAGCCGCTCACCACGCTCTCGGGCGGCGAGCGTCAGCGCCTCAAGCTCGCGACGCACATGGGTGAGACGGGCGGCGTGCTCGTCCTCGACGAGCCCACGACCGGCCTGCACCTCGCCGACGTCGAGCAGCTGCTCGCGCTGCTGGACCGCCTCGTCGACGGCGGGCGCTCCGTGATCGTGATCGAGCACCACCAGGCCGTGATGGCGCACGCGGACTGGATCATCGACCTGGGCCCCGGGGCGGGGCACGACGGCGGACGCGTCGTTTTCGAGGGACCGCCGGCCGAGCTCGTGGCCGCGCGGTCGACGCTCACCGGGGTGCACCTGGCGGCCTACGTCGGGGGGTGAGCGATCAGACGTGCGGGAGGTGCGGGAGGTAGAGCACCGTCGCGAACAGGAACACCACCGTGATTCCCGCGAAGTCGTTGATGGTCGTGATGAAGACGCCCGAGCCCGCGGCAGGGTCGAGTCTCATCCGGGTGGGCACGAGCGGGACGACGACGCCCACAACGGCGCCTGCACGATGATGACGACGAGGGCGAGCGCCGCCGTCAGCGCGAGCCAGAGCGGCGCCTCGATGTGGGTGAGCGCGCCGAGCACCATGATCACCGTGGCGGCGACGAACGCGACGGCGAGGCCGCTGATCAGCGCCCCGAGGAACGACCGTCACCGCCGCAGTCGGGATACATGCTGTCCGACATCAAGACGCGCATCGAGGTCGGGCGCTCCTTCGCGAGGTGCTCCGCTTCCCGGTTCACGTCGGCGGCAATATGGGCGTCCGCCGGCGACACCCCCTCGAGATGCTGCGCACGCCCGACCACCTCGCCGCCGCCGACAACCGGCTGTGGGTCTGAGGCCGCCACATCGCCGGCCCCGGGCGCGATCGCCCGGGGCCGACGACGTCACCGGATGATGGTGATGGTCGCGGTCACGGCCGGATCCGGCGTCTCGTGCGTGGTGAGGCCGTGTGCGGTCTTCTCCCAGTAGTGCGGCCGCACGATGAGCTGCCCCAGCGCCTTGTACGACGCCACCGAGTGCAGCACCCAGTAGAGCGGGTTCAGCATCGCCCACCAGATGAGCGAGAAGTCCCCGCGCTTCCAGGGGCCGAGCATGTTCAGGTAAACAATCAGACCGCTGCCGACGAGGAAGTTCAGCAGAACAAGCGCCAACACGGGTGTCGGGAACAGCGGCTCGACGATGTCCGTCGGCAGCGCCCAGGTGAACACCGTCAGCAGAACCAGGGGCAGCACGCCGAGGAACGTCAGCGGTGTTCCGGCGATCAGCATCAGGAAGCCCAGGAACCGCTTGACCCCGATGCGCCGGATCAGCTGCAGCGGCGAGCGCGCGTGAACGAGCGTCGTCTGCATGTAGCCCTTGATCCAGCGGCTGCGCTGACGCACGAAGTTCGGGATCGAGGTGTTCGCCTCCTCCATCGTGACCGAGTCGACGATGCCCACCTGATAGCCCTGGGCGCTTGCGCGGATGCCGAGGTCGGCGTCCTCGGTGACGTTGAACGGGTCCCATCCGCCGAGGGTGCGCAGCGCATCCGTGCGGAAGTGGTTCGAGGTGCCGCCGAGCGGGATCGGCAGCGAGTTTACGTCGAGCCCCGTGAGCATGTAGTCGAACCAGTACGAGTACTCGAGCGTGAACATGCGGGTCAGCAGGTTCTCACGCACGTTGAAGTAGTTGAGCGAGGCCTGCATGACCACGGTGTCCTCGGAGGCGTTGCGGAACGCGACGATCACCTTCTTGAGCTGCAGCGGATCCGGGGCGTCCTCCGCGTCGTAGATCACGAGATACTCGCCCGTCGCGATCGCTAGGCCCACGTTGCAGGCGCGCGGCTTGGTCTGCGGGTGCCCCTTCGGGACCACCACCACGGTGAAGTTGTCCGGGGTCGGCGAGGCCTCGATCGCGGCGCGCGTCTCGTCGTCCTCCTCTTCCACCAGGATCAGGATCTCGAGCTTGTGGGCCGGTAGTCGAGGGCGCCGAGATTGGTGACGAGCTGATGGACGATGTTCGCCTCGCGGAACACGGGCACCAGCACCGTGTAGGTGGGCAGTTCCTCGTCGGTCAGCGCCGCGAGCTCTGCCGGATCGATGCGATCAGCCAGGTCGTATCGCGCTCCCGCGAGGGACACATGGAACTTGAACGCCGTCGCGATGAGGAACAGCACACTCACCACCAGCAGCGTCACGATGACGGTCGGGCGCCACGCCGCCACCAGCGCGATCACGTACAGCACCGCCGCGACGACGAGACCGATCCCCTGGGGACGGGTCAGCACGGTGCGGGCAGACAGCAGCGGGTCACGCTCCCACAGGCCCATAGAGGCCTCATGCGCGATGTGCTCCGGGACCTCGATGGAGCGGACCGGCATCAGAACGGCCATCCCGTCAGCAGCGCCTGCATCCACTCATCCACCGGCCGGTAGATGAGTAGCGCCGACGTCCATCCTGTCACGAGCAGGACCACGGCACCAAGCCGCAGGGTCCATCGGGTGCGGAAGCCGCGGCCTCGCACCGACGCGATGACGACAATGCACAGAAGCACAAGCAGGAACGCGGCACCCGACGACTCGGCGGGCAGGACGCCGACGACGAACATGAGGACGATCGATCCCATCAGCAGAACCGGCGCGACAGCGGCCACGGGGTGGCGGCGCACGAGAGCGAGCGCCACACCGACCACCGCAGGAACGTAGTAGAGCCAGGCCCAGGGCTGCGCGAAGAACGTCCGTGTGCGCTCGACCCTCTCCGGCGCGAAGCCGACGTGGAGACCATCGACGGCGAGGAGGGGATCGGCCAGGAAGATCTCACCGAGCAGCGCGACCGAGGCGAACGCGGCGACGGTCGGAAAGGCCATCGTCAGCGCCGTGCCGACACGTGAGCCGTGCCGCGAGTGCGGCAGGAACGGGCCGACGCACGCGGCGATCAGGATGGAGAACGCGAATGTAGGCGCCGTCAGAGCGGCCGCGGCGAACAGCAGACCCGCGCGGAACCCGGCCTGGGTGTTCGCGAACACGACGAACCGGACGAGATCGATCAACCCCATCGTAAACAGGGTCAGGCCCAGGAAGACCTCGACGTTCGTCGTCGCGAGGAACGCGAACAGAGGAGTGCCTCCTACCACGATGGCGAGCAGGACCGGGTCGGCACCGGAGCGACCCTGACGCAGCGACCACTCGGCGAGCCGCTGCAGCAGAAAGCCCGCCGTCAGCGCGCCGACGATCCCCAGTCCGACCGCGCCCCCCGGCACGATGACCGCCAGAAGCGTTGCGATCGGTGGGTAGAGCATCCCGACCGTCTCGATCGAGACAGGTCGGGTGAGGACCTCATGGGCGGTCGTCACCAGGACGGCGTTCGCCGTGGAGTTCTGGAGGTAGCCGCCGCCGGCGGCGAAGCAGAACGAGCAGGATGAAGGGCAGCGCGAGGGCTCCCCGAAGCAGCCACCGTTGCCAGGAGGACGCGGGGAACTTCGGGACGTGCCCGGTTCTCCCCTTCGCGGCGACGTGGACGGCTTTTCAGGGAGCTGCGCAACGAGGATCGGGACACCGCCGTAGTCACTGCCACACTGTAGGTGAGGCACACTAGGGTTTGGATATCCTGGCAAGATCTGTCGAACGGCGGGCGCCGCCCGCATCGCGATCTAGACCCTCGTCACCCTCGTCGGTGAGAGCGGCTTCCGCTTGGACTGCCCCGTCTCCGTGGTCACACTCGAGATGGACGCCGAGAGCCAGCGCGTGCGTGAGGCCTGCGCCTCGACCTCGTGTCTTGGATCACGCCGACGGCGGCACTGCTCGCCGGCAACGCTATCGACGCCGAGGAGGCTCACACCCTGCTCGTCCTGGAGAGATCGAGACGGTCCACATCCTCAACCTCGGTGTCTACGGCGCTAGGAAGGTCCACGCGCAGGTGAACCGGGAACGGGTCAAGAGCGGTGGTGGGCCAGTGGCGCGCTGCAGCGTGCAACGCCTCATGCGGGCCGCCGGGCTGCGGGGGACGTCGCGGGAGAAGACGGTCCGCACCACCCACCCCGCCCAGGCCACCCATGAGTCCATGAAAGGGGCCCGCGAGACGACCGGCTATGGCCACCTGAGATTCATGCTGCATCAGCCACTGCCGGTACTAGGCGTCCATCGACGATTCTCACCACTGCGTGCATACGGGGAAGGTGGACGAGGTCGTGCGTGACGAGGAGCGTAGACGTGTTCAGTTCGTCGGTGAGGCGGAGGATGAGGTCGATGATGCTCGCGCCTCGTGCCTGATCGAGTGCGCTGGTGGGTTCGTCGACGAGCAGGACGCTGGGGTCGTTCATGAGCGCTCGTGCGATGTTGATGCGTTGGCGTTGTCCGCCGGAGAGCTGGTGAGGTCGCTTGTCTTTGCTGTCGGCAAGGCCGACGGATTCGAGTAGCGCTTCGGCTCGTGCGGTGGCGGTGCGGCGGTTTCGGCGGGAGTGGCTGCCGCCGAGCTCGTTCATGAGGGCCAGCTGTTCGGTGGCGGTCAGGGAGGGGATGAGGTTGGGCTGTTGGAAGACGATGCCGATCTTCTCCCGCCGAAGGCTGGTCGCTTCGGTGGGGTCGAGCTGGGTGGCGTCGATGTCGTCGATAAGGACACGGCCCGAGTCGGGGTGGATGAGGGTGGCTGCGACGGCCAGCAGGCTGGACTTGCCGGATCCGCTGGGGCCGGTGATGCCGGTGACGGTTCCGGGTCGTGCGGTGAGGGCGACGTGGTCGACCGCGGTGAGGCGGCTGTCCCCATCAGGGAACGTGAGGGTGATGTCGTCGAGGCGGATCATCGGTTGCTCCCAAGGGCGGTGAGGGGGTCTGCGGAGGTGACTGAGCGGAGCGCGAAGGCGGCTCCCGCGAGCCCGAGCGCGATCATGATCGCGCCGGGCAGGAGGGTCGTGATGGGGCTGAGCATGAACGGCAGGGCGTTGCCGACGAGGGCGCCGAGGCCTGTGACGATGGCCAGCCCTCCTCCGATGCCGACCAGCAGCACGATGAGCGCTTGTCCGAGTGCGTCGCGCACGAGCGAGGGGGTGCTTGCGCCGAGGGCCTTGAGGACGGCGATGTCGCTCTTGCGCTGCATCGTCCAGACGGTGAAGAAGGCGCCGATGACGAGGCCGGAGATGCCGAACAGCATGCCCACCATCAGCAGCAGCGAGCCGATCTCGGACCGAAAGGCGCTGAGTGCGGTGAGAGACCCGAGAATGGTCTCTGACACCGTGGCCGCCTCGGCGTCGGCGGTGTCCCAGTCGGGTGTGCCGGTGACTGCGAGGACGGTGGCGTAGGCGTCGGGCGCCCCGGTCGCGGCAGAGTACCTCTGCCAGTCAGCCAGCGTCATCTGGATGACAGGCGTGTGGCTGTACCAGCCGTCTCCGGCGATGTTCTCGACGGTGTAGGTGGTGCCGGCGATCTGGATCTGCTCACCGACCGCGACGTCCAGGTCCGCCGCTGCAGGGTTGGAGAGGGTGACGGACCCGTCCTGGGTGGGAGCGGTGGCGGCGAAGCTGGGCTGCACGCCGAACACGGCGACGGCGATCCGGTTGCCGGCTGCTTCCGCGCGGGTCTGGCTGATGCCGATCGGCTCGACCGACGTGACCCCGTCCGCAGCTGACCATGTCTCGCTCTGCTGGTGGGTGACGGTGGAGTCGGTATAGCTGGCGGCCGAGGTGCCGTCGGTGGGGGCTGAAAAGACGATGCGGTCCCCGGGGATCGCGAGGACCCCGGAGATGTTCTGGGTGGCGAGCCCGCCGGTGAGTCCGCTGAGGAACCCGACGAGGATCGTGATGAGGGCGACGACGGAGCCGATCAGGATGAAGCGGCCTCGAGCGAATCGAAGATCGCGCAGCGCGACGAACATGGAGAAGTCCTTCCGTGTCTCCGGAGCGGTGACGTGTCCACTCTCGTGCGCAGGGGCGACCCGGTCATCGGCCGGTCGAACGGCGCTGGACGGCGGAATGGTGGGTCGAGGAGTCGTACTTTCGGACGATGACCGCTAGCTACTGACGCGTAGGGTCCGATGGGTGGCCCATTCCGCGCTGACCCCTGTGTTCGCCGGGCTGCGCACGGGGTTGCACGTCCTGCTCGTCGCTCTGACGGTCCTGGTCATGGCGCGTGCCGTGTTCGAACCCACAGCCTCCAGCGTCGCGATCATCGCGTTGGCGGCCCTTCTGCTCGGCACGTACGCGCTCGGTGGTCTCATCGTCGTGACGCGTGGTACGCCGACGCTGCGGATGCTCTGGCTCGGCACGCTCACGACGGAGTGGGTGTTGCTGCTGTGGCTGGCGTCCGAGGCGGCCTACCTGGTCTTCCCACTCTTCTTCCTGTTCTTGCATCTGCTTGGCCGGGCGTGGGGATCGGTCGCGATCGCTGGGGCGACGGCGGTAGCCGTGGCAGCGCTCGGCATCCATGACGGGTGGAGCTTGGCGGGTGTCGTGGGGCCGATCGTGGGCGCGGGTGTCGCCCTGCTCATCGGACTCGGCTATCAAGCGCTCGCACGCGAAGCCGCGCAACGAGAGAAGCTCATGCAGGAGCTTCTCGCCACCCAGGGACAGCTCGCGGCGACGGAGCGCGAAGCCGGTGTCGTCGCAGAGCGGTCCCGACTCGCTCGCGAGATCCACGACACCCTCGCGCAAGGGCTGTCCAGCATCCAGATGCTGCTGCACGCCGCCGAGCGAGCGGACCCCGAGCGGCCAGGCGTCGAGCACATCCGCTTGGCGCGCGAGACGGCCGCGGCCAACCTCGCCGAGGCACGCCGGTTCATCCGAGAGCTCACCCCGCCCAACCTCGATGACGAAGGTCTCGGCGGGGCGCTGCGCCGGCTCGCAGCCTCCCAGTGGCCATCGCAAGGCCTGAAGGTCGACGTCCGCGTCTCAGACACCGTCGAGCTGCCCATGCACCTGCAAACCGCACTGCTCCGGATCGCACAAGGCGCGATCGCCAACGTGATCCAGCATGCCGATGCCAGCAGGGCGACAATCACCCTCACCGTGCATCACGATCGGCTGTCATTCGAGATCACCGACGACGGTCGCGGGTTCGAAGACCCGTCGGAGGCCGCCACACCACCTGGTCGCTCTGACTCCTTCGGCATCCGCGCGACCAGAGAGCGCGTGGAACAGCTCGGCGGAACCGTCACCATCGACTCTGCACCGGGAAGGGGCACCACGCTCATGGTCGACCTCGCGCGCGAACCCGCCTCATGATCCGCATCGTCATCGCCGACGACCACCCCGTCGTGCGAGCAGGACTGCGCGCAGTCTTCAGCCTGGAGGAGGACATCGAGGTCGTCGCCGAAGCGGCAACGCCCGACGAAGCAGCAGAGGCGGCCGAACGGGAGAACCCCGACATGGTGCTGATGGACCTCCAGTTCGGAGCTGCCGCAACGTCAACTGGCGCCGATGCCACGCGTCGCATCCGAGCGCTGGACGCGCCCCCATACGTCCTCGTGCTCACCAACTACGACTCTGACGCCGACATCCTCGGAGCTGTCGAGGCAGGCGCGAGCGGCTACCTCCTCAAGGACGCGCCGCCCCACGAGCTCATCGCTGCCGTTCGAGCCGCCGCAGTAGGCGAGAGCGCCCTCGCACCCGTCATCGCCTCACGGCTGATGAGCAGAATGCGGGCACCGCGGGTCAGCCTCAGCAGCCGCGAGATCGAGGTGCTCGAGCGCGTCGCCGCTGGGCAATCCAACACCGACGTCGCCACCAGCCTCTTCGTCAGCGAGACCACCGTGAAGTCGCATCTCGCCCACATCTACTCAAAACTCGGAGTCGCATCGCGCACAGCAGCCGTGGCCGCCGCCCGCCGCACGGGCATCCTGCGCTGACTATGGACCCACCGGAGGTCTGAAGCGCCTCGTTTCCGAGGTCAGGAGGCCTCCAACAGACCCAGGGCGCTCACACTGCCCGGTCCGGCTCCAGGAGCTGGCCGACCACGACAAGGCCCAGCTCGTCGAGACGGCAGAACGTCGTCACATCAGGGGTCGCGGGGGTGGCGTCAAGCACGTCGAGGTCTTCCTGGATGGCGGCGAGAGAACTTCCATCCTGGGTAGACCTCGACCGCTACCCGGCCACCGACGCGCCGCCCGCTCCTCGCGCCGCCTGGCCGCTGGCCACACCTCAATGGGGCTCTTCGGACATCTGGTGGGGAGTGGGGGTCGGGGTGTGATCGGGGCTGGGTAGGGGTCGAGGTCCTCGATGATCGGTAGCGA
>NZ_VENP01000022.1 GCF_006351005.1 Miniimonas arenae | reverse complement strand
GAGGACGAGCACGTCGTCCCCCCGCTGGGCCAGCCGAGCTGCCGTCGCCAGCCCGACGATGCCCGCCCCCACCACCACGACTCGCATCTCGTCTCCCGCCAGATCCGTCCACGTCGGGGCAAGCGTCGCAGACATCGGGTGCTTGCACGACGCGATGCGGGTCGGACTCTTCTGCACGTCGAGTCCGACCTCCGGCGGGCGTGCGGGTCGGACTCGGCGGACTACGATCGGGGCGGACCGCAGCGCCACCCGCTGCCGACCCCAGCCACCACCGGAGGTCTTCGTGCGCGCACGCCACGCCGTCGCCGTCGTCCCGCTCGCCGCCGCACTGCTGCTGGCCGGCTGCTCAGGTCGCCCCGGCACCGCCGCGACCGTCGACGGCACCCGCATCACGGACGGCCAGGTCGCGTCCCTGCTGTCCGACCTGGCGATCATCAACGGCAGCGACACGGCCACCCCGCGGCAGGCGGTGCAGTCGCTCATCATCGCGCCGACCGTGCTGGACGTTGCTGCCGACGCCGGGATGGGGGTCTCGCGCCAGCAGGGCATCGACCTGCTCGACGACGCGGCCGCGCAGATCGGCGCCGGCCCGTGGGAGTACTCCGACGAGCTCGTGGAGATCGCGCAGATGGCGGTGGCGACGAACCAGCTGGACACCGACGCCAGCGAGGAGGTCCAGACCCGCGTCGCGGACCTCGACGTCACGGTCAACCCGCGCTTCGGGACCTGGGACTCCAGCGGCGTGACGGCCACCACGTGGCCGTGGATCCTCGGCGCCTCCGACTCCACGAGCGCAGGCTGATGCCCGCGCCGCAGGACGGTCCGCGGGGCACGCTCGTCGCCGTGCGGCACGGTGAGACCGAGTGGAGCAAGGCCGGCCGGCACACCGGTCGCACCGACCTGCCGCTCACGGCGGCCGGCGAGGAGCAGGCGACCACGGCGGGGAAGTCGCTCGCGGGCCAGGAGTTCGGCCTCGTCCTCGTCTCCCCGCTCGGCCGCGCGCGCCGCACCGCCGAGCTCGCCGGGTTCCCCGACTACGAAATCGTCCCCGACCTCGCCGAGTGGGACTACGGACCCGTGGAGGGACTGACCCGCCAGCAGGTGCGAGACGAGCTCGGCTACGCCTGGTCCGTGCTGCCCGACGGCGTGCGACAGACCCTGTCGATCTCCGGCACCGACGACGTGCCCGACCGCCTGCGCAACCCCTCCCCTGGGAAGGGTGAGCTGGTGGAGGAGGTCGCGGCGCGCGCCGCGCGCGTCATCGCGCGGGTCGAGCCGACGCTCAAGGAGGGCAAGGACGTGCTGATCGTGGCGCACGGCCACCTCCTGCGGATCCTCGCGTGCGCGTGGCTCGACTTGCACCCCGAGGTCGCGGAGCGCCTCGCCATGGGCACCGCGGCGCGGTCGGTGTTCGGCTACGACCGCGGCGTGCGCTCCCTCGTGCACTGGAACGTGCCGCCGTCGGTCGTGTTCCCGGCGTGACGGACGCTCGCGGGGGCGACGACGAGCGGCTGGTGTCCGCTCTCCTGGACGTGGTCGCCGTGATGGACCGGCTGCGCTCCCCGGGCGGATGCCCGTGGGACGCCGAGCAGACCCACGCCTCCCTCGCCCCGTACGCGGTCGAGGAGGCGCACGAGGTGGCCGAGGCCGCCGAGGCCGGCGACCTGCCCGCGCTGCGGGAGGAGCTCGGCGACCTCCTCCTGCAGGTCCTCTTCCACGCGCGCGTCGCGCAGGAGGCGCCCGACGGCGAGGCGTTCGACCTCGCGGACGTCGCCTCGGTCCTCGCGGCCAAGCTGCGCCGCCGGCACCCGCACGTGTTCGCCGTCGGGCCGGACGGGCCGTCCGTGACCGACGCCGACGGCGTCAACCGGCAGTGGGACGCGATCAAGGCGGCCGAGCGCGCTGACCGCAGCGGCGGCGGCGAACGCGGTGACGGCGCCGGCGCTCCAGCCTCGGTGCTCGACGGTGTGCCCGCGACGCTGCCCGCGCTGATGCGCGCCCAGAAGGTGCTGGGCCGGGCGCGGAAGGCGGGGATCGCCGTCGGGCCGGTGTTCGGCGACGACCCCGTCGACCCCGAGGACCCCGACGACGCTGCGAGCGAGATCGGCGCGGAGCTGCTCGCCGTCGTGGCGCGGGCGGCCGCGGCCGGCGTCGATGCGGAGGCGGCGCTGCGCGCACAGGTGCGCGGCGTCGTCGCCCAGGTGCACGACGCCGAGGCGAACGCTCGCTGAGGACGGGTGCGCTCGCCGTCGGGCGTCGGTGCACGTCGTCGCGTGTGTTCGGGGACCGAACGTCCCTCCTGCGGCCCACGGCCCATCCTCTAGGCTCGTTCCGGGCAGTAGGCCCGACATCCGGGCTTGCTCCGGGCCGAAGGACGGCGTGTCTTCCGGCCCCCGTTGGCACTACCGAACGGAGCTTTCATGGCCACGATCGAGGCCGTTCTCGCCCGCGAGATCCTTGACTCGCGAGGCAACCCCACCATCGAGGTCGAGGTCGGGCTCGACGACGGCACCGTCGGCCGCGCCGGCGTCCCGTCCGGAGCGTCGACCGGTGCGTTCGAGGCCGTCGAGCGCCGCGACGGCGACAAGGGTCGCTACCTCGGCAAGGGCGTGCAGGACGCCGTCGAGGCCGTGCGCGACGTGCTCGCGCCCGAGGTCCTCGGGTTCGACGCCGCCGACCAGCGCGACATCGACCAGACGATGATCGACCTGGACGGCACCCCCAACAAGGGCAAGCTCGGCGCGAACGCCATCCTCGGTGTCTCCCTCGCCGCCGCGCGCGCGGCCGCCGAGAGCGCCGGCCTGCCGCTGTTCCAGTACATCGGTGGACCGAACGCGCACGTGCTGCCCGTCCCGATGATGAACATCCTCAACGGCGGCTCGCACGCCGACTCCAACGTGGACATCCAGGAGTTCATGGTCGCGCCCATCGGCGCGCCCACGTTCAAGGAGGCCCTGCGCTGGGGCGCCGAGGTGTACCACTCCCTCAAGTCCGTGCTGAAGGCCCGGGGCCTGGCCACGGGCCTCGGCGACGAGGGCGGCTTCGCTCCCAACCTCGCCTCCAACCGCGAGGCGCTCGACCTCATCCTCGACGCGATCGAGAAGGCCGGCTTCAAGCCGGGCGAGGACCTCGGGCTCGCGCTCGACGTCGCCTCGACCGAGTTCTTCAAGGACGGCGCGTACTCCTTCGAGGGCGGCACCAAGACGCCCGAGGAGATGATCACCTACTACAAGCAGCTCGTGGCCGACTACCCGCTGGTCTCCATCGAGGACCCGCTGAGCGAGGACGAGTGGAGCTCGTGGGCCGAGCTCGTCACGCAGGTCGACGACAAGGTGCAGATCGTCGGTGACGACCTCTTCGTCACCAACCCCGAGCGGCTCGCGCGCGGCATCAAGGAGAAGTCCGCGACGTCGCTGCTGGTGAAGGTCAACCAGATCGGCACGCTCACCGAGACGCTGGACGCCGTGTCCCTGGCGCAGCGCGCCGGCTTCACCGCGATGGTCTCGCACCGCTCCGGCGAGACCGAGGACACCACGATCGCCGACCTGTCGGTCGCCGTGAACTCCGGTCAGATCAAGACCGGTGCGCCCGCCCGCGGTGAGCGCATCAACAAGTACAACCAGCTCCTGCGCATCGAGGACCTGCTGGGCGACGCGGCGGTCTACGCCGGGCGCTCGGCGTTCAAGCGCCTGGGCTGAGCCTCGGCTCTGCTCGGCACTGCGGGCGGCTTCGGCTGCCGGCCGGCTGCCCTGCTCGACGTTCGCGGCCCCGGCCCCCTTCGTGGGGGTCGGGGCCGCGCCGCGTCATGGGTGTCACGCAGGCGCATGTGCGGGCACGCCGGGCGCCCTTGCCGGTATCGCCGACGGCGTGAGGCACCATGAGTCGGTGAGTGTCCGACCGGTGGGGGTGCGTATGGCAGGGACGACCGCGTCGCCCGGCCGTGCGCGGCAGGCGTCCCGCCCTGGCGGTCGAGCCGGCAGCGCGCCCCGCGCGACGCCCTCGCGGACCTCGTCGGGCACCGGCCGATCCGCGGACACCTCGGGCGGCTCCTCGTCCGGCGCGCGCGACGGTGGCGCCCGCTCCGGCGGTGGCGCCCGCTCCGGCGGCGGCGGCTCGGGACGCGACGGCGCACCCCGCGAGCCACGCGGCCTCACGATGCGCACGGTCGGCCTCGGCCTGGTGCTGCTCGTCGCGTTCATCGTGCTCGCCCCGACGCTGCGCGCCTACGTCGCCCAGCAGGAGCAGCTGCGCGACATCAACGCCCAGATCGCCGACTCGCAGGCGCAGGTCGAGGAGCTGCAGCACGAGCTCGACCGCTGGGAGGACCCCGAGTACGTGAAGTCCCAGGCGCGTGAGCGCTTCGGCTACGTGCTCCCGGGCGAGCGCGTGTACCGGGTGATCGACCCGGAGACGGTCACCGGCGACGGACCTGCGCCGACCGACGACCGCGGCGCGTTCACAGCCTCCGTCGCCGACCCCTGGTACGTCTCCGTGTGGAGCTCGGTCGAGGTCGCCGGCGCCGCCGAGCAGGCCGCCGCCGGCGCCGGCGTGGATGGCGCAGACGACCCAGCCACCGCGACTGACGACGCGACGGCGGCCGACGGTGCCGCGTCGCCCGCCGACGGCGCGGCGACCCCGTGAGCGCGCACCGCGACCTCCCGGGTACCGACGCTCGCCCGGCGGATCTCGACGCCGGGGCGGCGCACGCCGAATCCGACGGCGCTGCGACGGGCACGCAGGCCTCCACGCTCCCGCCCGTCGACCCGGCTGACCTCGCGGTCGTCGCCGAGCAGCTGGGCCGCGAGCCCCGCGGCGTCGTCGCGATCGCGGCGCGCTGCGTGTGCGGACGGCCGACGGTGGTGCGCACCGCACCGCGGCTCCCGAACGGGACCCCCTTCCCGACGACGTACTACCTCACCCACCCCGGCGCTGTCGCCGCGGTCTCGACGCTCGAGGCCTCCGGTCTCATGACGCAGATGACCGCCCGCCTCGCCGAGGACCCCGAGCTCGCGGCCCGCTACCGCCGCGCGCACGAGGACTACCTCGCGGCGCGCGCCGAGCTCGGCGACGTGCCCGAGATCGCCGGGATCTCCGCCGGCGGGATGCCGGGCCGCGTGAAGTGCCTGCACGTGCTCGTCGGCCACGCGCTCGCGCGCGGCCGGGGCGTGAACCCGTTCGGCGACGAGGCGCTCGACCTCGTCGCCGACGTGTGGACGCCGACGCGCTGCACCTGCTGACGAAGCCGCCTGCCGCGCCCCGTTCCCCGTGAGCACCCCCTCCCGCTACGGGTCGTCCGGCAGCAGCGGCACCGCGATCCCCTCCCCTCGGCGCACGAGCGAGCCGCGCACCACGGCGCTCGAGCCGAACCGCTCGCGCATCCCGTCGAGCGCGACGTCAAGCAGCGTGGTGTCGGGGACCAGCGACAGCTCGGGCTGGTACGCCGCGTCCGCGGCGAGCCCGCTGACCGCGACCCCCACGAGCGTGATCCCGCGCTCGCGGATCATCGGCCGCGCCGCCTCGAGCAGCGCGACGGCCGCGGCCGCGATGCGGTCGGTCGAGCACGTCGGGTGCGGCAGCGTGCGCGACCGCGTCGCCTTCGTGTAGTCGTCGAACCGCAGGCGCAGCTCGACGGTCGCGGCGATCCGGTTGCCCGCCCGCAGCCGACGGCAGACGCGATCGACGAGCCCGAGCAGCGCCGCCTCGACCTCGGCGGGGGAGTGCGGGCCCCGCCCGATCGCGCGCTGCGCTCCGACCGACCCGCGCCGTCTGCCCACCACCACCGACTCCGGCGTGAGGCCGTGCACGACGGCGAACAGGTGCCGCCCGGCCGCCGGCCCCAGGATGCCGACGAGGATCGAGCGGTCGAGGACGGCGACGTCGCCCGCCGTGCGCAGCCCGAAGGAGTGCAGCCGCTCCGTGGTCTTGGCGCCCACGCCCCAGAGCTGCTCGACGCCGAGCGGGTGCAGGAAGGCGGCCTCGCCGTCGGGCTCCACGAGGAGGAGGCCGTCCGGCTTGGCGACCCGGCTGGCGACCTTCGCGAGGAACGGCGTCCGCGCGACCCCGACCGTGATCGGCAGCCCGACCTCCTCCCGGACCAGGCGCCGCACGCGCGCGCCGATGTCGATCGGCGGCACGTCGATCCGGTGCAGCCCCGCGACGTCGAGGAACGCCTCGTCGATCGAGACGCCCTGCACGAGCGGCGTGGTGCGCCGGAAGATGTCGAACACCGCGCGCGAGGCCTCGGAGTACGCCTCGAAGTGCGGCCGCACCTCGATCAGCTGCGGGCACAGCGCCCGGGCCTGGCGGCCGGACATCGCCGTGCGCACCCCGAACCGCTTGGCCTCGTAGCTCGCCGCGAGCACCACCCCGCCGCCGACGGCGATCGGCCGCCCGCGCAGGCGCGGATCGTCCCGCTGCTCCACCGAGGCGTAGAAGGAGTCCAGATCGGCGTGCAGGATCGCCGCTCGTCGCTCACCCGACCCGGCCATGGCGCGAGCGTCGCACAGGGGTACGACATCGCCGGCGGACGGGTGCGTGGGTGACGGCCGGCGACCCCAGGTGTCACCGCCCCGGGTTAGGGTGACCGGCGTGAGAGTGGCTGCGATCGACTGCGGGACCAACACGATCCGCCTCCTGGTGGCGGACGTCGAGCCGGGCGAGCGGGCGGTGCGTGACGTCGTGCGCACCGGCACCGTGACCCGGTTGGGCCAGGGCGTCGACCGCACCGGCGAGCTGGCACCGGACGCGCTCGCCCGCACGATCGACGCGGCGCGCGAGTTCGCCGGCCTCGTGACGGAGCACGGCGCCGAACGCGTGCGGTTCGTCGCGACCTCCGCGACCCGCGACGCCCGCAACCGCGAGGACTTCGTCGCCGGCGTGCGGGACGCGCTCGGTGTCACGCCGGAGGTCGTCACGGGGCAGGAGGAGGCGGCGCTCTCGTTCGCGGGCGTCGCGAGCGGCGTCGCGACCGGGCATCCCGGCCCCTACCTCGTCGTCGACCTCGGCGGCGGCTCGACCGAGCTCGTGCTGGGGCAGCGCGCGCCCGAGGCCGCGATCTCGCTCGACGTCGGCTCGGTGCGCCTGCACGAGCGGCACCTGCACTCCGACCCGCCCACCCAGGCCGAGATCGAGGCGGCGACGGCGGACGCCCGGTCCGCGATCGACCGCGCCGCCGCGGCGGTGCCGCTCGGGCGGACGGCGACCCTCGTCGGCGTCGCGGGCACGATCACGACGGTCACGGCACGCGCCCTCGACCTGCCGGCCTACGACCGCGACCGCATCGACGGCGCGGCGCTCGCGACGGCGGACGTGCTCGCCGCGTGCGACGCCCTGCTCCGCGCGACGCAGGCCGAGCGCGCGGCCATGCCGTTCCTGCACCCCGGGCGGATCGACGTCATCGGCGCCGGCGCCCTGCTGTGGCGCGAGATCGTGACGCGCGTGGCCGCGGAGGTCGCGGGGGAGGGGCGCTCGCTCGACCTCGTCGTGACGAGTGAGCGCGACATCCTCGACGGCATCGCGCTCGGTCTGGCTGCCCGCCACTGAGTCGTCTGCCTGAGTCGTCTGCCTGAGTCGTTCCGCTCGCCGTCACGCCCCGGCGACACGCCCGCCGCGACACGACCTCTTCTGCGCGCCACCGCAAGTACTACGGCGTGACGTCCCAGGGCCGGACCGCGCTCGCGCACCAGACCAAGCAGTGGCACGAGTTCTCCTCGACCCTGTCCGATCTCCTCGACGTGGAGGCCTGAGATGTCCGAAAAGTCGATCCTGGTGCGCTCGGAGTCCGTCGCGTACTACGCAGCTCGTGTCCGCGCGGCGCTGGACGGGCTCGACCCCGACGTCGTCGACGAGCTGACCGACGGGCTCGAGGCGGACCTGTCCGAGGCCGTGCTCGACGCTGTCGCGCTCGAGGGAGCCGGGCCGGGGGAGTCGGTCGAGTCGCCCGCCGCGGTACTGGAGAGCATCGACGGGGAGGCCGTCCTCGCGAGGTTCGGCCCGCCGTCGGACTACGCGGCGGAGCTCGCGGCGGCCGCCGGGGTCGAGCTCTCGCTCGCCCGCCAGGAGGCCCGACGGCGTCCGTTCCGTGACGCCTTCGCCCTCACCTCCGCGGGGGTGCGCGGCCGCGTGGACGGCCTGGTGGCCAAGCACGCGTGGCTGCGCGAGGGGGTCGAGATGCTCCGCACGCTCCGGCCGGTGTGGTGGGTGGCGCGCGGCTGGGGGTGGGCGGTCGTCGGGATGTGGCTGGCGAACCGAGCCCTGCCCGGGCGGACCTCCACGTGGGTGCCGGACAACGTCCTGGACTGGGCGGTGCTGCTGATCCTGGTCGCCGCGTCGGTCCAGCTCGGGCGCGGACGGATCTGGCAGGGACGGTGGGGGCGCCGCCTGGGCGTGCTGGCCTCCTGGGTCGGCGGCGTGCTCGCGTTCGCGGCCCTCTGCAACGTGCTGAGCGTGGTCGGCACCGACCACGAGGCGAACCTCCAGAACGCCTACGACGCCGGTGTGAGGTCGCGGGACAACGGCGTCTACATTGACGGGTTGGCAGCGACGAACATCTTTGCGTACGGGCCCGATGGGCAACCGCTGCCCGGAGTCCGGATTCTGGACCAGAACGGGCGCGAGATCATCCTCTCGAACGGGTGGGACGGCTCGAGCTGGGCGCAGACTCCGCCGGACGCGATCTGGTGGGGCGGCTCCGTCCCAGTGGCCCTGCTAGACCCGGACCTCGCACTCAACGCCTACCCCCTGGCTTTCCTGCCGGTGGACGAGAACGGTCAGCCAGTCGGGGTGAGCATGAACGACTACGGGGTTCCGGTGCTCGACCCGGACGTGACGCTGGCAGCGCCGCAGTGGCCGGTCCCTTCGCTGCCCGTGCTCGTGGTCCCGTCGTCGAACGACGCCACCACGCCCTCGGTCGACCCGACTCCTTCAGCCGACCCGACGGCCGAGGCCGACTCGAGCGCCGACCCGAGCGCTGAGGCGAGTGCCACGCCGGAGGAGGCTGCGCCGTCGGACGCCCCGGCCTCGAACCCGGAACCCACGCCGTAGGCGAGGGCGAGGCGGGAGGAGGCTGCGCCGTCGGGCACGCGACCTACCCTGGCCGCATGACTGACCACGCCGCCTCACCGACCGAAGACCCGTCCGGCACTCCCGCCCACCTGCCCGACGGCGAACGCCGCGTCCGCGACGCGCTCACCACCCTCGGGCTCGAGGCGAGCGTGACGCGGCACGGCCGGGTGTCCTCGCTCGCCGAGGCGGCGGCCGCGCGCGGCGTCACGCCGGACCGGCTGATCAAGACGATGGTCGTGCGCCGCGGCGGGGACGACTACCTGCTCGTCCTCGTGCCGGGCGACCGGACGATCAGCTGGCCCAAGCTGCGCGCGCTGTTCGGCGTCAGCCGCCTGTCGATGCCCGACGCCGCGACCGCGCTCGCCGTCACCGGGTTCGAGCGCGGCACGATCACGCCGCTCGGCACCACGCGGGCGTGGCCGGTGGTCGCCGACGCGCGCGTGACGGGCGTGATCTCGATCGGGGGCGGCGGGCACGGCGTCGGCGTCACGCTCGACGGCGACGCCCTCGTCGCGGCGCTCGGCGCCACCAGCGCCGACGTCACGGACCCGGAACAGCCCACGGCGTGAGCCGACCCTCGTGAGCCGAACCCCGATGCACCCCTGTGTCAAGGGACACAGGTCCCGACCGACCGGGGACTTGTCGGCCCACCTAACATGGGCGGGTGACCTCCTCGACCGCACCCACCGCGCGCGCCGCGGCCCGCCGGACGCCGCGCATCCTCATCCTCGGGGGCGGCTACGTCGGCCTCTACACCGCGATCCGCCTGCGCAAGCAGCTGGGGCGCAAGGACGCCGCGATCGTCGTCGTCGACCCCCGGTCCTACATGACGTACCAGCCGTTCCTGCCCGAGGCAGCGGCCGGCTCGATCGAGCCGCGGCACGTCGTGGCCTCCCACCGCCGCGAGCTGCGCGGCTCCACCGTCATCAACGGGCGCGTCACCGCGATCCAGCACGGTAAGCGCGCCGTGCAGGTCACCCCGTCCGTGGGCGAGGCGTACTGGGTCCGCTACGACCACCTCGTCGTGTCCCTCGGCTCGGTCGCGCGCACGCTCCCGATCCCGGGCCTCGCCGAGGTCGGGATGGGCTTCAAGCAGGTCGAGGAGGCGTTCGCGCTGCGCAACCAGGTCCTCGGCCTGCTCGACGAGGCGTCGTCGGTGTGGGACCCCGAGGTCCGCAAGCGGATGCTCACGTTCACGTTCGTCGGCGGCGGGTTCGCCGGCATCGAGGCACTCGGCGAGATTGAGGACATGGCCCGCTCGGCCACCAAGGACTTCGACTCCATCGACCGCGACGACCTGCGGTTCGTCCTCATCGAGGCCACCCCGCGGATCCTGCCGGAGCTCGGCGAGGAGCTCGGCGGCTACGCGCTCGAGCAGCTGCGGGGCCGCGGCATCGAGCTCAAGCTGTCCACGTTCCTCAACTCCTGCGTCGACGGGCACGTGGTGCTCTCGACCGGCGAGGAGTACGACTGCGACACCATCGTGTGGACCGCCGGCGTGAAGGCGAACCCGGTGCTCCAGCAGAGCGACCTGCCGCTGGACAAGATGGGCCGCGTCACCTGCGACGCGCACCTGCGCGTGGTCGACGAGGAGGGCAACGTGGTCGAGGGCGCGTGGGCCGCGGGCGACTGCGCCGCCGTGCCCGACCTCGCCAAGGGCGACGGCGCGTTCTGCGCCCCGACGGCGCAGCACGCCGTGCGCCAGTCCAAGCACCTGGGCGACAACATCGTCCGCGACATCGCGGGCCAGGAGACCACGCCGTACGTGCACGCGAACCTCGGCACGGTGGCCTCGCTCGGCCTGGGCAAGGGCGTCGCGCAGATCTTCGGCGTCAAGCTGCGCGGCCCGCTCGCCTGGTTCATGCACCGCACCTACCACCTGTGGGCGATGCCGACGCTCGAGCGCAAGGTCCGCATCGTGCTCGACTGGACCACGGCGCTGCTCTTCCGCCGCGAGCCCGTCGCCCTCGGCGGCGTGCAGACCCCGCGCGCCGAGTTCGTCGCGGCCGCGGCGCCGGCGCCCAGCCGGGACGACGTCCCGCAGCCGCCGGAGCTGAGCGTCACCCACTGAGCGTCGCGCCCTCGAGGCGCCCGACGGCGAAGGCCGGCTTCCGTACGGAAGTCGGCCTTCGCCGTCGTCGGCTGGTCGGGGTGCCCCCGACGAGAGTCGAACTCGCACCTGGGCCGGGTTTAAGCCGGCTGCCTCTGCCAGTTGGGCCACGGGGGCGGCCTCCCGACCCTAGTGCGCCCGGGGTGGCCGGGCGGCTCGATGTCAGCGGTGCGTGCGAGGCTGGCACCGTGCGCGACGTCCTGCTCGAGTTCCGCGCGGACACCGTCGTGGTGCACGACGGCGAGCCTCGCGTCCTCGACGTCGCCCACCTTCCGCAGCTGGTCGCCTCGCTCGACGACGGGCACACCTCCGACGTGCGGTGGGTGTGGGACTCCACGGCGCTGCGCTACGACGCGCTGCTGCGTGCGGGCGTCCGCGTCACCCGGTGCCACGACCTCTTCCTCGCCCACCGCATCCTCGCCGGCACGGCGCTCCTGGCCCGTGACTCACCAGACACCGGCGCGGGCGCCGACCCCGCGTGGTCGCACTGGGACGGTGGCCAGGCTCCCGTCGCAGCCGGCGCCAGGGCACCGGTGCCGAGCGAGTGGCGCGAGTCGCGCGAGGCGCGCCACGAGGGTGGCGAGCCGGCGGACGACGCGCTGTTCGCCGTCGGGCCGCCCGCGGACGCCACGCCGGAGCCGAGCCGCGACGTCGTCGCCGCGTGGACCCGGCAGCGGCGCATCCTCGAGTCCGTGACCGGATCGGTGCGCCACCGCCTGCGCCTGCTGCTCGCGGTGGAATGCTCGGGCGCGCTCGCCGCGGTCGAGCTGCGGCACGACGGCCTGCCGTTCCGCCGCGACCTGCACGAGGCGACGCTCGCGCGCCTGCTCGGCGAGCGGCCGCGCCCGATGGCCGGACACCCGGTGCGCCCGCGGCTGCTGGAGGAGCTCGCCGGCGAGATCCGCGACCGCCTCGACGCCCCCCGCCTCAACCCCGACTCCCAGCCGCACCTGCTGCGCGAGCTGCGGCGCAACGGGCTCGACGTGGAGAGCACGAACCGCTGGGAGCTGGCGCGGCAGGAGCACCCGGTGGTCGAGCCGCTGCTGCGGTACAAGTCGCTCGCGCGGCTCGCGTCCGCGAACGGGTGGGCGTGGCTGGACGCCTGGGTGAGTGACGGCCGGTTCCGCTCGGACTACGTGCCCGCGGGCGTGGTGACGGGGCGCTGGTCCTCGCGCGGCGGCGGCGCACTGTCGCTGCCGAAGGTGATCCGTGGTGCGGTGCGGGCCGATCCGGGCTGGCGGCTCGTCGTCGTGGACGCCGCGCAGCTCGAGCCGCGCATGCTCGCGGCGATGGCCGCCGACCAGGCGATGCTGCGGGCCGGCGCCGCGGGCGACCTCTACCAGGGCCTCGTGGACGCGGGCGTCGTGGACACCCGCGCGCACGCGAAGGTCGGCATGCTCGCCGTGCTCTACGGCTCGACCAGCGGACAGTCGGTGCTGCTCCTGCCGCGGCTGGCCCGCGCCTACCCGCGGGCGATGCACCTGGTGGACGACGCCGCACGGGTCGGCGAGGCGGGCGGCATCGTGACGACGTGGCTGGGCCGGAGCTCTCCGCCGCCGTCGGCCGCGTGGCGCGAGACCCAGCAGGCCGCGTCCGACGCGGACGCCGGCGCCGCCGCGGAGTCCCGCGCGCGCAGCCGGGCGCGCGACTGGGGGCGGTTCACCCGCAACTTCGTGGTCCAGGGGACGGCGGCGGAGTGGGCGCTCGCGTGGCTCGCGGGGGTGCGGCTCGGGCTGCGCGCGCTCGGTCGAGTCGAGCCGCCGGATCGGCCTGACCGCCGGGGCGTCGGGCCCGACGGCGAGCCCCACCTCGCGTTCTTCCTCCACGACGAGCTCGTGGTGCACACCCCGGCGGCGCTCGTGCCCGACGTCGAGCGCGTGCTGCGCGAGTCCGCCGCGCAGGCCTCGCGCCTGCTGTTCGGGCACCTGCCCGAGCCGGCGGCACTGGCCGAGCCGTCGGGACTCGCGGGGCCGGCAGGACCATCGACGTCCGACGACAGCGGCTGGGGATCGCTCGTGCCGCTCGACGTCGTCGTGGCGGAGAGCTACGACGAGGTGGACGGCGGCGCGGAGGAGGCGCTCGCCGAGGCGTCCGACGTCGTCGTGCCCTCACGAGCCGAGGCGCTCGGCGGCGAGCCGACGGACTGAGGTGCGCCCTCGCCGTCGGACATCTCCAGGAGCATGGTCCAGGTGCCGCCGGGTCCCTTGCCCTCACCGACGCTCACGAACCCGGCCTGCGTGTACAGCCGGACGGCCGCCTCGTTGTCGCGCGCGACCGAGAGGCTGATCCGTCGCACGCCGGACTCCCGGGCGCGCGCGATGAGCGCGGCGAGCAGGGCGTGGCCGATGCCGAGCCGGCGCCGACCGGGCACGATCGCGAGCGTGAGCTCGGGGACGCCCGGCTCGTAGAACCCGTAGCCGGGCTCGGAGCTGGCGAAGTACCGCAGCCACGCCGCGCCGATGGGCACGTGCAGGCCGCGCGGGCCGTCGAGGTCGACGGCGACGAGGCCGAGGTCGCCCTGTCGCCCCCAGCCGACGGCGTACCGGGACAGGCGCGCGTTGCCGAGCACGCCGCGTCGGGTGTGGTGCTCGCGCTCCCAGTTCACGGCTTCCAGGACCATGTCCACGAGGAACTCCCCGTCCGCAGGCGTGATCTCGCGAACGGCGATGTGTGGCGCTCCCACGGTCGGCGTCGACCCCATGCCGGGCAGGGTACCCGCGCGGGGTGCGCCCGCGGGGGAGGTCGCGCTGCCGCGCGTGGAGTGGTGGCGTCGCTCGTCAGCGCGGCTGGACCAGCCCCGTGGAGTACGCGAGCACCACGGCGTGCACCCGGTCACGCGAACCGGTCTTGGCCAGCACGTTGCCCACGTGGGTCTTGACCGTGGCCTCGGAGACGACGAGCCGGTCGGCGATCTCCGTGTTGGACAGCCCGACGCCGATCAGCTCGAGCACCTCCAGCTCCCGCGGCGTCAGCGAGGCGAGCGCCGGGTCCGTGGTCGCCGTGCCCTCGGTGGCGCCGTCGGGCAGCCGGGCGCCGAACAGGTCGAGCATCCGGCGGGTGACGCGGGGGGACACCACGGCGTCGCCGCTGGCCACGGACCGGATCGCGGCGACGAGCTCGTCCGGCTGGGTGTCCTTGAGCAGGAAGCCGCTCGCCCCCGCGCGCAGGCCCGCGAACGCGTACTCGTCCAGGTCGAACGTGGTCAGGATGAGGACGCGAACCTCGGGCAGCGCGGAGGTGATCGCGGCCGTGGCGTCGATCCCGTTGCGGCCCGGCATCCGCACGTCCATGAGCACGACGTCCGGTCGCAGCGCGCGCGCCATGCGCTCGGCGACCTCACCGTCGGCCGCCTCGCCGACGACCTCGATGTCCTCGACCGCCTCCAGCACGAGCCGGAAGCCCGTGCGCAGGAGGGCCTGGTCGTCGACGAGCAGCACGCGGATCACGGCTCGATCCTTCCAGGTGCGCCGGCGCTCCCGTCGACCCGGTCGCCGTCGCCGTCGCCGTCGTCGCGCCACGGCAGCACCGCCCGCACGCGCCAGCCACCGGGCGCCGCCCCGACGTCGAGCGTGCCCCCGAGCACCGCGACCCGCTCGCGCATCCCGATCAGCCCGCGACCCGAGCCCGGCACCGGGCGCTGCGGTCCGGGGCCGGCGGTGTTGGCGACGCTGAGCCGCACGTCGTCCGGCGTGCGCTCGACCTCGACGGTGATCGACGTCGCGAGCGGCGCGTAGCGCAGCACGTTGGTGAGCGCCTCCTGCACGAGCCGGTAGACCGTGAGGCGCAGCGCGGAGTCCTGAGGCAGGTCGGGGCCCGTGCGGGTGAGGGTGACCGCGAGCCCCGCCGAGCGGAACTGAGCCACGAGATCCTCCAGACCGCGGGTCGGCGCGGGCTCGAGCGGCGCGCCGTCCCGCTCGGCGACCCCCGCCCGGCCGTCGAGCGCCTCCGCGTCCGCGGCGTCGGAGCCCGGTGCGTCCTCCTCGCGCAGGTCGAGGAGGCTGCGCGGCTCCCCGGTGAGCCGGTCCGCGCGCAGCACGCCGACCACGCGGCGGGTGTCGGCCAGCGCCGTGCGCCCGGTCGTGGCCACCTCGCGCATCACGGCGGCGGCGCGCTCGGCGTCACGCGGTGCCACGCGAGCCGCGCCCTCGGCCAGGGTGACCATCACGGTGAGGGAGTGCGCCACGACGTCGTGCAGCTCGCGCGCGATCCGCGCCCGCTCGTCGGCGACGGCGAGCTGCTCGCGCTGGTCCCGCTCGAGGGCGAGCTGGTTGAGCCGGTCGACGATGCCCTGCTCGTGCCGGCGGCGGTTGTACACGCCGTTCCCGATCGTCAGCGCGGTGAGGTTGAGCAGCGCGACGAGCGAGCCCACCACGATGCGCGCCTCCCACGGGCTCGCCGGGATCGGCGCCTCGTCCGCCGTGGCGACGTCCTGCGGGGTTGACTCGGCCACGAGCACGTCGAGCGGCACCGTCGCGGCGCTCGCACCCGCGATGAGCAGAGTGGCCACCGCGAACGAGGTCCAGCCGCGGCGGGGCCCGCGGTTTGCGGCGACGGCGTAGATCGCGAAAGCGACCGCGACGTCGCCGCCCAGCGACGTGCCCAGGACGAGCATGCCGACGACGGCGAGCACGAGGCACGCCGCCAGCGCCACCTCCGGCCGCGTGCGCCGCCACCACAGGGCCGCCGTCGTCCCCACGAGGACGACGACGGCGACGACGAGCAGCACCAGGTCCGACCACGTGCCCTGCGCCGGACCGAGGAGGGGACCGGTCGTCGGCGCGCTCATCGTGACCTGAAGAAGGGCGGGCACCGCGTAGCCCGCCATGACGAGGACGTCGACGGCGCGCGGGTGGCGCGCCGCCCACAAGCGCACCGGACCGAGGCGACGGACCGCGAGGGTGGCGTCGCTCGCCGTCGTGCGCGGTGCGAACCCGGTTCCGCTGCTGCGGCCGTGGTGACCACCGGCGCCGGGCACGCCGCGGGCCGGGCCCGAGGGGCCCGGCCGGTCGGTCGCGGGGCGGTTCACGCGCGGTCGCGCTCGAGGCGGGAACGGGCGATCAGGCGTCGCGCTTCTTGGCGAGGGTGAGCCCGACGACGAGCAGGACGGCGACGTACCCGGCGAGCACGAGCCCGCCCTGCCACCACTCCAGCGTCGTCCCGACGGTGCCCGCCGTCTCGAGCGCGCTGCCCGTCGACATGAGCCGCTCACCGGCCGCGCTGGGCAGGTACGGCGAGACGTTGACGGCCCAGTCCTGCCCGATCGCGGTGAGGATCTGGAACGCGAGCGGGACCATGAGCAGCACGCCCAGCACGGCGGCGATCGTCCCCGCGCTGTTGCGCACGATCGTGCCGAGCGCGAACGCGAGCAGCGAGACCAGCATGAGGTAGAGGCCCGCCCCCAGGATGACGCGCCACGTCTCGGCCTCGCCGAGGTCGACCGCCATCCCGTTGCCCGAGAGCATCGGGTAGGTGACGAGGTAGGAGAGCAGGACACCGACGACGCCGACGACGAGGACGACGACGGCGAGCACGCTCGCCTTCGCGAGCAGGGCGCCGATGCGCCCGGGGGCGGCGGCGAAGGTCGAGCGGATCATGCCGGTGGAGTACTCGCCGGTCACGATGAGGGCGCCGAGCACCGCGACGGTCACCTGACCGAAGAAGTAGCCGAACGTCATGACGGTCTCGCCGATCCCGGCGGTCGCGGCGGCGCCGCCACCCGCGGCGTCGGCCATCACGTTGGCCGCCGAGCCGATCGCGGCGGCCATGCCGATCATCGCGAGCACCGTGATCGCGAGCGTCCACCACGTGGAGCGCAGGGTGACGAGCTTGATCCACTCCGAGCGGATCAGGTGGGCGAACGTGACCCGGCCGGGCTGCCGCGTGCGGTGGCTCGTGCGGCTCGGGGCGTCGATGGTCGCGGTGGTCATGCCGCCTGTCCTTCCTGGGGTGCGGGCGAGGAGTGGTACTCGACGTCGTCCGCGGTGAGGGTCATGAAGGCCTCCTCGAGCGAGGCGGTCTGGGGGGTCAGCTCGTGCAGCGCGATGCCCTGCGCGGCGGCGAGGTCACCGATCCGCGCGGCGTCGAGGCCGCGGACGCTGAGGGTGACGTCGTCCGACGCCGTGACCGTGACGCCGTCACCGGCGATCCGGTCGGCGAGCTCGCGGGCGCGGGGGGAACGGACGAGCACCGAGGAGCTCGTGGTCTGCTCGATCACCTGCTGCACCGGGCCGGTGGCGATGATTCGGCCGCGCCCGATCACGACGAGCTCGTCGGCGGTGATCGCCATCTCGCTCATGAGGTGGCTCGAGAGGAATACGGTGCGGCCCTGGTCGGCGAGGTAGCGCACCATCGTGCGGACCCACTTGACGCCCTCGGGGTCGAGGCCGTTGACCGGCTCGTCGAGGATGACGGTGCGCGGGTCGCCGAGCAGCGCGGCGGCGATGCCGAGGCGCTGCCCCATGCCGAGTGAGAATCCGCCGACCCGCTTGTCGGCCACCGAGCCGAGCCCGGTCATCTCGATGACCTCGTCGACCCGCCGCGTGGGCATGCCGTGCGTGGCGGCCAGGGCGCGCAGGTGGTTGCGGGCGCTGCGGCCGGTGTGCACGGCCTTCGCCTCGAGGAGGGCGCCGACCTCGTGCAGCGGGGCGCGCAGCTGCGCGTACTGCTTCCCGTTGACGGTGACCCGGCCCGCCGTCGGTGTGTCCAGGCCGACGATCATCCGCATCGTGGTCGACTTGCCGGCACCGTTCGGGCCGAGAAAGCCGGTGACCCGGCCCGGCTCCACACGGAACGACACGCCGTCGACGGCGACCTTCGATCCGTAGTGCTTGGTGAGGCCTTCTGCCTCGATCATGGTGGGCTCCCTTCCGCCGACTCCACGCTAGGTCCCCGACGGCGAGCGGGTCAGCGCCGAAGGACGGAACCTCGCGCGGAGGTGCTCACCCGGTCGGGGGAGACGTTTCATCCCGCAGGGGGAGCCGGGAACACGCCGCTCGTCGGCGTCGTTCTCTACGATGAGTCAGCACCACCCATCACCCCATCGACCTGGAGAGCTCGCGTGAGCAACCCGTACTTCACCAACGACCCCTACTTCGGGGAGAGCGAGCAGGCGAAGAAGCAGCGCCAGCAGCTCGGCGTCCCGAACGTGGCGCCGGCCCCCGGGCAGCAGGCGTACGGCCAGCCCGGTCAGTACGGCAGCTACTCGCCGACCTCGACCCTCCCGCCCGTCCCGGTGGCGGCCGACCAGCTCGAGCAGCAGTACCGGATGCCCGCCGCCGGCGCCGCCGAGACCGGCCGGATGACCTACGACGACGTGATCGTCAAGACCGGGCTCGTGCTCGGCACCATCGTGGCGTTCGGCGCGTTCTCCTGGTTCGCCCCGTCGCTGCTGGGCATGCCGGCGATCCAGACGCCGCTCATGATCGTCGGCCTCATCGGCGGCCTCGTGCTCGGCCTGGTCAACGCCTTCAAGCGGGAGCCGTCGGCCGGCCTGATCATGGCCTACGCGGCGTTCGAGGGCCTGTTCCTCGGCGCGATCTCCTCGGTGTTCGAGTCGCAGTGGTCCGGCATCGTGGCGCAGGCGGTCCTTGCGACCGTCGCCACGTTCGTCGCGGTGCTCCTGCTCTTCCGCAGCGGCAAGGTGCGCAACACTCCGCGCTTCCAGAAGATCGTGCTCACCGCGCTCGTCGGCTACCTCATCTTCTCCCTCGTGAACCTGGTCCTGATGTGGACCGGCGTGCTCGACGGCTGGGGCCTGCGCAGCGGCTGGCTGGGCGTGCTCATCGGCGTGGCGGCCGTGGTGCTCGCCGCGGCGACGCTCGTCATCGACTTCGACTCGATCCAGAAGGGCGTCCGTCGCGGCGCCCCGGCGCGCTACGCCTGGTCGGCGGCCTTCGGCCTCGCCGTCACCCTGGTGTGGATGTACCTGGAGTTCCTGCGCCTCCTCGCGATCCTGCGCAACTGATCGCGTCCGCCGCTCGACGCGGCGGTTCTGCTCGATGCGACGCCCGGTCCCCGGTTGGGGGCCGGGCGTCGTCGTTGCGCGGGCGAGCGTCGTGGCTCGGCGGCGCGCGCGCGGCCCGGGTCATCTGCCCGACACACGGTCGTGGCAGCATCGCGGCATGGCCACGGACACCCCGGGCGCTGCCACCGCACCGTACGGACCCCAGACTCCGGGGCTGCGGCACTCCGTGGCCGAGGACGTCTTCGGCATCCTCTCCGGTGCCTTCGTGGCATCGCTCGGGCTCGACCTGCTGCACAGCGTGAACGCCGTGACCGGAGGCACCGCCGGGCTCTCCCTCCTGCTCGGGTACGCGACCGGCGTGCCGTTCGGGCTGCTCTTCTTTCTCGTCAACGTGCCGTTCTTCGCGCTCGCGGTGCGAGTCAAGGGCTGGCAGTTCACGCTGCGCAGCGTCGCGGCGGTGGCGCTCGCGTCGGCCCTCGCGTCGGTACACCCCTTCACGCGGCTCGCCGTGCCGATCGAGCCGGTGTACGCCGTGCTCACCGGCAACCTGCTCGCCGGCATCGGCCTGCTCATCCTGTTCCGGCACCGGGCGAGCCTGGGCGGCTTCAACGTGCTCGCCCTCACCCTTCACGAACGGCTCGGCTGGAGCGCGGGCTACGTGCAGATGGCACTCGACGTCGCGGTCGTGCTGCTGGCGTTCACCGTGGTCGAGCCCTCGAGGGTCCTGCTCTCGGCCGCGGGCGCGGTCCTGCTCAGCGTCGTGCTCGTGCTCAACCACAAGCCGGGCCGCTACCTCGGAACCTGAGCGAGCGACCCGCACGGCCTAGGCTGGTACGCCGTGGCCTTCTTCGACATCCCCGCCGCCGAGCTCCCCTCCTACCGCCCGATCCTCCCGGTCCCGCGCGACTTCTCCGTGTTCTGGACCTCCGTCCTGGAGGAGACGCGTGAGCACGACCTCGACGTGCGGATCGCGCCTGTCGACACCGGCCTGAGCGCGGTCGAGGTGTTCGACGTCGACTTCGCGGGCTACGGCGGCCACCGCATCAAGGCGTGGCTCGCCCGGCCAGCACACGGTGGCGCGGGACGGGCTGGCTCACCTCGCCCGCACGCGAGCAGCGCGGGCATCCCCGGCGTCGTGGAGTACCTGGGCTACGGCGGCGGCCGCGGTCTGCCGCACGAGCGGCTCGCCTGGGCCGCGTCCGGCCGCGCGCACCTCGTGATGGACACCCGCGGCCAGGGTGCGACGTGGGGGACCGGCGGCGGCACGCCCGATCCGGTCGGGCCGTCCGGCCCCACCGTCCCGGGCCTCATGACGCGCGGCATCGAGGATCCGCGCGAGCACTACTACACGCGCGTCTACGTCGACGCGGTGCGCGCCGTCGCCGTCATGCGCGGCCTGGACGGCGTCGACCCGGCCCGGGTCGCCGTGACCGGGGTGAGCCAGGGCGGGGGACTGGCGCTCGCCGTCGGCGGCCTCGCCCCCGACCTGGTGGCGGTGATGCCCGACGTCCCGTTCCTGTGCCAGGTGACCCGCGCGATGGGGATGACCGACGCGTACCCCTACCGCGAGCTCGCCGACTACCTGCACACCCACCGCGACCCGGCCGCCGAGGCCATGGTGGCGCGCACGTGGTCCTACCTCGACGCGGCCCACCACGGCATGCGCGCGACGGCGCCCGCGCTGTTCTCGGCGGCCCTCATGGACATGACGTGCCCGCCGTCCACGGTGTACGCCGCGTTCAACCACTACGGGCACCGCGCCGGGTCGCAGATCGACGTCTACCGCTACAACGGCCACGAGGGCGGGGAGGGCTACCGCTGGCCGCGCCAGCGCGCCTTCCTCGAGCAGCTCGGGGCGTGAGGCCGTCGACGGCGCGCGTGGGGGCCTCCGCTTAGGCTGGGGTGTTCGCACGACTCCACCCGAGAAGGGACCCCCCATGGCTCAGTCGCTGCCCACCGCGACCGGCACGTTCGGTGAGAAGCCCGTCCTCTCCTTCCCCGAGACCCCCGCACCCGAGGACCTGCAGGTGCAGGTGCTCGAGCAGGGCAGCGGCGAGGAGGTCGAGGCCGGCCAGAGCATCGAGGTGCACTACCTCGGCCAGACCTGGGGTGGTCGGATCTTCGACAACTCCTACGACCGCGGCTCCTCGATCTCGTTCCCGATCGGCGTCGGCGCCGTGATCTCCGGCTGGGACGACTCGCTCGTCGGTCAGCAGATCGGCTCGCGCGTCCTCGTCTCGATCCCGCCGCACCTCGGCTACGGCCATCGCGGCATGCCGGCGGCCGGGATCAAGGGCACGGACACGCTGGTGTTCGTCGTCGACATCGTCGGGGCCCGCTGAGCCCCACCCCCCTTCGACCCGACCCCGACCCGACGGCGATGAGCGACCCGTACGTCTTCGACCCCGAAGCGCCCGACCCCGTCGCGGCGCTGCGGGAGATTGCGTTCTGGCGCGAGCGCGCGCGGGTCGACAGCCACCGCGTCATGGCCTACCGCAACGCGGCCGACGCGGTCGAGGGCCTCCCGGCGCAGCGCCGGGAGGCCCTCGGCACGTCCGCCGCGGCGTGGCAGCGACTGCCCGGGATCGGGTCCTCGACGGCGACCGCCATCACCCAGGCGCTCGCCGGGACCGTCCCGACGGCCCTCGTGAGCGCGCGCGCCTCGGCCACCGAGGTGCTGGCGGTGGACGACGACGCGGGCCGGGGCTTCGCCGCCCGGCTGCGCGGCGACCTGCACTCCCACACCGAGGCCTCCGACGGCTCCACGCCGGCCGGGGAGATGGCCCGCGTGGCCCGCCGCCTGGGCCGCTCCTACCTCGCGGTCACCGACCACTCCCCGCGCCTCACGGTGGCGCGCGGCCTGAGCCCGGCGCGCCTGCGCGCGCAGCTCGACGAGATCGCCGCGCTCAACGAGGCGTTGGTGGCCGAGCACGAGGCGTCCGACGGCGAGGGCGAGCCGTTCCGCGTCCTCACCGGTATCGAGGTGGATATCCTCCCGGACGGGTCGCTGGACCAGGAGAGCGAGCTGCTCGGCCGGCTCGACGTCGTGGTCGCGTCGGTGCACAGCGAGCTGCGGATGGAGTCGGCGGCGATGACGCGGCGGCTGGTGACCGCCGTCGCGAACCCGCACGTCGACGTGCTGGGCCACTGCACGGGCCGCAAGGTCGAGGGGAAGCCGCGCCCGCCGTCGACCTTCGACGCCGAGATCGTGTTCGAGGCGTGCCGGGAGCTCGGCACCGCCGTCGAGATCAACTCCCGCCCCGAGCGGCGCGACCCGCCGCAGGAGCTGATCGCGCTCGCCGTCGAGACGGGCTGCCTGTTCTCGATCGACTCCGACTCCCACGCCCCCGGCCAGCTCTCCTGGCTGCCGCTCGCGGCGAGTCGCGCGGCCCGTGCCGGGGTGGACCCGGACGACGTGATCACGACGTGGCCGGTGGAGCGACTGCTGGAGTGGACCACGAGCCACGGCTGACACGACCTCGCCGTCGCGGACTACGCTGGACGGTTCGCCGCAGCCCCGACCCCACTCGATCCGACCCGCGAGGAGCCCCATGTCCGTCCGCCGACGCGTTCTCGTCAGCGCCGTCGCCACCCTTGGCATCGCCGGGACCGCGACGGCGACCTACCTCGCCCAGGCGCCCGGCCTCGCGGCGACCGAGGTGCAGATCGAGGACACCGCGGGGATCCTCTACGCGCCCGACCTGCTCGACGGCGTGGACGACGTGCGGTTCTACGAGCCGACGACCGTCGCGGTCTTCACGAACGCGGGCGGCACCGCGGCGCTCACGGACGACTACGCGCTCAACAACGCGGTCCTCGCCTACGCGCAGGAGCAGCGCCCGGACTGGCTCTCGGCCGACGGCCAGACGTGGGCCGACGATCTGTTCATCCTCGCCGTCGATCCCGAGGGTCGCCTCGTGGGCACGTACTTCGGGGAGAACCGCGCTGTGGCCCAGGAGGCACAGGACCAGATCCAGGAGGCGACCAAGGACGACTTCCGCGCCGGGCAGTGGACCGACGGGGCGATCGACGGGATCGACGCGGCCGCCGCGCGGATGAACGAGCCCGGCGTGCGCTGGGCCGGTGGCATGCTTCCGGCGCTCGCGTGGCTGCTCACCCTCGGCGGCTCGGCCGCCTACGTGGGCACCGGGATGCGCCGGTCCCGCCGCAGCGCGCAGGCGCGTGCAGCGGGCGACACGGCGTACGCGAACGTGGTGCGGGACCTGGACGTCACGCAGGTGCACGCGCGCGTGATCCCCGAGTCCTCGCGCTACGGCGGCGCGATGCTCGAGCGGCTCGACGAGTACACCCAGGCGTTCCGCACCCTCACGCCCCTGGCAGGCGAGGCGCAGGCGATCCCGGAGCGCGACTACGACTCACCCGCCGCGCTCGCCACCCTCACCCGGTTCCGCGCCGAGGCCGAGCGCCTGGACGCCCTCGACGACGTCATCGCGGCGACGGCGACGTTCCTCACCCGCGGCGCGACCTGGGAGAGCGTGTGGGCGCACGAGGTCGAGCCGCTGCGGCGCGATCTGGACCAGGTGCCGGACCTGCTGAGCGACACCCTGCCCGACGAGGCGCGCGACCTGCCCGAGGTGGCGGCGCTGCGCGAGCTCGCCGGGCGCCTGGACGGGGAGCTGAGCGAGCTGCGCGGCGGCCTCGAGACAGGCGTGCTGACCCCTGACGACGGCCTGGACCGGCTCCGTGCCGCGCGCGACGCGCTGTCCACCGCGCTCGACACGCTCGCCGCCGCCGTGGCGCGGGTGGTGGGGGAGAAGGAGTCCGAGGAGGAGCTCGTCACGGACGAGCTGCGCAAGGCCCGCGCACGCCGCCCGGCCGAGACGACCATCCTCGCGACCGGTGATCCCACGTGGACCTGGTTCGCGGTCGGGGCCTTCCGCAGCGGCGTGGTCTCCGGGACGCACGCCGTGGAGTCCTCGCGCGTGAGCGCGTCGGGCGCCGGTGGCTCGACGGCGGGCTACAGCAGCGGCGGCAGCTTCAGCGGGTCGGGCAGCTCGTCCCGGTTCTGAGCGCTTCTGAGCGCCGCGCTCGCGTCGCCGGTCGGGCGCGCGCTCACCAGAACGCGGTGAGGAAGATGTCGAACAGCTCGGGGTTGTGGGCGTGCACGAGCACCATGAACACCACGGCGTCGAAGAGCAGGTGCACCGTCACCACGTAGGTGAGCGACTTCGTGAGCGCGAACGTCCAGCCCTGGATCAGCGCGAACGGGATCGTGAGCAGCGGACCCCACGAGCGGTAGCCGAGCTCCCACAGGAACGACACGAACACCACCGCCTGCAGCAGGTTGGCCAGCCAGAGCGGCACGTGCCGGCGGTAGAGCGCGAACACGATGCAGACGAAGAACAGCTCGTCCCAGATCCCCACGGCGTTGACGCCGACGAACAGCCGGCCGATCTCGTTGCCGGTCTCGATCGCCGGCCAGTTCCGGTAGGCGCCCGAGGACAGGAAGTACCACGGCAGGACGAGGTAGCCCGCGGTCACCACGACGAGGAGGTACGCCCACGCGCCGCGCGACCAGCGCCGCCCGGTGCGCAGCGGGAACACCACGGCGTCGCGCGCCACGAGGCGCCGCGACGCGAGCGTCGGCAGCAGCACCGCCAACGAGAGCACGACGGCGAAGCGCACCATCCCCGCATCGCTCAGGTCCGCCGCGAGGTCCGTCGCCGAGAGCAGCAGGAGCCCGACGGCGACGCACGCCAGCGAGCGCAGCAGCACCCGGTCCACGGCGTACGCCAGGAGCAGGCCGGCCGCCAGCACCGCGTAGCCCCACGGCGAGCGGGCGACGTAGAGCACGACCGCGCTCGCGCTGACCAGCGCCATCGCGGCGACGCCCCAGCCGGACGTCGGGCTGGCGAGCGTCGCGCGGGGCGCCGGGGTCGTCATCGGGTCAGTCTGTCGCACGGGACGTGCGGTGCCGCCGCCGGCGAGCGGTCCACGTCCGGAGGCGGGACGCGATCACGTGCGGCCACGGTCGGATCGCAGCCTGAGCACGACGTAGGGCCGCATCCGACGGCCGGGCAACTGTGAAATGCATCACACGTCTGCAACGGCGCTTGCGGTAAATTGCAGCCGTTTCGGGGCTCCTGCGGGGCACGACGCCCCGATCCGGTCCGGCCGCCGCCGACGTCGAGCGCCACCAACCGTGTCCCGCGAGGCCACGTACCCGTTAGCGTTGGCGCGTGTCCGAGATCACCGCAGGAGACTTCGTGCCGAACACCGCACCGACGAACGAGACCCAGGGCTCGCCGTCGTCCCCCGCAGCGCAGGCTGCCACGACCGCGCCCGCGGCCCACCGCCCGAAGGCGACCCACCCGCTGGCGCTGTCCCCGGTGGGCTCGCCGGCGAGCTCGGTCGACGGGTTCGTGCGCGAGTTCCTGCGCGAGCTGAACTTCGGACAGGGTGTGGCGCTGACGGGGTCCGAGGTCAACGACCAGTACCTCGCGCTGGCACGTACGGTGCGGCACTACCTCATGGCGCGCTGGCTCGAGACGCTGCGGCGCCAGGCCGACACTCAGTCCAAGGGCGTGGCGTACCTGTCCGCGGAGTACCTGCTCGGGCGACAGCTCAACAACGCGCTGCTCGCGACCGGCCTGACGGACATCGTGAAGCAGGGCCTCGCGCAGTGCGGCATCGACCTCGCGGACCTGCGGGCCCAGGAGGTGGAGCCCGGGCTGGGCAACGGCGGCCTCGGCCGGCTCGCCGCGTGCTTCATCGACTCGCTCGCGACGATGAGCGTGCCCTGCATCGGGTACGGCATCCGGTACGAGTACGGCATCTTCCGGCAGACCTTCGTCGACGGGCGCCAGGTCGAGCAGCCCGACTCCTGGCTCGCGCTCGGCGCGCCGTGGGAGTTCCCGCACCCGGAGGCGGCGCAGACGGTCCACTTCGGCGGTCGCACCGAGACCTACGACGACGAGGGCGTCGAGCGCTCGCGCTGGATCCCGGCGTGGAACGTGCAGGCCGTGCCCTACAACTACATGGTCCCGGGCTACCAGAACGGCCGCGTCAACACGCTCCGGCTGTGGCGCGCGGTGGCGACCGACGCGTTCGACCTGCGCATCTTCAACTCGGGTGACTACGAGGAGGCCGTGCGCGCGCAGACCTTCGCGGAGAACATCTCCAAGGTGCTCTACCCCGAGGACTCCACGCCGCAGGGCAAGGAGCTGCGGCTGCAGCAGCAGTACTTCTTCGTCGCCGCGTCGATCGCGAACTTCCTCGACGACGTGCTGCCCGAGGGTTTCGACCTCGCCAGGCTGCCGGAGCGGATCATCTTCCAGCTCAACGACACCCACCCGGTGATCGCGGTGCCGGAGCTCATGCGCGTGCTCGTCGACGAGCGCAAGATGGACTGGGACGACGCCTGGGCCATCACCCAGAAGTGCTTCGCGTACACCTGCCACACCCTGCTGCCGGAGGCGCTCGAGGTCTGGCCGGTCGCGCTGCTCGGCAAGCTGCTGCCGCGGCACCTGGAGATCATCTACCGGATCAACGACGAGTTCCTCGAGGCCGTGCGCGAGCGGTTCGGCGACGACGAGCTGCGGATCCGGCGGATGTCGATCATCGCCGAGCACCCCGAGCGGGCGGTCCGGATGGCCTACCTGGCCACCGTCGCCGGCGCGAAGGTCAACGGCGTCGCCGAGCTGCACTCCCAGCTGCTGCGGGACAAGGTGCTCCCGGACTTCGACGAGTTCTACCCGGGCAAGTTCACGAACGTCACCAACGGCATCACGCCGCGGCGGTTCGTGCGCCTGGCGAACCCGGCGCTGTCGGAGCTCATCACGGACGCGGTCGGGGTCGGCTGGATCACCGACCTCGAGCGGCTGCGCGAGCTCGAGCCGTTCGCCGAGGACGAGGACTTCCGCCTGCGCTTCCGTGAGGTCAAGGCGCACAACAAGCGTCGCCTCAACGGCGTGCTGCAGCAGCGCGACGGCCTCTCGGTCGGGGACGACCACATGCTCGACGTGATGGTCAAGCGCCTGCACGAGTACAAGCGCCAGCTCCTCAAGGTGCTGCACATCGTCACGCTCTACGACCGGATCTCCACCGGCGAGCTGGACCCCGCCGACGTCACACCCCGGACCTTCGTGTTCGGCGCCAAGGCGGCGCCGGGCTACAAGATGGCGAAGGAGATCATCCACCTCATCAACGCCGTCGGCACCGTGGTGAACGCGGACCCGAAGGTGCAGGACCGGATCAACGTCCTGTTCCCGCCGAACTACAACGTCACGCTCGCCGAGAAGCTCATCCCGGCCGCCGACCTGTCCGAGCAGATCTCGCTCGCCGGCAAGGAGGCCTCGGGTACGGGCAACATGAAGTTCGCGCTCAACGGCGCCCTCACGATCGGGACGGACGACGGCGCGAACGTCGAGATCCGCCAGCTGGTCGGCGACGAGCACTTCTTCCTGTTCGGGATGCTCGAGCCCGAGGTGGAGGCGCTCGCGGCGAAGGGGTACGTGCCGAGCTCGTTCTACGAGGCGGACCCGAACCTGCGCCGCGCGATCGACCTCATCTCCTCCGGCGCGTTCTCCGGCGGCGACAAGACGACGTTCGAGCCGGTGGTGGCGAACCTGCTGTACGAGGACCGCTTCATGGTGCTGGCCGACTACGCCTCCTACCTCGAGGCGCAGGAGAAGGTCGACGCCGCCTACGCCGACCAGGAGGCGTGGACCCGCTCGGCGATCCTCAACGTCGCCCGGTCCGGGTACTTCTCCTCCGACCGGTCGATGCGCGACTACATCGACCGCATCTGGCACACGCCGCCGACCTTCTGACGGCGGTCCTCGCCGGGTGGGCGACGCGCACGTCGGGTGCCACGGGCACGACGGCGAGGGGGCGCCTCCTGCGGGAGGCGCCCCCTCGCCGTCGTCGGCTCGGGTGACCGGCGCGTGGAGCGGGCCACCGCCGCCTGCCCGGCGGCCCGGTCGGTTTGACTGGTGGCCCGGTCGCACTGACTGGCCAGATCCTCGAGCGGCTCTGGCCCCTGGCGTCGCCGCAGGTCAGCGGGATGACCGAAGTGCCCGTGCGGGTGCCGGGTGATCCAGCCAGTCAATGTGACACGGCGACCAGTCAAAGCGGCGGGGGGACCCGAGCGTACGCTCGGGTGTCCGGCTCCCGCGGCCGCGCGCGCCGGACGCACGCCCGCCCGGGCCGCGCCGCAGCGTGGCACGCCCGAGCAGCGCTTCTAGAAGGTGACGCCCGTCGCGTGCAGCGGGCAGTAGCCCGTCGGGTTCCACACGAGGTACTGCTGGTGGTACGGCTCGGCGTACCAGAACGGGCCGGCCTCGTCCGCGGGCCGCGCGTCGGTCGTGATCGCGCCGTACCCGGCCGCCGTGAGGCGCTCCTGGTAGACCTCCCGCGTCGCGGCGATCTTCTCGGCCTGCTCGGGCGTGGTCCAGAAGATCGCGGACCGGTACTGCGTGCCGCGGTCGTTGCCCTGGCGGTACACCTGGGTGGGGTCGTGCTGGGTCCAGAACGTCTCCAGCAGCGTGTCGAGCGAGACGCGCGCGGGGTCGTAGGCGATCAGCACCGTCTCGGTGTGACCGGTGCGGCCCGTGCACGTCTCCTCGTAGGTCGGGTTCGGCGTGAAGCCGCCCATGTACCCGACGGCGGTCGTCACCACCCCGGGGATCTGCCAGAAGTGCTTCTCCTCGCCCCAGAAGCACCCCATCGCGACGTACAGCACCTGCGTGCCCT
Organism: Miniimonas arenae; assembly: GCF_006351005.1. Lineage (GTDB taxonomy): Bacteria > Actinomycetota > Actinomycetes > Actinomycetales > Beutenbergiaceae > Miniimonas > Miniimonas arenae. The sequence goes on along the minus strand of NZ_VENP01000022.1, from coordinate 20,101 downwards.
CCGGCCAGGGGCCGTGGATGGGGGTGCCGAGCACCCGGTGGGTCCCCTCGGTGTCGAACGCGGGCGTCTCCCGGCCGGGCAGTGCCTCGTCGACGGTGACCATGACGGGGGCCTTCGCAAAGAACATGGCGCTCTCCTCTCCTCAGAGGGTCAACCGTGCCGGGCACCGGAGTGTTCCCCGTGGCAGGCTGACGGGGTGAGTGAGCAGCCCTTCGACCTCGCCCCCGACCGCGCCCTGGAACCGGTTGACCACGCGGGCGACCACACGGTCGACCACGGGACCGGCCACGCCGTCGATGAGCACGCCGGACACGGTGCCGGCACCCCGGCCGCCGCCTCGCAGGCAGCCCCGCCCACGGTCTCGCTCGAGGACGTGCTTGCGGCCCGGGCCGTGCTGGGGGACGCACTGCACCGCACGCCGATCGAGACCTCGGAGGCCTACTCCGCCCTGTTCGGCGCGGACGTGCGGCTCAAGTGCGAGCACCTGCAGCGCACCGGCTCGTTCAAGGTCCGCGGGGCGATGAACCGGATGGCGCAGCTGTCCGACGGCGAGCGGCGCCGCGGCGTCGTCGCCGCCAGCGCGGGCAACCACGCGCAAGGCGTGGCCTGGGCGGCACGGCGACTGGGCGTGGACGCCGAGGTGCACATGCCCGCCGACGCGGCGCTGCCGAAGGTCGAGGCCACGCAGTCCTACGGAGCGCGCGTCGTCCTGGACGGCGACACGGTCGAGGACGCGGTGGCGCGGGCGCGGCTCGTGGCGCTGGAGGAGGGCCGCACGTTCGTGCACCCCTTCGATCACCCCGCCGTGGTGGCCGGTCAGGGCACGGTCGGACTGGAGATCCTCGAGCAGGTGCCCGACGTCGGCACGATCGTCGTGCCCACGGGCGGCGGTGGGCTGCTGGCCGGGATCGCCGCTGCGGTGCCCGCCGACGTGCGGGTCATCGGGGTCCAGGCCGCGCGCGCCGCGGCCTACCCGGCGTCGCTGGCCGCCGGCCGCCCCGTCAGCGTGCCGCCGCAGCGGACCATGGCCGACGGCATCGCGGTGGGCCTGCCGGGAGACGTGCCGTTCGCCGTCGTGGCCGGTCGCGGGGTGCCGGTGGTGACGGTCTCGGAGGACGAGCTCTCCCGCGCCGTGCTCTCGCTCGCCGAGCGGGCCAAGCAGGTGGTGGAGCCCGCCGGCGCGGCCGGGATCGCGGCGCTTGTGCCCGCCTACCGGGCGGGCGGGAACGCGGCGGCCGCAGACCTCGTGGACCGCGAGCGGCCCGTCGTCGTCGTGCTGTCGGGCGGCAACGTCGACCCCGTGCTGCTGCGCAAGCTGTTCCGGTACGGCATGGCGGCCGCGGGCCGCTACCTGCACCTGCGGGCGACGATCCCGGACCGCCCCGGCGCTCTGGCCGGCCTGCTCGGCGTGGTCGGTGGCTGCCGGGGCGACGTGGTCACGGTCTCGCACGTGCGGACCGGCGTCGGCATCTCGATCGAGGACACCACGGTCGACCTCGAGATCGCGACCAAGGGGTGGGACCACTCGGCCGCGATCGTGGCGGCGATGCGCCGGGAGGGGTACCCGACCCTCGAGCGGTGAGGCTCGCCGTCGGGCGTCGAACGCCGCGCCCGACGCACGCAGCGCGAAGGGCCCACCGCCTGCAGGCGGTGGGCCCTTCGGATGCGCGTCGCCGAGCGACGGCGGGACCGTGGTCAGCCGGCGAGGTAGTCGCTCAGCCGGTGAACGGCTTGGCGTCGATGATCTTGACGGAGATCTCCACGCCCTTCGGCGTCGTGTACGACGTCGTCTCGCCGACCTTCTTGCCGTCGATCGCCGCACCGAGCGCGGACGACGGCGAGAAGACGTCGAGGTCGGTGTCGCCGGAGACCTCGCGCGAGCCGAACAGGAAGCGCATCTCGTCGCCGCCGACCTCCGCGGTGACGACCATGCCGGCCTCCACCACGCCGTCGTCCGGGGGAGCCTCGCCGACCTCCGCGGTCCGGAGGATCTCCTCGAGCTGGCGGATGCGGCCCTCGGCCTTGCCCTGCTCCTCGCGGGCGGCGTGGTAGCCGCCGTTCTCCTTGAGGTCGCCCTCGGACCGGGCCTGCTCGATGCGGGCCGTGATCTCGGCGCGGCCCGGACCCTTGAGGTGCTCGAGCTCGGCCTTCAGCCGGTCGTAGGCGTCCTGGGTCAGCCAGGTGGTAGCGGCCACGTCTGTCTCCTTCGCGTGCGATGGGGGAGGGCAGTCCGGCGACGGCGCCTCGCACCCTACGTGCCGACGCCACGTCCCGCCGGGACGTGGCGTCGAGTGCCGCATGAGCGGCGAAACGGCCATGATACCGCCGATGCCGCGCGATCGTGGCGCGTACCGCCGTCGAATCCGGGCGCGCGGGTGTTCCGCGGAGTCAGGAGTCGGCGGCGACGCAGCTGTTCTCGATCGCCCGGCCCTGCTCCGCGCGGGTGAACGTGGTGATCTCGACGGGGACGGTCACGTGGCCGTCCGTGCCCGCGGGGATCTCGACGTCGCGCGCGCCGACCTGCGCGAGTGTGCCGTCGAGGGCCTCGACCGAGCAGCGGACGGCGATGCTCGGATCCGAGCGGACCACGGTGAGGTCCACCTCGACGACCGAGTCCGAGACGATGCGGGAGGTGCCGACCGTCGCCGTGGCGACCGGCGCGGTCTGCCGGACGAGGAGCCACACCACCACGGCGGTGACGAGGAGCGCGACGACGACGCTGCCGATCACCGCGAGCCGGTTCGAGCGCCCGGCGCCGCCGCCCGCGCCCCGGCGCGACTGCCCGTACCGGCGTACGAGCAGGTCGGGGGAGGGCTGGCTCACCCGTCCAGTGTGGGGTGCGAGGATGGGAACGTCCAACTTCCGCGGGAGGAGTCCAGGCCCGTGAACCACCCTGGAGGCTACGTGAGCGAGCTGCGCCTCATGGCCGTGCACGCGCATCCCGACGACGAGTCCAGCAAGGGCGCCGCGACCATGGCGAAGTACGCCGCGGAGGGCGTGGACGTCCTGGTCGTCACGTGCACCGGAGGTGAGCGGGGCGACGTGCTCAACCCCCGCCTCGCGCACGACCCCGAGGTCCTGTCCGACCTGCCGGGCCTGCGCCGGCGCGAGATGGCCGCCGCCGCGCAGGCGCTCGGCGTGCGGCAGGAGTGGCTCGGCTTCGTGGACTCCGGACTGCCCGAGGGCGACCCGCTGCCCCCGCTGCCGGACGGCTGCTTCGCCCTCGCGCCGCTGACCGAGACGGTGCCGGCACTCGTGGCTCGCATCCGCGACTTCCGCCCGCAGGTGCTGCTCACCTACGACGAGAGCGGCGGCTACCCGCACCCGGACCACATCATGACCCACGTCGTCTCGATGGCCGCCCTCGAGGCGGCCGCCGACCCCACGCAGCACCCCGAGCTCGGCGAGCCCTGGCAGGTCGCAAAGGTCTACTACCACGCGGCATTCCGCCGCCAGCGGATGGTCGCGGTGCACGAGGCGCTGGTCGCGGGCGGCGCGGAGTCGCCGTTCGGGTCGTGGCTCGCGGAGTGGGACGGCGAGGGCGGGCGCACCCCGACCACGCGCATCGATGTGGCCGAGTACTTCCCCGCCCGCGACGCCGCGCTCCTTGCGCACGCCACGCAGATCGACCCGGACGGCTTCTTCTTCGCCGTCCCGCGCGACCTCGAGGCGCGCGTGTGGCCCTGGGACGAGTTCGAGCTCGTCGCGAGCACCCTCGGCTCGGGCGCGGACGGCGCGGCGGATGCGTCCGCCCGCGCCGCGGCCGACGACGGCGAGCTCGAGACCGACCTGTTCGCGGGGCTGCGCTGATGGCCGGGGCAGGCGTGCTCGCCGTCGGCCTCGTGCTCGCGGACACCGCGCCCGACCCGGACGAGGTCACCCCCGGCCTGCTCGGGTTCGTCGTGACGTTCGCGCTGGCGCTCGCGCTGCTCGTGCTCATCCGCTCCTTCATCAAGCACCTGCGCCGCGCGCAGAACGCCGAGCAGCGCCTCGCCGACGAGCAGCTCCTCGCGGAGCGCGCCGCGTCGGGCGGGCGGTCCGAGGGTGGCCCGGCGCAGGCCGGCTCGGGTGCCGGCGCTGGGATCGTCACCGGCGCGGACGGCTCGGGTGACGTGGTCCGCGTCGCCGACGCGGCCGACGCGCCCGTCGCCGATGCGCCCGTGGCCGATGCGCCCGTGGCCGATGCGCCCGTGGCCGACGCGCCCGCGAGCACGAAGGAGCGGCGGGAGGAGCCGTGAGGGTGCGCCTCGCCGTCGTGCAGCTGTCGGCCGACCACGGCGCCGAGCCGGCGGGTCGGGCGGCCGCGCGAGCCGAGGCGGTACGCGCCGTGCGGGAGGCGGCCGCGGAGGGCGCCCGGCTCGTCGTGCTGCCCGAGTACGCGTCGGGCTGGGAGGCGCGGCTCGTGCCCGCCCTCGCCGAGCCGGACGACGGCCCGTTCCTCGCCGCCCTGCGCGAGGTCGCCACGGCGTGCGGCGTCACCGTGGTCGCGGGGGTCGTGCTCCCGACGGCGCAGGAGGGCCGTGCGCTCAACGTCACCGTCGTCGTGGGTCCGGACGGCGCCGAGCTCGGGCGCTACGCCAAGGTGCACCGCTACGACGCGTTCGGGGCGCGTGAGTCGGACCTGCTCGACGCCGGCGACCCGGCCCGCCCGCTCGTGCTCGACGTGCCGTGCGGCGACGCGTCGCTCCGGCTCGGCGTGGTGACGTGCTACGACCTGCGGTTCCCCGAGTCCGTCCGCGCCCTGCTCGACCTCGCGGACGGTGCCGCCACACCGGCACGGGCCGGGGAAGCGGACGCGGCGACCGAGCCGCCACGGCCGCCCGACGTCGTGGCCGTGGGCGCCGCGTGGGCGAGCGGGCCCGGCAAGGTCGAGCAGCTCTCCGTGCTGACGCGGGCCCGGGCCATCGAGACGACGGCCTACCTGGCGCTCGCGAGCCAGGGCGGGCCCGGGCGCGTCGGCGCCAGCGCCGTGGTGGACCCGACCGGGGCGGTGCTTGTCTCCGCGGTCGGCGAGGACGACGGCGCCCCGTCCGACACGCACGTGCTCACGGCGGACGTCGACCTCGCGCAGCTGCGGGCCGTGCGCGAGCGGGTCCCCGTGCTGGCACACCGGCGCTACCGCGTGGTGCCCGCCGAGCGCGCGACCGACTGACCGCGGGGGACGATTGACCCGCGCGGCGACTGACCCCACGGGATCGGCCGTCACCCGGGCGACGGACCGGCGCGCACGACTCACCCGCGCCGCGCCGGGTGGCGCCGACGCCGGGAGGTCAGCTCGCCGTCGTGCCCTGGTCCTTCGTCTCCTCGAGCGCGGCGCGGGCGGCGTCGACGTCGAAGTCGGCGACGGGCCAGCCAAGGTTGAGGTCGCGCAGCGCCTGCGTGAGCAGCTCGGTGACGACGAGGCGGCTGAACCACTTGTTGTCGGCGGGCACGACGTGCCAGGGCGCACCCTCGGTGGAGGTCCGGTCGAACACGCGCTGGTATGCCTGCGTGTACTGCGGCCACTTGGCGCGCGTCGCGAGGTCGCCGACCGAGAACTTCCAGTGCTTGTCGGGGCGCTCGAGCCGCTCGTGCAGGCGGTCGTACTGCTCCTGCGGCGAGATCACGAGCGCGACCTTCACGATCGTGGTGCCGCTGCCCGCGAGCTCGGCCTCGAAGTCGTTGATCTCGCCGTAGCGGGCGTCGAGCTCCTCCGGCGGTGCGAGCTCGTCGACCACCGCCACGAGGACGTCCTCGTAGTGCGAGCGGTCGAAGAGGCCGATGCGCCCGGTGGGCGGAAGCGCGTTGCGGATGCGCCAGAGGAAGTGGTGCTCACGCTCCTGGAGGGTCGGCACGCCGAACGAGCGCAGTGCGACGCCCTGAGGATCGACCATGCCGAGCACGTGGCGCGCGATACCGCCCTTGCCCGAGGTGTCCAGGCCCTGCAGCACCAGCAGGACCGATCGAGACCCGCCGGAGCGGCCCTCGGCGTACAGCCGCTCCTGGAGCTCGGACAGCTCCTCGCCGAGCGCTGCCATCCGCCGCTCGGCGTCCTTCTCCGAGCCGTCCCAGCCCGGGGTGGCGCCGGCGTCGAACGTCGCGAGGTCGAACCCGTCGCCCGGGCGCAGGAGCGGGCCGACCGGCTCGGACCAGTCCTTCGCGCCCTCCCGGGTGACCTCGACCGGGTCCGCGGTGTACACGTCGGGCTCGACCGCGTCCGTGGGTTCGGGCTTGGTGGCCTTGGTGGCCTTGGCGGCCGTGCTCTTGTCCGGCGCAGGCTTGTCGGGCCCGGGCCGCCTGCCCTTCGAGGGCTTGGCCTCCTCGGCCTTGTCGGGCTCGGTCTTCGACATGCCGGCCTTGCCGTTCTTCGCCTTCTCGGGCTTGCCGTTCTTACCGGTCTTGCCCTTGGCCTTGGCGGCCTTCTTCGATGCGGTGCTCTGCGCCACTGCTGCCTCCGTCGCTCGGTGAGGCGAGCGTAGGCGACCCGAGCGCTCGGCGCTTCGGTCGCCGTCGGGCGCTGGTCCGCCGTGACGGGAGAGCGACTGGGCGTGACCGGAGAGCGACTGGGCGTGCCTCCGCGTCGGTCGTCCGGGCGTTGCTGCAGGTCAACGTCAGGCGTTCGGGCGGTGTCGCGAGGCGAGTCGCTGCGGCGTGAGGGTGAGTCGCTCTCGCGTCACACCGTGTCACGGCCCGACCGCGTGTCACGACCCGACCCCGTCGCACCCGGCCAGTGTGGAGCAGCGCGACCCGGGTGTGCGGGGACGGCTCAGCGCAGCGCGAGCACCGTGATGAAGATCGCGATCGCGTGGCACGTGTACCCGAGCAGCGTGCCGACGTGGAAGATCTCGTGGAAGCCGAACCACCGCGGGCTCGGGTTGGGGCGCTTGAGCGCGTACACCACCGCGCCGAGGGTGTAGGCGAGCCCACCGCCGATGACCAGCCACATCACGGCTGGGCCGCCCGAGCGGTAGAAGGACGGCAGGAACGCCACGGCGACCCAGCCGAGCGCCAGGTAGATCGGGACGTAGAGCCAGCGGGGGGCGGAGAGCCAGAACACGCGCAGGGCGATGCCGACGAGCGCTCCCGCCCAGACCACGAGGAGGAGGGTCCTCGCGGTCGGCGTCGGCAGCAGGAGCACCACGAGGGGCGTGTAGGTGCCGGCGATGACGAGGAAGATGTTCGAGTGGTCGATCCGGCGCAGGATCGCCAGGGTGCGCGGGGACCACGTACCGCGGTGGTAGACGGCGCTCGCGCCGAACAGGATCGTCGTCGCGAGCCCGAAGACGAGCGTGCTCCAGCGCGCCGCGGGCGTGGGCGAGATCGCCACGAGCGTGACGCCGACGGCGATCGCGAACGGCGTCATCCCGGCGTGGATCCAGCCGCGCAGGCGCGGCTTGACCGCGGCCGCGAGCTGCTCGACGGCGGACTCGACGGTCGGGCGCTGCGGTCGCTGCGGGCGCCGCTCGTCCTGCTCGTGCTGGGGGTCGCTCACGCGCGTCATCCCACCTCCTGGCTCGTCGCCGTCGCGCGGCCGAGGGCGGTTCGCCGTCGGCGCCCGCGGCCCTGTCGCCGTCATGCGTTCGGTGCGGCCACGGCGCACGGGCGGCGCGTGGTTACGTCACCGTAGGTTACCGCACCGTAGGTTCGTGACGGTGGGACCGTCCGCCCCTGACGTGGTCGACCCGTGACGAGATGGTGAGCATGCGGAGCGACCGCGTGCGGCACGGGCGCGGACCGCGCGGCGCGGCCTCGAGTAGCGGGGTAGTTTGTCGCGGGACGGCGAGGCAGGACTCGGCCAGGACGACGCGCGAGTACGTGCGACGAACGAGCGCGGACGGACGGCGCGGGCGAGCCGCACAGGGCGACAGGAGAGGGTCGGGTGGCCGAGAGCATCGTGGACCGGGCGCTGTACGGCCTGTACGAGCGGCGCCTGCAGCGTGCGCTGCGTACGGCCGAGGTCCCGCACCACATCGGCATCATGATGGACGGCAACCGCCGCTGGGCCCGGCAGGTCGCCGCGCCGCCCGCGCACGGCCACCGGGCGGGTGCCGAGAAGATCGTCGACGTGCTCGGCTGGGCGGACCAGATCGGGGTCGGGGTCGTCACGCTCTGGATGCTCTCGACCGACAACCTGCGCCGCGACCCGCAGGAGCTGAGCGACCTGGTGACGATCATCGAGGAGGCGGTCGCCGGCCTCGCGACGTCGCGACGCTGGCGCATCCACGCACTCGGCGCGCTCGAGCTTCTCCCGGAGAGCACGGCCGAGCGGCTGCGCGCGGCGGAGGCGCTCACGGCGGACGTCGAGGGGATGACGGTCAACGTCGCCGTCGGGTACGGCGGGCGGCAGGAGATCGCGGACGCGGTGCGCTCGCTCCTGAGCGAGCACGGCGCGCGCGGGGAGTCGGTCGAGCAGGTCGCGCAGAGCCTCACGGTGGAGGAGATCGCCGCGCACCTCTACACCAAGGGGCAGCCCGATCCGGACCTCGTGATCCGCACGTCCGGCGAGCAGCGGATCGGCGGCTTCCTGCTCTGGCAGAGCGTGCACACCGAGTTCTACTTCTGCGAGGCCTACTGGCCGGACTTCCGGCGGGTGGACTTCCTGCGCGCCGTGCGGTCCTACACGACGCGCGAGCGCCGCCTCGGGCGCTGAGGCGCGCCGCGCCGTCGCCGCCCCACGCCCACCCCACCGCCGCGCACGAATGTGAACACTGCGTGACATCTCGTGCAGGCGCGTGTCGGAGCCGAGCGCGGATCCGTAGCGTGCCTAGCGTGCGAGACGTGACCGGTACCTACGCCGGTCGCCGGGAGGCCACCTTGAAGCAGCTCCGCTGCGACGGCAGGGGCCGCCGGCCCCAGCGGCCGACCGCCCCCACCTCGCCAGGTCCCCTCCGGCCTCGCGCCGGACGGGACTGATCCACCAGGCGCGTCCGCGCGCCGGAGGGAGCCCCCGTGAGCGAAGGCACCACCATCGACCCGACGACGGGGGAGGAGGTGCCGCGCATCACGTACGTGCTCGACACCTCGGTCCTCCTCTCGGACCCGCGCGCGATGTTCCGCTTCGCGGAGCACGACGTGGTCCTGCCCGTCGTCGTGGTCACCGAGCTGGAGGGGAAGCGTCACCACCCCGAGCTCGGCTACTTCGCCCGGAGCGCGCTGCGCGCCCTGGACGACCTGCGCGTCACGCACGGCCGGCTGGACCGGCCCGTCCCGGTGGGTGATGCCGGCGGGACGCTGCGGGTCGAGCTCAACCACTCCGACCCCACGGTGCTGCCCTCGGGGATGCGCCTGGGCGACAACGACACGCGCATCCTGTCGGTCGCGGCGAACCTCTCGTCCGAGGGGCACCGCGTCGTCGTGGTGAGCAAGGACCTCCCGATGCGCGTCAAGGCGTCCTCGGTCGGCATCCAGGCGCAGGAGTACCGCGCGATGCAGCCGGTGGAGGTCGGCTGGTCCGGCATGGTCCAGGCCGACGTCGACGAGGCCGAGCTGGCGGCGCTGTGGGGCGGCGAGCGCCTCGCCGTCGCCGAGATGCGCGACCCCAGCCCACTGCGCGACCTGCCGGTGCACACCGGCCTCGTGCTGCACTCCACGCGGGGCAGCGCGCTGGGCCGGATCACGCCGGACAAGCAGGTGCAGCTGGTCCGCGGCGACCGGGACGTCTTCGGCGTGCACGGCCGCAGTGCCGAGCAGCGCATCGCGATCGACCTGCTCCTGGACCCGAGCATCGGGATCGTGTCGCTGGGGGGTCGAGCCGGAACGGGGAAGTCCGCGCTCGCCCTCTGCGCCGGCCTCGAGGCCGTGCTCGAGCGCCGCGAGCAGCGCAAGGTCATGGTGTTCCGGCCGCTCTACGCGGTCGGCGGCCAGGACCTGGGCTACCTACCCGGCAGCGAGGCCGACAAGATGAACCCCTGGGCGCAGGCGGTCTTCGACACGCTCGGTGCGATGGTCTCCAGCGAGGTCGTCGAGGAGGTGATGGACCGCGGGATGCTCGAGGTCCTGCCGCTCACCCACATCCGCGGGCGCTCGCTGCACGACGCGTTCGTGATCGTGGACGAGGCGCAGTCCCTCGAGCGCAACGTGCTCCTCACGATGCTCTCGCGCATCGGGCAGAGCTCGCGCGTGGTGCTCACCCACGACGTCGCGCAGCGCGACAACCTGCGGGTGGGCCGGCACGACGGCGTCGCCGCCGTCATCGAGGCGCTCAAGGGCCACCCGCTGTTCGCCCACGTCACCCTCACGCGGTCCGAGCGCTCGCCCGTCGCGGCGCTCGTCACCGAGCTTCTGGAGGGGATCGACCTGTAGCGGTCGACCAGCCCGGTCGCTCGCCTCGGCCGGGACGCGCGACGGCGAGCCCACCTCGAGGAGGTGGGCTCGCCGTCGTGCGTGGCTCGCCCACGCAGGGCGAGCCTCCGGGCTCAGCGCCAGACGATCGGGTTGCTCACGTACTGGTTGCCCTCCGTGGCGATGAACGCGCCGTAGTCCTCGCCGTCGTACTTGGCGCCGACGATCGGCAGGTCCTTGGTGAGGCCGACGAAGCAGCTCACGAGCGTGCGGGTGGTCTCGTCGTAGGGCGGGAGCTGGAGGCCGCACTCGTCGCTGGCGGAGGAGAACGCGGTGGTGAACATCCCGCTCACGAGGTACTCGGCGTTCGAGCCGTCCTCCTTGATCGGGAACAGCGCCGGGGCCTCGAGGTCGTACCCCTCGGGGGCGTCGGCGAGGAACTGCGCCTGGAACACAACCGCGTACGGCGTGTAGCCGGCGAACTCCTCGGCGTTGGAGTAGCTGTCGAACATGCTCGGGTCGAGCGCCCGGACTTCGAGGACGGTGAGGCCGACGCCGACCGTGGTCTCGGTGTCGTACGTGACGGTGTGGTTGACCCACGCGGGCTTGCCGAACGTGAGCGGGGTGCCCGGTGCGGTGGTGTCGCCGGGGGCGCCGAGGTCGGCGACCTGGACGTCGTAGGCGGTGGACAGGACGGTCGGTGCCTCGGTGGGCTCCTCACTCGGCTCCTCGCTGGCCTCCGCGTCGACGTTCTCGGCGGTCTCCTCGGGGGCGGCCTCCTCGGAGGTCGCAGGGGTGTCGACGGGGGTGTCGTCAGATCCGCCGCACGCGGTGAGCGCGGCGGTCGCGAGGACGAGGGCAGCGGCGGCGGTCAGTCGGCTGGTCGTCGTGCGCATGGGGGTGTGCTCCTTGGTCAGGGGGAGGCCAACCGAAAAACATACCCACGCTGTCAAGAGGCCGAGGTCCCGGCTGCGATCCGGGACGTCAGCGATCAGCGCAACGGGTCCAGCCGCGCGGGGCTGCCGCCAGGACCCGGCCGACGTGGCTCAGCGCAGCGGGTCCAGCGGCCGGAGCACGTCCGGTACCACGCCGGTCGTGATCGCCTCGGCGACGAGCTCGCCCGTCAGCGGCCCGAGCGTCACGCCCCACATGCCGTGCCCGCCGGCCACGTGCACGCGCGGGGACCGGCTCGGCCCGATCAGCGGGAGGCCGTCCACGGTGCACGGGCGCGAGCCGACCCACTCCTCGCGCCGGTCGGAGAAGTCCGCGCCGGTGAGCATCGGTTCGGCGGCCGCGACGATGGCGCGGATGCGGCGCGCGTCCAGGGGTTCGCCGGGCCGGCGGAACTCCATCATCCCGGCGACCCGCAGGCGGCCACCGAGTGGAGTGCAGGCCACGCGCTGCGTGGGGAGGTAGAACGGACCCTCGGGCAGGCGCTCGACCGGGACCGTGAACGAGTAGCCGCGGCCGGCCTGAACCACTCGGCGCACCCCGACGGTGTGCGCGAGCTCGCCGAGCCGCGCCCCGGAGGCGAGCACGACGACGTCGGCGGTGAGGTGCTCCCCGCCGCGGTCGCCCCGCGCAGTGCGACCCCGTGGGGGCACCCCGGTGTGGTCGACGACCGTGACGCCGGCGGGTCGGCCAGGCGCGCCGCCGTCGACCGACGTGACGCGCCGGCCCTCGGTGAGGGTGACGCCCTCCCGGCGCACGAGCGCGGCGAGCGCCTCGAGGTAGCGCGGCGGGTCGATGTACCGCGTGTCGTGCAGCTGCACGCCAGCGACGACCGCGGACGAGGCCGCGGGGACGAGAGCGCGCACCTGGTCGCCGTCGAGCAGGTCGTACGCGGCGTGCTGTCCGGCCTCGTTGATGATCCCGAGCTCGTGCAGCAGCGTCTCGCGGTCCTTCTCGGCCGCGTACGCCGCGACGAAGGGGGCGTCGGAGATCGCGGGCGCCGCCACGCCGTCGTCGGCGAGCGCGTCGTAGGCCGCGAACGCGCGGGCGTTGAGCGGCACGAACGCCCGCATCGAGCGACGCCACGCGTCCCACGTGCAGTGCCGCAGGAAGCCCGCGAGGAAGCGCACGAGGTTGGCGTCCGCGCGCACCGGCACGTAGACGGGGGAGTTCGGCGAGACCAGGGCGCGGACCCCGGCGGCGAGGATCGAGGGGTCCGGGAGCGGGATCGTGAGGCTCGGGGTGAGCCAGCCCGCGTTGCCCCACGACGCGCCCGCCGCGACGTGCTCGGCCTCGACGACCTGGACCTCCAGGCCCGCCCGACGCAGGTGGTGCGCCGTGGACAGGCCGACGATGCCGGCCCCGACGACGATCGCGGTCCGCGGGCGAGGGAAGGGGCGGGTGGCCATGGGGGAAGTCTGCCCGCGCGACGCCGGTCCCGGAACGCCGAACGACGGCTGATACCGTGTCGGGTTCGCCACAACCGGGAGGATGTCGTGTCGCACGAGCAGGGCTGGCCGCCGGCCGGCGGGGCCGATCGCACCAGTGGCCCCGGCCGGTACCCGTCACCGGGCGGACCCGGGACGTACGGCGCCTCCGGGGTGCCGAGCCCGTTCGGGTCCGCCGCTGCGTACGGAGTGCCGGACCCGGTCGACGACCCCGACCCGTACGGGCGGTCCGTCGGCGGCTCCGCGGCCGGCGGGTACGGGACGCCGCCCGCGCCCGTGCACCCGGTGTACGGAACGCCGCCCGCGCCGCAGGGCTCCGCCGGGTACCCGGCGGGCGGGTACGGGCCCGCGCCGGTCGACGCGCCCGACGGCGGCGCTCCGGTCTCCCCGTACGGCTCCGGCTACGGGGCCGGATACGGGGCTGGTGACGGCGCGGCCTACCAGTCGCCGTACGGAGCCCCGCCCTCGGGCCTCGACCCGAGCCTCGACGCGCGGGGCGCGGCCGCGGTGCATCGCATCCGGAGGCTGCGCTCGTGGTCGACGGTCTGGTTGGTGGTGGGCTGGCTGCTCGCGGCCGTCTGCCTCGTCTTCACCATCGCGGCGGTGGCAGTGCTCGTCGACGTCATGGGCGAGCGCCTGAGCGGGCCTGAGCTCGCCGGGAACTTCATCGGGCTCCTGCTGGTCGGCGCGCTGCCGTGGGCCGTTCCCGTACCGCTGCTCCGCCTCGCGCGGCGTCAGCGCCGCGAGGCTCGCACGATCGAGGAGAGCCTCATGTCGGAGTGGACCGGGCGCTGGCCGCGCTGAGCCTCAGACCTCGGGCTCGGCTCCCACGTCGCCCTGGACGGCGACGAGCCGTGCGCGACCCTCGGCGAGCGCGTACTCCACGCCAACGACGGCGAGCCGCCCTTCTGCGACGGCGTTCGCCAGCGCCTGGGAGTAGGCCGTGAGCGTGCGCGTGGTGTTCGTGACGTGCTCGCGCAGGATCGCCTCGCCGGACGGGCGGTGCGAGGGGCCGAACGCGAACGCCGACTCCAGCGAGCGGCGCGTCATGATGCTCGGGATCACGCGGTCGACGATGGCCCGGACGAAGCCCGGGGGCATCTCGCCGGTCTCCAGCGCCGTGATCGCCGCCTGCACCGCGCCGCACGAGTCGTGCCCGAGCACCACCACCAGCGGCGTCCCGAGCACCTCCACGCCGTACTCGATCGAGCCGATCACGGTGGTGTCGATGACGTGCCCCGCGGTGCGCACCACGAAGGCGTCACCCAGGCCCTGGTCGAAGATGATCTCGGCCGCGAGCCGGGAGTCGGAGCAGCCGAAGATCACCGCGAACGGGTGCTGGGAGGAGCTCAGGGACTCCCGATGCGCCACCCCCTGGGACGGGTGGGCGGGTTCGCCGGCCACGAAGCGTGCGTTGCCGGCGGTGAGCGCCGCCCAGGCCTGCGCGGGCGTGGTGGGGCGCTGCTCGCCGTCGGGCGAAATCGGTGCGTCCGGAGTCGTCACGCGTCGTCCCTTCCGGGGGCGTTGAGAAGCTCGAGGCGGGTCGGGGGGTTGGCCCCGGGACGGGAGACCGTGATCGCGGCGATCGCGGCGGCCTGTCCGAGCAGGGTGAGCAGCACGGACGGCCCGACGGCGGCGATCGCCTCGTGCTTGTCCGCCCCGACGAGGCCGGTGGACCACAGGCCGTCGATGAGGCCGCCCATGAACGAGTCGCCCGCACCGACGGTGTCGGCGACGGTCACCGACGGCGCCGGGACCTCCGCCTCGACGCCGTGGGCGGTGGTGGCGAAGGAGCCCTCCGCCCCGAGCGTCACGACGACGAGCGCGGGCCCGCTGGCCGCCCACGCCCGCGCGACGTCGCGAGGGTCCTTGCCCGGCTCGAACCACGCAAGGTCCTCGTCGGAGACCTTGACGACGTCGGCGCCCGCGACGAGACCGAGCACGCACTCGCGCACCTGCGCCGCGCTGCCCATGATGCTCGGGCGCAGGTTCGGGTCGTACGTGACGATCGCGCGGTGGCGCGCGGAGCCGATGAGCGCGGCGGCCTTGTCGGCCCCGGGCTGCAGCACGGCGCCGATCGAGCCGAGGTGGACGACCACGACGTCGTCCGCGACCTGGTGGTCGGGGTAGTCGATGGTGAGGTCGAAGTCGTAGGTGGCGGAGCCGTCGTCGGCGATCGTGGCGGCTGCGGTGGACGTGCGCTCGGCACGCTGGGAGCCCGAGGCGATCCGCACACGGCTGCTCTCGAGGTGGTGGCGGACCTGGTCGCCGTACTTATCCTCGCCGAGCCAGGTGAGCAGCTGGACGTCGCGGCCCAGCCGCGCGAGCCCGATGGCCACGTTGGCGGGGGAGCCGCCGGGGTAGACCTCGGGCTCGGCGCCGGGGCGCTGCACGATGTCGACGAGCGCCTCGCCGATGACGAGAGCCTGCATCAGTCCTCCTTCACCGACGGCGCAGTGCTGGTGCGCTGCGCTGCGCCGCCCTCGGCCAGCCGGTCCGCCGGGCGGTCGGTCGCGGCTCGCAGGCGCTCGCGGGCGCCGTCCAGCCAACGCTGGCAACGGGCGGCCAGCGCCTCGCCGCGCTCCCAGAGGGCGAGGGAGTCCTCGAGGGTGGCCGCCCCCTGCTCGAGGCGCTGGACGACGTCGACGAGCTCGGCCCGTGCCTGCTCGTAGCTCAGGGTCTCGACGTCGGGACTGCTCTCACGTGCGGTGGTGCCGGACACGGTGCTCACGTCCTCCATCCAAGCAGATCAGGCGGGGTTCGCCGGGGTGCGGACCAGTGTGAGTCGGCCGTGGGCGACGACGGCCTCGAGGCTCGCCCCGGGTTCGACCTCCGCCTCGTCGCGCACGACGGCGCCCCCGGGGGTGCGCAGCACGGCGTACCCGCGTTCGAGGGTCTGGGCGGGGGAGAGCGCACGGACCTGCGCGGCGAGCCGGGCCACCTCGCCGGAGCCGCGGGCGAGGCGGGCGTCGAGGTGGTGGCGCATGGTTCGAACGTCGTGGCCGAGCCGCTCCTCGTGCGTGCGGATCAGCACCTCGGGATCGGCGAGCACCGGGCGGCTGCGCAGGGCGTCCAGGCGTTCCTGCTCCCCGGCGACGCGGCGGGTGACCGCGGCGGTGAGCCGCTGACGGGCGACGGCGAGGCCGTGTCGCTCCGCCACGACGTCGGGCACGATCCGCTTGGCCGCGTCCGTGGGGGTGGAGGCGCGGTAGTCCGCTACGAGGTCGAGCAACGGCGCGTCGGTCTCGTGGCCGATCGCCGACACGACGGGCGTGGTTGCGTTCGACACGGCGCGCACGAGCGCCTCGTTGGAGAACGGCAGGAGGTCCTCCACGCTGCCGCCGCCGCGGGTGATGACGATGACCTCGACGCTCGGGTCGGCGTCGAGCTCGGCGAGCGCGCGGGAGACCTCGGCGACGGCCTTCACGCCCTGCACCGCGACCTGGCGGACCTCGAACCGGACTTCGGGGAACCGCTCGCGCGCGTTGACGAGCACGTCGTCCATCGCCTTGGCCTCCCGGCCGCAGATGAGGCCGATGCACGAGGGCAGGAAGGGCAGCCGGCGCTTGCGCTCGACGTCGAACAGGCCCTCGGCGGCGAGGACCCGGCGCAGCTGGTCCAGCCGAGCGAGGAGCTCTCCGAGGCCGACCGGCCGGATGGCGTTGGCCTGGAGCGTGAGTTCGCCACGCTTGGCGTAGAAGGTGGGTCGGGCGTGCACCACGACGTGGCTGCCGGTGGTCAGGGGAGCCGAGAGCCGATCGAGCACCTGGGAGTAGGCCGTCATCCGCAGCGACATGTCGGCATCGGTGTCCCGCAGCGTGAAGAAGCTCATCCCGGAGCGCCGGTTGGCCTCGACGATCTGGCCCTCGACCCAGACCGGCGCCATCCGTCCGATGTACTCGGCCATCTTGGCCGACAGAAGGCGCAGCGGCCACGGACGCTCGGCGGTGGTGTCGAGCGCCTTCTGCGGGAGCGGCTGCGGGCCGGCGTCCCTCGCCGTGTCGGCCGGGTCCGGGGAGGAGGTCACGGGTCCAGCCTGCCGCATGCCCCCGACGAGCGAGGCTGCGTCGTCCACAGGCTCAGGCGTGCCGGCGGTCGCGGTCCTCGCGAGAGCCGGGCTCGGGCGCCTCGGCGCTCGCGAGCTCGGTGAGCTCCGCGAGCAGGTCGTCGCCCTCGAACGGGTCGGTGGCGGCGAGGACCCGCTCCCGCTCCGCGCGCTGGGCAGCGAGCTCGTCCTCGGACGGCTCAGCGTGCTGGGAGGGCTCGGTGGACTGGGTGGGCTCGGTGGACTGGGTGGGCTCGCTCTCGGTGGGCCCGGGGTGCTGGGTGGTGTGCGCGGGCTCGGCGGGCTGCGCCTCGAGCTCGCCCCCGGCCGGCTGCGCGGGCGCGGCGGGCAGCAGGTCGGCCGGGATCTCTCGCAGGTCGGCCTTCTGCGCCGGGACAGCGAGCACCTCCAGGGGAGCGGGCACCTCGAAGGCCGCCTCGAGCCCCTGCGTGGCGCTGAGCCGACGGACCTGCGTGACGACGTTGCGGTCGAGCGAGCTGCTCATCGCGTTGAACGCCTCGACGGTGGAGTTCAGTCGCTTCGCGAGCGTGTCGAGGTGCTTGCCGAACGTGGCGAGGCGCTTGTGCAGCTCGCGGCCGACCATGAAGACCTCGGCGGCGTCCTTGGCGAGCCGTTCCTGCCGCCACGTGTAGGCCACGGTGCGCAGCAGCGCCACGAGGGTGGCGGGGGTGGCCGGCACGACGTTCTTGCCGAAGGCGTACTCCAGCAGCGTCGGGTCCTGCTGGAGCGCGGCGTCGAGGAAGACCTCGGAGGGCACGAACATCACGGTGAACTCGGGCGTCGCGTCGAGGTGGGACCAGTACTCCTTGCCGGAGAGCTGGTCCACGTGCGTGCGCATGTGGCGGGCGTGCGCGGCCAGGCGGTCGGACCGCGTCCGGTCGTCCCGCGCCTCCATCGCCTCGAGATAGCCGTTGAACGCCACCTTGGAGTCCACGACCACCTGCTTGCCGTCGGGCAGCGTGACGACGAGGTCGGGACGCAGCTTGCCGTCCTCGAGCCGCACCTGCTCCTCGAAGGAGACGTGCTCGACCATGCCGGCGGCCTCGACCGTGCGGCGCAGCTGCATCTCGCCCCACTGGCCGCGCACCTGCGGCGCGCGCAGCGCGGTGACGAGCGCGCTCGTCTCCGTGCGCAGCTGGTCGGAGGTCTCGCGCATGCCCTTGACCTGCTCGGCGAGGGAAGCGTGCGCGGCGAGCCGGGACCGCTCCGCCGACGTCATCTCCTCCTTGACCTGCGCGAGAGTCTTCTCCAGCGGCTCCACCAGGTTCTTCACCGCGGCCTCGCGCTTGGCGAGCTCCGCCGCCTGCTCGACTCCCGTGCGCTTGAGCCGCTCCTCGGCCTGCTCGAGGAACGTCTTGGCGTTGGCGTCGAGCGCCTGCTTCGACAGCGCCGCGAACTCGTCCGCCAGGCGCTTCTGGTCTGCCTTCACCTCTTCGAGGCGGCGCTCCGCGTCCTCGCGCAGGGTCAGGACCTCCTGGCGCCCTCGCTCCTCGAGGGTGCGGACCGTCTCGGCGGCGCGCTGCTCGGCCCGGCGCAGCTCCTCGGCCGCGCGCTCCTCGGCCTCGGCGAGCGTCCGGGCGTGCCGGCGCTCGGCGTCGCCCAGGCGTGCCGCGGCGTCCTCGCGGGTGCGGGTGAGCTCGGCGTCGGCGGCCGCGCGCTGGTCGGCGAGGCGCTGCGCGGAGGCGCGCTCCGCCGTCGTGACCGCGTCCTCCGCGGCGGCGAGCCGCGTCCGCAGCGACGCGAGCTCCTCGGAGGCGGACGCGCGGCCGGCGACCAGGCGTGCGGAGGCGACGAAGTAGCCGGCGACGCCACCCACGGCGACCCCGACCACCAGCATGAGAAGGCCCAGCAGATCCATGCGAGAAGTCGACCACGGACCACCGACATCGCGGACGACGACGGGCCGCCGACCCCCCGATCGGGTGGCACGGACGGGGGGTGCCGAGGGCGGTGTCCAGCCGGGATCCCCGTAGAATCGCGGCCCGTGGCACTCACTATCGGCATCGTCGGCCTGCCCAACGTCGGCAAGTCCACCCTCTTCAACGCCCTGACCCGTGCGCAGGTGCTCGCCGCGAACTACCCGTTCGCGACGATCGAGCCGAACGTCGGTGTCGTGCCGCTGCCGGACCCGCGCCTGACCACGCTCGCCGAGGTGTTCTCCTCCGAGCGGATTGTGCCGGCCACGGTGTCGTTCGTGGACATCGCGGGCATCGTCAAGGGCGCGAGCGAGGGGGAGGGCCTGGGCAACCAGTTCCTCGCCAACATCCGTGAGGCGGACGCGATCTGCCTGGTCACGCGCGCGTTCGCCGACCCCGATGTGGTGCACGTGGACGGCCGGGTCGACGCGCTCGCCGACGTCGAGACGATCATCACCGAGCTCGTGCTCGCCGACGTCCAGACGCTGGAGAAGGCGATCCCGCGGCTGGAGAAGGAGGTCCGCGGCAAGAAGACGGACGCCTCGGTGCTCGCGACGGCGCAGCAGGCGCTCGCCCTCCTGCTCACCGGCGAGACGGTCGCCGCCCACCGCGCGGACTTCGACGAGGAGGCGCTCGCGCACTTCGGGCTCATGACGGCCAAGCCCTTCATCTACGCGGTGAACACGGACGAGGGCGGGCTGGCGGACACGACGTTCCAGGAGCAGGTGCGCTCCCAGCTCGCACCCGCTGACGTGATCTTCCTCGACGCCAAGTTCGAGTCCGAGCTCTCCGAGCTCGAGCCCGAGGACGCGGCCGAGATGCTGGCGGACTCCGGGCAGGAGGAGTCCGGCCTGGACCAGCTGGCCCGCGTCGGGTTCCACACGCTCGGGCTGCAGACGTACCTCACCGCGGGGCCGAAGGAGGCGCGCGCGTGGACGATCCGACGCGGCTGGACCGCCCCGCAGGCTGCCGGCGTCATCCACACCGACTTCCAGAAGGGTTTCATCAAGGCCGAGGTGATCGGCTTCGAGGACCTCGTGGCAGCCGGGTCGGTCGCCGCGGCGCGGGCGGCGGGCAAGGCGCGCATCGAGGGCAAGGACTACGTGATGGCCGACGGTGACGTCGTAGAGTTCCGCTTCAACGTGTGAATCGGCGCGTTTGCGCAGGTCAGAGGCGGTGTAGGTGCTCCCGGTCTGCACAGAGTCCGCAAGAATTTCAGCAAGGTGAGCTCGAGCGTTGCGCCGGCGGTGCCGATTCGGGATGTCACCGAAGTCCGTGGACGGCAGAACCGGGTTGGTAAACGGGGACTTGTCGCCCAGGGAAGATCAGAAGGGGGGCCAGCCGAACCCTACGGCGATGCTGGCGTAGGCGGCCACGAGCGTCGCCAGTCCTATCGCGAATCCCCAGGGCCCCCGGATCCAGCCTGGGACCTTCGAGGCAGCAGTCGAAGCGGATTCGAA
>NZ_VENP01000021.1 GCF_006351005.1 Miniimonas arenae | reverse complement strand
TTCCTGGCCATGATTCTCGGATCATCTCGCTTCCCCAGCACCAGGTGCCGGATTCAGCGTGTCCAAGATCCGGGGTCAGGCCCCGACGACGCGCCGATCTACATCGGCGACCGTGTCATGTTCGGGCCGCCCGTCACGATCACCACGGCAGGCCATCCGGTGCTGCCCGAGCTTCGTGGGCTCGGCGCGCAGTTCAACCTTTCCGGTCACGATCGGCAGCAAAGTGTGGATCGGTTCGGGAGCGACCGTCATGCCGAGGTGTCGATCGGGGGAGCTCGGTGATCGGCGCCGGCAGCATCGTCACCAGAGACATCCCCGCGAACGTCGTGGCCGTGGGAGCGCGGTGTCGCGTCCTCCGTGGGATCGGCGAGCACGACGCCGAGTTCCACTGGCGCGATCGGCGAGCACGACGCCGAGTTCTACTGGCGCGATCGGCGTATCGACATCGACGCTGAGCAGTTCCGGCTGGCGAGGCCTGACCAGGCATAGCACTCCGTTCACCGCGCGGCGCGACGTCAGGGGAGTCGACACCGCCATGCCGATCTCGGCGCCCCTGCGCGCGTCAGAGGCCGGGGCAGGGGCGCCGCGAAAGCCCGGAACCTACGCCTTGGGCGCCTTGCGCGCCACTTCGATGTACGGCTGAAGGAGCTCGAGGAACGCGTGCGCCTCGCTGTCGGTGAGGTCGATCTCGTACCGGGCCGATCCCACGCCGAACGTGACGAGCCGGTCCGCCTTCTGGCCGCTGAGGTCGGACAGCGTCTCCACGATCGTGCGAGTACCCATGGAGCGGGAGCCTACGGGGCGCGCGGACCCTGGCGATAGCGGGACAGCACCGCAGATCCGGAGCGCGCGACGACCGCATCGACCTCAGCGGCTCCACGTCTCGCCCGCAGTTCCAGTCTTTACCCCACGGGGGGTCTTGCCGCAAGACCCCCCTGTCAGGGAAGGATCGCCGGCTCGAGGGCGAATGCTGCACCGCGCAGCACCCCAGCCCTCGCCGATCTGGGGGAGCACATGCCATTCACGTTCGACCTGCCCAACCGTCTGCGGGCCAAGGCGGCCCCGGAGCTCGTCGTCGACGACGAGTCGCACTTCGCGAGGATCGCTCGCAGCCTCGAGGAGCAGAAGACGCAGCTCCAGACCCGGCTGGATGCGGCGCGGGCGCGGCCCGCCGGAACCGGTCAGTCGGCGATGGACCGGGACACGGAGGTCCACCGGCTCAGCGCGCGACTGCGCACGCTCAGCCGCTACAGCCTCGACCTGTGCCTGGGGCGCATGGTGACCGACTCGGGCGACACGGTCTACATCGGCCGGCTCGGCCTGCTGGACGCGAGCGACGAGCGCCTGCTCGTCGACTGGCGCTCGCCTGCCGCCGAGCCGTTCTTCGCCGCCACGCACCAGGACCCCCGCGGCCTGGTCAGCCGACGCCGCTACCGCTGGGAGGGCGGACGCGTCATCGACTACTGGGACGAGGTGTACGTCGGCACTGACGAGGCGAACCCGGCCGCTCTCGACGACCAGTCCGCCTTCATCGCCTCGCTCGGCGCCAGTCGCTCCGCGCAGATGCGTTACGTGCTGGGCACCATCGCCGCCGACCAGGACGCCATCGTCCGGGCCCCCGCGCGCGGGGCGCTCGTCGTCGACGGCGGTCCCGGCACCGGCAAGACGGTCGTCGCGCTGCACCGCACGGCCTACCTCCTGTACGCCGACGCCCAGGTGGGCCGACGCGCGGGAGGCGTGCTCGTCGTCGGGCCGCACGCCCCGTACCTCGCGTACGTCGCCGACGTTCTGCCGAGCCTCGGCGAGGAGGGCGTGCGGACGTGCACCCTGCGCGAGATGGTCCCGGGCGCCGAGGCATTCCCGGACGAGCCCGAGCCGGACGTCGCGAAGCTCAAGGCCGACGTGCGGATGGTGGCCGCGATCGAGCCGGCGGTCGCGTTCTACGAGGAGGCGCCGACCGAGGGCATGGAGATCGCCCTGCCCGAGGGAACAGTACGGGTGAGCCCGGGCGACTGGGCGGAGGCGATCGCGTCGGTGGAACCCGGCACGCCGCACAACGACGCTCGCGACCGCGTGTGGTCAGCGCTGCTCGAGATCCTCGCCGACAAGCGGGTGTCCGACGGCGAGGGTCAGGATCCGCTCGACGCCTGGGGCGACGAGGGGGGCGAGGGCGTGGAGGACGAGGGCGAGGCGGAGTTCGACGCCTACGGACTCGACCGGGACGACGGCGCGGCCGACAGGCGTGCGCTGGAGTCCAGCGCGGAGCTCGCTGACGCGTTCGGGCGGGTGTGGCCACGGCTGAGGGCGCAGGACGTCGTGGGTGACCTGTGGGAGGTGCCGGCGTACCTGCGCCGGTGCGCGCCGTGGCTCACGCCGTCGGAGGCCGCCAAGCTGCGGCGGAGGCGATCGCACGCGTGGACGACGGCGGACCTCCCGCTGCTCGACGCCGCCCGGCGCCGGCTCGGCGACCCCGACGCATGGCGTCGCAGGCAGCGGCAGCAGGCCGAGGCGAGGGCCGAGGCACGCGACCGCGCCGACGTGACCGCGCAGCTCATCGCCACCGACGACTCCGAGCTGCACGTGATGTCCATGCTGCGCGGGCAGGACTTGCGCCACGCGCTGCAGGCGGACGTGGCATTGTCCGACGCCGACCCCCTGGCCGGGCCGTTCGCGCACATCGTGGTCGACGAGGCCCAGGAGCTCACCGACGCGGAGTGGCAGATGCTGCTGAGCCGGTGCCCGCAGGGGAACTTGACGATCGTCGGCGACCGCGCGCAGGCCCGGCACGGGTTCACCGAGTCGTGGACCGACCGCCTGGCACGGGTCGGCCTGAGTCGTGTCGCGGTGCGGACGCTGAGCGTGAACTACCGCACGCCGTCGGAGGTGATGGCCGAGGCCGAACCGGTCATCCGCGCGGCGATCCCCAACGTGACCGTGCCCACCTCGATCCGCGCGTCGGGGGTGCCGGTCACCCACGCGTCCGTCGACGAGCTGGACGACCTCCTGGCCGGCTGGCTGGCCGAGCACGAAGAGGGGACCGCCTGCACCATCAGCACGCGGCTCGGGCAGGAGGAGACCCACGGTCGGGTGCGACGCCTGCGGCCCGAGCACGCCAAGGGGCTGGAGTTCGACCTCGTGGTGCTCGTCGACCCCGACACCTTCGGCGGCGGCATCACGGGGGCGGTGGACCGGTACGTCGCGATGACCCGTGCCACGCAGCAGCTGGTGGTCCTCAGGTCATGAGACGACCTGAGCGGTGGATCGTCCATACCAGCCTCGCCAACCTCCATTCCCGCACCGGCCGTCTGCTGCCTACGGTCGACCCATGACTGTGCCGTCGCTTGAGGTCGTGCCCGACGCATCTGCGCAGGACCGCTGGCACCTCAGCCTCGCCGGGGAGTGGACGTGCGCGCTCGACCCCGACGGAGTGGGGGAGCGGGAGGCGTGGTTCCGCCACGGTGTGGCGAACGGTGCGGCGTCCGCCGCTGGGATGGCCACGACCCCCGTGACCCTGCCCGGCTCGATCCAGCACCAGGGACTCGGCGACGAGATCGCCCTCGACACGCCCTGGACCGGCAGCATCGTCGACCGCTCGTTCTTCACCGACGAGCGCTACGCGCCCTACCGGCGGCCCGGCAACATCGCGGTGCCGTTCTGGCTCCAGCCGCGGCGCTACTACCGCGGCGCCGCGTGGTTCACGCGCACCGTCGCGATCCCGCCGGAGTGGGCGGGCCGGCGCGTGCGCCTGTCGCTCGAGCGCGTGCACTGGGAGTCCACGGTGTGGCTCGACGGCGAGCGCGCCGGCTGCGCCGACAGCCTCTGCACGCCGCACGAGGTCGACCTCGCACCTCTCGCGCCGGGCCCGCACGTGCTCACCGTGCGGATCGACAACCGCACCGTCGTCGACGTCGGCCCGAACGCGCACAGCGTCTCCGACCACACGCAGGGGAACTGGAACGGCGCGATCGGCGCGCTCACGCTCACGGCGTTGCCCGACGTCGTCATCTCGCGCGTGCGCACGTTCCCCGACGTCGCCGCGCGCCGCGTCGAGGTCCGTGTCGATCTCGCGGGCACGACGGCGGGCACCGGCCGCGGCGTCGTGCGCGCCACCGCGCGCCTCGTGTCCCCGGGCGCGCCTCCTGAGGCAGGCGCGCCCTCCGCGAACGCTCCCGACGGCGAGGCGTCACCTTCCGCGAGCACGCCCCCGAGCACGCCCGGCTCGCCGTCGGCCGACGGCGCCACCGCCGCCGCGCCGTCGGCCACGACCGCGACCACCCCGACCGCGACTGCCGAGGCGTCCTTCGACGAGGTCTACGAGGTCGACCTGCGCGAGCGCGGCCTCACCGCCTCGCGCGCCGGCGTCGACCTCGTGCTCGACCTCGGCCCCGACGCCCGCACCTGGGACGAGTTCGACCCGGCGCTGTACGAGCTGACGGTCGAACTCAGCACGCGGGTGGACGACGTCGAGCACACTGACACCCACCGCACCCGGTTCGGCCTGCGCGAGATCGCGGTCCGCGAGGGCCGCCTGGAGATCAACGGCCGCCCGGCGTTCTTCCGCGGCACGCTCGAGTGCGCCGTCTTCCCCCTCACCGGCTTCCCGCCCACGGACGTCGCCGCCTGGCGCCGCATCGTCGAGGTCTGCCGCGCGCACGGCCTCAACCTCGTCCGGTTCCACTCGTGGTGCCCGCCCGAGGCGGCGTTCGTCGCGGCCGACGAGGCGGGCATGTACCTGCAGGTCGAGGGCCCGCTGTGGGCGAACCAGGGCGCCGCGATCGGCGAGGGCCGGCCCGTCGACGCGTTCCTGCACGCCGAGACCCGCCGCATCCTCGACACGTTCGGCAACCACCCCTCGTTCGTCGTGATGGCGCACGGCAACGAGCCCGCGGGTCGCGACGCGGAGCTCCTCGGCGGCTGGCTGCGCTGGTGCCAGCGCCTGGACCCGCGCCGCCTCTACACGAGCGCCGCGGGCTGGCCCGCGATCGAGGAGAACGACCTCGACAACGTCCCGGCCCCCCGCGCCCACCAGTGGGGCGACGGCCTGGCCTCACGGCTCAACGCCCTGCCGCCGGAGACGCGGACGGACTACCGCGACGCCGTCGCGGCCTCGCCCCGACCGGTGGTGAGCCACGAGATCGGCCAGTGGTGCGCCTACCCGGACCTCACCGAACGCGCGCGCTACACCGGCCTCATGCAGCCGCGGAACTTCGACGTGTTCGCGGACTTCCTCGCCTGGGCCGGCCTCGCCGACCTCGCCCCGGACCTGCTGCGCGTCTCCGGCCGGCTGCAGACCCTCTGCTACAAGGAGGAGGTCGAGTCGGCGCTGCGCACCGAGGGCTTCGGCGGCTTCCACCTGCTCGGGCTCAGCGACTTCCCGGGCCAGGGCACCGCCACCGTCGGGGTGCTCAACGCGTTCTGGGAGTCCAAGGGCTACTGCAGCCCCGAGGAGTTCTCCCGGTTCTGCGGGCCCACGGTGCCGCTCGCGCTCCTGCCCCAGCGGGTCTGGACGGCGGGGGAGGACCTCACGTTCGACGTCGTGATCGCGCACTTCGGCGCGGCGCCGCTGCGCGCGCGAGTCACGTGGAGCCTGCGGGACGACGCAGGCGGGGTGGTGCACGACGGCGAGGTGGCCGACGGCGTGCACGTCGCCCTGGGCAACGGGAACCGGCTGGGCCCGGTGACCGTGCCGATCGCGGCTCGCGCGCGGGCCGAGCGGCTCACGCTGTGGCTCACCGTGACCGCCGACGACGGGTCGGTGCACGAGAACGACTGGCCGCTGTGGTTCCTGCCGGCGCCGACCGCGACCGCCGCGCTGCCGGCGACGTCCGCGCTGCCGGCGACGCCCGCGCTGCCCGTGACGCCGGGCTCGCCCGAGGCGTCCGGGTCCGCAGGTCCCGGCGGCGCGACCCCCGCCCTGCCGCCGGCCGAGCGCGCGACCCGGGCTGCGCCGTCGTGCGTGGTGGGTACCCACGAGGTGACCGAGGCGATCGCAGCCGCGGAGGCGGGCGCTGCGGTGCTGCTCGAGCTGCCGAGCGCAAGCATCGGCAACGACGTGGCGCTGGGGTTCACGCCGGTGTTCTGGAACACGGCGTGGACGTCGGGGCAGGCGCCGCACACGCTCGGCCTGCTGATCGACGCCACGCACCCGGTATTCGAGGACTTCCCGACGCAGGACCACACCGACTGGCTGTGGTGGGACCTGCTGCACGGCGCACGCGCGATGCTCGCCGACGGTCTGCCGTCGGCCCTCACCCCGATCGTCCGGCCGATCGACACGTGGTTCTCCGCGCGTCGGCTCACCGCGCTGTTCGAGGCGCGCCTCGGAGCGGGGCGGATCATCGTGACGTCGCTGGCGCTCGGCGCGGACCGGCCGGCGCCGGCGCACCTGCGCCGGGGCGTGCTCGCGCACCTGGGTCGCGCGGATCGGGTGCCCGCGGCGCGGATCACGGCGCAGGAGCTGCGCAGCGTGCTGCGCTGATCCGCGCGAGGGCACGCCGCTAGGCTCGGCACCGATCCTGGTGACGCAGCTGCCGGCACTCGTGGTGACGCTGCGGTCGGGAGGGGCCGGAAGGCGAACGAGGCTCCGGCGGCGAGGCCGGCCCGCGGCTAGGGTTCTTCGGGTGACTCGCCCGCCACATCTTCGCCCCGGGGCCCGCACGACGCGCAACGCCGCGCTGCGCTCCGCCGACCTCACGACCGCCGCGGCAGCGTTCGCCGGCCCGCCGTCGGACGCCCGCCCCATGGTCCGGTGGTGGTGGTTCGGCCCCGCACAGACCGAGGCGATGATCGACCACGACCTGACCGCGATGTCCGCGGCCGGCCTCGCCGGAGCCGAGCTCGCCGTCGTGTATCCCTTGGCCGACGGCGCGGGCGAGCCCGAGACGTACTCCTTCGGATCCCCGGAGCTGCTCGCGCGCGTCGGGTACGCGGCCGAGCAGGCACACGCGCTCGGGCTGCGGCTCGACCTCACGCTGAGCGGCGGGTGGTCCTACGGCGGGCCGCACATCACGCGCGAGCGCGGGGCCAAGCGGCTGCGCTGGGAGACCACCGAGCTCGCGCCGACCGAGCGGTCGTTCGCGGTGCCGGCGGCGACCCCGGGCGAGACGCTCGTGGCCGCCTACCTCGGGCCGGGCACGCTCGAGTCGTTCCCGCCCGACCTGCCGGTGCTCGACGGCGCAGCGCCGGGTCGGGTGATCGACCTCCCGCCGCACCCGGGGCCGCGCGTGCTCGCGCTCGCGTGGTGCACCCCGACGGGGCAGACCGTGAAGCGCGCTCCGCTGGGCGGCGAGGGCTACGTGCTGGACCACTACGACGCCGAGGCCACCCGGCTGCACCTCGACGCGGTGGCCGTCCCCCTGCTCGACGCCGCGCAGGCCGGCGGACCCGACCGCGTGACGGCCGTGTTCTGCGACAGCCTCGAGGTGCACGGTGCGGACTGGACGCCGGACCTGCCCGCCCAGGTCGAGCAGCGCTGCGGGTACGACCCCGTGCCCCTGCTGCCACGGCTCTTCCGGGCGCAGCGGCACCCCTGGTCGACGGACGAGGAGGTGCGCCGGCTGCGCCGGGACCTCGGCCGCACCCTCACCGCGCTGTACGAGGAGCGGTTCGTGGGGCCGCTGCACGCGTTCGCCGCCGAGCGCGACGTGCTGCTGCGCCTGCAGGGGTACGGCAAGCCGCCCGCGGCGATGCGCAGCTACGCCGACGCCGACCTCGTCGAGGGGGAGTCCTGGGGCTGGGACGAGCTGCCGCCCACCCGGTGGGCCTCGTCCGCGGCGCACGCGCTGGGCGAGAACGTCGTCTCCGCCGAGGCGTGGACGTGGGTCGCCTCGCCGTCCTACGGCGCGACACCGCTGGACCTGCAGGCCGAGGCCGTGGAGCACCTCTCGCTCGGCGTCACGCAGCTGATCGGGCACGGCTGGCCCTCGAGCCCGCCCGCCGTGCCGGACCCGGGCTGGATCTTCTACGCTGCGGGCGCCCTCACCGACCGCAACCCGTGGTGGCCCGTGATGCCCGCGCTCACCACGTGGCTCGCGCGGCTGGGAGCGGTGGCCCGCCTCGGTGAGGCGGTCCGGCCGGTCGGCGTGCACGTCGCCGACGGAGTCGCGTACGCCGCCCTGCGGCCCGCCTCGGGCGAGCTGATCGCGCCCGTGGATCTGTGGCGAGCCACGCACGAGCTGGTCGGGGCGGACGTGCTCGGGGCGCTGCGCTCCGCAGGCCTGGACCTCTCGGTGCTCGACGACGCCGCGCTCGCGACGGCGCACGAGCGGCACCGGGTGGTGGTGCGGGTCGGGGGTGCGGGCTCGGTTGCGGGTGCGGATGCGGGGCTCGGCGAGGGTGACGGGCTTGGCGCGGGTGGGGGGCTTGGTGCGGGCGGCGGGCTTGGTGCGGGCGACGCGGCGCTGCGCGCGCACGGCGTGAGGCTCGTCCCTGCCGAGGCGAGTGACCTCGTGGAGCGGGTGCTCGCCGTCGTGCGTCCGGTGGTCGAGACCGACGCGCCGACGCTGCTGCCGGTGCACCGCCGGCTCGCCGACGGCGAGCTCGTGCTGCTGATCAACGTCGCGTCCGAGCCGGCGACGGCGCGGGTGGCCGCGGGCGAGGACGGCTGGCAGGTGTGGGACCCGCGCGACGGCTCGCGAGCGGCGCTCGCGGGCGACGTCACGGTGCCGCCGCACGGCGCGCTCGTGCTGGCGACCGGGTCGGGGCTGCCCGCGCCCGAGGGCGGGGCGGGTGTGGTCGAGCCGGCGGGGTGTGTGTCGGGGCCGATGCCGGTGCCGGTCGAGTGGCGGGACGAGGACGGCGCCGTCGCGGCGTTCCCGCTGCTCGCGGACTGGCGCACGCCGCCCGGCTCGCGCACGGTGCGCGCGGAGGTGGACGTGCCCGACGGCGTCGCGCGTCTCGAGGTCGACCTCGGCGACGGCGTGAGCACCGGTCCGGTGACGCGGTCCGGGGACGGCGGCGGCCCGGCCTATCGCACGCCCTACCGGCCGCCGGCGGGGACGGCGGTGGTGCTCGCCGTCGACGGCGCGCCTGTCGGCGCTCTGTGGGCGCCGCCGTACCGGATCGCGGTGCCCGTGTCGCCCGGCCGGCACACGGTCGAGGTGAGGAGCCTCGGAAGCCTGGTGGGCGCCGTCGTCGGCAACGCGGAGCTGGTCGCGCGGCAGGAGGCGCTGACCGAGCGCTACGGGCAGCGGTTCGTACTGCAGGAGGTCGACCGCGGACCGACGGATCTGGTGCTCGGCCTGCGCACGGAGCCGGTGCTCCGCCTCCCCTGAAGTCGCGAGAGGTTCTTCGTCCTTTCGCGAGAGGATGTCCGTCCTTTCGCGAGAGGATCTCGAGGGCGCGGCCCGCTCGGCTCGGCTCAACCGTTCGCGACGGCGAGCGTGCGCATCAGCTCCTCGGCCGCGGCGGCGTCCGTGTACTCGCCGAACTCCTTCTCGTCCAGCGAGTTCACCTCGAGCACGACGGCTGCGAGCGCGTCCTCGTCGACGTAGAGCGCCTCGACCTTGCCCGCGGGCTCGCCGTTGATTGCGGTGCGCGTGACCGAGACCGAGGCGCCGTGCGACGTCTGGTCGCTGTGCGTCACGGTGTTGGTGCTGCTCGACGCGCCCACGAAGTCGGCGACCAGTCCGTCGAGCGCCGCGGCATCGCCCGCCTGGTACAGGCGCAGCGAGCCGGCGTAGAGGTCGGGCGCCCAGAACCGGCAGTCGTAGCCGTAGGAGTCGGGGTCGGTGGCGTCCCCGAGCGTCAGGAAGCCGACGTCGGTCGTCTCCGGCCCGGCGTCGAGCGGGTTCGGTGGGTCGCCGAGGAGGCACGTGTCGCGCGCGTACACGGGGATGCTCGAGCCGAACGAGTCGGAGTCCGGCCAGGCCTTCGCGGTGCTCGTCCGCCAGTCGTCCGGGACACCGGTGACATCGGCGTCCGGATCACCGCCCGACGGCGAGCACCCCGTCAGCGCGCACGTCGCCACCACGAGGGCGGCGGTCGCGAGGGCGGGTGCCGGGGTCGGACGGAGGCGGGGGTGCCGTGCTCGGAGCCGATCGGTGCGCATGTCTCTCCCTCGGACGAGTGCGGCCACGGTACCCGGCGCCCGCCGACGCTCCGGGTGACCCCCGCCGTCGTGCGGGAGGCGGGGCTCGCCGTCTTGCGCGGGCCGGGAGTCTCTCGCGAAAGGACCGAGAACCTCTCGCGAAAGGACGGAAACCCTCTCGCGAAAGGACCGAGAACCTCTCGCGAAAGGACCGAGAACCTCTCGCGAAAGGACGGAAACCCTCTCGCGAAAGGACGGAAACCCTCTCGCGAAAGGACGGAAACCCTCTCGCGAACGGGGCGGAAGGGCAGACAGGGGGTCAGGCGCCCTCGGCCACGCCCTCGCGCCAGTAGCCCATGAACGCCACGGTGCGGCGGTCCA
This sequence comes from Miniimonas arenae, assembly GCF_006351005.1. Lineage (GTDB taxonomy): Bacteria > Actinomycetota > Actinomycetes > Actinomycetales > Beutenbergiaceae > Miniimonas > Miniimonas arenae. The sequence goes on along the minus strand of NZ_VENP01000021.1, from coordinate 42,711 downwards.
CGCCCAGATCACCCACGAGCGCGCGGCGCAGCGTGCGGATCGAGCCCGCCTCACCGGCCATCCACGCGTACATCGTGGTCGAGCGCAGCGCGGCGCCACCGCGCGCCCGGCGCGGCACCTCCCAGATGAGCTCGTCGGCGGGGATCTCCTCGACCGTGTGGGGCTCGCCCGCGGGTGCGAGCTCGCGCGCCGCGCGCACGCCCTCCTCGACCAGGTGCCGCCCGCGCTCGCCGGCCGCGCGCGCGAAGACCCGCACCTCGAACCCCGGGTGCTCGGGCAGGTAGGCGGCGTCGGCGAGGCTCGGCAGCTCGAGCACCGCGATGCCGCGCGCCGTGGCGGGCAGGTGCTCCAGCATCACGGCGATCGCGGGCGCCGCGGTCTCGTCGCCCACCAGCAGGTGGCACGAGGTCTGCGCGGGCGGCAGGAAGTCGACTCCGCCGGACTCGCCCTCGGTCCACTCGGCGTTCGGCCCGAGCACCACGACCTCGTCACCGGCCCTCGCCTGCGCGATCCACGCCGAGGCGGGGCCGAGCACGGGCTGGTGCACCACCATGTCGATGTCGATCGAGGCCTCCGCGCCGTCCCGCGCCGGCCGCACCGCGCGCGTCGTGTAGGTGCGGAACTCGTGCCGCTCTGCGGCGTCGCGCTCGCGCCACCGCTGGTACCAGTCGTTCCCGCGGGGGAGCGCGCCGAAGTCGAGCGTGGGGTGCGGCAGCACCACCTTGATCCGCTGGTCCCAGCCCGGGTCGGCGAACAGGTGCGCCTCCGGACCGGTCAGCGTCACGCGCCGGAACGACGGCGTGAGGTCGGTGACGCGCTCGACGCGCAGGTCGAAGAAGCGGAAGGGGGAGACCGCCGGGGGAGTCAGGGTGCTCATGGGCGCTCCAGGACGTCGGAGGTGGGGGAGAGGGCGGAGGAGAGAGCGGGGGCGAGCGAGGCGGCGGCCGAGCTCGGGTCAGCGACGCCGTCGAGAGCCCCACCGGGCGCGATCCCCACGTGGTGCCGCCCGCGCGGCAGCACCATCGGCGCGCCCGAGACGGGGTCGGGCACCACGAGGGAGTCCAGCGCGAACACCTCGCGCACGAGCTCGGCGGTCACGACGGCGTGCGGCGGCCCGTCCGCGACGACGCGCCCCGCGCGCAGCGCGACCATGTGGTCGGCGTAGCGCGCGGCGAGGTTGATGTCGTGCAGCACCATGACGATCGTCGTGCCGCGCGTGCGGTTGAGGTCGGTGAGCAGGTCGAGCACCTCGATCTGGTGGGACACGTCGAGGAAAGTGGTCGGCTCGTCGAGCAGCAGGACGTCGGTCGACTGCGCGAGCGCCATCGCGATCCAGACCCGCTGACGCTGCCCGCCGGACAGCTCGTCGACGGCGCGGTCGGCGAGGTCGAGCACGCCCGCCGCGGCCATCGCGCTCGTCACGGCCTGGTCGTCCGCGGTGGTCCACGGCCGGAACAGCTTCTGGTGCGGGTGCCGCCCGCGCCCCACGAGGTCGGTGACCACGATCCCCTCGGGTGCCACGGGCTGCTGCGGGAGCAGGCCGAGCGTGCGCGCCAGCTCCTTCGTCGGGATGGTGTCGATGCGCCGCCCGTCGAGCACCACGGCGCCGTCCTGCGCGGGCAGGAGCCGCGCGATCGTCTTGAGCAGCGTCGACTTCCCGCACGCGTTCGCCCCAACGATCACGCTGATCCGACCCGAGGGGACCACGAGGTCGACGCCGTCGACGACGACCCTCGCGCCGTACCCGGACCGCAGCTGCTCGGTGCGGATCTCGTGCTGTGCGCTCATGCGGAACCCCCGCGGCGGCTCGTGCGGACAAGGAGGTAGATGAGGTATGGCGCACCGAGGATCCCCGTGATGACGCCGACCGGGAACTTCGTGTCGAACGCGAACTGGCCGAGCAGGTCGGCGGCGAGCACGAGGCACGCGCCGGTCAGTGCGGCGGGCAGCACCACCGACGAGCCCGGCCCGACGATCCGGGCCGCGATCGGCCCGGCAAGGAAGGCGACGAACGCGATCGGACCGGTGGTCGCCGTCGCGACGCACGCGAGGGCGACGGCGGCGACGACGAGCAGCACGCGGGTGCGGTCCACCCGCACGCCGAGGGCGGTGGCCCACGAGTCGCCCAGCTCGAGCGCGCCGAGGTCGCGCGCGAGGAACAGCACGATCGGCACGAGCACGACGACGGCGATCGCCAGCGGGAGGATGTCCTCCATCCGCGACCCGTTGAGGCTGCCCGTCATCCACCGGGTCGCGACCGCGAGGTCCCACACGGCGGCCTTGAGCAGCAGGTAGGCGACGACGGAGTCGAGCATCGCGCCGACCCCGATGCCGATGAGGATGAGGCGCCCGCCCGTGGAGTCGCCGCCGCGCGCCGCGAGGTAGATGACGAGCGCCGTGAGGATGCCCACCGCCAGCGACAGTCCCATCGTGGCGGTGCCGGACCACTTGAGCACGACGATCGACAGCACCGCCGCGGCGCTCGCGCCCGACGTGATGCCGATGACGTCGGGGCTGGCCAGGGGGTTGCGCAGCATCGTCTGGAACGTCGAGCCGGCCACGCCGAACGCGGCGCCCGCGAGCACCGCCGTGAGCGCGCGAGGCAGGCGCAGGGTCCCGACGGCGAACGAGGCTCCCGAGACGTCCTCGCCGCGGAGCACCGCGAGGACGTCGGAGACCGGGTAGATCGTGTTCCCGAGCATGAGCATCGCGGCGAACAGTGCGACGGCGAGCACCGACAGCACGACGAGCGCCACGGTCCGCCGACGCGAGCGACGGCGGCGACCCGCGCGGACGCGCTCGACATCGGCGTCGGAGACGGCGGGCAGGGAGTCCAGGAGCGCGGCCATCACAGGGCCTTCATTCGGGTGCGGCGGGCGATGGCGATGAGCACGGGCGCTCCGAGGAACGCGGTGATGATGCCGGCCTCGACCTCGCCGGGGGAGCCGATGACGCGCCCGATCGTGTCCGCGAGCGTGAGCAGCACGGCCCCGCCGAGCGCCGACAGCGGCAGCAGCCAGCGCTGGTCCGTGCCGGCCACCAGCCGCACGGCATGCGGCACCATCAGCCCGACGAACCCGATGGGGCCGGCGATCGCGGTGACGGCCGCGCACAGCCCGACTCCGGCCACGGCGGCCACCACTCGGATCCGGCCGACGTGCACGCCGAGCCCGACGGCGACGTCGTCGCCCAGAGCGAGCGCGTTGAGCGCGGAGGCGCACAGCAGCGCGACGATCGTGCCGATCACGAGCACGGGCAGCACGACGCCGAGGGAGCCCCAGTCCGCGCGGCCCACGTTGCCGACCTGCCAGTAGCGGAACTCGTCCATCACGGCCTGACGCGGCAGGAGGATCGCGGCGACGAGCGAGGAGAGCGCGGCCGTCGTGGCGGCGCCGGCGAGCGCGAGCTTGATCGGCGTCGTGCCGCCGGGCCCGACCGAGCCCACGAAGTACACGAAGAACGCCGTGACGAACGCGCCGATCAGCGCGAGGACGAGGTAGCCGGCCGCGCTCGACAGTCCGAAGAACGCGATGCCGATCACGACGGCGAGCGCGGCTCCCGTGTTCACCCCGAGGATCCCGGGGTCGGCCAGGGGGTTGCGGGTGATCGCCTGCATGAGCGCGCCGGACAGCGCGAGCGCGCTCCCGGCGAGCAGTGCGACCACCGTGCGGGGGATGCGGCTCTGCACCGCGATCGCGCCGATGTCGGTGGGCGTCTCGCCCCGCAGCCAGGTCGTGATGCCCTCGACGACCTGGTCGACCGTCACCGGGCGCGACCCGAACGCGAGCGAGAGCAGCACCGCGAGGAGCACCGCGACGACGGCGACCACCAGCGCGACGACGCGACGCCGCGCGCCCGCTGAGGCAGCGGGCGCGCGGCGCGGTGTCGCGAGGGTGGCGGTCACGACGGGGTCACTGGGCCTTCGCGGCGGCGTCGGTGAGCGCGGCGACGTAGTCGTCGAGCACCCACGGGATCGACAGCGCGGTCGGGGTGACCGCAGCGCTGAACGCGTCGCCCTCGCCGACGGCCACGACTGCGCCGTTCTGGACGGCCGGCAGCGTGCTCCACAGCGGGTCGGCCTGCATCGCGGCCAGCAGCGTGTCGTCGCCGTAGCTGACGATCACGTCGACGTCGGCGAGCTGGTCGGCGTTCTCGGCGCTGAAGTCCTGGTAGAACGCGTCCTGCTCCGCGAGGTCGGTGGCGACCTGCGGCAGGTCGAAGCCGAGGTCCTGCAGGAACGCGGTGCGCGCGTCGCCCGCGCTGTACAGCGAGATCGTCGAGAGGTCGGTGGGGCTGGCGTAGAGGAACGCCGCGGTCTTGCCTTCGAAGCCGGCGTCGGCCGTGGCGGCGGCGATCTGGTCCTCGAGGTCCGCGACGAGCGCCTCACCCTCGGACTTCAGCCCGAGCGCCTCGGCGTTGATCGTGATCTGGTCGCGCCACGGCGTGAACCACGGCACCGTCGGGTAGGCGACGGTGGGCGCGATGTCGCTGAGCGTCGCGTAGTCCTCCGCGCTCATGCCCGACTGCGCGGCGAGGATGACATCGGGCGTCGTGTCGGAGATGGCCTCGAAGTCGATGCCGTCGGTCACGTCGAACAGGACCGGCATGTCCGCGCCGAGCTCGTCGAGCTTCTCGCTCGTCCAGTCGTAGACGCCCGGCTCGGCGGCGCCGGTCCAGGCCCAGACCTGCGAGTCCATCCCGACGGGCACGACGCCGAGCGCCAGCGCGACGTCCTGGTTGCCCCAGGAGATGGTGGCCACGCGCTCGGGCTTGGCCTCGATGGTGGTGTCGCCGTGGGCGTTGGTGATCGTGACCGGGAACGCGTCCGCGTCGCCCCCGGCGCCTCCGTCCGTGGCGGTGGTGGCGTCCGCGGAGTCGTCGGCCGTGGCGTCGTCGGACGCGTCGTCGGACGAGGCGCACGCGGCGAGGCCGAGGGTGAGGGCAAGGGCGGTGGGCAGGGCAAGGGCGCGTCGGAGTCGCACGGGGCAACCTTCCTGTGGCGGGTGCGGGGGGAGACGGCAGTTCCGCCGTCGTCCGAGGGGTAAGCGTAGGCGATCCTTACCTGTGCCGGGACGGCGTGGACCGGACGAGTTTCGCGTCGGGGAGTGGCGTGCCTCACGTCACGGCCGCAGTCCGTGCCACGCTGGGCCCATGTCGAGCACGAAGCGCTGGGTGGTCCGACTGGTCGCGCTCACCCTGTTCAACATCGCGGTGGTCCTCGCGATCGTCCTGATCGTCCCGCAGGTCACCGGCGGCGTCCTGGCGATGATCGGCGCCGGCGTCGTGCTGGCGCTCGCGACGGTGTGGATCCGCCCCGCGCTCTCGCGCTACGCCACGCGAAAGGCGCAGGCGGGAGCCCCGCGGCGCAGCCCCGGTACGCAGCGCCTGGTGGCAGCGCTCGCGGTGTTCGCCGTCGCGGTGGTGATCTGGGTGCTCGTGGTGCTGCTGACCGACATCGACGTGCACGGCTGGTTCTGGGGCTACGTGGTGCCGCCGCTGGTGCTGCTGGTCGCCTGGTGGATTTACGCGCAGGTGGTGGACTCCCTCGAGGCGAAGGTGGCCAGCGCGTACGACGCTGCGGACCGCAAACTCACCTGACGCCTGACGCCTGACGCCTGACGCCTGACGCCTGACGCCTGACGCCCCGCCGAGTGCCGACGTCACGGCGCGGCGAGCGCCGCCTCGACCGCCGCCCGCAGCGTCTCCCGCGCCCGACCGGCCGCCGCGAGCACGGTGTCCGCGTCCACCGGGGCGGTGGCGAAGGAGAGGTCCGAGACGACGCTGAGCCCGGCCACCCGCAGGCCGAGCGCCCGCGCCACGAGCGCCTCGTGCACGGTCGACATGCCCACCACCTCCACGCCCGACGCCGCGAGCAGCCGCGTCTCGGCCATTGTCTGGTACTCCGGCCCGCGCAGCTGCGCGTAGACGGCCTCGCCGCGCACGCCGACGATCGCCCCGACCGCCGAGCGCAGCCCGGTGTCCCACGTGTCGCGCGGGTCCAGGAACACCGTGCCGTCGAACGGCGAGGATCCGGTGAGGTTGGCGTGGTCGCCGATCGCGACGACGTCGCCGAGTGCGCGCTCGACGAGGCAGCCGTTGGCGTTCGTGAGCACCACGCGCCCGACCCCCGCGGCCGCGGCGACGCGCACCAGTGCGGTCACCGCGCGCCGCGGGACGCCCTCGTACAGGTGCGTGCGGCCGAGCGTCACGAGCGTGCGACGGCCGCCGACGGCGAGCGAGAGCCAGCGGTCGACGTGACCGTCCGCGGTGGGCGCCAGCACCCCGGGCAGGTCCGAGAGCCGACCCGAGCTCGCGGTCGGGTCCGCCTGCGCCCAGGCGTCGGCGAGCGGGGCGACGCCCGACCCGAGCACGACGAGCGCGTCGTGCCGGGCCGTGCCCGTGGCGGCGGCGAGGTGCTCCGCTGCGGCGCGATCCTCGCCGTCGAGCAGGGCGTCGCGGAACTGCTCGGGCGTCATCGCGGGGAGGATGCGGTGTCGGCAGCGCCCGCCGGGCCCGCGGTGCCCGCAGTGCCGAACGACACGAGCGACCCGGTCTCCTCCTGGTGCCGGACACGGCCGCGGCACAGCAGCAGGTAGCCGACGAAGCCGATGACCAGCGCGAACAGCACGCCGAGGTTGGCCCACGCCCAGTCGCCCTCCTTACCGCCGACGGCGCCCAGCAGGTAGCCCTGCCAGCCCAGCCAGCCGGCGTAGGTGTTGACCACGAAGCCCCAGCCCACGACGGTCGCGACCGCGAGGACGGCCATCGCGCGGCCGTTGACGGCGCCGTAGACGCCGCGCGTGGTGAACAGGTCGGCCTCGGCGTAGTCGCGCCGGCGCAGCGCGATGTCGGCCAGCATGATGCCGGCCCAGCCGGCGATGACCACGCCGAGCGTGATGAGGAAGCCCTGGAACGGCACGAAGAAGCTGTCGGTGAAGAAGACGATGACGATCGTGCCGAGCGTCATGATCGTGCCGTCGATCGCCGTCGCGACCGGGCGCGCGACGGGCAGGCCGGTCGCGAGCAGCGAGAGGCCGGAGGAGTAGATGTCGAGGATGATCCCGCCGATCAGGCCGAGGATCGCGACGACGGCGAACGGCACGAGGAACCAGGTGGGCAGGATCGTGGTGAGGGCGCCGATCGGGTCGCTCTGGATCGCAGCGCCGAGGTCGGGGTCGGAGCCGACGAGCAGGAGCCCGAACACGACCAGGGCGACGCACGGCAGCGCCGAGCCGAACGTCGTCCAGCCGACCACCCCGCGCGTGGAGGCGGACCGGGGCAGGTAGCGGGAGTAGTCGGCGCCCGCGTTCACCCAGCCGAGGCCGAAGCCCGTGAGCACCATGACGAACGCGCCGACCACCGCCGTCGCGCTGCCCGCCGGGAGGGCGGTGACGACGTCGAGGTCGATCCGTGGGAGGACGAGGACGAGGTAGACGATCGTGAGCGCGGCCGTGATCCACGTGATCCAGGTCTGCACCTTCATGAGCGTGTCGAACCCGAGTACGCCGGCGCCGCCCGCGACGAGCACCACGACGACGAGCGCGACCACCTGTGCCGCGGTGTGGTTGCCGAACCCGAGCGCCTCCATGACGGTCGCGGCCGCGAGCGTCGCCATGACGCACAGGAACGTCTCCCAGCCGACCGTGAGGATCCACGAGATCGCCGCGGACACGCGGTTGCCGTTGTAGCCGAACGCCGCGCGCGAGAGCACGAGCGTGGGCGCGGACCCGCGCTTGCCCGCGATCGCGATGAGGCCGACGAGCACGAAGCTCGCGACGACGCCGACCACCGAGGCGAGCACCGCCTGCCAGAACGAGATCCCGAAGCCGAGCACGAACGCGCCCCAGGAGATCCCGAACACCGAGATGTTCGCCGCGAACCACGGCATGAACAGGTCCGCGGGCTTTCCCTTGCGCTCGGACTCCGGGATGACGTCGGTGCCCGCCATCTCGACGGTGAGCGTGCGGGCGGCCGGCTCGGGGCCGGGAGCGGGGGGCGGTGCCGGCGAGGCAGCGGGGGTGGCCATGGCGCTCAACCTAGGCAGCGCGTCGGGACGTGTCGAGGAACACCGCCGCCGCTCGCCCGCCCAGGCTCGCCGAGCCCTTGTCTGGGTCCAACGTCGCACGGGGGCCCACCCCCCGACCCGCCATGATGGGCCCATGATCATCGGAGTCCCTCGCGCGACGGTGCACGGGGCCAGCACCGTCGCCGCGACCCCCACGACGGTGCGCGCGCTGCGCGCGCTGGGCTACGACGTCGCCGTCGAGCACGACGCCGGCGCCCGCGCCAGCCTGCTGGACCCGGACTACGAGGCGGCCGGCGCGCGCCTCGTCGGTCCCGAGGAGGCGTGGCAGGCCGACGTCGTGATCCTCGTCCACACCCCGACGCTCTCCGACGTGGCGCGCGTGCGGCCCGGCGCGGTGCTCGTCTCGATGGTCGCCCCCGCGCAGCATCCCGACCTCGTACAGGCGCTCGCCGAGCGCGGTGTGACCTCGCTCGCGCTGGACGCGGTGCCGCGGCTGTCGCGCGCGCAGGCGCTCGACGTGCTGTCCACGCAGTCGAACATCGCCGGGTACCGCGCCGTCATCGAGGCCGCCGAGGAGTACGGCGGGATGTTCTCCGGCCAGGTCACCGCGGCCGGCAAGACCGACCCCGCCACCGTCTTCGTGATCGGCGCGGGCGTCGCGGGGCTCGCGGCGATCGGCGCCGCGTCCAGCCTCGGCGCCCGGGTGCGCGCGTTCGACGTGCGTCCGGAGGCCGGCGAGCAGATCGCGTCGATGGGCGGGACGCCCGTCGTGGCCCCGCAGGCGCAGCAGGAGATCGCGGCCGACGGCTACGCCAAGCCGCTCACGCCCGAGCAGCAGGCCGCCGCGATGGACGTGTACGCCGTCGAGACCGAGCTGGCCGACGTCGTCATCACCACCGCGCTCGTGCGCGGCACGGCTCCCACGACGATCTCCCACGCGATGGTCGCCGCGATGCGGCCCGGCAGCGTGATCGTCGACCTCGCCGCGTCCGGCGGCGGGAACTGCGAGGACACCGTGCCGGGGGAGCGCGTCGTCACCGCGAACGGCGTCTCGGTGCTCGGCGAGACCGACCTCACCGCGCGCATGCCGCGGCACACCTCCCAGCTGCTCGGCACCAACATCGTCAACTTGCTCCAGCTGCTCACGCCGGGCAAGGACGGCACGCTCGTGCTCGACCTCGACGATGTCGTGCAGCGCGGCATGACCGTCGCGCACGCCGGGCAGATCCTCTGGCCGCCGCCGCCCGTGCAGGTGTCCGCGGCGCCCGCCGCGCCGGCCGGGCCGCCCGCACCGCCGCCGCCCACCCCGGCGGAGGTCGCCGCGCGTGCGGCGGCCGCCGCGGAGGAGGCACGACGGCGCGGCACCCGTCGCGTCGTCGGCTACGCCCTGGGTGCGGTGCTCCTCGGCCTGGCCCTAACCCTCGCACCCGTCGCGTTCCTGGGTCACATGACCGTGTTCGCGCTCGCCGTCGTGATCGGGTTCTACGTCATCTCGAACGTGAGCCACGCGCTGCACACACCGCTCATGGCGCAGACCAACGCCATCTCGGGGATCATCCTGGTCGGCGCGATGCTGCAGCTCGGCAGCTCCGACTGGCTCGTGACCGGGCTCGCGTTCGTCGCAGCGGCCGTGGCCAGCATCAACATCTTCGGTGGCTTCCTCGTGACCCACCGCATGATCGGCATGTTCCAGAAGGGCGCTGACGCATGAGGATCCAGATGACCACGCTCGCGCAGGTCGCCTACCTCGCGGCGGCGATCCTCTTCATCCTCTCCCTCGCGGGCCTGTCCAAGCAGACGACGGCGCGGCGGGGCACCGTGCTCGGCATGGTCGGCATGGGCCTCGCGCTCGCCGCGACGATCGTGCTGTCGCTCGAGGGCTCCGAGCGCAACGTGCTCGTCACGGGGCTGCTCATCGCGCTCGTGCTGCTCATCGGCATCGTGGTGGGGACGTGGCGCGCCCGCACGGTCGAGATGACCCAGATGCCCGAGCTCATCGCGATCCTGCACTCCTTCGTGGGCCTCGCGGCGGTGCTCGTGGGCTACAACTCCTTCCTCACCGAGGAGCCGGACGCGGTGCACCTCGTGGAGGTGTTCCTCGGCGTCTTCATCGGTGCGCTGACGTTCACCGGCTCGATCGTCGCCTACCTCAAGCTGTCCGCCCGGATCCCCTCCAAGGCCCTGCGGCTGCCGGGCAAGCAGGTCCTCAACGTCGCGATCCTCGTGGCCTCGGTGGCCCTGGGGGTCTGGTTCGTCGACGGCCACTCGATCTTGCCGCTGCTGGGGATGACGCTGCTGTCGCTCGCGCTCGGCTGGCACCTCGTCGCCTCGATCGGCGGCGGGGACATGCCGGTCGTGGTGTCGATGCTCAACTCCTACTCGGGCTGGGCGGCGGCCGCGGCGGGCTTCATGCTCGGCAACGACCTGCTCATCGTCACCGGTGCGCTCGTCGGCTCCTCCGGTGCGATCCTGTCCTACCTCATGTGCAAGGCCATGAACCGCTCGTTCGTCTCGGTCATCCTCGGCGGCTTCGGCGAGGGGTCGCCGGCCGCAGCGGCTGGCGCCGGGCCGGCGGGGGAGCACCGCGAGACGACGGCGCAGGACGTCGCCGCCGAGCTCCTCGCGGCCCGCACGGTCGTCATCACGCCGGGCTACGGCATGGCGGTCGCAAAGGCGCAGTACCCCGTCGCTGAGCTCGTCGCCAAGCTGCGCGAGCGCGGCGTCGACGTGCGGTTCGGCGTGCACCCGGTGGCCGGGCGCCTGCCGGGCCACATGAACGTGCTGCTGGCCGAGGCCAAGGTGCCCTACGACGTCGTGCTCGAGATGGACGAGGTGAACGACGACCTCGCGGCGACCGACGTGGTGCTGGTGATCGGTGCGAACGACACGGTGAACCCGGCGGCGCAGGACGACCCGACGTCGCCGATCGCGGGGATGCCCGTGCTGCGGGTGTGGGAGGCGGGTCACGTCGTGGTGTTCAAGCGGTCGATGGCCACGGGCTACGCGGGTGTGCAGAACCCGCTGTTCTTCCGCGACAACACCTCGATGCTGTTCGGTGACGCGAAGCAGCGGGTGGAGGACATCGTCAGGGCGCTGTGACCGGGCGAGGTCATGCTGGCCGGCCCGCACCCGCGTAGCGTTGCGGGTGAGGCGCTCGCTCGCGAGGGTGCCTTTGGGAGCCGACGATCGATTGCACATCACTTCCTTTAGCGGAAGACTAGTGAAATGATCTCGGTCGAGGAGGCCGCCCGGCACCTGGGGCGCAGTGAGCGATGGGTCCGCGCGATGCTCGCCGACGGACGGCTCGACGGCGAGCGCATCGCCGGGTGCTGGCTGGTGGACCCCGCGTCGCTCCCCGTGGTTCCCGTGCGTGCGGGCAGGACCGCCGGCGTCGAGATGGCGTGGTCGCTCATCGCGCTCTCGGACGGTGACCGTCTTGACGGTCTCTCGGCTGTCGCGCGCCACCGCCTCCGTCGCCGGTTCGACGAGCTGCTCGCGAGCCCCGACCCTCTGCCCCTGCTCCGTGCGCTGCTGGACTCGCGCGCCGAGCGCCACCGGCTCCACGTGGACGAGCCCGAGGCGCTCCTCGTGGAGGATGCGTTCATCGCGTCGGGACGCAGCGACCCCCGCTCGGGGATGTACGGTCCCGACTTCGCCGAGGGGTACGTCCGGCCCGAAGACTTGCGGGCAGTCCGACGCCGGCACCTCGCGGTCGAGGCCAAGGCAGGCGAGCGGCACAACCTCGTGGTTCACGTCGGCAATGTCCCCGAAGGACTGCGCGCGCCGGTGCCGCTGCTGCTCGTGGCCGCCGACCTGGCGCAGGCCGGCTCCCGCGAGGCGCAACAGGCCGAGATCATCCTGAGAGACCTGGGCAGGTACTGGGGGGTCGAACGTGACGGGTGAGCCCACCGTGATCCCGGTGCTCGGTCGTGCACAGGAGAGCGGCTGGATCGGCCTGCTCGAGCTGTTCGAGCGACTCCCGCGACACTGGACCTTGGTGGGCGGCCAACTGGTGCACTACTGGTGCGCGGTCCGCGGCCGGTGGCCCGAGCGAGCCACTGACGACGCCGACACCGTGCTGGACGTCCGCGGCGAGCCTCATGCGCTACTCCTGGTCACTGGCGTTCTGCGCGACCTCGGCTTCGCCGCGACCGGGACGACACCCACCGGGCACCAGCACCGCTGGCAGCGGGGGGACGCCGTGATCGACCTGCTCATTCCACGCCACCTCGGGGCCCGTGCCGACAGTCGGACCGGCGTCAGCGGCGGGACCACCCTGGCTACTCCCGGCGCCCAGAAGGTCATCGATCGCTCCAGCATTGCGCCGGTGAAGGTGGGGAAGCGGACGGGCGCGATCCTGCGCCCCTCACTGATCGGTGCGCTCGTCGGAAAGGCGGCTGCGCGCAGCGTCGCCCTCGACCGCCACCGCGACCGCCACCTGATCGACTTCGGCGTCCTCTGCTCGCTGCTCGACCCGAGCGACGGTGTGGAGGCCGAGACGCTGGACCGCAGTGAGCGCGGACGACTGACGTGGATGGTTTCCGAGATGCGCACCAACCGCCCCGCCTGGGCTTTCGTGGGCGGGGCCGACAGGGGACTCGGCCGACTCGAGCTCATCCTCGACGACCAGGACTGACGCTCCACGCCAACACCTCGACGCTGTCCGGCAACGCGAAGCAGCGGGGTGGAGGAGCTCGTCAGGGCGTTGTGACCAGGCTGGGCGGCGCCGCCTCCAGCAGGTCGAGCATGTCCGCGGACCACCGGTGGACCACGTCGAGCCGGTCGGCGAACGCCGGGTCGACCTGCGCGGTCCCGGTGTACCAGAGGTCGAACGCGACCTGTCGCGCCGCGATGTAGTCGTCGAGGTGGGTCGTGTCGATCGGCCGGACCTTGCGGTAGGCGGTGAGGAGGGCGTCGCGCAGCATCGGGTACTCCGGCTCGTCGCGCCGCTCCCACAGGGCGACCGCGAGGTCGTACACCCTCGGGCCGGTGCCGGAGTCGTCGAAGTCGATGAGGCTGATCGTGCGGTCGTGGTGCACGACGTTGCCGAGATGCAGGTCGGCGTGTATCAGGCCGACGTCGGCGTCGTTCGCCATGACCGGACCTAGCCGGTCGCGGACGGCGTCGAAGCGTTCGGCCAGCGCTCGCGGCAGAAGCTCCCAGCATTCGGAGGCGCGCAGCGTGCCGTAGACCATGACGTCTCCGAAGAACGCCTCGTGGTCCCAGGTCAGGCGTGCGAACCCGGGGAGTGGGGTCCACGTGTCGGCCTGGTGATGCAGCGTGGCCATCGCCCGGCCGAGCCGCGCGAAGTGGACCGGGTGCGTGAAGTCCTCGATGATCCGCCCCTCGACCCAGCGCAGTACGGAGCACACCCGGGTCCAGTCGCCCCCCGCGCCCGTCGCCGTGAGCGAGCCGTCGCGCGTCTCGATCGGCTCGGGGACGCCGACGTCGGCGCCCGACGCGATCGCGCGCAGCCAGGTGAGCTCCGATCCGATCGCGACGTGGGGGTCGAGCGACCGGCCGTGCCGCAACGGGCGGTGCACGCGCACGAGGAAGCGGCCGTCGTCGCAGTCGAGGCGGAACGTCGTGTTCTCCCCGTGCGTGAGGAACGTCAGGCGCCCCGGCGGCATCGGGTACTCCCGCAGCGCGGACGTCGCCACCGCGCGGGCCCGTGCGAGCTGGGCGCGCCGGGGGAGCATCTCAGGGCCGACGATCGAGCTGGTCCACGCGGACAGTGTCCGCGCGCCGGAGCGTCGTCGGCAAGGGTCGTGGCGCTCGGTCTGCCAGGCTTCGGGGGTGCCCCCGCAGCTCCTCGTGCTCCTGGCCGCGGTCTGCTTCGGCACGACCGGCACGGCGCAGGCGTTCGCGCCCGACGGCGCCACGTCCGTCTCGCTCGGCAGCGCGCGCCTGGTCCTGGGTGGGCTCGGGCTGGCGCTGGTGGCGTGGGTCGCCCGGGCGCGAGCCGGGCGGGATGTTGCGTTCCCGAAGGCGACGCCTGACGGCCCCGGGCAGGGCGTGCTCGCGCGGGTGCCGACCTGGCTCGTCGTGCTGGTCGCGGCGGCGGGCGTGCTCGCCTACCAGCCGACCTTCTTCGGCGGGACCCGCGCCAACGGGGTCGCCGTCGGCACCGTCCTGGCGCTCGGCTCGGCGCCCCTCTTAACGGGCCTGCTGGAGTGGACCCTGCTCGGCCGCCGACCCGGGCGGGTGTGGCTGGGGGCGACGGCGCTCGCCGTCGTCGGCATCGGGCTGCTCGCCTCGGGGGAGGGCGACGCGGGCGGCGGCCCGGGTGGGCTGCTGCTCTCCCTCGGTGCGGGCACGTCGTACGCGCTCTACGCCGTGGGGGTGAAGGTCCTGCTGGACCGCGGCTGGGCGTCGGCGGACGCGGTCGGGGCGGTGTTCGGCGTCGGCGGCGTGCTCGCGCTGCCCCTGCTGCTGGCGACGGACACGGCCTGGCTCGCCACGCCGTCGGGCCTCGCGATGGTGGCGTGGCTCGGCGTGGTGACCGTCATCGTCGCCTACCTCCTGTTCGGGGCGGGCCTGCGGCACCTGCCCGCGGCCACGGTCTCGACCCTCACGCTGGCCGAGCCCGCGACCGCGGCGCTGCTCGGGCTGCTCGTGCTCGACGAGCGGCTCGCGCCGCTCGCGTGGGCGGGCGTCGCGGTGGTGGCGCTCGCCGTCGTGCTGCTCAGCGTCACGCCGACGCCGGGCATGAGGCTCGCGCGCACCCGGCGCTAGAGCTCGCGCACCGTCTGCGTGAACAGCGCCGAGTAGGCGTTGAGCGCGGGCTGGCCGCCGAGGTGGGCGTAAAGGATGTTCGAGCCGGGCTCGATGCGGCCCGTGCGGACGAGGTCGATCAGCCCCGCCATCGACTTGCCCTCGTACACGGGGTCGAGGATCACGCCCTCGAGCTGACCGACGAGCCGGATCGCCCGCAGCGTCGAGTCCACCGGGATGCCGTACTCGTCCCCGGCCCAGCCCTCGAGCACCGTGATCTCGTCCTCGCGCAGGTCGCGCGGCACGCCGATCAGCGCTGCGGTGCGCCGGGCGATCCGCTCGACCTGCTCGCGGGTCTGCGCGAGCGTCGCCGAGGCGTCGATGCCCAGGACGGTGCGCCGTCGTCCGCCCGCGGCCTCGAGGTCGGCGAAGCCGGCGATCATGCCCGCGTGCGTCGACCCGGTCACCGTGCACACCACGATCGTGTCGAAGAAGACGCCGAGCTCGGCCTCCTGCGCCGCGACCTCGTGCGCCCAGCCGGCGAAGCCGAGTCCGCCGAGGCGGTGGTCGGACGCGCCGGCGGGGATCGCGTAGGGCGTGCCGCCGCGTCGCTCGACGTCCTCGATCGCCTGGCGCCAGGAGTCGCGGAAGCCGATGTCGAAGCCCGAGGCGTCGAGGCGGACCTCGGCGCCCATGACGCGGGAGAGCAGGATGTTGCCCACGCGGTCGTTGACGCTGTCCGGCCAGTCCACCCACCGCTCCTGGACGAGCACCGCCTGCATCCCCAGGTGCGCGGCGACCGCGGCGACCTGCCGTGTGTGGTTGGACTGCACGCCGCCGATGCTCACGAGCGTGTCCGCACCCGAGGCGATCGCGTCCGGCACGAGGTACTCGAGCTTGCGCACCTTGTTGCCGCCGTAGGCCAGTCCGGAGCTGCAGTCCTCGCGCTTGGCCCAGATCCGCGGTCCGCCGAGGTGGGCCGAGAGGCGGTCGAGAGGGTGCACCGGGCTCGGGCCGAAGGTGAGCGGGTAGCGCGGGAAGTCGGACAGCGGCACGGGGGCTCCTTGGTGGTGGTGTGGTCGGACGGACGGGCAAACGGAGGGGGCCGGGCAAACGGATGGACCGGCAAACAGGCGTGAACACACCGGGTGACGCCGACGCCGATGCCGCCGCCAACAGCGTTCTGTTTGCGGAACATCTGCGCCCACCGTAGCGCCTGCTGTTCCGTAAACGGAACGATAGGCTCGCCCCCATGACGGACACCACCGCGGAAGCGCTGGCGGGACGGGTGGGCGAGCGCGTGCGCGCGCTGCGCGCCGCCCGGAACCTGAGCCTCTCGGCGCTGGCCGAGGCGTCCGGGGTGGGCAAGGGGTCGCTCTCGGAGCTCGAGAACGGCACCCGCAACCCGACGCTCGCCACGCTGTACTCCATCGCAGGCCCGCTCGGCGTCCCGCTCGCGGCGCTGCTCGCCGATGCCGGCGCCGGCGCCGACAGCGACGGCGTCGCCGTGACGCTGCTCGAGGCCCGCCGCGAGGGCGCGGTGGTGCGTGAGGTCTACGCCCTCCAGCTCGCGCCCGGCGCGCACCGGGTGTCGCCGCCGCACGGCCCGGGGGTCGTGGAGCACCTGCTCGTCACGGCGGGCGAGGCGCGGGTCGGCGCCGCCGACGCGGAACGGACGCTCGCCGTCGGGCACTGTCACGCCTGGGCGAGCGACGTCGAGCACACCTACGCCGGCGGGCCTGCCGGCGCGAGCGGCGTCCTCACGATCACGACGCCCGAGTCCGAGCCAGCCCGTACCCTGGGGCGGTGACAGACGCTCCGATCCGGCTGGTGGCCTTCGACCTCGACGACACCCTGGCCCCCTCGAAGTCCCCCCTCCCGGACCCCGTGGCCGACCTGCTGCGCCGGCTGCTCGCGCGCGTGCCCGTCTGCGTGATCTCGGGCGGGCAGTACGCGCAGTTCCGCCACCAGGTGCTGGACCGGCTCGAGCTCACGCCCGAGCTCGCGGCCCGCCTCCACCTCATGCCCACGTGCGGGACGCAGTACTACCGCTGGGACGGCACCGAGTTCGCGCAGGTCTACGCCGAGACGCTCACCGAAGCCGAGCGCGACGCCGCGCTCGCCGCGCTCGAGGAGCAGGCCCGCGCGCTGGGCCTGTGGGAGACGCAGACGTGGGGGCCGGTCCTGGAGGACCGCGGCTCCCAGATCACCTTCTCGGCGCTCGGCCAGGCCGCGCCCGTCGACGCGAAGGCGGCCTGGGACCCGACCGGTGCGCGCAAGGGCGCGCTGCGGGACGCGGTGGCCGTGCTGCTGCCCGACCTCGAGGTGCGCTCCGGCGGCTCCACGTCCGTGGACATCACGCGCAAGGGAATCGACAAGGCGTACGGCATGCGCGCCCTCGTCGACCTCGCGGGCGTGCCGCTGGCGGAGATGTTCTTCGTGGGCGACCGCCTCGACGAGGGGGGCAACGACCGGCCGGTCCTCGACCTCGGCGTGCGCTGCCACGCCGTCGACGGCTGGGAGGGCACCGTCGCCTACCTGCGCGACGAGCTTCTGCCGCTGCTGGACGCCCAGGGCTAGGCCGTGCACCGGCGTCTCCGGCTGGCGACTGCCGCGCTGGCGCTCGCCGTCGGCGCGCTCACCGCGTGCTCCGGCTTCGCCGAGCTGCCCGCCGACCCCGCCGCGAGCGCAAGCCCGGGCGCGCTGGTCGCCGGCGACCTGCCCGACGTCATCCTGTCCGGCGACACGGCCGGCACCCTCGCCGTCTCCGCCAGCCAGGAGTTCTTCACCACGGCCGGGATCGTCGTCCTCACGCCCGCCGACGAGGCGTCCCAGGTGCGCGCCGCGTCGATCGCGATGCTGCTCGGCGTGCCGGCCCTGGTCATGGGCGACGGCGCCGACGACGCCGTGGCGACCGAGCTCACGCGGCTCGGCACGCACACGGTGCTCGTGGTCGACGGCGCCGAGGTGCCCGAGCTCGGCGAGGACCGCCCGCTGCTGCGCGCGGTGCAGGCGCCGCGCGAGCTGAGCGCGCTCCAGGTGGTGCTCGGCCACGATCTCGCGGGCGAGGAGGTGATCCAGCCCGAGGACGCGGTGGAGGCCATCGCCGATGCGCAGGCCCCGTTCGACTGGCTGCTCACCACCGAGTCGACGCAGACGCCGAGCCCGGACGCCAGTGCGCCCGCGCTCGCGGACCTGCCGGGGCTGCCGCCCGTGCTCGCGACGGCGCGCCTCGCCGACACGGTGACGGTCTCCGACGGCGGAGCGCACCAGGTCGCCGCGCTCGGCACCGCGCGTGCCGCGGGCTCCGCCGTCGTGGTGACCGACGAGCCCGTCCTCGCCGACAGCGCCGCGAGCGCGCAGATCTACGGGCTGCAGCCGACCCGCGCCGTCGGCGTCGGCGACGTGGGCACGCTCGAGGCGCTCTCCTACGAGGTCGCGGTGGCGGCCACCGGCACGCAGCTGCCCGGCGGCGGCCAGCTCCTCCTGCCGGGCTCGGTCTACGTGGGGGTGCGCGGCACGGCCGGTTCCGGGTTCCCCGACTGGGACGCGCTCGCCTCGACGGCGGGGCAGATCGCCGACGGCGAGGGCGTGCCGACGGCGGAGGTGATCACCACGGTCGTCACCTCCTCCCGAGGGCGCTCGGGCACCTACAGCGCGCGTGCGGAGCTCGCCGCGATCCGCGACGTCGTGGCCGACGCGCAGGAGCGCGGGGTGATGGTGCTCCTCGCGTTCCAGCCGGGTCGGGAGTCGTTCCTGGATCAGGTGCAGGCGTACGCGGACGTGCTCGGCTCGCCCAACGTCGGGCTCGTGCTCGAGCCGCGCTGGCGGCTGGCGGAGTCCGAGACCCCCGAGTCGCACAGCGGCACCTTCGGCGACGCCGAGGTGGCGGGGGTCGTGGACTGGCTCGCGGACCTCACGCGCGACGCCGCGCTCCCGCCGAAGCTCGTCGTCGTGCGCTCGCCCGTGGACGCCTCGGCGATGGTGACGTCGCGGCCCGAGGTGAACCTTGTGGTCCAGGTCGACGGTGGAGCGGTCACGCCTGCCTCCGACGTGCCGGGTGCGCCGGCGGCGGTGTCGGCCGGACAGGTGTGGGAGGGCGCCGTGGTGCCGGGACCCGCGTGGTGGGGCTGGTGGCAGGGCGCGAACGCCGTCTCGCTCGGGGAGCTGCAGGCGCTGAACCCGGCGCCGGTGGTGGTGACGTCGGGGTCGTAGCAGGCCGACGGTGTCACCGTGACACCGCATTCGGGTAGGTGACACCGAAGGGGTGACATCTGGTGTCATGGTGTGTCACCATGGTGTCATGACCTTCGACGACCACGTGCGCACCGTGCGCGACCAGCTCACCGTCCTCGGCGCCTCGACCGGTGGCCCGGTGGAGGAGGCCGCGATACGGCTCTCGCTCGCCGTCGAGCCCGCCGTCCGCCTCGCTCTCCAGGGCGTCCTCGAGGACGCCGCCCGCACGCTCGACGACCAGCTCGGAGCGGTGGCCGACGTCGAGGTGCGCCTGCAGGAGGGCGAGCCCGTGCTCGTCGCCCGGCTCCGCACCGAGGCGTTCGGGCCGACGGCGGCGTTGGAGCCGACGGACGCGCTCGACCCCACCGCGGTGCTCGACACCTCGCCCTACGGCACGCCTTCCGCGTGGCCCGCCGGGTCGGCCGGGGGGCCCGTGGACTCCCCGGTCGACGGTTCCGGCGATGCGGCGGGCGGCGACGGCGGGGGCGGTGACGGCGGGGCCACGCGGTTCACGCTCCGCATCCCCGACGCGCTCAAGGCGCGGGTCGATGCCGCGGCCGCCGCGGCCGGCCAGTCCACCAACACCTGGTTCGTCCAGGCCGCCGAGCTCCGCCTGCGCGCGGGGTGGCAGGCCGGCCCGGCCGGGCAGCAGGGGCCGCCGCCGCGTCGCGGTCACCGCCTCACCGGCTGGGTCGGCTGACCGCCGGCTCGCACCACCGCCACCGCCCCGAATCGCGTCCAACCCCAGAACGAGGAGATCACCATGACCACCGACACCCCCACCGGCTCGAACCTCCACCGCGTCGAGGAGGGGCCGGCCGCACTGCCCTACGCCGCCCGGCTCGACCTGCGCCACGCCGCCGCGACCGTCACCGCGGTCGAGGACCTCGCGCAGGCTCGCGTCGCCGTGACGGCGACGGGACCGCGCGCACAGCAGCTCGCCGACTCCGTCGTCGTGCACCTCGACGAGCACGGGCTCGTGGTCGAGGTTCCCGCCCAGGTCACGCTGTTCGGCCTCGGCGGCTCGGTACGCCTCGACGTGCACGTGCCGGCCGGCAGCGACGCGCGCGTGGTGTCGGGCTCCGGCGGCGTCGACCTGCGCGGTCGCCTGCTCGACGTGGACGCACGGTCCGGTTCGGGCGTGCTCACGCTCGAGTCGGCCGCCTCCGCCGTGGTGCGGTCGGGTTCGGGGCGCGTGCGCATCGACGCCGTCGAGGACCTCTCGCTCACGTCCGGGTCAGGAGCGGTCGAGGTGGGCCGGACCGGGCGCCTCGTGGCCAAGTCCGGCAGCGGCAGCCTGCGGGTCGGCGCGATCGCCGGGGAGAGCAGGCTCGTGTCGGGGTCGGGCGCCGTCTCGATCGACGAGGTCTCGGGCGACCTCGAGCTGCGCGCGGGATCCGGCGCCGTGCGGATCGGAGAGCTGACCGGGCGGGTCGCTGCCACGACCGGCTCGGGCTCGTTCGCGGTCGCGAAGGCGACCTCGGGGCGGGTCGAGGGCGTGAGCGGCTCGGGCTCGTCGACGATCGGCGTGCCGTACGGCACCGCGGTGCTCGTGGACGCCGAGTCACGCTCCGGCCGGGTGCGCAGCGAGCTGGAGAGCGTGCCGGGCGCCGAGGGGTTCGAGCGCACGCTCGAGGTGCACGTGCGCGCGGGCAGCGGCAGCGTGACGCTGCGCCGCGTGAGCTGACCTGCGCCCGACCAGTCAGAGCGTCCGGGCCGTCCCCTGCGCGGAGTGCAAGCGGCCGCGGGCTGAGCCGACCCGCCGGGTCGGCTCAGCCGCGGCCGGCCATCCGGCGGGAGTCGTCGCGGATCTCGCCCACGAGCTCCTCGAGCACGTCCTCCAACGTCACCACGCCGATCGGGCGGTCGCCGTCGCCCTCGTGCACCGCGGCGAGGTGGCTGCTCGTGCGCTGCATCGACTGCATCACCGCGCGCAGGCTGTCCGACGCGGAGACCCGCGGCAGCGGACGCACGAGCGCCGGGTCGATCGGCACCCAGCGCTCCTGCTCGCTCACGCCGATGATGTCCTTGATGTGGAGGTAGCCGACGAGCCGCCCGTCGGCATCCGCGAGCGGGAACCGGGAGAAGCCCTGGACCGAGGCCGCCTCGGCGCCGGCCGGGGTGACGTCGGGCCGTAGTGTCCGCACGCGGGACAGCGGCAGGACCACCGAGGAGATGTCGCGCTCGGTGAACTGCAGCGCCCCGAGGAGCAGCTTCTCGTCGTTGAGCTCGATGAGCCCGCCCTCGTGCGACTCCTCGACGAGCTCGGCGACCTCGTCGCGGGTGAACGCGCTGGTCACCTCGTCCTTCGGGGTCACGCGCAGCATGCGCAGCGTGATGTTCGCGATGCCGTTGAGCAGCCAGAGCACGGGGTAGAGCAGCCAGACGATGACGACGAGGAACGGCGCGAGGCCCATCGCCATCCGGTCCGGGCCGGCGAGCGCGATGTTCTTCGGCACCATCTCGCCGAACACGACGTGCAGGTAGGTCACCAGCGAGAGCGCGATGACGAGCGCGATCGGGTGCTGCCAGGCGTCGGGCACGCCGATCGCGTGCATCGGCGCCTCGATGAGGTGCGCGATCGCGGGCTCGGAGATCGAGCCGAGGGCGAGGGAGCAGATCGTGATGCCGAGCTGCGCGCCGGCCATCATGAGCGACACGTGCTCCATCGCGTAGAGCGTGATGCGTGCGACGGGGTTGCCCTCCGCGGCACGCGGCTCGATCTTCGTGCGCCGCGCCGAGATGAGCGCGAACTCCGCGCCCACGAAGAACGCGTTGAGCACGAGCAGCAGGGCGGTGAGGCCGAGGCCGGCGACGTCGCTCATCGCTCCTCCTCCGTCCGCGAGTCGGCCGGGCCCGCGTCACGGGAGCCGCCTGCGTCGGCGCCGGGCTCGACGCCCACGACCAGGCTCCGCACGTCGCCCAGCTCGGGACCCGTGGCGTCGCCGAGGCGAGAGTCCTGCGGGTCGCGAGGCTCGCCGTCGAGCGCGTCGTGCGCGTCGCTCGCGTCGGCGCCACGCGTGTCGCCGTCGTCCTCGTTCTCGTCCTTCTCGTCGTCACCCTCCGCGCGCAGCGGCACGACCTCGACCTTGAGCAGCTCGACCCGCCGTCCGTCGAGCTCGAGCACCTCGAACCGCAGCAGGCTGTCGTCGACCCCGGGCACGTGCGCGCTCGTCACCTCGGCGACGTCGCCGACGTCGGGGAAGCGCTCGAGGTGAGCCGTGACGAGCCCGCCGAGGGTCTCCCACGCCTCGTCCTCGGGGACGGCGACGTCGAGGATCTCGGTGGCCTCGTCGGTGCGCATGAGGCCGGGCAACGTCCACACGCCCGCGCCGTCGGAGGAGGGGGCGCGCTCGTCCTCGTCGTGCTCGTCGCGCACCTCCCCGACGATCTCCTCGACGAGGTCCTCGAGCGTGACGAGGCCGGCGATCGAGTCGAACTCGTCGATCAGGACGGCCATCTGCAGGCCGCCGGCCCGCAGGTCGTCCATGAGCTCGTCGAGCGGGATGGAGTCCGGGCAGATGATGGCGGGCCGCACGAACGGGCCGATGAGGGTCGTCGCGCGCTCGTCGTAGGGGACGGCGAGGGCGGCGCGGATGTGCGCGATGCCGCGCACCTCGGCCTCGGAGTGACCCTCCTCGTCCTCGGTGATGTCGATGACGGGGAAGCGGGAGTGGCCCGAGGAGCACGCGCGGTCGATGAGCTCGGCGACGGTGTCGGTCGAGTCGAGCGCGATCATCCTCGAGCGCGGCGTCATGGCGTCGCGCGCGCGCCGGTCGCCGAACGCGAGGCTGCGCTCGACGAGCTCGGCCGTCTCCAGCGCGAGCGTGCCCTCCTTGGCGGAGTGCTTGACGAGGGCGGACAGCTCCTCGGCGCTGCGGGCCGACGCGAGCTCCTCCTGGGGCTCGATGCCGACCGCGCGCAGGAGCCGGTTCGCGGTGCCGTTGAACAGGCGGATGGGCCAGGCGACGGCGCGCGTGAAGCCGCGCTGGAAGCCCGCCACGGCCTTGGCCGTGCCCATCGGACGGGCGATCGCGAGGTTCTTGGGCACGAGCTCGCCGAAGACCATCGTGATCACGGTCGCGGCGACGAGGCCGATCGTCACGGCCCAGGTGGACACCGCCGACTCGCTCACGCCCCAGTCCAGGAGCACGGGGCGGATGAGCTCGGCGATCGCGGGCTCGGCGAGGAAACCGATCGCGAGGTTCGTGACGGTGATGCCGACCTGGGCACCCGAGAGCTGCGTCGAGAGGGTGCGCAGCGCGGCGAGCACACCCACCGCGCGGCGGTCCCCGCGCTGGGCCTGCGACTCCACCTGGGCGCGGCCCACGGTGATGAACGAGAACTCGGCGGCGACGAACGCACCGCACGCGGCGACGAGCGCCATCGCGAGCAGCAGGAGCAGGACCTGGGTCATCGGGGCTCACCACCGCTCAGGCGGGAAGCGCGGCCGGGTGGCCGGAGGGGGAGGAACGGCCGGGTGGGACTGTCGCCCTCCGGGTCGTCGTCACCGAGCGGGGTGGGGGTCAGGCAGGTGGCGGCGCTATGGTCGCCGGCGCTGGAGGCGCGCATCGTCTCCGTCCGAGTTAGGTCGAGGTGCCCGCGGAGGCCGGGGCGAGGCTCCAGGATAAGGGACGGGGCGGCACGTGCCACGAGCGCGCGTGACAATGGTCGCGATGACCGCACCAGACCCCGTCCGCAACCCCGTCGCCCGCTGGTGGCACGGCCTGCGCCCCGCGACGCGCCGCGCGACGCGACAGACGCTCGCGGTGCTGGCCGCAGGCGTGTGCGCGTTCCTGTTCGGGCTGCTCACGGCGAGCGCGGACGGTGCGGTGGGCCCGCACGAGGCCCGGCTGTCGACCACCGTCGACCACCAGGTGGTGATCGACCTCGGCCCGCTCGGCTCGGTGATCCTCGACTCCCCGGCGCCCTGGCCGCTCGGCGTGCACGTCGACGTGGGGGAGATCCCGGCGACGCTCACCGAGATCGACGACCCGCTCGCGTCCCTCGGCGGCGACGTCGCCGCCTACGCCCAGTTCTTCTCCGACCCGGCGTCCTCGGTGCGCACGTCCCTGCTCGCGCTCGGTGCCGACGTCGCGCGGCGCACGTTCCTCGCCTGGTCGATCGCGGTGGTCCTGCTCGCGGCGGGGCGCCTGGCCGCCGGTGGTCTGCTGCGCGACGAGGTGCGGCGGAAGCTCTCCCAGCCCGCCGTGGCGACCCTGGTCGTGGTGAGCGTGCTCGCCGTCGTGGCCGTGCCTGTCGTCGGGGCCGTGACGGCGCCCGAGCCGGCGGGTCGGCCGTCCGAGGTGCTCGCCGACCTCGGCGGTCCGCTGGCGGGTGCGCGCGTCACGGGGCGGCTCGGCGGCCTCGTCGACACCTACGGCGAGATGGCGCTCGATGCCGTACGGGCCAACGAGGCGTACTACGACGTCATGGTCGCGAACGCCGCCGCGGCCTACGCGGCCGACCCCGAGCCGCTCGCGCCCGACGTGCTGCCCGGGCCCGTCGCCGTCGAGCCGGGCGACGGCGAGCAGACGGACGCGCAGGCGGGCGACGGCGGGCCGTCGGATGCGCAGGCGGGCGACGGCGGGCAGTCGGACGCGCAGGCGGGCGACGGCGAGCAGTCGAATGCGCAGGCGACAGACGACGCGACCGACGGCTCCACCCCGACGCCGAGCGCGTCGCCGACCCCGGCCGAGCCGGACATCGTCACCGCGATGATCGTCTCGGACAACCACTGCAACACCGGCGCGACCCGCGTGTTCGGCGAGATCGGCCGCCAGGCGGAGGCCGACGTCGTGCTCAACCTCGGCGACACCACGCTCGGCGGCTCGAGCGTGGAGTCGATCTGCGTGAACCAGATGGCCGACGCGCTCAAGGGCTTCCCGGTGGTGGTCGCCGACGGGAACCACGACTCGGCCGAGACCGGTCGCCAGGAGGCCGTGCGCGGCTGGACCGTGCTCGACGGCGGCGTGGTGGAGGTCGAGGGGCTGCGCATCGTCGGCGACCGCGACCCGCGCCTGACGTCGGTGACGCTCGGGAACACCGAGTTCCGCACCAAGACCGACGCGGCGCAGGCGCTCACCGACGCGGCGTGCCCGGGCGTGGATCCGGACGACCCGTCGACGCGGGTGGACATCCTCGCGATCCACGACCCGTACGTGGGCAACCGTGTGATGCCGTCCGGGTGCGTGGTGCTCGAGCTGTCCGGCCACCTGCACCGCCGGATCGGCCCGATCCAGCAGGGCCTCGGGCTGCTCTACGTCAACGGCTCGAGCGGCGGCGCCAAGGAGGGCACGGTGCCGGTCGGGCAGCTGGAGGCGCCGGGCTACGTGTCGGTGCTCCTGTACGACCGCGCGAACCACCGTCCGGTCGCGCTGCGCGAGATCGTCCTCGGCACCGACCAGAGCGTCACGCTGGGGGAGTGGGAACCGTTCCCCGAGCCCCCGACGACGTCGGTGGACGCCGACCTGTCCGTCGCGGCCAACCCGCGCCCCTGACGCGGCCACGCGAAAGGACGCACCGAGGACGCGGCGGCGCCACGCCACATCGGCACCACGACACAGCAGCCCCACAACACACCGGCCCCACGACACGGCAGCGGGCCGGCACGCCGAGGCGTGCCGGCCCGCTGCCGGTGGTGCTGGAGCGCTCAGTGCGAGGCGCGGAACATCCAGGCGTGCTTCTCGAGCCCGAACGCGACCCCGATGAGGAGGTCCTGCGACGGCAGGTCGACCTCGAGCTCGGGCAGCTCCTCCTTGATCCGCTCGGCGGTCGCGGACAGGCGCTCGGCGAACTGCTGGATGACCTTGTCGGAGGCCACGGCACCGGACTCGTACTGCTCGACCGCCGACTCGGCGGCGACTGTCGCGGCGCGGCCGTCCGGCGTGCCGCCGATCGCCACGAGGCGCTCGGCCACGTCGTCGGACCACGTGCGGACGTCGGCCACGACGTCGTCCAGCTGCAGGTGCACCGAGCGGAACTGCGGGCCGCACACGTTCCAGTGGGCCTGCTTGGCCTGGAGCGAGAGGTCGATGAGGTCGACCAGGGCCTGCTGAAGGCTTGAGGTGACGATCTCGGGGGTGCTCACGGTTCCTCCTTGTGTCGCGGTTGGGACCACGGGGAATAACCCCGAGCATGGCCCGGTTGTTCCGACTAGTCCATGCAGATGAATCTAGTGGAGTGAGGGCACCATGGCTCAGGCGGCGAACAACGCAGCGAACCAGTCGGCGGACAACCCGGTGAACGGCGTCACGAACCAGGCAGCGCCGCGCCCCGGCCCCCCGACCGGAGGCGTGCAGATCGGCATCTTCAGCGTCGGCGACGTCACGACCGACCCGACCACCGGCCACACTCCCACCGAGCACGAGCGGCTCACGGCGATGATGACCATCGCGCAGCACGCCGAGGACGTCGGGATGGACGTGTTCGCGACCGGCGAGCACCACAACTCCCCGTTCGTCCCGAGCTCGCCGACCACGATGCTCGGCTACCTCGCCGGGCGCACGTCCCGGATCATCCTGTCGACCTCCACGACCCTCATCACGACCAACGACCCGGTCCGCATCGCCGAGGAGTACGCGATGCTCCAGCACCTCTCGGGCGGGCGGATGGACCTCATGCTCGGTCGCGGCAACACCGCGCCGGTCTATCCCTGGTTCGGCCAGGACGGGCGCAACGCGCTCCCGCTGACGGTCGAGAACTACCAGCTGCTGCGCCGGCTCTGGGACGAGCACACCGTGACGTGGGAGGGGCGGTTCCGCACCCCGCTGCAGTCGTTCACCTCGACACCGCGCCCGCTCGACGGCGTGGCCCCCTTCGTCTGGCACGGCTCGATCCGTACGCCGCAGGTCGCCGAGCTCGCCGCGTACTACGGCGACGGGTTCTTCGCGAACCACATCTTCTGGCCCAAGGAGCACTTCGCGCGCCTGATCGGCCTGTACCGCGAGCGCTACGAGCACTACGGGCACGGCAGCGCCGACCAGGCGATCGTCGGACTCGGTGGCCAGGTGTTCGTGCGCAAGAACTCCCAGGACGCGGTCCGGGAGTTCCGGCCCTACTTCGACAACGCACCGGTCTACGGGCACGGCCCGAGCCTCGAGGACTTCACCGACCTCACCCCGCTCACGGTGGGCTCGCCGCAGGAGGTCATCGACAAGACGCTGACCTTCCGCGAGACCTTCGGGGACTACCAGCGCCAGCTGTTCCTCGTCGACCACGCGGGCCTGCCGCTCAAGACCGTGCTCGAGCAGCTCGACCTGCTCGGCAGCGAGGTCGTCCCGGTGCTGCGCCGCGAGCTCGACGCCGCCCGGCCGGCCCACGTGCCCGGCGGACCCACGCACGCCGCGCGCGTGGGCGCCCGGGACGCGGCGCTCGCCGTCGGGCCCGGTGCTGACGCTGCCGCCGCCGGCGGCGCCGACGAGCCGAACGCCTACGACACCCCGGGGCTCGCGGACGACGACCTCGTCCCCGCCTCGCAGCGGTGAGCGGGACAGGTGAGTGAGACGGCAGCGGGCCGCGAGGGCCCCGCGATGACCGCGGCCCGCACGGGTCAGCCCGGCCTGCGCGCGACGACGACGGCGTGGCGCGAGCTCCTGCGCACCTCGACCGAGCTCATGCGCTGGTTCGAGGAGACCGGCGACTTCGGCGACCTCACGGTGCGCGAGTACGACGTGCTCCGAGCGCTGGCGGAGTCCCGCGACGGTGACGGGGGCGCCCGGCTCGGTCGGCTCGCCGAGGTCACCTACCTCCCGCAGCCCTCGATGAGCCGGCTCGTGGAGCGGCTCGAGCGGCGCGGCCTCGTGAGCCGGTGCTCCGCGCCGCAGGACGGGCGCGGCGTGCTCGTCCGGCTCACGCCCCGGGGCCGCGAGGTCCAGGCCGCGGTGGGCCGGCGGCACGTGCGCTCGATCCACCAGGCCATGGCCGCCGGTCTCGACGCTGCCCAGCTCGAGACCCTCACCGCGCTGCTCGCCACCGTGCGACGCGCGCAGCACACCCCGCCCGCCGTTCGAGCGGGCGCCCGGCAGCAGGCCGACGCGGTCGGCCCGATCGGAGGTCGCTCATGACCGCTCCCGTCCGCCTCGTCGGCCTGTCCGGCGGCGTCGGCACGCCCTCCAGCACGACGGCGGTGCTCGCCGCGGTCCTCGACGCCGCCGCCGCGCAGCTCACCGAGCGCGGGCTCACGGTGACCACCGAGGTGGTCGAGGTCCGCGACGTCGCGCGGGACGCCACCGACGAGGTGCTGGGTGGCCTGCGCTCGAACGCTTTGGACGCCGCACTGCGCACGATCGAGGACGCCGACGGGCTCGTCGTCGCCTCGCCCGTGTTCCGCGGCAGCTACGCCGGGGTGTTCAAGACGGTGCTCGACCTGCTCGAGCCGGGCTCGCTGCGGATGACCCCGACGGTGCTGGCCGCCACGACCGGCACCGTGCGGCACACGCTCGTCACCGAGCACGCCATGCGGCCGCTGCTGTCCTACCTCGGTGCCCTCACGCTGCCCACGACGATCGTCGCCACGCCCGAGGACCTCGTGCTGGGCGTGCGCCCGGTGCCCGCGCTCGCCGAGCGCGTGGCGAGGTCCGCGCGCGAGCTGGCGGACGCCGTCGGGCACGGGCGGTGACATGCCTGGGGGACGTGTCTGGGTGACGCACCTGAGGGTTAGCCGGATGGCGGTGGCGTGGGTAGGCTGACCCCGTGACCCACCTGGAGCTGCTTACCCAGCCGCGCTGACCTCAGCCGGACATCCGTGTCCGTCAGCGCGGCCGACCTCCTGCGACCACCGCGGAGGTCTTTTTGTTGCCTGAGGCGCCCCGCCCGGCGACCAGCAGCCCACCGAAGGAAAGCGCGATGACCACCACGACGTCCGAGCACTCCGGCCCCGCCACCGAGGCGCCACCGTTCCGCTACACCCCCGCGCTGGCGAACGCGATCGAGCTCGCGTGGCAGGACCGCTGGGAGCAGGCGGGCACCTTCGAGGCGCCGAACCCCGTCGGGGACCTCTCGAGCTTTGGTGACGGTGTCGACGACGGTGCTGCCGACGGCGCCGCGGCGGCCGCTGCGGCGGCCGTGCCGGGGGAGTCCTTCTACGTCATGGACATGTTCCCCTACCCCTCCGGCAAGGGGCTGCACGTCGGGCACCCGCTGGGGTACATCGCCACGGACGTGACCGGACGGTTCGAGCGGATGCGCGGCAAGAACGTGCTGCACGCGCTGGGCTACGACGCGTTCGGGCTGCCCGCCGAGCAGTACGCCGTGCAGACGGGGCAGCACCCGGCGATCACCACCGACCAGAACATCGCCGTCATGCGGCGCCAGCTGCGCCGCCTGGGCCTGGCGCACGACCCGCGCCGCAGCTTCGCCACCACGGACCCGGAGTTCGTGCGCTGGACGCAGTGGATCTTCCTGCAGATCTTCTCCTCGTGGTTCGACCCGGACGCGACCGCGCCGGACGGCTCCCGCGGCGCCGCGCGCCCCGTGAGCGAGCTGGTCGGCCGCCTGGCGGCCGGCGAGGTCGCGCTCCCGGCCGCGTTCGAGGGCCGGACCTGGGCCGACCTGACCCCGCGCGAGCGCGAGGACGTCCTGGCCGACCACCGGCTGGCGTTCGTCGCCGACGTGCCGGTGAACTGGTGCCCGGGGCTTGGCACGGTGCTGGCGAACGAGGAGGTCACCGCCGACGGCCGCTCCGAGCGCGGCAACTTCCCGGTGTTCAAGCGGAACCTGCGCCAGTGGGTCATGCGCATCACGTCCTACGCCGACCGCCTGGTCGCCGACCTGGACCCGCTGGACTGGCCGGAGAAGGTCAAGGCCATGCAGCGCAACTGGATCGGGCGGTCCGAGGGCGCGCACGTGCACTTCTCCGTCGCGACTGCCGCGGGCGAGCGTGACCTGACCGTGTTCACCACGCGCCCGGACACGCTGTTCGGCGCTACCTACATGGTGGTGGCTCCCGAGCACCCGCTGGTCGAGGAGCTGCTGGCGAGCGAGGAGCCGTGGGGCGCGGACGTGCCGGCGTCGTGGCGCGGCGCAGCCGCCTCGGGGGCCGACACGCCCGCGGCCGCGGTCCGTGCCTACGTCGCCGCGGCGTCCGCGAAGACGCTCCAGGAGCGCCAGGCCGACGCCGGTGCGAAGACCGGCGTGTTCACCGGCGGGTACGCGGTCAACCCCGTCAACGGCGAGCGGCTGCCGATCTTCGTGGCCGACTACGTGCTCATGGGCTACGGCACGGGCGCGATCATGGCCGTGCCCGCGCACGACGAGCGCGACCACGCCTTCGCGACCGCCTACGGGCTGCCGATCCGCGAGGTGGTCTCGGGCTCGCCGTCGGGCGTGCAGGAGTCCGCGTGGACGGGCGACGGCGTGGCCGTCGCGTCCGCGAACGACGAGGTGAGCCTGAACGGGCTGGCCGTCGCCGAGGCGAAGCACGCGATCGTGACGTGGCTGGAGCGCACCGGACAGGGCGCCGGCACCACGACCTACCGCCTGCGCGACTGGCTGTTCAGCCGCCAGCGGTACTGGGGCGAGCCGTTCCCGGTCGTGTACGACGCCGACGGGCGGGTCGTCCCGATCCCCGAGGACATGCTGCCCGTGGCGCTGCCCGAGGTGGCCGACTTCTCCCCGCGCACGTTCGACGTCGACGACGCGGCGTCCTCCCCGGAGTCGCCGCTGTCGCGCGCGACGGACTGGGTGAACGTCGAGCTCGACCTGGGCGAGGGCCTGCAGACCTACCGCCGCGACACCAACACGATGCCCAACTGGGCCGGCTCGTGCTGGTACTACCTGCGCTACCTGGACCCGTTCGACGCCGACGCGCCTGTCGACCCGGCGCTCGAGCGGTACTGGATGGGGCCGCAGCCGGGCGGCGCGCGCGGTGAGACCGGTGGCGTGGACCTGTACGTCGGCGGCGTGGAGCACGCGGTGCTGCACCTGCTGTACTCCAGGTTCTGGCACAAGGTGCTGTTCGACCTGGGCCACGTGAGCAGCCGCGAGCCGTTCCACAAGCTGTTCAACCAGGGGTACGTCCAGGCGTACGCCTACACCGACGCGCGCGGCGTGTACGTGCCGGCCGACGAGGTCGAGGAGGTCGCTGCGGGGGCAGCCGGGGCTGATGCGCACGAGGGGCCGACCTTCACCTGGCGCGGCGAGCCCGTCACCCGCGAGTACGGGAAGATGGGCAAGTCGCTCAAGAACATGGTGACGCCCGACGACATGTACGCCGCCTACGGCGCGGACACCTTCCGGGTGTACGAGATGTCGATGGGTCCGCTCGACCAGTCCCGCGCGTGGGAGACCCGCGCCGTGGTCGGCGCGCAGCGGTTCCTGCAGCGGCTGTGGCGCAACGTGGTGTCGGAGGACTCCGGCCTGGTCACGGTGGTCGACGACGCACCCGACGTCGCCACCGCGCGCCTGGTCGCGCGCACGATCGCGGACGTCACCACCGAGTACGCCGCGATGCGGCCCAACACGGCGATCGCGAAGCTCATCACGCTGAACAACCACCTGACGTCGCTGCCGCAGGTGCCGCGCGCGGCGGCCGAGGCGCTGGTGCTCATGGTGGCGCCCGTCGCGCCGCACATCGCCGAGGAGCTGTGGTCGCGGCTGGGGCACGAGAGCTCGCTCGCGCACGAGGCCTTCCCGGTCGCCGACCCGGCGCTGCTGGTGGAGGAGACGGTGACGTGCGTGGTGCAGGTCGCGGGCAAGGTCCGCGACCGGCTGGAGGTCGCACCGTCGATCTCCGATGCCGAGCTCGAGGCGGCCGCGCTGGCGACGCCCGGGGTGCAGCGCGTCCTGGCGGGGGCCACCCCCCGCACGGTGATCGTGCGTGCGCCGCGGCTCGTCAACGTGGTGCCCTGAGCGGTGCCGCCCGGCTGCGCCGACCACGCCTCGTTGACCTCGCCTCCTTGACCTCGCTCGCCCTGCCTCGTTGACCGTTCGCTGACGCCGCCGATCCGCCGTGGACACCTTCCCGCTGCTCCAGGTCCCGCTGTGGATCGAGGTCGTCGCGATCGCGGTCGGCGCACTGGCCGGCGCGGCGGGCGCGGTGCGCCAGCGGTTCGACCTCGTCGGGGTGCTGTTCGTCGCCGTCGTGATGGGACTGGGCGGCGGCGTCGTGCGCGACGTCATGCTCGGCCTGCGCCCGGTCGCCGTGACGAACCAGGCGTACGTCCTCGCCGCCCTCGGCGCGGGCCTCGGCGCCGTCGTGCTGCTGCGCGTGGTGACCCGGTTCGTGCGGCTGTTCGGGCTGTTCGACGCGCTCGCGCTCGGGCTGTTCGTGGTCGTCGGGGTGGAGAAGGCGGTGCTCAACGGCGCGCCGTTCACCGGGGCGCTGCTCATCGGCGTCGTCGCGGGGATCGGCGGTGGGGTGACGCGGGACATGATCTCGGGGCTGCCGGTCCAGGTGCTGCGCCGCGGGGAGTGGAACGCGGCCGCGGCCGCCCTCGGCGCCGCGCTGTTCCTGCTGCTGCGCGAGCTCGGAACGCCGGACCTGCTGCGCGACCTGCTCGCCTTCGCCGTCATCGTCCTCGCGCGCTACGCGTCCCCGCTCTTCGGCTGGCAGACCGTCGAGGCGGGGGACCTGTGGGGGCGCCTGGCGCGCCGGCGCGGGCTGCGGTCCAGGGGCGGGGGCGAGGACGGCTAGCGCTTCCGGGCGGTCCGGACGCTGACCAGTACGGTCCCGTGATGTGAGACGAGCCGAGCGGTCGCCAGTCCGGGTCACGGGCGTGCGTAGCGTCGCGGGTATGACGAGCACCACGACGGCGGACGCCACCGGGACGAGCCCTGAGGCGACCGACACCCCGACGCCCACTGCGACCCACACGGCGACCGACGAGAGCGCCGCGCCCGACGGGCTCCGCGCCGCCGTCGTCGCGCGTGCCGAGGCGCTCGCGGACGAGCTCGACACGTTCTCCCGCGACCTGCACGCCCACCCGGAGGTCGGCTTCGTGGAGTTCCGCTCGGTGGCGGCGATCGAGGCGCTGCTGGCGCGGCACGGCGTCGCGCTCGAGGTCGGGACCGGCGGCCTGCCGACGGCGTTCCGCGCGCGGGCAGGCAGCACCGAGGGACCGCAGGTGGTCATCACCGCGGAGTACGACGCGCTGCCCGGTGTCGGGCACGGCTGCGGCCACAACGTGATCGCGGCCTCCTCGCTCGGGGCCTTCCTCTCGATCGCCCCGCTGGTGCAGGCGGGCGTGGTGCCCGGCGGCGTCACGCTGCTCGGCACGCCCGCCGAGGAGGGCGGCGGCGGCAAGGAGCTGCTCATCCGCGCCGGCGCCCTGGACGGGTTCGACGCGTCCATCATGGTGCACCCGGGCGGCGCCGACGTCGCCGCCGGGCCGTCGGCGGCGAAGCGCCAGGTCGTGGCGACGTTCCAGGGCCGCACCGCGCACGCGGCCGCGAACCCGCACCTGGGCCGGAACGCGCTCGACGCCGCCGTGACCGCCTACCAGTCCGTCGCGCAGCTGCGGCAGCACATCCTGCCCACCGACCGCGTGCACGGGGTGTTCCTCGAGGCCGGGACGCGGCCGAACATCGTGCCCGAGCGGGCCGTGCTCGAGTTCTTCCTGCGCTCGCGGACCGTCGAGGGCCTGGTGGCGCTGTCCGAGCGGGTCGAGGCGGCCTTCCGGGGCGCCGCGCTCGCGGCCGGCGTGGAGGTCGACGTGGTGTGGGACGGCGAGCCGGTCTACCTGCCGCAGCGGATCAACGCGACGCTGGCCGAGGTCTTCGCGGCTCACTCGGCGCCGCGCCGCGAGGTGCTCTCGGTGCAGCGCGAGGCCGAGGCGGTCGGGTCCAGCGACGTCGGCAACGTGAGTCACCTGCTCCCGACCATCCAGCCCACCGTCGCGATCGGTGACCCCGGCATCCCCGGGCACTCGCGCGAGCGCGCCGATTCCACCCTCACGCCGGACGGCCGCCGCGCGATCGTCGACTCCGCGATCGCGCTCGCCCTCACGGCCGCGAGCGTGCTGGACGACCCGGCCCTGCGCGAGGCCGCGTGGGCGGAGTTCCGCGAGGCCGGCGACCCGGTGCGGGTCGACGCGCTGTTCCCCGGCGCGCCGTGGCCCGACCTCCCGACGCCGCCCGTGTCCGCCTGACGTCCCCGCCCAGCCACCCCCGACCTGCACCCGACCACCCGAGGCGCGCTGCGCCGTCGTCCATCCCGCTGGAGGCCCTGATGCCCGCACCGTTCCCGTCCACGCTCGACCACGTCGTGCTCGCCGGACCCGACCTCGCCGAGGCGGTGGCGCACGTCGAGGCGCTCACCGGCGTGCGCGCGGCGCCCGGCGGCGCGCACCCGACCGGGACCGCGAACCACCTCGTCGCGTTCACGGTCCACGGCGAACGCGTGCCGCACTACCTCGAGGTGATCGGTCCGAACCCGGAGACCGGCGCGCGCGCCGAGGACGTCGAGACGTTCGGGATCTCGGGCCGGACGGCGCCCGGCGTCGCCACGTTCGCGGTGCACCCGGACGACATCGACGCGACGGCGAGCGCGGCCGAGGCGGCCGGCGTGCGGGTCGGCCCGGTGTCGCCGCTGTCGCGCCGCACGCCGGACGGGACGCTGCTGGAGTGGCGGCTCACCCGTGGCGAGGGCCGCGACTCCGACCCGGCGGTCCCGTTCCTCATCGACTGGGGCAGCACGCCGCAGCCGGGGCTGTCGGACCTGCCGACGCTCGAGCTCCTCGAGCTGCGGGTCGAGCACCCCGACGCGGAGGCGCTGGCGGAGAAGTACCGCGCGCTCGGGGTCGACATCGTGCCCGAGCCGGGCGACGCCGTCGCCCTCGTGCTCGTGGTGCAGGGGCCGGACGGGCCCGTCGAGCTGCGCTGAGGTCAGTCGGCGCCGAAGTCGAACGAGGCGGAGTCGAGCGCGGTCTCGTCCGCCTCCTCGAGGACGCGCGGGTTGACCGCGATCGGTTGGGCGCCACCCGCCGGCAGCGTGCCGAGCAGCGTGCCGTGCTCGACGAGAAGCTGCCCCTGGTCCAGCGGCTGGCCGGCGTAGAGCTCGAGCTTGGCGCGCGAGTCGGCGATGTCGAGGTTGCGCATCGTGAGCTGGCCGATGCGGTCGGTCGGGCCGAACGCGGCGTTCTCGGTCCGCTCCATCGAGAGCTTGTCCGGGTGGTAGGAGAAGTTGTCGCCGCGGGTGTCGAGGATCGTGAAGTCGTCCCCGCGCCGCAGCCGCAGCGTGACCTGCCCGGTCACGAGCGAGGCGATCCAGCGCTGGATGGACTCGCGCAGCATGAGCGACTGCGGGTCGAGCCAGCGGCCCTCGTAGAGGAGCCGGCCGAGGCGACGTCCCTCGTTGTGGTAGTTGGCGATCGTGTCCTCGTTGTGGATGGCGTTGAGCAGGCGCTCGTACGCGATCCACAGCAGCGCCATGCCGGGCGCCTCGTAGATGCCGCGGGACTTGGCCTCGATGATGCGGTTCTCGATCTGGTCGGACATGCCGAGCCCGTGCCGGCCGCCGATCGCGTTCGCCTCGAGCACGAGGTCGACCGCGGAGGCGTCGTAGCGCACGCCGTTGATCGCGACGGGCCGACCGAGCTCGAAGGCGATCGTCACGTCCTCGGTCTCGATCGCCACGCTCGGGTCCCAGAACTTCACGCCCATGATCGGGTCGACCGTCTCGAGGGAGACGTCGAGGTGCTCGAGCGTCTTCGCCTCGTGCGTGGCGCCCCAGATGTTCGCGTCCGTGGAGTAGGCCTTCTCCTTGGAGTCGCGGTAGGGCAGGTCGCGCTCGGTGAGCCACTGGCTCATCTCGGCGCGGCCGCCGAGCTCGCTGACGAAGTCGGCGTCCAGCCACGGCTTGTAGATCCGCAGCTCGGGGTTGGCGAGCAGGCCGTAGCGGTAGAACCGCTCGATGTCGTTGCCCTTGAACGTCGAGCCGTCGCCCCAGATCGAGACGCCGTCCTCGTGCATCGCGCGGACCAGCAGCGTGCCGGTGACCGCGCGGCCGATCGGCGTGGTGTTGAAGTAGGCCTTGCCGCCGGAGCGGATGTGGAACGCGCCGCACGCGATCGCGCCCAGGCCCTCCTCGACGAGCTGTGCGCGGCAGTCCACCGCGCGGGAGATCTCGGCGCCGTACTCCAGGGCGCGGGCGGGGACGCCGGAGATGTCGGGCTCGTCGTACTGCCCGATGTCCGCCGTGTACGTGCAGGGGATCGCGCCCTTCTCGCGCATCCAGGCCACCGCCACCGAGGTGTCGAGCCCGCCCGAGAACGCGATACCGACCCGCTCGCCCGTGGGGAGGGTCGTGAGAACCTTGGCCATAGGGCGGGACTATACATCAGTCCGTATAGTCATGCA
Organism: Miniimonas arenae; assembly: GCF_006351005.1. GTDB lineage: Bacteria > Actinomycetota > Actinomycetes > Actinomycetales > Beutenbergiaceae > Miniimonas > Miniimonas arenae. The sequence goes on along the minus strand of NZ_VENP01000021.1, from coordinate 6,440 downwards.
CGACGGCGTGGCTCGGGTTCGGGTGGCGCGTTGCCCGGGTGCGGGGTCGCCCCGCCGGGGTCCGGCGCCGACGGCGCGACTCGCGGCGGTGCGCGGGTCGCCCGGGGCTCACCTCCGACGCGTGCCGAAGATCGTCCGCGTGATCTCGCGGCCGAGCTGGGTGCCGGCAGAGCGGAGGAAGTTGTCCAGCGGGGAGGCGTGCGACGCCGAGCGCGAGGACGAGCGCCCCGACCCGGACGACCCCGACGACCGCCCGGACGACCCGCGTGCGCGCTCGGCCTGCTTCTCGAGGTCGCGCTGCATCTTCGCGAGCTCCTTCTCCCGCGCCGCCGCCTCGGAGGCGGCGGCCTTCTCGGCCGCGGCGCGCTGCTCCTCCGCGAGACGTTCGCGGGACTGGTGCTCCACGCGCTCGGCGAGCAGCTCGTACGCCGAGGCGTTGTCGACCCGCGTGCCGTAACGCGCCGCGAGGGGCGAACCCGCCACCGCCGCCTCGAGTGCAGTCGCGGGCGCGGGGTCCATGGACGACTGCGGTGCGCGCACGCGCGTCCAGGCCACCGGTGTCGGCGCCCCGCGCTCGGACATCACCGTGACGACGCACTCGCCCGTGCCCAGCGCCGTGAGCAGCTGCTCGAGGTCGTAGGGCGACTTCGGGTAGGTGCGCACGGCCGCGCGCAGGGCCGAGGCGTCCTGCGGGGTGAAGGCGCGCAGTGCGTGCTGCACGCGGTTGCCGAGCTGCGCCAGGACGTCCGCGGGAACGTCCTGCGGGCTCTGCGTGACGAAGAAGACCCCGACGCCCTTGGACCGGATGAGCCGGACGGTCTGGACGACCTGCGTGAGGAAGTCCTTCGAGGCGCCTGTGAACAGCAAGTGCGCCTCGTCGAAGAAGAACACGAGCCGCGGCCGGTCCTGGTCGCCCACCTCGGGCAGCTCGGAGTAGAGCTCCGCGAGCAGCCACATGAGGAACGTCGAGAACAGCGCCGGCCGGTCGGCGACGGCGGGCAGCTCCAGCGCCGTGATCACGCCCCGCCCGTCCGGCGCGGTCCGGAGCAGTTCGTGCACCCCGAACGCCGGCTCCCCGAAGAACGCGTCCGCGCCCTGCGCCTGCAGCGCGACGATCTCGCGCAGGATGACGCCCGCGGTCGCCGACGAGACGCCGCCGATGCCCTTGAGCTCGGCCTTGCCGTCGTCGGAGGTGAGGTAGGCGATCGTCGACTGCAGGTCCTTGAGGTCCAGGAGCGCGAGTCCCTGCTGGTCCGCCCAGTGCACGATGAGGCCGAGGCTGGACTCCTGGGTCTCGTTGAGGCCGAGCACGCGCGAGAGCAGCAGGGGACCGAAGTCGGTCACCGTCGTGCGCACGGGCGTGCCGGTGCCGAGGCCGCCGAGGGTGAGCAGCTCGACAGGGTAGGTGGTCGCGGACCAGTCCTGGCCGAGCGACTCCGTCCGCGCGAGCAGCTTTTCGCTCGGCGTGCCCGGCGTCAGCAGCCCCGACAGGTCACCCTTCACGTCGGCGAGGAAGACGGGAACGCCGGCGTCCGAGAGGCCCTCCGCCATTGCCTGCAGTGTGCGCGTCTTGCCCGTTCCGGTGGCGCCTGCGACGAGCCCGTGCCGGTTGAGCATGCCGAGCGAGAAGGCGACCTGGCTGCGCGGCTCGGGCTCGCCGTCGACCAGGAGTGCGCCGAGCGGCAGCGTGCCGCCGGGGAAGGCGTACGCCTGCGCGACCTCGGCCGCGTAGCCGGTGAGGCTCGACGCGGTCGTGGTCGCGGTGGTGGCGTCGGGTGCGGGTGCGGGTGCGGGTGTTGGTGCGGGTGCGGGTGTTGGTGCGGGGGCGGGGGGCATGACGGCGTCGCTCGCGGTCGTCGCCGGGTCGCCGTCGGTGGTCGTCGGGTCGGCCGCATCGCGTGCGCCGCGTGCGCCCGCCGTGTCGCCGGCGCCCGCCCCTGTGCCGCCCGCGCTGGCCGTGCTGCCCGTGCTGCCCGTGCTGCCCGTGCTGGCCGCCCCTCCATCGCCGACGACGACGACGGCGTCGGTCGCCGTCGCGGACGCCTCGCCCGAGGTGGTGGCGGGGTCGGGCTGGGCCGCGCTGGCCGCGGCGGCCTCGGCAGCGGCCAGCGCCGCCCGGGCAGCGGCTGCGCGTGCCTCCGCCGCGTCGGCCTCGGCCTGCGCCGCTGCGGCGCGCAGCTGCGCGAGCTCCTGGGCGGACGGTGTGCTCATCCTGGCCTCCCTGCCTGCGTGACCTGCCTGCGTATCCGTGTCTGCGTGACCTGCCTGCGACGGGTGTCGCCCGACCGCGAGGGCGCGGCTGTCGCGGCCCGAGTCGATCGTCGGCCGTGCCCGACTCGGGATCCCGTCCGACCTCGGGGCCCGTCCGTTCACGACCGCGATCGAGTCCCGGGGCAGCCGGCCACGCGTCCTCGCGGTGGCCCGAGCCTAGGGGCCGGGACCGTCGCGGCGCTGGACCATGTGCGGACCGGTTGTCCCCAGCGAGCGCTCTCGTCGCCCGCGCGGGGACCGTCCCCAGCGGCGGGAGCGTCCGGCAGGAGCGCTGCTTAGCGTGATCGGCATGGTGCGTCGTGACATGGTCCAGCGGGCGCGGCTCGCGGCGCTCACCCGCGCGGCCTACGGCACCGCGGACGGCGTCGCGGCGTGGGACCTCGACCCGAGTGACGACGGTGATGGCACGGATCGAGGCGTCTCGGCCGACACCGACCCGACCGGGCGACGACGGCGACGCGCCGGACGCAGCGCCGGTCCACGACGTCGACCCTTCACGGCCCGCACGGCGCTGGCGCTGGTGCTCGCCGCGGTGGCGGTGCTCGCCGTCGTCCTCGTGCGCTCCGCGGCGACGAGCGTCGCGACGACCGTGCTGCCCGACGCGGCGAACGCGTCGGCGAAGGCCGCCGTACCCGATGTGACCGCCGAGGGCGCCCCCACCCAGGACGCCGGCCCCGGCTCCGCGCAAGGTTCCGCACCGCCGGCCGGAGCCGCTGACGCGATGCCGTCGACGGCGGCGTCGCCCACGCCGAGCGGGGTCGTGGTGGTGCACGTCGCGGGGGAGGTGCTCGCGCCAGGGGTGGTGACGCTCCCGGTGGGGTCGCGCGTGCAGGACGCGGTGGCAGCGGCGGGAGGAGCGACGGCGACGGCCGACCTGGACGCCGTGAACCTCGCTCGCCTGCTCGTCGACGGCGAACGCGTGCTGATCGCCGCGCCGGGAGAAGCGGTGACCGAGCCCGACGTTCCGGGGACGGGCTCGGGGTCTGGCCCGGGTGCGGCGGCGTCGGGCGGGGCGGGCTCCGGCGGCCTGGTGAACCTCAACACCGCCGACGCGGCGACACTGGAGGAGCTGCCCGGGATCGGTCCGGCGCTCGCCGCGCGGATCATCGCGTGGCGGGAGCAGCACGGCGGGTTCACGGCGGTGGCCGAGCTGGACGAGGTGTCCGGGATCGGGCCCGCGCTCATGGCGCAGCTCACGCCGTTGGTGACGACGTGACGGGCGGCGACGGGGCCGCTGCCCTGCGCGACCGCGGGCGGACTCTCGACGGTGACGGCCCGGCTCGGGGCCTCGTGTCGGCTCGGGGTCTCGCGCCGGAGGGGCGTGCCGGCGGAGACGTCCTGAAGGCTCCTGCGCCGCTGCGGCCGGACCCACGCCGCTCCCTCGACACCCGGCTCGTCCTCCCGGCAGCGGCGGCATGGGCGACGGCGGCGCTCGCCGTCGGGTGGTCGGGATCGGCACGTGCGGTGGCGGCCCTCGCGCTGCTGGCCGTCGCGATCGCGGCGCTCGTCCGGGCGGCACGAGCGGGTCGTGGACGCCATCGCACCCGCTGGCCCCGCGGGCCGACCGCACTGCTCGCGACGGCCGTCCTCGCGCTGTGCGTGCTCGGGTCGATCGCGGCGCAGGACACCGTGCGGCACGGTCCCGCTGTGACGGCCGGGCTCGACTGGGGCGGCACCGTCACGGCGCTGCTGCGCACCGAGTCGGAGCCGCAGCCGACCACCACCCAGCGAGACGGGTCCCCACGCCTGCGCCTCGACGCGACCCTGCTCGAGGTGGACGTCCGGGGCGAGGCGCGGCGCGCTCGATCGCCGGTGGTCGTCCTCGCCGGCGCGCGGTGGGCGTCGCTCCCGCCCGGGTCCACCGTGTCGGCATCCGTACGTCTCGTCGCGACGGCCGACGGCGAGCGCGCCGTCGCTCTCGTGCTCGCCTCGGGCGACCCCGACGTGCGAGCGCCCCCGCCGTCCTGGCGCGCCGGGATCGTGGCGCTCCGCGACGGGCTGCGCTCCGCCGTCGAGGGCCTGCCACCCCATGCACGGGGTCTGCTGCCGGGGATCGCGGTCGGCGACGACTCCGCCGTGCCGCCTGCGCTCGTGGACGCCATGCGTGCGGCGGGGTTGACACACCTGCTTGCGGTGTCGGGAGCGCACGTCGCGATCGTCGTCGGACTGGTGCTCATCGGCACGGCCGGTGTGCCTCGTGCCGTGCGCCTCGGAGTCTCTGCTGTGGTGCTCGCCGGCCTCGTGCTGCTCGTCGGCGCCGAGCCGAGCGTCGTGCGGGCGGGCGCGATGGGTCTCGTCGCGATGCTCGCGCTCGGCCTGGGGCGCCGCTCCGCCGCGGTGCCGGCGCTCGCCGTCGCCGGCGCGGTGCTGGTGCTGACCGACCCGTGGCTCGCGCGCTCGCCGGGGTTCGCCCTGTCGGTGCTGGCCACGGCCGGGATCGTGCTCTGGTCGCGGCCGTGGGGTGAGGCGATGGCCGCTCGGCTCGGCCGGTTCGCGCCGGTCGCACCGGCGCTGGCGGTGCCGCTCGCCGCGCAGGTCGCCTGCCTTCCCGTGCTCGTCGGGCTGGACGGCGGGCTCGCGACCTACGCCGTGCTTGCGAACGCGCTGGTCGCGCCCGTCGTTCCGCCCGTGACGGTGCTCGCTCTGCTCGCGACGCTCGTGCAGCCGGTGGCGCCACTCGTGGCGCACGGTCTCCTCGTCGTCGCGCAGAGCGGAACGTGGTGGATCGAGGCCGTGGCCACGCGCGCCGCGGCGCTCCCGCTTGCTCGGCTGCCGTGGCCCGGCGGGGCCGGCGGGACGGTGCTGACCGTCGGGCTGGGGGCCGGGGTCTGGCTCCTCGTGAGGCGTGGTGGGCTCTCGGCAGCTGCCCAGGCGCGACTGCGGGTCTGGGCCGCGCCGTCGGTGCTGGGCGTGCTGAGCCTCGTCGTCGTTCTCTCGGTCCTCCCAGCGACTCGTGGGCTGGTCGGGCGTATCGCGCTGGGCTCGGTGCCCGCAGCCGTCCCGGCCGACTGGCGGCTGCTTCAGTGCGACGTCGGGCAGGGGTCCGCGCTGCTGGTCTCGGCCGAGCCCGACGGCGGACCGGGCGCGGCGGTACTCGTGGACACCGGACCCGCAGGCGCGCCGGTGCGCGACTGCCTCGAGGCCGGGGGAGTCCGCGAGCTGGCGGCGCTCGTGCTCACGCACGCTGATGCGGACCACGTGGGGGAGCTGGGGGACGTGCTGGCGGCCGTCCCCGTGCGGCAGGCGCTGGTGCCGCGCGCGCTCGACCCGCGGCTCGTGCGGGTGGTGGGCGCCCTCGAGGAGGCGGACGTGCCCGTGGTCGCGGCGGATGCCGACACGCCGGCGCTCGGTCTCGGCGCGCTCGAGGTGAGCGTGCTGTGGCCGACTTCGCGTGCGGTCGCGCTCCGTGCGCCGCCGGAGGGCGGGCTGATCGGTGGCGGCGAGGGCGGCGGCGGGGCGGTAGGCGTCGTGGCGGGTTCCACGACGGGTACGACGGCGACGGTCGGCTCCGACGAGGCAGCGAGCTCAGAGGAGGAGGCCGAGGGCACCGCGAACGAGCTCAGTCTCTCGCTCTGGATCAGCGCGCCGGAGCTGACGGTGCTCGCACACGGCGACGCGGGTGCGTGGGCTCAGGCCGGGATTACGCGGCAGTGGCCGGCCCTACCCCGTCCTGACGTGCTGGTCGTCGCCCACCACGGGTCGCGTGACCAGGATGAGGCGCTCCTGTCGGCGACGGCCGGTCGGGTCTCGCTCGTGAGCGTCGGTGCCGGAAACCACTACGGGCATCCCGCGGACGACGTAGTCGCTCGGCTCTCGCAGATCGGGATGGTCGCGCGCACCGACCTCTGCGGACGGATCTCGGTCAGCGCGCGGACTGATGGTGCGCTCGTGGTCACGGGTTGTCCGTGAGGAGGGTTGCTCGGGCATCGGTCATCCCTCCGACGGCGTGACGTGGCGCCTTCTTGTTGTGATCCAACGAGGCCCTCGCTCGTCGTCGGTCGCCTGCCCCACGGTCCTCGGTTGTCCTCAGGTGGGTGGGGTGTCGCGGTGTCCACAGGGGCGTGGTGGGGGGTGCGTTTGTCGGTGTTCGGATTTACTCTCGGTACACGCGTTCGATTCGCGTGGGGTTGGCTGACGAGGGGGTGAGCGGGGTGGCGGCAGAGCCGGTT